>JAHISQ010000175.1 GCA_018818125.1 Candidatus Rifleibacteriota bacterium
AGATTCATTTGTTTTTTTCTCTTTTCACAGAACGCTTGTCGTGACCGGAAATGAGATACGGGCGCGGGGCTTGCTTCGCAAGGCCCGTGATCCGGCCGGTTTTTCCGCGTCGACGCACTTGTTAGAGATGATTTTTTATTTTTACCACAAGATTTTGTAAACATTCTAGATTTTGATTCATACGAATTAGTAATTCCTATATTCATTTTGTATTCACTAGCTCTGGGAAAGCACTCCTGAATCACAATGGCATAAAAATCGTCCAGGTAGAGGAGCGAGTTGAGGAATTTTTATGATGAAGAGCTAAGAATAATAAACTTATTCATTATCTCTAACTGCATCTAGGAGTTCTCCCTTTTCCCTCAATTCTGTAACCTTGGTTTTAATCTCTTTCGCGATTTTTCCACACTCATCTAAGCTTGGTTTATCAGGTGATTGCTTCACTGAATCCTGAACAACTTTCCAAATTTTAAGTTGATCTTTTTGGGAAAGCTCTCTCCAGCTAGCATTACCAAGAATATTATCAAAAAATTCATTGGAATACTTTCCTGTTTGGATCCAGGAGGATTGATCTGGTCTGGGCTCTATACCCTCAACCATGGGATGCCTTGTAGATAGAGACATACTGATATTATCAAATTTGTGAATAAAAACATATTCCTCGCTAAAGCTCCTGGCTTGATTAACCAAGTTAAGGTAAATCTTTGCAGCATCGCTTTTCTTATCTACATGGGAATAGAAAAATGCTAATCGCATTATCTGCTCAGATGGCTCAAATTTTTTGCCACTTAAAACTTTTTCATAGACATCTACAGCTTTTTGCAGCTCGTAAGGGTATCTTCTTATTAATTTGGGGCTAAGCTTTAATGCTTTATATAGCATGTCAGCCAGCTCTAACGGTGATTTAGTCTTTTGATTTTTCCAATAAGCTGCAATTTTTTTTTCTCCTTCGGCATCAAAAATAGCCTGGATTCTATCTATTTCACTTATCATCGAATTTTGCTTCTCTCTAATGTATGGGTCTTGGATTGAAGAAAATTTTGTCTGCCTGACAATATCAAGATTATCTTTTGCACCGATAAAATCGCCTCTTGCCATAAGTATTTTCCCAAAAAGGAATCTGTATTCAGGGTTTACAATGGTTTCCGAGTATTGATTTAGAACCTCAAGAATCAATTTTTCAGCCTCTTCAATATGGTTCTTTTTGAATAGCTCTTTCGCTTGTAAAAATTTGGTTTGCAGCTCAGAGTTGCAAGACTTTCCAATTAAATTTGGGACAAAAACGAGTAATAGGATCACACAGCAAGTTAAATAATTTCTTATAGAATTCAAATTTCTTAGCCTTTGGACAGATTTATCTGGATTTATTTAGGCAAACAATCGAAGTTAGTTCATTAAAAAGATTTCCATTGTTGTTGTCAACTCTGAAAACGGGTTTCAAATTTATGAAAAGTATATATTTAAACTTTTCGCGGAAAGAGAATTTTTTATAATCTCTAACGCCTGTCGTGACCGGAAAAACGAGACGGGCGCGGATGTTGCACAAGCAAGACCCGTGATCCGGCCGATTTTTCCGTGTCGACGCGATTGTTTGATGGTCTTTATTAATCAATTCATTCGGGTTTCCATGGGTTAAACAATGGAATATCTCGTTTTGATAAAAAGTTAATGCAGAAAAAGTATTCGGAAATCTACAGAGGAAATCACCAACAAAACAAGGTTTCAAAAACCCTGTCTTTTTCCGTGCGGAAGAACTTGTTTCTGACGGTAATTTGAAGGTTGCCGTCATCTATCCTTCGAATGACAATTAAATCAATTTTATACCCATGAATCTGCAGAGGAGATTCCTTTTGAAGACTATCATGAATCTGAAGTTCAATGCGGTCGAAATAGGGCATTTCACACTTTGCTGTGGCAGGGGAAGAAGAATTTACCTGAAAGCCAACGAGTCCTTTCTCCAAAAAAGAAAGTCCCATCGGAGAAAATTCCAGGTCCGATTTTCCGTTTAGATTGGAGTCAACAAACAGAAAAAATGGAAAACGTCTTAAATCATTAGCTCGTGGAGGAATTGTCACCTGAAGATTAGGCGCTTTTGGCAAACGCCTGATTTCTAGAAAAGGTTTGCGGTTAGAAATATCGGTAAGAAATAGGGAAAACGAATTTGAGTCCGAACTAACCCTAATTGAGGAATTTGCCAAAACAGCCCCTGAGAAACATAAATAGACCAGACCCATGAGACAAATGATTACTCTCTTACTCATATCCCTCCTTCTAAATGATGTGGAAATTTTAATAAGCATCAAGATGATAAAAGCTCAAACAAATACTCCCTGAGATTCCCTTCCAGCACTTGCAGAAAAAGAGCATCAGCAGCATGGTAACAAAAAATGCAGACAAAATCACTAACTTTCTATTTCCTCTGCCAGTTGTTGATGTTCGATCTTGCCGTTTTCATTGAAAGAAGGTAAAGTTCTGTCTGAATAGGGAAAGTCATGCCGAACCCTGAAAAAGCAATTTCCTAATCACACAGCTGGAGGCAACATGAAATTACGTATTTTTTTGTCAGGTCTGATCTTTCTTTTGGTCTGTAGCCTGTGTTCAGCTGACGTAACCTTTGTCAATCTTGTAATCAACAGCAATAACCGCGCTTTTGTTTACCCCGACAAAAACCTGTCACCAGAGTTAATTAAGGCGTGGAAAAGCTATGCCGAGCGGTTAAGCTATGGTAACGGGCTGGTTCTGCCTTCATCGCTGGCGGCAGACAAAATAGGCGATATAACCGGAGTGGTCATCCTCGGTAATCCTGGCAACAATCATATTATGGCCGATTATATCAGTCTTATCGATGATTTCAGCGTTTCAAAATCTGAATTTAGAATTGGCAGCCAGACATTTCAAAGCGTCCGTCACCCAGGATTGGCCGTTGTTGCGGGGTTATACTGCGGTCAAAGCAAGAAAGGCGGCAATCGCTACGCCCTTCTATGTATTTCCAACAAAGACTATCCCGAGATTCGAAAGCCAATGTTCAGACTGGCGATGAAGCATGATTTCCTCATATCCGACATTTTCGGGCCTCTCTACGCTGGTTCTATTGACATGTCTCAGGAAACTGCACGACAGTATGTGGTTGAAAACAGCGTTGTCAAACATGACAGACCAGTATTTCAGACCGTAAGAAGCAGGCATTATCAGTTCTTTTTTCCGAACGATAACCTGGCAAAGCTAGATAAAGGCTGGCTTTTCAACTTTCAGGAAAAAGCGCTGGCACGAATCAAAGAAAGACTAGGGCTGGAATGTGCAACTAGAATCGCTTTCTATCTGTTTAACGATGAAGATCAGATGGAAGCGCTCACCGGTTCGCGCGGCATGGGCTTTGCCGACCACCTTCTTCCCTGTGTCTACGCAATTTATTCCGATAAGGTTATGGGTGCAATTGGCGCTCACGAAGTCACCCATGTTCTCCTTGCGGAAAAGTGGTCACCGATATACCCTGGTAATCTGATCGATGAAGGCTGCGCCGAGTTTACCGCCTTGAATTGGAATTCCAAGCCTCATGTATTCTGGGCTAAACAATTTTTGCAGAACAACAGTCTGCCCACCCTGTATGACCTTGAGATGAACTGGGAGGGTTATGACTGCAATGTCAGCTACCCGGTTGCCTCCTGTTTTATAGCCTTTCTGAAAGAAACCATGGGACTTCCGGCAGTCGAGAACCTTTATAAAAAGGCACATAAATACAGTGATGGCGCTTGGATGAAAGCGCTGCTTAAACAGGAGCCTGCCAGACTGCAGAAAAACTTTGAAAGATGGCTGGCCTCTAAGTAGAACGCCATTTTCAAACGCACCGGTCCAGCGTTTTCGCACATACCCGTGTAACATCGCAAAGCGATGTCAGCTGCCCAAGTCCAAACAAACTTTTGGCTGTTTCCTGCGTTCATAACGTTGTCCAACGCTTGAACCTGCCCCCCCATCATTATCAACACAAAATCAATCACAATCTGTGACAAATTGCCTCTGTGCTTTAGACAGAACCATAGAACGCAGAGCTAGAGTCTACTTAGCTCCGCGTTCACGTTTTGCTTTGTCGTTTTTTAATTTTGCTTCTAGAGAAATCACTTCAATTGGCTTTTCTCTTCCAAATTTTTTCAGATAAATCTTTTCAATAAACTGCGGTAATGGAAGCTTCCAAGCTTCTTGATTAGAGTTCGCCAAACTTCCAAATTTTTTCGGATTTAAACCCAATTCTCGGGCCATTTGAATTTGCGCATCTGACAATCTAAATTTCTTCCGAACCTCGAACCAAATTTTCAATTTTTCAGGAATTTTCAACATATGCATGCCTCAAACATTGTTGTGATTTTTTTTATCGAACGCCAGTCGTGACCGGAAATGAGAGACGGGCGCGGGTGTTGCGCAAGCAAGACCCGTGATCCGGCCTTATTTCCCGCGTCTATGCGATTTTTATGCCTCTTCAATTTTTTCGAATGACAGCCCAGACACATGATTAAAATGAGAATCACGGGTTATCAATGTTAAATTGTATTGCAAAGCTATTGATGCAATCCAGATATCGTTTTCTGGAATAGGCTTTCCGATTGATTTTAAACTTGTTTTTATCTCACCATAAATTTTTGCCGTATGCTGGTCACAGCTTAAAATTTCATTTTTCAATGCAAACTCGTTGATCCGGAAGACATTTTCTTTGATTTTGCTGGACTTAAATGCTCCAAAATATAGCTCGCCAACAACAATGCTGGGAGTAAAAACACTTTTGATTTGGTTCAGTTTGTCTAAAATCGGCTGTTCGCCATGGAATAACGCAATTACGATGTTTGTGTCTAATAAATACTTACCACTTATCGCCGTCGATTCTCTCGCATCCCGATTCAATCTCTTTTTTCATTATCTCAAGGTCTTCAGCTGAAATACAGCCAGCAAACTTCGTAATTGAACTACCAGGAACACCTTTTAGTCCAGTTTTCTGCAGACTGTTAACATATTTGAGAACTTTCTTCTGCATTTCTTCAGGAAGATGTTCAAGTCGCTTTGTAATCAAATTGTAGGTCGATGAACTCATTTGCCCCTCCATATTGCCTTCTTAATTGTAACAAATTCTGATTCACAATACAAACTTCGTTATAGCTAACGGCCTGATGGTTGCGAAGAAGAGGCTGTAGCTGATAATTGTAGTTGAAAATTCCTGAGAATCATCTTAGAAAGCGGCTTTAATTATTGGAGAAACCACATAGAAATTCAGTATGACTTCAATGAGCTCCAGAAAAACAATAGACGCCAGAAGAACCACATACGTTTTTAGTTGAAAACGGTGAAATGATTCAGAGTCTGAACATAATTCTGCAAGCTTCACAATCTTTTTTGATGCGAAGTAGAAAAAAGTGACGGCATAGATTGCAACTAAAAACAAATATATTAGATAATATTGACCTGCAAATTCTAAAAAACCATAAATTAATTTTGTTATGAGGGGCAGCTCCACGCACATTCTATTCATTGCATTTTTGTAAAGATTAAGACCAAATATTGAAAGACCAAATACTCGAAATGTTTTTCAAGACAAAAAAAAGCACAGAATTAGCTCAACCCGAATTGACGAGAGTAGGCTGTTTTTTTACTTTTCTCCACACAAACTCCTCAATAAGCGGTAATCGAGGAGTTTACACAACATACAGGATCAGGAGGGGAAAACGACATGGATCTGAAATCAGAAGATTTAAATCATTTTTCCCCAGCTGCCGCGCCAGCGGCTGAGTTCAACGCCTGTCGTGACCGGAAATGAGAGACGGGCGCGGGTGTTGCGTAAGCAAGACCCGTGATCCGGCCTTATTTTCCGCGTCTATGCGATTGTGTACGCCCGGCACGGGCGTGAACTTATGAGGTGAGATCACTTTGGTGGTCAAGTCCTCTGTATTGGAAGTCATATGATGAATGTTTATCATACAA
>JAHISQ010000176.1 GCA_018818125.1 Candidatus Rifleibacteriota bacterium
ACGAAAACACCGAATGGCTTGCCTTCATCGGTTATCGCAACACCTATCTTGACGGCAAGTATGATGATGATGGTTCCAGCGACAGCGTAAAAGTTGGCTATCGTGGCCCAGTATTCGGCATCGTCGGCAAATTCTAAGTTCGCATTACATTAGTAATCAGAAAAAATTGTATTTAGTAAAGGGAGTAGTGTTGTGAAAAAAGTTTTAGGTTATTGTCTTGTTCTGTCTATGTTGGCTGGTCTCGTTTTATCGGTAGGTTGCGGCGGTGGCGGCAGCAGTAATTTCTTAAAAGCGTTTGCTGCAGTTCTTGTTATTGCCGCTGTTGCCTCGACCGGTGGCGCGGCGAGTCTTCCGGTTTTTGCTGCATCAGGGCGCGCTGATTTGCGGGCGGTTGTGCAAACCAAATATGAAGCAGCACTGTTTATCAACGACGTCCAGGTTGCCACAACGACTGCAATTACTATTTCAGGAAACAAGCTTGAGCTGGATGAGCCTTTTACTTACAATTCAGGCGTTGCAGCGGTTGAATACAAAGTTGTTTTTCGCCCGGCTGGCAAGCTCGTTGGCTTTACCTACGTGGGCAATGTAACATTGACTGACAGTGAAACTTCAACCATCGGTTCGACTATAGCTCCGATCGAAGCCACCGCATCTACGACAGCGAACGCATTAACCTACGAATTGTGGAAAGATAACGTAGTCGGCGCCAGCACCAAAACATACGCCGATTTCATGACAACAGCCAACCAGACTCAGATTGATACAACTGTCGATGAAACCAGCACCGACCTTACAGCGATTTTTGACGCCGCAGCAACTACATTCGCAAACGCGATACCAGTTGCAACACCAATCGCTGTTGCAACTCCTGTGCCGACAACCACAACAACCAACCGTCTGACTGGTAATTATCGCGCCTTCACTTACAGTTCTGGCATTCAGAACCGCTGGTCTTCTATGTGCGAAATCGCTGTGACTGGCGATCAACTGGTGTCGATAGTAAAGATTGATCCTTCTGATCCGGTTGGCACGAGATATACAGCAACCGTGAGCGAAACCGCTGGTGAATTTACGCTTAGTGGAGATACTCCAAATCGCGGTGTTGTGTCGCCGTCTGGCAATTTTGCCATTATTCATGATTGGCAGAGCGATGATCCTAATACTGCTTTGCTCGTCAAAATGCCAACAGCTGCGACCAATGCTACTCTAAACGGCACATATCTTGTATATGAATGTTCTGACGATGTTAATGCCACCTATGTTCCTACAAAAGCTACAACGCAGGCTTTTACCATGACTTTTAACAATGGCACTTTCACCAGCCAATCGGCTTTTGATCCTTATTCAGAATGGGATAATAGCCTCAATAATGGCAATTACTCGGTTGCTGATGATGGAACGGTTACAATTGTTGGACTCGTGGCCAATCGGTTTATGCAGGTATCTGCAGACGGAAATGTATTTGTAAGCGTCTCATACATACAAGGCGAGTATTGCGATATGAGTATCGGCATCAAGCAAGGCGGCAGCGCATGGAAAGGCAATTATCTTCATGCAATCATCCAAGGCTACGTCAATGAAGGAGTTTACAGTTCTTGCTCATCCAGTTCGCTTATCACTGCAACTGGCAGCAGCTTTAGTGAGCTTGATAGAAAGACTGAGAATCTCAGTCTGGCTAATATGGATCTGCTGATTAACGAAGATTACACTATCATCAATGCAGGGATAATTAATATTACGGCCGCTCCAGAATCTAATTACGGCAGCATCGACCCATCGGGCGAAGTATATTGCATAACAACAAAGTACATAAACAACCCCATGGACGGTCGATTTTTCGCTTTTGGTGTTAAAAAATAAATTGAAATAATAGTTGAATCCTCTCTAAAAAGGGGCTGTCCACGTGGACAGCCCCTTTTTCTTTTTTCCATAACAGCCAAAAGCCGGCCTAGCGACTGCTGTTATCAAAGAGGCTTGAGGGTGTGGCTATAGCTTATAGCACTTACTATATGGATCACAGATAGTCTGCGAATGAAAGCTGTTTTATCCCCTGTTAAGACTTGCATTCGCAGGGCTGGTAAGAACTGCTGGATTTTTAGGTAAAAATTTTAGTGAATTTTTCGTAGATTTAGTAAAATAGGCTGTTTTTTTGTTATGATTATCAAGTGTACTGGTCCTTCGTGACAAATTAACCGGGAGAAACTCTCAGATGTTTACGTTAAACCGAAGGGGCGTTATCGGTTTCTTGCTTACCATGGCGGTAGGGATAGCCCTTGGCGCTGCTACTCTTGTGGTCAGCAACGAAATAGCCCGAAAAGCTGCTAAAGATAAACCCACGTCTACGTTTCACGGCCCAAGTTCGTCAGCGAGCGTAGAAAAAGCATTTGAAAACTATCAGAAGGCATTTCGCGAATATCAGCAGGCTGTTGGGCTGGGGCGTGCCGATGCCAAGAAATATGGCGACAATCTTCGTGAAGCCAAAAAACGTTTGGAAACCGAAATTTTTCGCAATACTCCCGGCGTTTCCGAAATGGATATGGCAGGGTTTGAGTCGGCTCGTAGCGAATCTACGCCATCTTCGCCGATATTTGTCGGAACCAGTTCCTCTCCTTTCGGTGAGAGTGTGTTGAACCTCGGCACATCGGGCAGTTCAGCCAACTCTCAATCTTCGTCAGCACAACTTTCCTCGTCATCTTCGGCTGCGCAGGCTTCAGTTCCTGCTCAGAGCACTTCTGAAGACAGCATAACCGGTATGGATTATTACCGGGTCAAGGCCGGTGATTCGCTCTCTAAAATTTGCGAAAAGTACTACGGCAACGGCGGGATGTGGCAGCACATCGTAAAATATCAGGTCAGCAGTATTGCCGCTACACCCAATCTGATTTTTCCAGGGCAGTTGATAGTGTTGCCAAAGGGTCTCACTGTTCCTTCTAGCACAACTGTTGCTGGCACCACTTCTTCGGACAGTTCCTCTTCTTCTACCCCCGCGTCAACAAATACTCAGACTGCGCCCGCTGGCGATGAATCGTGGCAGGAGCAGTTTCAGCAGGATTACCTGATTTCGGATCGCGCTCTCACTAATTCTGGTACCATGAGCGTTGCTCAGATTCAGAAATTTCTCGACACAAAAAATTCGGTGCTGGCTAAACCCTATCGCGGTTCGAGCCCGGCACAGATGATATATGATGCCGCCAAAAAATATGGTATCAATCCGCAGGTGCTGTTGACGCGTCTGCAGTGTGAACAGGGGTTGATTTCGAAATCTACGGCTACGGAGAGCAAGCTTGACTGGGCCCTGGGCGTTGGCTGTTATGACTCCGGTAACTGGAACCAGAAATTTAAGGGATTTGCCAAACAGATTGAATATGCCGCCCAGACCTATCGTCGCCATTATGATGATGCCAAAGCCAAACTTGATCGTGGTGAAAAGGTTGTTATGACAATAGATGGCAAGCAGGTGCAGATAAAGAACGCTGCGAGCTATTCGTTCTACAAATATTGTCCGCATTTTCAGGGCAATAAGCTGTTTTATGATGTCTGGCGTGGTTATCGCCGCTCGCTTTAAGCGGGTTTTTCTTAATCTTCAGATACAGGCGACTGATAGTCGCTGCTTTTGCAATGCTTGAAAAAGGTGTCCACTTTTCTGGCGTCTTCGAGCAGTGTTGCCGAATCCGGGGCGCTGAGCATGACAATCGTCTGCGCCTCTGTTGAAGCCAGTTTTACCAGATTCTTTCCGCCTGCAATACGCAACTCGCTTTCTGAGAAGTCGCTTATTCCGTAATAAATCAGAAGTTTGCAGATGTTTTTGTTGCCGACTGCCGGTAGCGCAGCGAAAATGCTTGAGATTCCAGCGGCATGGCACCATTCTGGGTGGTATTCCGGGCGGTTCAGGCCGGCATTAAGCGAAAGTAGAACCAGTTGATTGTTGCGTAACGCGAACGAAAAGCGTACCGGCACGTCTCTTATGGCGCTGAGTCCTTTAAATTTGCTGGTAATAGAACAGAGTTGATCCATCATGGCTTCTGGTGGCCTGATCGGAAAAACCCGCCAGGTCTGGCGCATGCGCATTGATTTTTCAAGGCTGAACTGGGCGATAAGCCGCGGTAGGCCGGCAATAAAGGTTGCTTCTATCCGACTTTTGGCGCTGATGAATTCTTCGAGAATGACCGGACCGTTTATAGCGCTGACTATGGCTTCATAAAATTCCGGCAGCTCACGAAAGGCTTTAAGAATGTAGCAATGATCGCAGTCGCTGCCATTAACAGCCGATTTCATGGCAAGCGGAAACTGGTTGCGTTTCACCGCCCACGCCGCCAGGCTGTCAAATTTTGATCCATGCACAAAAACGGGCTGTACAATCTGGTTGCGGGCGCAGAATTCTCTCAGAAGAGCGCGATTGGTTATTAGCTGAAAGAGTTCTGACTGGCGCAGCGATTCAGGAATTTTGCCTGCATAAATCGGGTTGTCGGCGTAAAAACCGCCATTGCAGCGCGACCAGTCGGCTATTTTCTCAATAAAGCTATGATTGTCTTCACTTGTCATCATTGTACATATCGGCCAAAAAATGCAGATAATGTATCATATGAGTCACGAAATTTAGGTACCTGACAAATGTGAAATCACGAGGTTAATTTATTCAGGGTCTTAGTCGCGCATCTGTTCTTCGAGCTCTTTGAGTCGGGCGCGAGCAACACGATCGTCGGGATGCTTATTAACATCTCTTTGCAGGCGATCCATCTCGGTGCGACTGTAGCGGAGAAGACGGCGCAGAGTGTTGAGGTCGCGCGATATGGTACGATCATCGTTCGGGAGCTGGTTGGCGCGTTCCCAGTCGTTGAAGGCTTTGCGGAGCTTGTTCTTTTCAAAAAAGATCTGGCCGCTGAGCTTGAAAATACCGTAGTTGCTTGGGTCATAGATTCTGGCTCGCTCCAGTCGGCGAAGGGCCTCTTCGTAACTGCCACGATAATAATCGGTGGTGGCGGACTCAACATATTGGCGGGCACGACTTTCGTTGAGATACTTGCTGCGTGCTTGAATTTCTTCGACCGGTTCGGTTTCGCTGGCATTCAGCGCGACCGGGTCAGGCTCTGGCGTACGGTCGGCAGTTCCACCAAGATTACGTCTGATACTCGAAAAGTCGATAGACGATGATTTTGGTAGTTCGGAGGCGAAATAGCCTGCTGCTAACAGCAGCAGTATAACTACGCCGACCTTGATTACTGATGCAAAATTGCCTTTCATCTCGGGCACCAGGCCTCCTGCAGGTTGATTCCACGCTCTGAAAGATAGGAATACCACCGGTTTTTCAGGTTGACAGGCCTGGACCCAAGCAAACCCCTGTCCCTGAAAAAGTCAAAGTGATAACCCAGTAGTGCTATTTGTCTTTTTACATCGGCACAGCCAGTTGAAAAGCTACGGTTAAGTGACTTTTCGAGGCAACTGTGTACGGGCCAACATCCCCATGACTTGAGTATATTGGAATTCGCATCAAGTGACAAGGGGGAAAGCATCAATTGCCAATATGATTGAGCTCTAAATAGGTGGATTCTACTCTCCAGATCAGGGTCTAGGGTGGATGTGTTTTTTTTCAACCAGTCGTTGCTCCAGGCAAGTGTTGCCATGGGGTCTTTGCTTGCATCCGGGTGCCAGCCGCGCTGTAGATAGTGTTTTAGTTCTACGGGCTTGAGGGTTGCCAGGCGTTTCCATGATGGTTGTTCGTTGTGCTGGTTGGCAATGTCTATCGCGACCCGTAATTCAGTAAGATCCTGGCCTGGCAGCTCCTTTTCAAGCTGTGCAAGTTCTTCGTTCCAGGTTACGGCGCTGCTGGCAAGGCCTGTGTTTATGCTGTTTGTCAGATTTCGGGTGGAGGCTATGGCTTTAAAATACAAGGCTTGCGGCCGCAGCCGATGATCTGGCCAGGTAGAAATAAAACGCGCAAGAACTTCTTCAGCCTCCTGCCACCTGGCGTTGTTGAAGGCACGTGTGCCATCGCTGTAAATTTCGGAAGCTGTTATAGCACAGGCCTGTGCTGTAATCAGCACCATTGTCAAGATTGCCATATATTTTGAAAGTTTTTTCATCTTAACTACCCTTGTCGTTTTATATGCAATTTAAATGCCAAATCCCGGCAACTGTCTGGTTGCCGGTCGGTTATCGCGGTCTGTTGCGAGTTTCTCGTTTTCAAGGTGGGTTTGCTGGTAATCATATCCCCCCTCTATGGGTATCGGCATTCTCGTGTCAACTGTTGAATGCAAATTGTGGAGGTATAATCTCGGCAAGCTTAAATAGAATTTTGCTGAGACAATGTGCTGAAAAAACACATGGACTCTAATTAACGAAAAATTAAGCCGATTTTGTGTGAAAAAGACACCGCGGGCAGGCGGTGTCTTTTGGGTGTTGAGGTATGTTGGTCAGCGAAGGTTTTGCAAGGCCCTTTTGAGTAATACTCCAGCCATTTGCTTGCGATAAGCCTTCGTGGAGCGCAGATCACTGATCGGTTTTGCTGTTTCACTGACGATTTCAGCGGCACGTGCTATCGTGTTGTCATCGAGTTGCTCGCTGCTTTCGAGGTATTCTTCGGCCTCGCGGCAGCGCAGTACGGTTGGTGCAACCGAACCCATCGCGATGCGGTAGTGATTTTTGCCGTCATTCCAGGTGGATACGGCCATGTTGATTTTTGAAATTGCGTGCGCTCTGCGCTCGCCGAGTTTTAAAAATTCGCCGCGCGTTTTTCTTAGCAGCAGCTTAAATCCCTCGATAATTTCCCCGGGCGCTAACTTTGTTTTGCCGGGGCTAAGGAAGAATTCCACAATAGGGATTTGCCTCCTGCCATTGCAGCCTATAATCATGATGTCGGCGACAAGGGTAAATAAGGCTGGAATTGTATCGCCGGCTGGCGAAGCGTTAGCGACATTGCCGCCGATTGTCGCAGAGTTTCGTATCTGCAATGCTCCTACGGTGGAGGCTGCTTTTGCCAGCGCAGGAAAGTAGTCCTTAATGAGCTGGTCTTTGGCGATCTGGTTCATGGTGCAGCCGCTGCCGATAATAACCGCGTTCTCGTCTGTTCTGATAGTATTCAGAGGAGGCAGACCGCTGATGTCGACCAGACCCTTGAGATTTGGGTACATGCCGTTGCGCATTTTTACTATCAGGTCGCTGCCGCCGGCAATCGCCAGATAATCGGGTTTCATGAGCGCCTCACAGGCGTCTTGTAGGCTTGTTGGCTTGATGAATTCGACGTTACTCATGATTTACTGCTCCTGTCGGCTGCTTTTTTTACTGCAGCCTCTATCTTGCGATAACCAGTACAGCGGCAGATGTTGCCGGAAAGTGCCTGTTTGATTGCATGTGCATCTGGATTAGGGTTATTCTTCAACAGATAATGGCTGGTTATGGTCATTCCTGGTATGCAAAAACCACATTGTACCGCACCTTCTTCGACGTAAGCGTCCTGAATGTTTTTCATGAGCTTGTCTTCGTTAAGACCCTCTACGCTGACCAGGCTGTCGGCTTTGTTTAAGGTGGCTGCAAGTTTTATGCAGCTGTTAATTGGCTGTTCGTTAAGCATTACTGTACAGGCTCCGCATTCCCCTTTGCCGCAGCCTTCTTTGGCTGCTGTCAGTCTAAAATTGCGGCGCAGCATTTCAAGAACGGTCAGTTCAGGTGATACTTCGGTTTCGACCGCATTTCCGTTCAAACTAAAGCTGATTTTGATCAGATTTTCTTGCATAATCGTTCTCCTTGCGAGCTACTGGTTTATCGCGCCGTAAGCTTTAAACTCGACGTTTTCGTTGATTGCTTGATTTAGCGATTCACGGCTTTTTTCGAGCAGCCCGTCCCCATGTGTGGCATTGGCAGGGTAAGCTGCCGAGCCGATGAACATTTTCAACTCGCTGCTGTTAATAAAATCAAACTTTTCATTCTGTTTGGCAAATGTTTTTTGAACTCTTTTGGCAACAATCTCGGCAACTTCGGCGCCGGTCTCGGTTAGAATCGCAAGAAACTCACCGTCATTTTTGCCGCAAAACATGAGGTCGAGGCGGCGTAGAGACTGTTTGAGCGCGGCGGCAGCACTTCTGGCTATCTGCTGGGCATTGTCGCTGTCGAGCTTGGTAAAGCCGCGAACCGAGATGGTTAAGAGACTCATTTCCTGTTTGTAGCGTTCTGAGCGCTCGACTTCAGTCTCAAAAGAGTCGGCAAAGCATTCGAATAAAAACAGTCCGGTAGACTTGTCTTTGTATCGGCCATCGCCAGTATTACCTGCATTTTCGACAAGCGCCAGCAGGGTTTCAAGGAAAAGTGCCGTGCTGGTGAGTGGTATTGGCGGTGATTTGTGCGCCTCGCGGCTTGAGAATACGCACAGGCCAATCTTGTTCTGATGTAGAGTAAGTGGCAGAGCTGTCAGCTCCAGCCGAATAAGCGCTGATTTGAAGGACATCGGCTTGTTGCCGGCAGAGATTTTGCCGATTTCCTCTTCGCCAAGCGATCCCGGAAACTTGATAAAAACCGAATGTTCGCGGTTGATAAAGCGGCTGCCATTGAGTGCAGCCGGAAGTTCGCCGGCTCCAGCGACCTGGCGGCACTGACCGTTCTCGAGTATGTAAAGAGTTACTGAATCGCTGCCGCAAATTTCACGCAGGCGCAGTAATGATCTGTGTAAGAGGTTTTCGTCGATCTTCGGCGAGTTCCGCAATACGACGCGTAGCTCATTGAGGTTGCGCAGTTTCTGGCGTGACTGTTTTTTTTGTCGCCCCCGGCTCGGCGTCGTCCTCTTTCCAAGTATCACTTCGCGGAAAATCAGTATTGTATTGAGCAATACCAGTATCAGCAGAAGATTGGGAAATCTGAGGCTGACATCCCAGACCGGCTTGCGGTTCCACAGGCCGATCAGTAGAACACTCACGATAACCAGGTTGGCGAACAGATATGAATTCAGATTGATCCGTTTGCGTTCTTTCAACTTCTTTTCCCATTCCGGGTGCGGGTAAGCGCACCCTTTGACAAGTTAGCATCTTGACGAAGATCTATCTACTGTACTATGCTTCGACAGGTAACATTATACACAGGCTTGCCAGTGGGTGCAATTATTTGACTCAACCGTGTGAGCATTACGGAATACGTGGCTCTAATGGCCAAAGGTCATTAAAACCATGTAAAGAACCGTCCGATGACAGATTGAGATCGGGAAGGTCTATCAGATGCGCGAAACAGCAATGCAGAATACGACCAGAGGTGAGCCCTTCGAAAGATTCTTCGCCGAGCTCGGACTGTCGACGCGCACAAGTCTTACTGGCTGTACTGGTGCTTTGGCCGCCCTGTGCCTGGCTGGTCTGGCGCAACAGTCCGGAGTGACTCTTTTTGTCTGTAGCGATGTTGCCAGAGCGAGAGGTCTCGAACAGCAGGTAGCGACCTGGCTTGGCGCGCGCTCAAATCGTGTTGTCTGCATGATGCCAGAGCGCACGTCGATTTATGACCAGACAGCAGCCGATCCAGAGGTTATGTGGCGGCGACTTGCCGCCATGGCATCAGAGATGAACGGTGGTGGCATGGTGATAGTGCCGTTATGTGTGATGCTTGAAAGATTTTTTGCTCCGGAATGCTGGCTTGAAAGCTGTTTTGAAGTTAAAGTTGGCTCGGGCGTGCGGCGTGAAGGGCTGGTAAAAAAGCTGGTAAGTGCCGGTTATGTGCGAACTGGCCTGGTCGAAGAACGGGGCACTTTTACGGTCAGGGGCAGTCTGCTTGATGTCTTTCCGCCTGATGCTGAGTTCCCGGCCAGACTGGACTTTTTCGGCGATGAGCTCGATTCGATCAAGTTGTTTGCACCGACCACCCAGCGTTCTTTCGATAAGCGCGACCGGCTGAGTATTATTCCAGTTAACGAGTTTATTACTGGCGAAAGCGAGATTCAGCTCCTGTGTGAGCGGATTACTGAAGAATTACAGGGACTTGATGAGCGGCGTGCAAGTCTGTTGCGGCGCCGTCACGAACATCTGCTGGCGCACCCGGATTCACGTGATTATAAAGAGCTCAAGCCTTTTGTTGAAAAGGGTGCTGGCTATCTATGGGATTTCTGGAAAAATTGTCGAATTATCGTTGAGGAACACGACCAGCTCACAGCTGTTGCCGAGGAAATTTACGATGGCTTCGATAAGCAGTTTGCTCAGCTTAACGATCTGACACCACTTAGGCCGCCGCAATACTATTATCATCGCCCGGCATCAGTGCTGGCAGGTTTGGCTGAGCGTGGGTTTACTCGTTTCAGCCGCTTTGGCGATCCTGAGAACGATCTTTTTGCCAATATTGAGCAGCATCCGCCGCCTTCTGATTCCTCGCGTGAAACCCTGCTCAAAGAACTGCGTCAGCTTTTTGAAGGCGGTTGGGCTGTGGCGATTGTGATCGAAGATGAGCAACGCCTGAACAATCTGCGTGGATTGCTTGGTGACCGCAATATTCGGATTCACTCAGCAAGTCGCCCATTTGGCATAAAACCTGCTTCAGTATTGTTTGTAAAAGGCAGTTGCGGGCGTGGTTTTAAGGACTACAAACGCAGAATCGCGATTTTTGCCGAGGAAGACATCTATCTCGGGCCGGCTCGCGAGGCTACTCAAAGGCGTGCTGCCTCACAACATGGTCTGATGAGTGTTCAGCAGATGGTGCCGGGCGATATCGTCGTGCACGCGGATCACGGCGTGGCCGAGTTTCGTGGGATTCAGACGATGACTGCTGCCGGTCGAACGCGCGAATATATGTTGCTGCAATATGCTGGCACAGATAAACTCTATGTTCCGACCGATCAGGTTCACAAGGTTTCCAAATACCTGGGCATGGAAGGCTTCATCCCAAGGATTCACAGTCTTAACTCAAAAGTCTGGGCTGGTCAGAAGAGCCGGGTCAGCAAAAATGTCGAATATATCGCCCGCGAATTACTTGAGCTCTATGCGACGCGACTGGCCAGCACCGGTCATGCTTTCTCGCCGGATTGTGACCTGCAGCGCATGATGGAAGAGCGTTTTCCCTTTACTGAAACCCCGGATCAATACAAGGCAATTGTAGCCACAAAAGGGGATATGGAAAGCCAGGTGCCGATGGATCGGCTGATCTGCGGTGATGTCGGCTATGGCAAAACCGAAGTAGCCATGCGTGCCGCATTTAAGGCCGTGTGTTCTGGAAAGCAGGTGGCGATTCTGGCGCCAACTACTCTGTTGGCTTTTCAGCACTACCAGACCTTGCAGAATCGTTTTGAAGGCTTTCCGGTAAGCATTGATATGGTAAGTCGCCTGCGCAAGCCAGCTGAACAGAAAGTTACTCTCAAAAAGGCTGCAGCCGGAACGCTGGATGTGTTGATCGGCACTCATCGAATATTGTCTTCTGATATTGTGTTTCGCGATCTGGGATTGCTGATCATCGACGAAGAACAGCGTTTTGGCGTTAAACACAAGGAAAAACTCAAAAAGTTAAAAAGCAACATTGACGTGCTGACTCTTACTGCGACGCCGATTCCACGAACCATGCAGATGGCGATGTCAGGTATCCGCCAGATCAGCGTAATTGATACGCCGCCAGCTGATCGGCGCCCGGTGCAGACGTATGTTGCGCCTTTCGATGCTGCCTGGGTGAAACGCGCTGTAATTGAAGAGCTCAAACGGGGTGGTCAGATTTATTACGTATTTAATCGTGTCGAATTCATTGAGCAGAAGGTTAAATTTTTGCGCGAGCTCGTGCCTGAGGCGAGAATTGCGGTTGCGCACGGGCAGATGCCTGAACAACGCGTCGAAAAAACCATGCTAGATTTTGTGCAGCGCAAGTATGATCTGCTGGTAGCCACAACTATTATTGAATCTGGTCTCGATATAGCCAATGTTAACACGCTTATTGTCGATGAGGCTGAAAGACTCGGATTGTCACAGATGTACCAGCTGCGCGGCCGAGTTGGGCGCTCGGCTCGCCAGGCCTGGGCATATTTTTTCTATTCGAAGGGGCAGCGACTGACCAAAGAGGCAACTGAACGACTCGAAACCATCGAAGAACATACCGCCCTTGGTTCAGGCTTTAAGATTGCGTTGCGCGACCTGCAGATACGCGGTGCCGGAAACATTCTCGGTGAATCGCAGAGCGGCCATATTGCCAGTATAGGTTTCTCGCTGTATATGGAACTGCTTGAAGAGGCAGTGACGCGCCTTAAGACCGGCAAGAAGTCGTTTGGCAGGATTGATTCGTCGATCGAGATTCCTGTTACTGCCTATTTCCCGACTTTTTACATTGCTGATGAAGAAACCAGAGTTGAGTTATATTCGCGTTTGGCCCGCTGCAACGACGTCGCTCTGCTCGAAGAGATCCGCGATGAATGCGAAGATCGCTTTGGCCGGCTTCCAGAAGAAGCGAAGGGATTGTTTGCTATTAGCAGTCTGCGTATTATGGCTGCTCAAGTCGGAGTTAAAAAGGTTGCTCGGGTGATCAACCATTTGCGATTTGAATTTGCCGAGACCCGACTGCCCGACATTGGGCGACTGTTCAAGGGCGGTGCCGGAATTTTGCGTCAGATATATTTTGAGCCGAAGGAGAAAAATACGATAAATTTGAGTATAATCATCGATAGCGACGAAAGCGTGTTTGCCGATGCAGTAGAGCTGCTGCAGCTTCTTGTCGAGGTTAAGCAGCAGGACGAAATCAAGGAGGCCAATCTTGGAGAGAACTCAGCTGAAATTTTATAGTTTGTTGCCAGAAAGCCTGCGGGCAGTTGTTGCGCGCCACTACCAACCTCTGGACAGTGCCACAGCTGATTATCTTCGCGATGAACTCAATGATTATCGAAAAAAGGCGGCAGTGGAAAGTCTTAAAAACGTCTGTATAGACATCGAACTGGTCGACCGCATGATTGACACTCTCAAAAAGCTGTTAACTGATTTTCATCGTTACTCAGATGTTGAAAAAACAGTGATATCAGCGGCTGCAAGATATTTTCTCGACAGTGAAGATGTTCAGCAAGATTTTTCTGACCGTTTTGGTTTCGACGATGATCTGGCAGTGCTCAACGCCGCGCTATTGGCAATTGACAAAGAGGACATGATCGTGGTGAGAGGGTAGTGGGGGCTATTTTTCAGGTTCGTTGAGCAGATCGACTGTCTGCTGAATTGACTCGATTATCAGTTCGCGGTGATCAGTGCCTGGTTCTGACTGATAAAGCTTTTGCAATGATTCGAGCATGTTGAGAATCTTCTGGGCCCGTGCCGGGTCGGTGCGGGTGTAATACTGGTATGCTTCTTTAAGCGTCATTGGCGCGTTTAGCGGCCCTCTGATCAACTTGACATTTTCGATAAAGCCTTTGGGATCGAACAGAATGAAATAAGAAAGCGTTCGCGCTGGATCATTGAAATAGTCAGTATCTCTCAGGTCGGGTCTGACGTGATTTATCGCATCCTGAGCATATTCATTGAGAGTCTTGCCATCTCGACTTATTTTGGTGCGCCCAAGCTGCTCAATCAGCCTGCGATTAGCACGCGCATTCTCGTCCTCATAAGTCTCCGGAGGTTGTGAAAGCATTTCCTTGAGCTTGTCGAGAGACTGTTGCAGGTTCTCTTTGATCTTGAGGTCAGGCAGGCTTTCATACCAGTTTTTTGCGGCGTCGCGGTCGAACTGTAGAGCTTCTGAAGCCGTCTGCTTCAGGTAATAATAGTAATGCTGCAGGCTCGAATCAGCACCGCTTGCGCAAGCAGGCAGTAACAGTGCAATGGCAAGCATTGCGCGAAAAGGCTTATTCATCTTTTTTTTCTGAGCTGGTATACCATACGTGCTCATGTCTGGAGGCCTGCCACTGCATCCTCTGATCAAAAAATACTTCGGTGTCAGGCGGTTTCATTTCAAAGAGGTTACAGGGTGTGCGCCAGACCGATGTGCCAAGCACTCCCCAGGATAGCCCGACTTGCTTGTTGAGCCGGGAAAGACATTCTGTGAGCAGGGTGGCGCCGCCAAACAGATTGCCATCAGGCAGGCAACAGCGGCATCCGCTTTTGATCAGGTGAGTTCCATAAAGACTGTAATCGCCGTCGGACAGTCCGGCCGGTGCGACAGCATCGGATACAAAGATGATCTGATTGTTATCATACAGATTACAGGCCAGTTTTATGATTTCTGGTGCAACATGCTCGCAGTCGCCGATCAGCTCAATGCTGAGATCACGCCTGGTCAAGACATAGCTGAGCAGATTCGTCTCGCGATGATGGAATGCGGGCATGGCGTTGAAAAGATGGGTTATGTGGCGGGCACCAGCTTCGACGGCTTTTTCAGTGGTCTCCCAATCGGCGGCAGAGTGCCCGAGCGCTGTAACAATGCCCATACTTTTGGCCTGACTGATGAATTCAAGGGCTCCCGGTAATTCTGGTGCTACGGTGATTATTTTGATCAGGCCGTTGGCTGCTTTTTGCCATTTTTTCAGGAGTTCCAGTGAAGGAAGGAGCAGATGTTCTTCGGGGTGGGAGCCTCGCTTTTGTGGTGCCAGAAACGGACCTTCGAGGTAAATACCGTGAATAATTGGCAGCTGTCTCCGAGTTTTTGCAACCTGCGCGATATCAGCGATGGCTTGGAGGCGCTGTTCTTCAGAGCATGTGATCAGGGTGGGAAAAACTCCGGTCATACCGGTAATCAGCAATTTATCGAGCATTATATTGAGCTTGTCGGTCTGCCCAAAAGCGAAATCCCAGCCATATGCGCCGTGAAAATGAATGTCAATAATGCCAGGCAACTTAAAGCCGTTAACAGGATAATCGATGTTTGACTTATCCTGCGGATGAACAAAAGTGTCGCGTATTACAAAATCAGGTGTGCTCTTACTTTCGATATAGGGTGTTGTCATGGCTTTGCTCCCGGATCCACCAAACTTTTATAGTGCTTGCAGGAATTATACTGATTTTTGTTGTGAGTGCAAATTATACGTGGCTCTTATGGCCTTTGGTCATTAGAGCCACGTATCCCGCAGTGCTCACCGGGACCAGTCCCCTCCATAGATTTTCTGGGCTGGTGTTAAGGCGCCTGGTTCGCTCAGTGTGTCGATCTGCGGTTCAACGTGCTCGCTGAGCATTTTTCCCGGTCTTTTAAATGGTGAGGCGACAAAATTTGATACGAACTGGCCTCGACTGGTGGCAATGTTGAATCTGATCCATCGCACCCACCAGTCTCGCTTTACACGACCGAGAACTGTGCGCTTGCGCTCAACTACCCGGAGTGTTTTGCCGGGCGGAACTGTCAGTGCTTGCCGGTTTTCAAACCAGTTTTCGCCAATTATGTCGCGTTGGTGGCCGCGCCATGAATCGGTTGTAATACCAGTTATTACAAGGGGAATCAGATTGTCGTCGTTGTAGATATCCAGGCACTCCCGGATGCTGTAATAATCGTATCTGAGGCGGCTTACTTCGGCGCGTGCGATGAATCGGAGAGGCAAGTCATAGGTTTTGTCGGGTTCGACTGCGGATGCCGAAAAGGTCAGGATAAACATAAAACTGGCCCATGCCAAAGCATGAGCCAGTCGTATTTTTAAACTCATCTGTAGTGTCAGTTGCCTTTTATTTTGTGAGCAAATTCGCGACCGATTTCCCGGCATTTTTCGAGGTCTTCTGCGCCGGGGTTGAATTGACATTTTATTGCGGGCCCGGCGACTTCAATCCCGGCTTCCTGCATTGCTGCTTCAATACGTTTCGTGGCTTCACCGCTCCAGCCATAGGTTCCGAAGGCCATGCCGATCTTGCTCCTGAATTTCAGGCCGCGCAGCTCTTCGAGATATAGAGCCATGGTTGGAACTATGCCATTGTTAAGTGTCGGGCAGCCAAGAATCACTGCTTTTGAAGTCAGAACATCGGTCATTACATCATGCATGTCGGCGCCGCCGGCATTAAACATGCGGTAAGTTATGCCTTCGTCGGCAAGACCATCGGCAATTGCTCGTGCCATCGCTTCAGTGCCGCCCCAGATCGTATCAAACACTATTACCGCAGCCTCGTGGTTGACGCCTGTTGCCCATTCTACGTATTTTTCGATAATCTGCGCAGGTTTTTCGCGCCAGCACAGGCCGTGCGCCGGAGCTATGACAGCAATTTCCCAGCCCAGCTTGCTGAATTCTTCAATTTTCTTAAGAATCTGCGCTGAATACAGCGTAAGAATGCAGGCAAAGTATTTTTCGGCCTCGAACCAGAGCCCTTTCTGATCGACCTGATCGACAAAACGTTCGGGGCTGGCAAAATGCTGGCCAAAAGCATCGGTTGAAAACAGAATTTTGTCTTCCGGGCAGTAAGTGAACATGGTGTCGGGCCAGTGCAGCATCTGGGCTTCAAAAAATCTGAGGGTTCGTTTGCCGATGCTTATGCTGTCGCCGGTCTTAACGATCTTGATGTCTTCAACCTGTGGATGATGACGTTTAATAGAAATCTGGGCACCGCGGCTGGCATATATTTCGAGCTTTGGATTTCGCGCAAGAATCCTGGGCAGTGCGCTGGCGTGGTCGGGCTCGGCATGATTGATCACCAAAATGTCTAGATCTTCGATTTTAACGAATTCTTCGATGTGTTTGATCAGGTCGTCAGCGTGTGTAACTCTTACCAGATCTATAAGAACCTTTTTTTCGTCGTCGATAAAATATGAATTGTAGCTGGTGCCGTGGCGTATTGAGAGTTCGTGACCGTGAAAGTGTTCTTTGCTCCATTCAAGCGCGCCAACCCAGTATATGTTTTTGCAAATCTGCTGCTTCAATTCGGGCCTCCTGTAATTAGTGAGTTCTGTCTTAATTTACAAAAAATCTAGCATAAAGTTGCATTTAGTCAAACTATTATGTACATTTAAGCGGTGAAAGATCTATTCTTGATGTTGCACTGCCCCGAGACAGATTGCAATACTCACGACAGGGGAGCTTAAATGCATATTATTCTGGCTGTAGTTCTGATTTTGACTGTGCTGGTAGGACTTTATGCTATCAGCCTGTTCCCTTTTATGACATATCTGAACTGTATTTCGGCCAACGTGCCGATTTCGGCAGTGCAACTCATTGCCATGCAGCTGCGCGCCGTGCCTACCAACCTGATTGTAGAATCTTATGTGCGTGTGCGAAAAGCAGGCGTGCCACTTGCTCTTGATCGCCTGGAAGTGCATTATCTTTCTGGCGGCAATATGCAGAAGGTAGTGCAGGCTTTGATCAGCGCTAAGAACTCAAAGATAGATCTTGATTTTGAAAGAGCTGCTGCCATTGACCTCGCCGGCCGCGATGTCGAAGATGCCGTTAAAATGTCGGTTCATCCGCGTGTTATCAAGACTGCAGATATTCGTGGTATCTCCAGAGATGGTATTGAGCTGATAGTTAAAGCAAATATTACTGTGCGCTCGAATTTGAAGACTATGGTGGGCGGTGCCGGTGAAGATACAGTATTGGCAAGAGTCAGCGAGGGTATCGTTTCGGCGATCGGCTCTGCAGCTTCGCATCAGGTAATTCTAAACAAACCTGAGATTCTGAGTCAGAAGATCATTTCAGCTGGCCTTGATGTTGGTACTGCTTTCGAAATAGTATCATTGGATATTTCAGACATAGATGTTGGCCGAAATATAGGCGCACACCTTAAAAACGCTCAGGCCGTCGCTGACAAGAAAGTCGGCGAAGCCAAAGCTGAAGGTCGCCGCGCTCTGGCTATGGCTCTTACTCAAGAAAACAAGGCTGCTGAACAGGAAGCAAAGGCCAATCTGGTTCGGGCCGAAATGAAAATACCTTTTGCCATTGCCGATGCTTTTCGTAGAGGCAAGATCGTGGTAAAACGCAAGAAAAAACAGCCGCCTGTAGACCGCAGTGGGCTTGGGTTTGGTGATGACGCAGGATGATGTTAGTCCTGAACTGACCCGGGAGCAGCTCGAAAAAATGAATCGGCTGCATCGTCGCGAGTTGCGGCAGATAAAAAACATGTCGGAAGCTCAGTTTCAGGCGTTTCGCAAAAACTTTTCATTTGGCCATCTCGAAAATATTACGCGTGCAGAAGCTCACACCCTGCTGACCTCAATGTTGACGCTTAATCTGCAGCTGCTTTCAGATCTGGCACCGGTTTCCTCAGATCCTGATCAGCGCCATCAAACCAGCTGAGCGGGTTGTGGTAGCTTAATCCCCGATGGGTGTGCTGACTGTCGGTAGCGACTCTTGTAGAGGTTCTCCGCCAGTTTTTCCAGCGCCATCTGGTAAAGCAGATGAAGTCGGCTCATGCAGCTTTTCTGTTGCGGTCGCTGCTTCGGTCTGGCTGGCCAGGCCGATGTTCTCAGTAGCTGTGGCAGGAATCTGCAACAGACTGTTGTTGGCTGGTGTGCTCAAGTTTTTTGGTTGCATCTGTGCTGGTATATCTTTTTTCAATTCTGGTATAGGCACTGTGCTTGAGCTGGTTTGAAAAAGGATTACATTGTAGGCAAGGTAGACTGCTACAAGCAATGCTCCTTCTGCTCTGATAATGCGCATGCCGGTAGACATTATCGGCAGTACTCCGAGACTGACTACAACCATCAACGGAATATGAATGCCGAGCATGTTTGGAGATACCATTAAAACCTGGGTTTCAGGGGTGGGATTGAACCAGGACACGGCTGAAGCGCAGCCAACAATGCCCAGGACATTGAAAATGTTAGAGCCGACAACGTTGCCAAGCGTGATTTCTGAGTGGCCCTTGCGGGCTGCTACAATAGACGTGGCCAGTTCTGGCAGTGAGGTGCCAATGGCAATAAGAGTCAGGCCGATTATTTCGTCTGACAGACCCAGGATTTTTGCTATTTCCACAGCACCCTTGACCAATACCTCAGAACCTATAACCAGTCCCACCAATCCGACGAGTATATAAATAATGTTGGTTTTGGTTGTCGGCATTTCATCTTTTTCGGTAGCTTCAGTGATGAGATCGCATTTTTCAACCATCTCAGCGGCAATTGTGCTTTCTTTTCGGCTCCAGTAATAGCTTAGGCCGGTATAGGCAAATAGAAGGGCGAAGAGCATCATGCCTTCAGTCGGGGTAATGTAACCATCAGTATGCGCTACATACCAAAGTAAAAGAGCAGTTCCAATCATTATCGGCACTTCGCGGCGCACCATCTGGCGCTCGCATTTAATCGGGTAGATCAGTGCGGCAATTCCCAGGATAAAAGCCGCATTCATGATGTTCGAACCAACCAGATTGCCGAGCGATAGCGCCGGATTTCCCTTAAGGGAGGCATTGACGCTTACTACCATTTCGGGCAGAGAAGTGCCGGCGGCAACTATCGTCAGGCCAATTACTGTTTTGCTGACTCCAATGTTGATTGCAAGGTTTGAAGCCCCTTCTACCAGCTTGTCGGCAGCATATGAAAGTAATATGAATCCAATGATGCAATAAATGAAGCTGAGAACCATGGGCTAGATGCTCCTGATACCGTCTAACGGTTTTAATGATTTGAGGGTATTTTAGACAGGTTTTACTGTGAACGCAATAAAAATCTGATGGGCAGGAAAGTTGTTGCAAAACAAAAGCCCGCTGTAGCGGGCTTAAAGTGGTGATGGGGATAAGAGAGATCTGCGCTATCCATTAATCATGAGCATAACAGATTTCAGATGTTTCACCGGTTGCTGTGGCTGTATCTGTATGTACGCTTGCCCACCAGATCAGATATGACAATACATACAGCATCACAAACCATGCCCAGAAAATGGCGAAGTCTTTTACAATTGCAGCGTTAACATTCATTTTGTCGTAAAAGAACAATTCGATCAGTAAGAGGTGCGCAACTCTGAAGTGAACAGCCTCTCTAAGGTCTTTAAAGAAATGCAGAGGAGAGATCGATTCTGATTCGGTTGTTACCATAAGGAATGAACCTATGAATACGATCAAAGAATTGGCGAATGCCTGCATGAATTCTGCGCTGACCAGATTTCCGACGCTCAGGTTCAGGGCTATTATTGATGGCAAAGCTCCGGTTGCAAAGCCTTTCCAGAGCAAAAACATCAGGAGCGGGAAAACCACGAACCAGAGAGTTGATTCGAGGCCTCTGGCTAGTGTGCTGGAGTAGCTGTGTGAGCCATGGCCTGAAATCAGGTCATTTACAATTCTTTTGCAACAGCTTGCAAACTGGTTTTTCGGCTGCAGAGCCTGATTGTCGTAAAAATCGGTAAGCGCCGGTTTTTTGACTAATGTATCAACCTTCCCAGGGATTGCTGCCCGGTTTTGTTTTTCTAATTCCTCAAGAAGAACCTTGATATAATTGATGTACTCTTGTTTGCCGCACACTTCAGCGATGTCAAGGAAGGTCTTGCCGCTGTCGTCGAGCTGGTGCGGATTAGCCTGGTTGATTAACAGAGCGTCGGCGCACCTGAAGTGCCCTTTTATGGCAGTCATGTGAAGCGCGGTAAGTCCCAGAACGTTTCTTATGCGCGTATTGGCGCCTGCGGTCAGCAGGATTTCTGCTGCCCGTGCGAAACCTTTCTGAGCAGCCAAATGTAATGGTGTGTTGCCGTTCTTGTTGATGACATCAGGATGAGCGCCTACTTCAAGCAATCTGGCCATAATGGCACAGGCATTGTGTCTGGCCGCAATATGGAGCGGAGTTTCCTGTCTGTTTGTCTCAAGGTTCAGGCTGATGCCGGATTCAATGAACAGAGCTACCGCTGCTTCATTCCTGCTTTTGCAGGCTTCATGCATCGGAGTCCAGCCGAAGTCGTCTGGAGTATCTGCTCTGGCTCCGCATTTTAGCAGTTCGGCAATCGTTGTCGGATCGCCATTTTTTGCAGCGTGGTGTAATAGCGTTTCTTCGTGGTAGTTTTGTTCATATATAAGCTCGGGTTCCTGTTCGAGGTAGAACCTGAGCAGTTTGGAATCAGAACCTTCGATAGCGCTGGTTATTCTATCCCACATAATATTTTCCTCCCATCTTTGTTTCTCTACAATATTTGCATTTCTTCTTCTGGGATTTGCTGCATCCAAATTTTATTGGGAGTGCGTTGATAGCAAATATTGCGTCAAGTCGTGGCATTCGAAAACACGTATAAACAGTGAGCTTTTGGTTGGTAGTGGCAGAATCCTGCCATATGGTCAGCAGAAAACTGCCAAAGATTTGCAATGGGTTAGTCAGCCTTGTCTCACAAGGGCGGTTATATGCATAGGCTACTCCTGAAGGATCAAAATAGAACAGAGCTTATTTTCTGTCTTATTCTCTTGTATCTGTGCCTTCAATCAGGAGAACTCTGGCAAATGACTAATGGCTTCTGTAGAGCTAAAGCTCACACAGAAGCGTTATGCCGGACTGAACACTCAAATCGCAATGTCTAATATAGCCTGTCGGCCGTCAGCGATTTTTTGCGCGTTTTTTTTTCCCCAACCTCTCTTAACTTGATTATACTTGTTTATCGCTAACCCGCAACCCCAATTAGAAATATCGATTTATAGCGGGTTTTCGCGATTCGGAATTGTTTTCATTGTCAATAATGCGTTGTTTAGAATTAACACAGCTTCTATGTCATTGAAAAATGGCTTTTAGAAGGATAAACAAACTCTGTGGTCGTCAGAAGAATGTTTTTGCCGAAGTGTCGTTGAGGATTGGTTCTGTCTTGAAATTTTGCTCAGGAAAATTATATTCAGGGTAGATCGCATATTTATGTGCGGCATGCCAATAGCCAATGAGGAGCAGAGAGGGGGAAAACTGATGAAAGCCGGCATTTGCTTTACAGGCACAGGTCCAATACTCTTTTTGACCACGTATTCTTCGTTTGCCGATCCAGAATTGCTTAAAAAATTTGACTCAAAAGGAATCAAGAAATTCATTGCTTACGAAGTTCCGCTTGAGACCGTTCAGGAAAAATATGGAGCTCATTACGGTATTATAATGGGCGATTTGAAGCAGGAAAGCGATCTGAGGGTTCTCGATTACGATGGGCATCACGTGTTCTATCTATTTTCTCTGCGCGATCTGGGCGAGCCAATTATCCATGATGAAAGTGCTTCCTGAGGGGAATTAACAGGTCGGCTTGGCATGTTTGGTCCGGGTTATCCCGGGCTTTTTTTTTGCCGGTCATTATGGTCAGAAAATTTAAATAAAAAACACCGCAACTTTTTTGCAATTTATTGATTTAACCATTCAGATGCATCAATAAATTTCAGGAGGAATCAAAAATGAGAACTTCAAGACTGGTTAGATCAAGTTTAATGAAATCTAGTTCTGGACTGGCCGCAACATTCTCACTGATCATTATTCTAATCGTGATCTCTGGTAGCCTGACACCTTCCATGGCGCAACAGTTTCAAAACGGTCAGGAACTTACATTCGAAGATGATTCTGGTAATGGCAACGGCCATGACGAAGGCATGCCGGGTCGTCGAACTGGTCATAGCGACAATATGCCGGGAAAACGTCTTGGACACCGCAAAGATGACGTTGCTCAAACCGACGGGAATTCTGGTTCTTCGGATGCTCTCACAAATTCGCCAGCAGAAGGCAACCATGGCCGTCATGGCAACAACAGTCAGGTTGGCAATAATCAGGGTAACAATAATCAGGCTGGCAATGGCAATCAGGGTAATATGGGGAGACGCAGACATGGCTTCAATCAAATGCCCGGTCGTCGCGTAGGTCCGCCAATGGGTAATAACAGCGGATTCGGTCAGGGCAATGGTAATCAGTTTAAAAACAACCGTGGCAACAACGGTCAGGCTGGCAACGGCCAGTGCGGTAATGGTCAGATTGGCAATAATCAGGGTAACATGTGGGGCAGCAGACCTGGCTTCAATCAAATGCCCGGTCGTCGAGTAGGTCCGCCAATGGGTAACCCCGGCGGATTCGGTCAGGGCAATGGTAATCAGTTTAACAACAATCATGGCAACGCTCAGGGCAACAACAATCAGTGCGGTAATGTCCAGATTAGCAGCAATGATCAGGCTGGCAACGGCAATCAGGGCAACAATAACAAGGGTAATATGTGGGGCAGCAGACCTGGCTTCAATCAAATGCCCGGTCGTCGAGTAGGTCCGCCAATGGGTAACCCCGGCGGATTCGGTCAGGGCAACAATTTTCGTGCCAAAAGAAATGACGGCAACAATGGTGTTGGTAACGCTTTTGGCAAGAATAGCAACAACGGCAACAATGTCATCGATAAAGCTTTTGGCAGAAAAAATCAGCAGGGGAACGGCGCGGCTCAAGCCCGGAACAATAAACCCCAGAAATAACAAGACGGTGGCTGGCCACGAAGAGATTTTTCTGGCCAGCCCCAGCCTGTAATTGAATTAACCAACCAGGATTGAATATTGTCAGCTCAATGAAGTATTTTGGTTTACTGAGAAATGGATTATAAGAATTGAACAGCAGAAAAATATACATTGATAATGAGGTAAGGTTTGGGGAACGATCTGGAGATGCTAAAAGACGAGGAGTTGATGCTTCAGTTTCAGGACGGAGACGAAGCAAGTTTTCGAACCCTTGTTGATCGTTATAAACAAAGAATTTATGCATTTGCTTACCGATTTCTCAATAGAAGTTCTGAAGCCGAAGACATTGCTCAGGAGGTGTTTGTGAAAATTTATTTTTCCAGAGATACTTACCGGCCTGCAGCAAAATTTTCGACCTGGGTTTATGTAATTACCAGAAATACCTGTCTCCAGGCCTCTAAAAAGTTGGGAACAAAGGTTTCACTAAATGAGAAACGCTCTGAAACCGGACTGGAAATGCTTGAAACGATGACAGATAACACCTCAGAAAGCCCCTCTGAAAAAATACTGAGTGACGAGAAGTCCAGCAAAATTGCAGAGGCGATTGACCGTCTTCCAGAATCCCAGAAGATGGCGATAATTCTGAAACGCTACGATCAGATGAGCTATGAAGAGATGGCTGAAGTAATGAGTTGTTCGGTTCAATCGGTTAAATCTCTGTTGTTCAGAGGTCGCACCGCTTTAAAAGAGTATTTGAAGGAGTATTTTTTCGAAATGAGGGTTTGATTTAATCGAGGAATGATAGATATGGACTGTAAACAAGTAAAAAATATGTTCTCAGAGTATCTCGATGGCAGTCTTGCTGCAGATCAGCGAGAGCAGCTTGAAGACCATTTGGAAAAATGCGCTGAATGCCGTCTGGAGTGCGATTCTCTGCTCGATTCGTGGGAAATGTTGACAGATTATGAGGTGCCGCAGGTCGGTGACCAATTCACCCGGCAGGTAATAGAGAAAGTGCATGCTAAGAGCGTCGAATTTTCTGAAACCGGTTTCCTGACGCGGCTGCTCGCGGTGTTTTCGCTGAGAAATTTTTCATCGGTGCCGGCTTTAGCGTCTCTTGTTGTATTGATCGGGATTGGTTATTTTCTTTTGTCTGGTCGACCAACCGGCCTTGTTGATAAGACTGATTTTTCTAACGGTCAAAAAATAGAGATTGTTCGTGACTTAAATGATGAAGAAATCATACGAAACCTCGAAATATACGAAAATGCAGAAATTTTGGAAAATCTTGATCTGCTTGTCGACATGGAAGCTGTCGAAAGCCTTGAAGCGGACGAATAAGCCATGCAAAAACACTCGACTCTGAATTTATTGAAAGTAATTTTGTCGGTCTGGCTGGTGCTGATAGCGACTGGCATGCCGCTCTATGCCCAAAATGCTTCAGAAACAAAAACAATAAAAGAGTCGAGTTATGAGGAGAAATTGGCGCGCTGGAACAGCTTTTCTGATGAACAGAAGGAAGCTATCAGGAAAAGGGCGCGCACTATGAGTGAGAAAAAGTTTAAACAGCTCGAAAACAATTATGAGCGCATCAGAAGTTTTGAGCCTGTCGATCAGGAACGAGTTGAAGAGAATTACGGGCGTATGAAGCAGTTTAAACCTCAGCAGCAGAGAGTTCTGAAACGAAAATTTGAGAGGTTTCAGCAGCTTCCTCAAGAACAGAAACAGCAGTTTCGGAGAAAATTTGTTGAGCCAAGACGTCACGCTCCCGGTTTCAGTCAGCAACAATATCAGCGCCAATGGCAGCAGCCAGGCAGTGGTCATGTGCCTGATCCAAATAAGAAACCTGGTTTCACGCCTGGCCAGTCACCAGATCGACAGCCTGGCCAGCAACCAGACCGACAACCCGGTCAATCTGGTCAGTCCGGTCATCGCCCCGGACAACCTGGGCAAAGAACAGGCCAACGCCAATGGCAGCAACCAGGCAATGGTCATGTGCCTGATCCAAATAAGAAACCTGGGTTCATGCCCGGTCAGCCACCAGACCGACAACCCGGTCAACCAGGTCAGCCCGGTCATCGCCCCGGACAACCTGGGCAAAGACCAGGCCAACGCCAATGGCAGCAACCAGGCAATGGTCATGTGCCTGATCCAAATAAGAAACCTGGTTTCACACCCGGTCAGCCCGGTCAGTTGAATGATCAGAATCATCAGCCGCAAAATCCTGACTTCAAGCCTGAAAATGGGCCGCAAAAAATGCGTCCCGGCATGAAACATCGCCACCCTGTTCCTCGCAGAGATGATTTGCGGGAATTTCGCCGCGATATGATGGGTGACAATAACAACAGAGAAGGGCAGGAGCCTTTGCAGAAGCGTTGGCGTGAAATTGATAATTTCCGTGAAAAATCTGGTAATTCAGATGCCCCGGATCAGACAATTCAATCGGGTGATGAAAAGCGAACTCCCGGTGTGCATAAAGTGCCACCGCCACGTAATGGCCATTTTAAGCCGCCAATGTCGCCAGATAATAAGCCAGATCCCAGTCGCGGTGGCTATAAACAGAACCCAGACAAAATTCTCCGTAAGTCTGACGATGGCAAAATGAAAAGGCCGTTAACAGATCCTTCAGGGAAAGACTGAAAACAGTTTTTCCCTGCAACGCTATTTTTCGGAGAGCGACAAAGTCTTGACAGTTGGATAGTGCACTAGTTAAACTGAACAAAATAAATACGTTTTGAGGAGAATGATCTTGCAATGAAGAAAAAAATTACCTGTATTTTGATTTTCTCTTTTTTTATGATTTCCTGGGTTTCACTCTATTCCCAGGATGCAGCAGATCCCCGCATGAAATTACGAGCATTGGTACAGGGTAAAAAAGAACAGAACTATAAATATGGTTATATTGATATTCGCGGAAATTTTGCCATTCCCTGTCAGTACGATTCTTGTGAAGATTTTAACGGTGACTATGCTAAGGTTGGAGGGTATGGAAAGTTTGTCTTTATCAACCGGGACGGCAAGCCAATTCACGAAGGGACTTTTTCAGATGCGAACAACTTTAACAATGGCCTGGCACCGGTTAAATCTGATTCAAAAGGGCTCTGGGGATATATTGGGGAAAATGGAGAGCTCGTCATTCCTGCCAAATTCGAGAAGGCAGGGGAGTTTTCGGACGGCCTTGCCTACGCTATAGATCCAAAAACAAAAAAAATGGGTTTTATAGATGTGAAAGGAGACTGGGTCATTGAACCAGAATTCTCTGCTGAAAGTGGAGCCTTTGAAAATGGTGTAGCAGTCCTTAAGGGTAACCGTGGCCCATCCCTTCTCATTGACAAACAGGGAAAAGAACTCAAGAAATTCTCCTATGCCTGGGTTAACCAGTTGAGTTCCGGATACGCCCGCTACTGCGTTCAGGTTGATGGAAATGCGCGTGTCGGTTATCTGGACAGTAAGGGTGAGATTGCAATTCCTGCTAAATTTTCCGATTGTCACAATTTTGTGGGGGATGCGGCCACTGCTCTGGATCCAGAAACCCAAAAGTGGGGTCTCATCGACAGGAAAGGCGAGTGGATTGTTGCTCCTGAAATTGGTGGAGTCGGTCCTGGCTACTTATCGGAAGGTCTGATTGCATGGAAACGGAATGACCTCTATGGGTTTCTGGATGAAAAGGGAAATGAAGTAATCAAGCCGCTCTTCAAAAGTGCAGAGGCTTTTAAGTGCGGGATTTCGTTCGTTTCAACCGGTAAATCAACCTTTGGTTTTATTGACAAGACAGGGAAAGTGCTGGACTTTAAAATTGACCCAAAAATGTGGAACAGTCTGAGTTCGTTCAAGTAGATTTAAATAAAAACGACAAATCCGGTGCTGTTGCTTTTGTTGAAAAAGGGCGAATTATTGTCAAGAAAGTAGACCCTGTTGTTTCTCCATTTTGACACTGAAAAAGAACTGGTAACTGAAGTGGCTTCAGTTACCAGTTTGTGTTTAGAGAATAGAAATATTATTTCTAATCTGTTTTACTGCTTTAGGCTGGGTCATAAGTGAAATTACTACCAGAGTGATAAAACTCAGCGGAATTAAAAAAATCACAGGATTATTCAAAGCAAATAGTGCACTTGAAGCGGATCTTCCATCTTGAGATTTGGGTAATATGGAGCAATGGAACAGAAAAATTGGTTAAGCATAAGTAGGAGAGAATGCTTCGATCTCAAGGCCACGCTGCATCGCAACCATATTTAAAATAGTTTGAGCGCTGGTATCATTAAATTTAAGATTAGCTTTTGTGTTTAGAGCTTCTTCATCATCTAGCAAACAAATCTTTGCAATTGGATTTCTGTTTCCAAAGGTGCCCTCTCGACTGCTCCAAGAAATATTGCAAAAGACAGAAATGCTATTATGAAACCAATAACTCTTTTCATAAACACTGCTCCTTATTCTTTACGAATGAAAGCACACTGATTATTATTCCTTTCGCACCAAACAATGACAATCAAATTTCCTGAGAATACGCTGGGACGCAACTTATCAGGAAGAACCAAAGACCCAATCTGGTGGCTTGTCATTTAAGGCTTTGTAATCCCCAGATAGCCTGCGTTTACAGAACAAATTGCTAGCTGGCAAGACATGATAAAATATAAACCTGATACTTTATTTTAAGAGACTCGATCGGAGCTTTTTATGCCCAGAACCAGTTCCACGTTGTTTCGTGACAATAGTGATTTTCTTGTTTTATAAGATTTTTCGCAGTCGTTCTTTTTGTTCTGCTTTCTCTAACTTCTTTTGCTGAAGCAGATGAAGTTGCTAAGTCGGCGAATACGTCTTCTGAATCTGGAGCAATTATTGACGCAAACCTGGGCAACTCGATTAATTCTGCTTCTACTCTTCAGGATAGAGAGGCAGGTTTCCCTCTGACAATTGAGGCTATAGATAAAGAACTTGCTTCTTTGGTGGATGACAGTGCTATTGCATCGGAAACAAAAGGCAAAGTCAAAGAAATATGGGAAAAGGTGCAACCTTGAAGAAGGTCTTCCGGCAATTCTACCCATCACCTGGGCGCTTACTTTTCTGGTAACGGCCATTACTGCAGCCTATCTTCTGCATCCTGTGTTTTCGCCATCTGGCCTGGTTTTTGCCGAGGTGAGCAAATTCTTTCCTAACCGCCTTGTCTATCGAAGTCGCCATGTCTTGTATTTTTTCAGCGATGTTCTTCCTGCTGCCAGGATTCTCGATCAATTTCCGCTTTGGACAACAGACCTTCGTTTGATCCTTTTGTTTGAGCGGCCGATCCGGGTCGGCGACATAGTTAGCGTAGGTGAGCACTCTGGGCTGGTTACGCGAATTCAGATTCGTGCCACTACTATTTTGAATCATGACAAACGTGAGCTGATTATTCCGAACAAAAACTTCATCACCGGCCAGATCATTAACTGGACTCTCACCGACAGAGTTATTCGCATTGTTCTCCCAGTCGGGGTTGCCTATGACTCTGATCTTAAAAAAGTCAGCACAGTTCTTCTTCGAGTGGCTTCAGATAACCCGAAAGTTCTCAAGGATCCGGCACCTCGGGCGCTTCTCGTCAATTTTGGTGATAGTTCGCTCGGCTTTGAACTGCGGGTATTCATTCCGTCTCCAGACGTTTATCCAGAGTTTACGCATGATCTCAATGTGGCGATAGCAGAAAAATTCCGCAAAGAAGGAATCACTATCCCGTTCCCGCAGCGCGATGTGCATATGATCCCGGCTCAGCCGACTAATAAATAGTCAAATAAAGCTTTTCATACTATAATTTGTCTTTGGGAACAGAGCGTTGCGCTTATAGTCTTTCTTTTACGTCATTAAATCTGGAGTGTCATAACGCATGGATGGAAAAACAAGAGCAAATATAAAACCTGGCCTTAACGTTAAAATCGTTTTAAAGCAGGATCAGAGAACTGGAAAACTGACTGAAGGTGTCGTCAAAGATATTCTTACCAACTCATCTTCTCACCCACACGGCATTAAAGTCAGATTGGCCAGTGGCGAAGTAGGACGTGTGCAAGAGATATGCCCGTAACGGCCATAATTTTTAAGGATTACATGAAATAGTTGAAGACTATAGGAGTTGTGCTGTGGAGAATTCGAAGGAGATACTTGCCTTCTCTTTGGTTGCTTTTTCTCAATTTAGTAATGTTTACACCGCTTTTGAGGGCTTAAAAACTGGGAAAATCAAGGTGTATACTCGTACCTATTTCCGCTTTTTCGGTGCAGAACCTATATTTGAATACAGCATGGAGTTTGAGCCCAGCTATTTTTGGACACAGGTGTGCTTAAACCTGTTCTGGCCAATTCTGCTAACACTAGCTATAATTATCTACACAATCTATTGGTAAATTTGTCCGGAATGAGAGGACCGCCAGAGGGACCCTTACGGGCCGAACTGCGATATCGTCCATGGCGGCGCCAGTGCTGACGCCGGTTGATGCCCGTTCTCGCTCCCTACTCTCAGAGAGAGTACACCCTGACGGCCATGTACATTATACACCTTTTCGGCTATAAGGGCACGTAAAAACCCAGAAAATAGATCCCTTTTTTTGCCTGGTTAAAATAGATAAAGCCTCTTTCTCAGCGGATTTTCTTGATTATCTTAAATCAGAATGACAAAGTAGCAAAAATGGTTTTTCGAAAAAAGGGCCCTCGGTATTTACCGAGGACCCTTTTTTATTCGATCTTGTTATTTGTTGCCTGGAATCTTTTCCTTCGGCATTTTTTTTGTGCAGAAGAACCAGTCGTGGCAGGTCACATCTGCATCATGGTTTTCAACTCTGTCTTTTGCAGTTCCACATGATCCTGGCGGCGGAACGATGACATCGTCGCCGGGCTGCCAGTCTGCTGGTGTTGCAACTTTGTGCAGGTCGGAGGTCTGCATGGCAATGAGCAGTCTTTTAATTTCTGCAAAGTTGCGGCCATTTGAGAGAGGGTAGTAAATAAGAGCTCTCACTATACCGTTGGGGTCAATGAAGAAGACGGCTCTGACAGCTTGAGTAGTGCTTGCGCCTGTCTGTACCATGCCGTATTTTCTTGAAACATCCATTTTAATGTCTTCGATTAATGGGAAAGTTACTTCAACATTTTTCATGCCATGAAATTCAAGCTTTTCCTTGATCTGTCTGAGCCAGGCGATATGAGCATAAATACTGTCGATGGATAGCCCGACAAGCTGGCAGTTGAGTTTGGTAAACTCAGGCATCATAGTTGCAAAGGTCATGAATTCAGTAGTGCATACTGGCGTAAAATCAGCGGGATGGCTGAATAGAATGATCCATTTGCCCTTATAATCTGCAGGAAAGTTAATGTCGCCTTGAGTCGTTTTGGCTGTAAAAGCCGGTGCGGGGTCACCGATTAAAGGTATTCTTACAGCGTCCTCTGCATGTACATTGGCAATAAAGCCAAAAGCCAGAAACAAACACAGCAATGAAACAAATTTTCTCATAATGCCTCCAGAGATTTTTTTTTCAGGTAAACACCCGATTTCTTTTCTAAGGTATTCATTTTTTCTCTAAACGCAAGCGAAATATTACAAAGTAATATTTCGCTTGCGGTATATGTAATAGTAGTTCTAAGAGTTCTTTACATAATTGCAGCTGCAGGCAAGTAGTTGCTGTGATTCGTTTCGTCTTTACCTGTGTTTGTGGCTTTGCAACTTAGACGCATGGAGTCGGTATTGGCTTATCATAAGGATGTCGCATATGCCGGTTCGACCAAAAAAACAGAAGCCAGCTCAATAATCTTTTTAGAGAGCTGGCTTCTGGTAAAAAATCGGTGAATAGTATCTTCTAATAACCCTGCTGGTGAACGTCCATCACGGCACGACCGGAGGGATCAGCCATTTCTTTGAATTTGGCATCCCACTCCAATGCTGTTGGAGTTGAACATGCGACTGACTTTTCATAGGGCACGCAGCGTGCCGCTTCTTCTGATGGGAAATGTTCGGCGAAAATCGAGCGATAATAGTAGGCTTCCTTCGTTAGGGGGGTGTTGATGGGGAAGCGGTAGGCAGCTGCTTCGAACATCTGATCTGTTACTTCGTGCGCCACATGGGTCTTCAGGGTGTCGATCCAGGAATAGCCTACGCCATCGGAAAATTGTTCCTTCTGACGCCAGACAATTTCGTGAGGCAGCAGTTTTTCGAATGCTTCTCGCAATAAATGCTTCTCAATTTTTCCCTTGCCGCACATTTTATCGGCAGGATTCAGGCGCATTGCCACGTCCATGAATTCTTTGTCGAGGAAGGGAACACGACCTTCGACACCCCAGGCAGCCATTGACTTATTGGCTCGCAGACAGTCGTATAAATGTAGTTTGCTGAGCTTGCGCACGGTTTCTTCATGAAATTCGCGGGCGTTGGGGGCCTTGTGGAAATAAAGGTAGCCACCGAACAGCTCATCCGAGCCTTCGCCGGAAAGTACCATTTTTATGCCCATTGCCTTGATGTAGCGAGCCATCAAATACATGGGAGTGGAGGCGCGAATGGTGGTGACGTCATAAGTCTCAATGTGATAAATGACATCCCGCAGTGCATCGAGACCTTCTTGCACTGTGAAGTGAATCTGGTGATGGATAGTGCCCAGATGATTGGCCACTTTTTGGGCGGCAGCCAGATCCGGTGAACCTTTCAGGCCGACCGCGAAGGAGTGTAGTTGGGGCCACCAGGCTTCGCTTTGGCAATCATTTTCGATGCGGCGAGCAGCGTAGATCTTGGTGATGGCAGAGATAACGGAGGAGTCGAGACCTCCGGACAGTAGCACGCCGTACGGCACGTCACACATCAGTTGGCGTTTGACTGCAGCTTCCAGCGCGTCGCGCAGCTCTTCTATGCTGCTGTGGTTGCCCTTGACCGCGTCGAACTTTTCCCAGTCCCGAGTATAGTATTGAGTTAGCTTGTCATCCTTGCTCCACAGATAATGTCCTGGGGGAAACTCTTCGATGCTCTTGCAAACTGGCACCAGTGCTTTCATCTCGGAGGCGACATAAAAGTTGCCGTGTTCATCGCGGCCTGTATATAGCGGGATGATTCCCATGTGATCACGGCCGATCAAATAGGCATCCTGCTCAACATCATAGAGAATGAAGGCGAAGATGCCGTTCAGATCATCGAGAAACGCTGCGCCTTTTTCTTCGTAGAGGGCGAGCAGTATTTCGCAGTCGGATTTGGTCTGAAACTGGAAATCTACTTTGAGCTCTTTTTCCAGTTCTTTGTGGTTGTATATTTCGCCATTAACGGCCAGAACATGAGTTCGTTCAGGGTTATAGAGGGGCTGGGCACCGTTGCCAGGATCAACTATAGAAAGACGTTCATGCACCAGAATTGCTTTATCTGAGCTGTAGATTCCGGACCAGTCTGGCCCACGGTGACGAAGTTTTTTTGACATTTCCAGGGCCGATTTGCGCAGCACTGCTGCATCGGACTTGATGTTCAGAATACCGAAGATAGAACACATTGGCGGTTATCCTCTTCTATTAATTTAGCCCACACGAAGGCTCGAAATTGCGCTTACAGTTGTGACACATCACAATACATAACGCAAAGCCCTTTTGCAATTAGGAAATTAGATGAGTGAGTTCTTTTTTTTGCTTTTCGTAATAATGTTCAAATACTAAATCAAACATAAAATAGGATTCGTTGAAGTGCTGACGGCAGCGTCTGTTTGTTTCAATTAGTCGACTATTCAGATTTGGGAATGTTTGGACTTTGAGCAATTAGAGATTTTGGAGAAATCGAATGCTGAATTTTCTCAGGAAGCATAAAAAGAACCATTTTCTGTCAGGCTAAAATGAAAAAACCCGCTAAAAGCGGGTTTTTTCTTGCGGCTGGGGAGCAGGGACTCGAACCCCAATAGGCAGCTCCAGAGGCTGCTGTCCTACCATTAGACGACACCCCAGTAAGTTATGCTAATTGTAGCACTCCATGGTAGACCAAGTCAACAATTTTTTGATGCGATTCAGGGCGCGCAAGGGAGGCACTTGGGTCCTAAAATCCACGGCTAAATTTGCTGATGTTTGCTGTCCGGTGCCTTTTTTGTAAGCAGCTTGAACCCTGTCAGCCCTGTGCTGTGCGGAAATAGCCGATATGGTTTTCCCACCAGCCGTCGAGTACGCCCGCGCGCTCAAGAGCGCGTAGTCGCTGTTTGACCTGTTCGTTGATCGGCGACTGTAGTTTGTTTTCCCATGGCGTGGCCGGTAATGGTACGAAGGTGTGCATGTGAATGCGCACCTGGTATTTTTCCAGCATTTCATCCATGAAATCGACGAGTTCAAACTGGTCGTCTTCGGTTTCGTCGGGGTTGCCGATGATAAAGTCGATGTGAGGCTGAAATCCATGCTGGCGTAGCAGCGAAATCGCTCTAACCGAATGTTCGCGGTTGTGCCCACGGTTCATTTTTTTGAGCATATTGTCAGAACCAGTCTGCACACCCATGACTATTGTTTTGTTAGACAGGTATGGTGCAACCAGTTCCATCACTTCAGGGGTTACGAAGTCAGGCCTGACCTCTGACGGAAAACTGCCGAGATGAATTTCGGGCACGCCTATGTTTTTAAGCATGCTGAGCAGGTCTTTGAGCGCGGCAAGATTCGGCTGGCGGCCGTCTGAACCGTAGGCAAAGGCATTGGAAGCCAGAAACTTAACGCGTTTTCGGGTCGGTTTGATGCGAAAATATTCTTTAACGATGGCTTCGATGCTGGTGAGGCTGCGGTGGCGAAGGGTGCCGGAGTGCAGGCGTGGCACTCCGCAAAACATGCAGCCAAATTTGCAGCCTCGGCTGATTTCAATCGGCGGCAGGTAGCCAACAAGCTCGCTGAATCCTGGGTAGAGGTCGAGGTTAACCTTGCCGCGCGCGGTAGTATGCAGGCCTTTTCTGGCTTTGTTTGCCAGCCAGTCTCCGAGGAACTGCGGAAAGAAGTCTTCGGCTTCACCTGCAACTACGTAATCGAAGCCGAGTTCGGCTATGCTTTCCGGTGCAGCTGTTGGCTGTGACCCACCAACCATGGTCTCGGCAATTGCGCCGTTCTGCCGGAGCATATCAAGCTCTTTTTGTACCTGTTGAATTTGCGGGAGCATGACCGAGTAGATGATTAGAGAGCGTGACATTAGTGCTTCAGCGGGCATTGCTTCGCTACTGATCCAGGGTGTCAGGTTGAAATGGTTGAGCAACGCTGGCGGGCAAGCTCCTAGGATGGCTCCCAGACTGACTTTGTTGTAATTGTGAATTCGGATTATAAGGTTTGGCTTGTTCATTGTGAGATTCTTGGCACGAAAGTGCTGACAATTTAGCACTTTTATGGAGCTAAATCCAGACTTCTGCAATATATCGCAGTCTGCCACAGTTGTTAAACTGGTACGCTATTTGCGGCTACTTTGGCAAAACACTCTTTATTCGAGGCTAAATATGAAAAAAATGAAAATGGCTGTAATCTTGTGGATGGCTTGCTTTTGCCTTTCCGGCATGGCTTATGGCGATAATATAGAAGACTTGCTTAACATCGATCGTGAGCTTATCGATATTTCCGGCCAGGAAATAGAAAAAACTGCTGCACGTGAGTCTGAACTGATGGTTAGAGAAAACCAACTTTTCTCAGTCATCGTAAATTCAAGCGAAGATGTCGAAAAATTGATTGAGGCCCTGCCTGCAAGCGGATCTGGTCTTGATGAAAGATTCAAAAGCCGCCTGCGCTTCGAAATTGGCCAGGAAAGTCGCAAGGATCTTCAGTTCCTCCTGGAAAAATGGGAAAGCGGTGAAGGTTCTTCAGCCACAGTCAGAGGCAAAAAGGTCGCCTACATATACGGTTGCGAAGTGAATCTTTACGATGGTCAGTGGCACAATGCTCCTGATGGTCGCCGTTTCTGGGTCAGCAACGAGTATCCTGACATCGTGCTTTCGCCGGCTGAGTATAAGCGTTACAAGCAGTCAGCTCAAACTGTTCCGGACTAGACCTTTAACTAAGCAGAATAAAGCTCCAGAATCCTATTTCCAGTGTCTGAAAGGGATTTTGGAGCTTTTTATTTCTACCCGTGACAGCTTTTGGGTGTTTAAAAAGGTGGTCAGGCTGTTTCTGGCGAGTTCCTGGTGCGGAGATGGCCCTACAACAATGCTTTTTATGCCATTTTTTCCGTCTTTATTGGTGATCGAAAACTTGTAGTAGGGAATCAGTGAATACTGACCTTCTCTGAAAGCGAAACCAGGCGATTTGCTGGTCAATACTGAAGATACAAGTCGCCACTCTTTTTCTTCCGAGAAATTTTCGTCTTTTAGAATTGGCGCGAGTTGTCCGGTGCTGATATCGATGATTTTGCGCATTTTTTCGTGGCTGGTTTTGCCGTCGCAGAATTCTTTTAGCCAGCTCTCAATCAGGTATTCGACCAGTTCAAGCTGAAGTGATACGCTATACACGCAGGGCCAGAGAACAAAATGCTGCTGTTTGGCAATTTGCCGCAGTGTACCAAGATCGAAGCCGATCGCGTAGCCTTTTCCCTGATTGCCGTAACCCCGCCATTGACTGAGCAGGTCGCCCCGCTCGCAGAATGACGCGATACAGATGTGGCTCTGGTCAATTCTTTTAAGGTTGCTTCTGATGTCGACAAGCAGGCTGCGCAGCGCAGGTGTCTGCGCGCTGCCGATTCGCCGCTTCAGCTCTTTTTCCAGCAGTTTAAAGGTTAAAAAAATCTCATGCTTGTCATTGAGAAAATGTACCTGGGTAGCCCACATTTCCAGGGACTGAATTATGCCGAGAATGCCGGCCTGGGTTGTAAAGTGAAAAATGTTTTCGGGCGGCCGCATCGGAAAAACCGTCTTGTAGAGATGCTTTTCGAATTTGTCGAACATATTTTTTCAGGCCTCTTTCATTTTTCATATTCTGCCATTACGATATGGGTTTGTCCAGTGGCCATAGTCTGCGAAAAATTAATTGGTTTTCGCGTTGCTTGCAAGATGCAAAAAAAAATCCCCGTCAGTCGTTTGAATGACGGGGGATTTTTCTTGTTACTGACTGTCGCGGAGTTTCCAGAATGGTGCTGGATCAATTCCAGCGGCTTCGCATGCTGATTCAAATATATTAGCCTGATCGCCAAGGACCATTTTGTCTAAAATGGTTTGCGCGGGAACAGCGTTCTTATCTGTTTCAGCTCCGGTAGCTCTCCAGATTTGTTTTATTTTTTTGATAATGGCCAGTCTGTCTGCGTCGCTCTTTGGATTGCCATTTGCATTTGGCATGTTCCAGTCAAAAATGTCCAGCATCATTACACTGGTGTCTATTTTAACTTTTTTGGGAACTGGTTTTTTAGTGACTTTTTGGACTGGTTCGGCTTTTGGACTGGCGGGTGAGTCCTGAAACGGGTCAAAAGTTGCTTCGATCAACATTGGTCCCGTTGTGTTGTCTTCAGGATTGGAAACAGCAATGTATTTGGCCCCATTCGCCTGAGGAGTAACATATGCGAACAAAACTCCGCTATTGTTTTCTGAAGCCAACTTCAATTCTTTGTTCTGTAGCTGAATATCTCGAACTTTTGTATAGAGAACAGTAGGCTGTAAAACGGCAAAAGCTGCAACTGCCTTGTTGCTTTGATAGGTCACTATTCCCATCATCATCAGATCAGGAGAATCGGAAATCAGATAGGTGTCCATATCGGTTGAAGTGTCAGAGTTGTCTGGTTTGCCAAGAATCTTGATTATATCACTCTTTGAAACTCCAAGATTGACCGTGTTCTGCCAGTTGGTTATGGTTACGGCACCCTGAGATGCGCTGGCTGTGATTACAAAAAACAATAGAAGTAAGGCGATGGTTGAAATTCTGTTATTCATTTGTTCTCCGAAAGATTGCTTTAACGCTTTTATTCTTGGTTGCTGTCTTCTGTTTGATTATCATCAAAGATTTCTTCAGGTTCAAAGCCTATTCCTTCTGGTTCGTCGGCGATATCTTCGCTTGTGCCTTCAACGGTTTCTTCGACAATTCTGGTGTCAGTAACAGTGTATTCAACGAGAATGTAGCGGTCGCCTTCAGATTTTATTTTGGCAGAAAATTTTGAAATAGCTTCAACTTCTTCGTCCGCTTTTTTCCATGCTTCCGGATTGGCATGAACATCTGGAGTGCCGCCAGAGCTGGTCATGTAGATTGTTCCTTCAGCTTTGAATAATTTGTCGCCAAGATCTTCGAGTGAATCGAGCTGAGAGAAAGTAAATGCTTCACCATCTGCTAACGGCATTGTATAAATTTTCTCCCGGTGCTTGATAATTGGTTTGCCAAAATACTTTTTGGCTGTTGTGTCGAGTTGATCCGGTGTTACGGTTACAGATAGACCATCTTTTGTTGTTTTGAGTGACTTGAATTTGTTTATATAGTTGTGACTAAGAGCAAAGTTCGTCATAATTTCATCTGTGGCTTCGGTGAAGCTTGGTACATATGATTCCGAAAAGTTGCTGAAAAAGACATTTAACTTTTTCTGTTGATCTGTTGTAAGTTTCATTGGAGCTGCAAATAGGTTCGCACAGGCAAAAATCATCAATGCTGCGATAAATTTTTTCATACTCATCTGGTTCCTTCTTTTTAAATTTGTAGAGCTGGAGCTTTGCTTAAAAGCTTGAATTATTCTTTTTCAGTCAGAGGGGTAATGTGAAAAGAATAAACTGAATCTTCACCATCGTCACCATTTGTGAATGCAAAGTTCCATGTATTAAGCTGCCATTCAGTAGTATCGGCTTTTTCACCTGTTCCTTGTTTGCCTGCTCCGGCTTTTTCGTTAAGCCACTTTAAGAGTTCCTGAGCGGGCAAATTTTCTTCTTCAGACATGGCATCAAGAATAATCTGCTCAATTTTTCCGGATTCACCGTAATCAATTACGATAGTCGTTGGAGGCATGTTCTCTTTGGTTTCGAAATCATATTGAAGGCGATTTGTAGCATCCATTTCAGTCTTTTCGCCCAATAGCTCAGTTAACCTGGTTTCCATCTCTTTTTGCGAAACTGTTTGATTGAAAATGATTTCTTTCTCTTTTAGAACCAACGGAAAGCTTGTATTCGTCTCAATGTCATCGGTTGCTGCGATTGTCGTATCTAAAGTGGCCGGCGCAGAAGAAGTTGTTGAGGCCGGTTCACCTGCGAAAGCGATGCAGGCAGAGAGGCACATTGCCAGGGTTAGTTTGCTTAATTTGCTATTCATTTGTTTTCTCCTTATTTATTTGCTTTGATTTCTTTTAAAGTGCATTCAACTTCTGAAGTGGTGCCACTGTTTCAGAAGTCCATTTGACTTTTGCTTCATAAATCCACTCAGAACCGGTGGCGAGAGGAAATACTTCTGCCTGTGCATTGACAGAAAATGGAATGAAAAAAACGCAAATCAAAACGGCCAATAAAGTTTTCATTGAAATGCCTCAGAAAGTGTTGTTTTTGCCATGATTGTGATTCCAGATAGCTTTCTTTTGCAAAATTCATACAATCGATATATTGCTGTTTTCTTGTAAAACTTTCTTCTGTTTCTATCGCAACTAAGGCCGCTCAAATTAGCATAGAGCTGATAGAATTGCAATTTTTTTACGCATGTACATCAGGGCAAACGCAAACAATTATTTTTATTGAAGGGCTTTGGCTATTGTGTTTTGGCACAGAAAGGCTTGATCTTGGTAAAACTCTCTGTCCGGATGAAAAAGTCAGTCTGGTTGAAACTTTTTGCGGCCGTAAAACGTTATAATTATGTATAATGAATTGAGAAGAGTTTTGGAGGAGGTTTTTATGAGGAAACTGATTTGTATTTTAGCTTTGCTGGTTGTTTGCGCGATTGCGGTTCCTGATTTGGCAGTCGCTGCTAATGGCAGCTATCTTGATACCATATATCAGGCCGCTGACGAGGGTGTCGCGAATCTCGATGACGCCCAGTGTACACCCGGTGTTGATTGCCCAGAAGATCAGCAATGTGTCGGTGAAGGCTGTGCAAGTTCGACCTGTGAGGGTGGTAACTGTGCAAGCTCTACCTGTGAACCCGGCAGCTGCCCTGCGGGCGAAGAATGCGTCGACGGCAAGTGTGTACCTACCGCCGAGGCAAAGATCAAGTCTATGATTGCCCGCATCCAGAACGTTCTTAACCGGCTTATTTCGAGGTTGTTGAACAAGTTGTTTGGCATTCCCATCGAAATCAAGGTCGTTGACATGAAACCGCCGGTAAAACCAGAACCCAAGCCCGAGCCAAAGCCAGAACCTGCACCGAAACCAGAACCGAAACCAGAACCGAAACCAGAACCGAAACCAGAACCGGCACCAGTTCCAACGCCGAAACCAGAACCGGCTCCCGCTAGCGAGTATCGCCCGCTCACCAATTTTGAAGAAGCTAAAAAGCTTGCCAAAGAAAAGGGTCATCCGATCATGATGGTGTTCGAAGGGTCCGACTGGTGTGGCTGGTGCAAAAAATTTGAAGCCGAAGTTCTGACTCAGAAGGCTTTTCAGAACTACGCAAAAGACAACATGGAAACCTTTATCGCCGATTTCCCGAGGACGGTAGCACAGGCTGCCGATCTGAAACGACAGAATGATGCGTTAATGCAGCAGTATGGCATAACCGGCTTCCCGACAGTCCTGATCGTCGATGCTGACGGTAAAGTGATCAAAAAAACCGGCTACATTGCTGGTGGAGCTGATAATTACGTAAGTCATCTTAAAACGATCATAAAGTAAGTATTCAAACGAAAGAGCCTGCTGGTAGTTGAGCCAGCAGGCTCTTTTTTTACGGTCGCTTCGGTGTTTCGGCCTTACATCACATTGCCAATATCTATCATCAGCAGACCGTGCCCCGGCCAAAGAGAAGTGGGAAAAAGTGGCTCTTGCGACCAGTGATCTGCTGTTGACCGTAATCCGCTTGAAGCATTTTATCTGAATTTTGCTACCCGCCAGCTTCCGGCGCACAATTTTTCCATAGCTTTCCGGCAGATACAATGGGTTGCCAATGCGGTAAAATTTTCGTTTAGAATTTTCTTGACTGCCGGAACCCTTTTCGTTATAATCACCCTCACGTCCCCTGCTGGGATGGTGGAATTGGTAGACACGCACGTTTGAGGGGCGTGTGGCGCAAGCCTTACGGGTTCAAGTCCCGTTCCCAGCACCGACTTTAAAAAGCCCGCTCTAGTAGCGGGTTTTTTATTTTAGTCGGAGTTTGCACAGATTTTCCGGTGAGCAATATTAGTAGAAGTCTAACTGCAAAAATAATGTTTTGCTTGCCTAATTGAAATTGCCGACTTATTATACTAGTAACGTACCCGTCACGCTTCTTACCCTTTAGGGGGTTCGCGCAAATCGACGGGTTGTTTGCTTTTTTATGTAGAAAAAATGCGGCAATTCACTATGGCTGGTTCTTGGATCTTGCCTTTATTGCCTGAAGAATGTCTTCTTCGCAAAGAGCCTGGTTGCCCAATATTTCAGAACCGGAGAATCTTAAGACCATATAGCCCTTTATCTGAAGTTTACGGTCCTGAACCTTGTCGCGAATAATGGCCTGTGTGTCTTTATGGAATTCGGTTCCATCACAGTAGATTGCGATTTTTTTGTCTTCGATTAAGAAGTCTGGAACCGTGAATTTCATTTCGTGCTCGAAAAATTCAGCCTGCTTGGTGTAAGCAATTTTGTTTTTTACCAGTATTCCTTCTATTTTAACTTCGATCGGGGTGTCTTTAAATTCAGAATGAGGGACAGAATAAGCCGGGTTCTGTTTTTTCTTGAGCAGCCATTTTTTGACATCGGCAAACCACTGTTTTTCACTGTTTACAGCCTGGATCTCTTTTCCTCGTGAGTCAGTGAACCATCTGCAAAAGAAAGTCTGGAAATTTCTATCAAATTCAGCACCTGTTTCGTGCTTGTCAGAGCGATAGACTAATTTTACGTAATCACGGAAATTAAAAAAGAATTTAACATAAGTGTCAAAATGAAAGTCTGGAGTCAATACTATGCCGTTGGTTCTTCGATACAGATATTCAGCTCGTCCATCAGGATTAATACGCCTTACGGCGTTTATTCGATGTTCGGTCAGCTTGAACATTTCTTCATCGAGCTTCATCAGGTGTTCTTGATCAACATACTTGTCGCGAAGGCGTAAATCACAGATCATATAGTGGGTTTCGGTCTCGAAGAAAATCTGGTATTCGGGCTTTATCGGTGGCTCGTTGCGTTTGTACACCATGTCTTCGCCGAAGCCGTTTACTGCTTCCCAAAAATAGCTTTTTTGGGGGAATTTGTGGTTTCTTTTGTAATTCATGGCCATTTTAATGACTTTTTAATTAAACCTTCGCCATCAGCGAATTGAGCAGGCTGGCCTGCTTTTCTGTCGCATTAGTAAGACGTTGTTCAAGCGTGTCGCAAAGCGTCATCAGTTGATCAATTTTATCAACGATTCTGTGTTGTTCTTCTACTGAAGGAATTGGGATTTCAATATCTCTGCATTGTTCCAAGGAAAGATTGTCCTGTCCCGCAGTTCCTTTTACTTCACGAATTGCAGATTTAAGGATGCTATGGGTAGTTAAGAGATAGTAAATGTATCTGTTGAAAATATTGGCTCGCGGTCTAAAATAGGCTAAGGCTTGGTTCATATTCCATTCAGGGTAATGACTTGGAATAATGGCAACTTTTCCAAGCGGGGGGCCAACAATGTTCATAATCACATCTCCAGGAAAAATTTTGGATCTTTTTAGTTTAGTTTTATGAGTGCTATCTGAAACGAACGTGGGCCTGTATTCAAAGTCTATTTTGTTATTTACGATGTTGTAAACCTTAATAAATGGTATCTCGCCTACTTCTAATAACTCATTTGCTTGAGGGGTCGTACCTTTTGTGATGAAACTGCAAAAGGCTCTTGTCTTAAGAATAACCCGGTTATTTTTAATTCTCTTTTTACTTTTATTTAATAGGGAAAAAGCAAAGTCTTTTTCCGAGGCTTTTATCTCTTTATCCTTCTTTATTTCCAAAATAATCTTTTCTATTATGGCTAAAACAGGACTGTCTGTGTCTAATGGTTTTGAAAGTTTGCCCATGACGGCGAGCTGGAGAATGGCTTTGCGCAGTTCGGCGACGTTTTCTTTTACTGAATAGAGAGAATCGAAGTTGCCGGTGATGAAGCCCCAGGCGGCGGCAAAATCGGCGTCGCTCTTTGCCGAAAGAAGCTGATCGATTGCCGCAGCATGAATTTTCAGACGCTTTTCCTGGCGCTCATTGCGCAATTTTTCAAGCTCATCAACCCTCGCCATCAGCTGATCGATTTTTTCTACAATCCTTTGTTGTTCACCCTTTGGAGGAAAAGGTATTGGAAGGAATCTCACTTTTTCCGAGTTTAGATTAAGTACAACTGCCCCCGCTGCCGCTATTTCAAACATTTTTCGGACGAATGAAGAAGACAAAAGGTTATATAGATAGTCTTTTTCTAGTGAATTAGGTGGGCTTATTCTAAGCCAGCCGTCGTGAATGCATCCTTCAATTTGAGTGATATAAGGCCTGCCAAAGCTCATTGAATTAGTCAACAAGAAGTCGCCGGGATAAACCATTCTAGTTTTTGCCAAGCCTTCTGGTCGAATTTTTTCTTTTGTTCCGATAATGTATTTTCCGCCTTGATCTGTATCGCTAATTTTTATCCAGTTTAGCCCATCGGTGGCATTGGTAAGATATGCTTTAATCGGGCGAGGCGAACCACCACGCTCAATAATTGCAATATCTCCAAATCTTACCCATTCCCATTTTGGAGGCAAAGAGAAGGGCAATTCTCCTGTTTTGATTGGGGTGAGGGACTCTGTTTTTTTGATTTTGCCTTCTTTGTTCAGGCGCTTCTTTTCGGCTTCGATTTCTTTTAATAATTCGCTGGCGGGCTGGTCGTTGGGGTCCTGGGGGACAAGCTTGCCCTGCATGGCCAGAGTCAGAATCAGTTCGCGCAACTTTTTTATGCCGTCTGGCGCGTCAAATGCTGTATCAAAATGCTTCTCTAATAATTCTCTGGTTTCTTTGTTCATTTTTCGGCTCCGGCCTTTTTGATCAGCGTCTTGCCCTTGCCGGTCAGGCGATACTTTTGCAGGCGGCTGTTCGGTTTTTCAGGAATGGTAAATTCTACCAGTGCCATTTCAACAAGTTTTTTCAACTGCAGCTTCAATTCACCTGAAACTGTTTTGTGACCAAGCATTTTTGCCAGGCCGGCTTTGCCTTCTTCATGTGCTGAAAGATGCATGATAACCCGGGCTGCCAGATTTGACTCCAGCCGTGACTCTAGCCGTGACTCGGGCCGTGACTCGGGCCGTGACCCGGGCCGTGACTCGGGCCGTAAATCTGGCTTGATTGTTTCTGCCAGTCTGACGATAAACCTGACCCGCATACCGATTTCGACGATTTCTGGTGCCGGCAGATTCAATTCTGTTGCTTCATCGAAAATGCGGCGCACGCCGCTGCCCCATTGTTCGATCAGCTCAAGCTCGCGAAAGACTCTGGCGATAACCGGGTTGCGAATCTTTGACACGCCCTGTTTCATATCTTCAAAGGTCATTCCCGGCAGCAGAATGCCGGGGTTTTCGATTTCGATGCGGTCATCGAAAAATGCGATTCTGACCGGTGCGCCACGTTGCGAATAATCAGCATGCACCAGGGCATTGATAACCGCTTCACGCAAGATGTTCAGCGGTATGCTCCAGACATCTTTGCGCTTTATACCCGAAATATCAGCGCCACGCATCGCATGTTTTTTTAAAAACAGCATGATGCTTTCAACCGCTTTTGGCAGCGGCTCTTCAATTTCAATGTGGTCAAAAATTTTGCTTTTGCCAGTGCCGATAAAGCGGCCGCACTGCACCCAGGCATCGGCAAAATGAAAGATTCTTTCTTTGCCGAAAAGAAGCATTGCTCCTTTTGTCGGCACCAGTTTTCCCTGCTCTTGACGCAGGAGTTTTAGAGTCAGCATTTCCCGATCAGTCAGCTTGCGCCTGCCTTCAAATATCCTGCGAGCCTCACTGAGATCAAGATCTTCAACTGAAAGCTCAGCCATCGGCAGCTCATCAAAGGCAATGCCTTCGGCAGAGCGGCGCAATTCTCCCACCAGTTCCCGGTCAGCCTGACGGTTTGATGAACCAAGACGAACATAAACGCCTTTTTCGGGGCCTTCAGCAGTCAGATAATGCGGTCTGGAACTGCTTAAAAAAACTTCGGCAATCAGCAGGGTTTTTCCGGCTACTGTGGTCAGCTCGATGTTTGGCACCAGGCGCGGACTGATCATATCTGAAATTAAATTGCACAGCTTCTCTTCTTCTGCAAGCGGATCGGTTACTCCGACCGGTTTTCTGGTTTTGTCTTCAACGCCGATTATGACCCTGCCTCCGGCAGTGTTGGCAAAGGCAACCAGTGTGGTCATCAGTTTCTTTGGCGACGACAGATCGCGCTTGAATTCGAGAGTCTTGCTCTCTGTTTGCTTTATAAGCTTCTCGATAGTCATTTTCCGTCACCGAGAGCGGCGATAAGCTCATTTTTAAGCTCATCGCGGACCTTGTTCAGCTCTTTCACTATTTCATCGTATTCCTGCATCAGATCCTGCGGGTCGCCGTGGTTGATCAAGACTTCATGCGGGTTCTTGCAGTCGAGATTGTAATTGCGGGCAACGATTTCTTCGACCGGCACTTTCCAGGCATATTCGTTGGGTTTGCGCTTGTTCCACCAGCTTTTCTCGCGGTCAAATTCTTCAATTGTCAGAGGATTTCTTCTTGAATATGATTTGTAGCCTTCTGGATACGGATGTTCAAAGAACCATACCTGCTTTGTTGGCCCGTCTTTTTCGAAGAAAAGTATATTGGTGTTTATACCGGTATATGGGCTGAAAACGCCTTTTGGTAATCTGACGATGGTATGCAGATTGAATTCTTCAAGCAGTTCGCGCTTTAGCGTGGTTTTAACGCCTTCGCCAAAGAGAAAGCCATCGGGCAGAACCACTGCCGCACGGCCGGTGTCGTGCTTGAGAATATGCATGATCAGTGCCATGAACAGGTCGGCGGTTTCCCTTGTCTGATATTTTTTGGGAAAATTGTTTTCTATACCGTCTTCTTCCATGCCGCCGAATGGGGGATTGGTAATGACCATATCAACCCGGTCCTTCGGGCCATAGTCTTTCAGTGGCCGGCTCAAAGTGTTGTCATGGCGAATATTGGTCGGAACATCAATCTCATGCAGCATAGCATTGGTCATTGCCAGCATGTGCGGCATCGGCTTTTTTTCAACGCCATGTATGCTTTTTTCGATAATTTTCTTGTCGGCAGGGGTTTTTACCTGCTTTTGCAGATGCTCGATAGTATTCACCAGAAAGCCGCCGGTGCCGCAGGCCGGGTCAAGAATACTTTCGCCAAGCTGAGGATTGATGATGTCGACCATGAATCTGGTCACGGCGCGGGGTGTGTAGTATTCTCCGGCGTTTCCTGCCGCTTGCAGATCTGAGAGAATCTTTTCGTAAATGTCATTGAAAAGATGGCGATCAGTTGTAGAGTTAAAGTCGAGATCAACTTCAATGGAATTGATAACCTGGCGCAATAAAGTGCCGGATTTCATGTAGTTGTAGGCATCTTCAAACACGCCGCCGACTACTTTGCCATGTGGTGTGACGCCGGCTGTTATGGCGAGCTTCTTAAGCGCCGGAAACAGGTTGTTGTTAACGAAGTCGATCAATTCGTCTCCGGTTATTCCTTCAGGGTTCTTGGCCCAGTTGGCCCATTGAAATCTGGTTTGTAACGGCGATTTATAACCGGGAACAGTGATTTTCCACTCTTCTTCGCGATCGTCAAAAATCTTGAGAAAAAGCAGCCATGCCATCTGGCTGATTCTCTGGGCATCGCCGTCGACGCCGACATCTTTGCGCATTATGTCCTGAATGGTTTTTACAAGAGTGGTGATTGACATGTTGTATTTGTATCTCCGTTATTTGATCAGGCGCAGTAAAGAGCTTTTTCGAGTTCTTGAAGCGCATTGTGGTAATTGTCGAGGCCGCCAAAGTCTTTGATAATTTCGACCGGGGTGCCGAAATCCTTGAACGGGTCGATGGTAAGAACCTGAGTCTTTTCGATGGTTACCACACCTTCGTCGGCGTATTTGTCGAGAAGAGCTTCAAGCACCTTGCGGGCCTGATCGCCGTATTTGCTGAAGTAGTTTTTCTTTTTCACGTTCTCTGCCCGTTCTTTGCGGGTAAGCGGGGGCTTGTCCCAGGCGATGTGACAGATTATATCGAATGGGTCGAGATCTTTGCCGATTTCTGCTTCCAGCTCCTCAAAGAATATACCATGAGTAGCCAGTTCCTCGATGATAACCTGCTTCTTTTCGGCGCTGTTCCAGCGGGTAAGAAAGTCATCGAGTGAAGTGAATTCGGTCGCCAGAGCTTTGCGGGTGTAATCTTTCAGTGATTCGGTAATAAGCTTGCCATCGGCGTCAAAGTATTGCACACGCTCAGAGGCCACTTTCACCGCAACATCATTTACATAGTATTTTTTGGGGGGGCCAGATGGTGGGTCTTCAATCCAACCGCCGGTATCGCCGCCATCGCCGCCGGTTTCGGTGCCATCTGTGCTTTCTTCGCCAGTTGGATATTCATTGTCTGTATCGGGTTCTTCATCCTCAGGTGGTGCTACAGGTTCGCCTGGTTTGGGTTTATAAACCGACACGGGGTCGCCATCAAAATTCGGGTCGGCAAACAATTCGGTGGCTTTCTTGAAGTCCATGATGGTGAAGAAATACTTGTTAAAGTCTTCATTAATCCGGGTGCCACGTCCAATTATCTGTTTGAATTCGGTCATCGATTGAATTCTCTGGTCGAGAACAATCAGCTTGCAGGTCTGCGCATCGATTCCGGTGCTCATTAGTTTTGAGGTGGTAGCGATGACAGGGTAGGTTGATTCGGGAAAAATGAAGTTATCGAGTTCTATTTTTCCTTCTTCGTTGTCGCCGGTTATTCTCATGACATACTTTGAGTTCTTTGCTACCAGGTCGGCATTCTGATTAGCCAGTGCCTGACGCATGCGCTCAGCATGATCGATGTTGTCGCAAAACACGATGGTTTTGTCGAAACGGTTGGTCAGGCGTAGAAACTCACTTATTTTTTCAGCAACCAGCTCGGTGCGCTTTTCCAGAACCAGGCCTTTATCCATGTCTTTCAGATTATAGATGCGATCTTCAATGATATTGCCGTTCTTGTCGAGCATGTCTTTAGAGGGCCGCCAGCCGGAATCTTTGTCGATATCGATGCGTATAACCTTGTAGGGGGCGAGAAAGCCGTCATCAATGCCCTGGCGCAGCGAATAGGTATAAATCGGTTCGCCGAAATAATCGATGTTCGAGACGTCTTTGGTTTCTTTGGGCGTTGCGGTAAGGCCGATCTGAGTGGCCGGTGAAAAATATTCTAGAATCTGACGCCAGTTCGAATCTTCGGCGGCGCTGCCGCGATGACATTCATCGACAACGATCAGATCAAAAAATTCAGGGCTGAACTGTTTATAAATGTTCTTTTCTTCTTCGGTGCCGGTAACGGCCTGATAAAGAGCCAGGTAGATTTCGTAAGACTTGTCGGCATGGCGATTTTTTATCTTGGTCATTGCCGACCCGAACGGTTTGAAATCGTTGGTCATAGTCTGGTCAACGAGAATATTGCGGTCGGCGAGAAAGAGAATTCGCTTTTTGGTCTTGGATTTCCAGAGCCGCCAGATAATCTGAAAGGCGGTGAAGGTTTTGCCGGTACCGGTTGCCATGACCAGCAGAATGCGATTCTGACCATTGGCTATTGCCTCAATGGTTTTATTTATGGCAAGAAGCTGATAGTAGCGTGGTGTCTTGTTGCTGCCGTCGCTGTAGTAATCCTGCGTTATCAGCGCTTCCTGGTTTTGTGTCAGGTTTTTGTTGCCGGTCAGCATCTTCCAGAGTTCATCAGGCGATGGAAACTCATCAAGACTGATTTCTTTTTCGATTTTTCCGTCAGTTATGAGTGCGTTATGGAACAAAAAGCCATCACCATTAGAACTGAAAACAAACGGAACCTGCATCATTTCTGCATAGCCCAGGGCCTGCTGCATGCCGTCGCCAACGGTGTGATTGTTGTCTTTGGCTTCTACTATGGCGATCGGCATGTTGGGCTTATAAAAGAGAACATAATCGGCTCTTTTGTTTTTTGCCCGGCTGTGCATCTTGCCCCGCACAATGATACGACCGTTGGTAATGTTGAATTCCTCGCGGATCTGGGTGTTTATATCCCAGCCTGCTTTTTCAAGGGCCGGTGTGATGAACTTGGTGCAGATGTCGCGCTCTGAAAGCTGTTTTTTGTTCATTCTGCGATTCATTCCTCTCAGGAATCAGACCGTTTATGCTGCTTCGCAATACTTTTGAAACTTGCTACAGCACTGTTTTTCAGAATAAGACAATTGTCTGGTCTGTGCAAGTGATATTGCATGGACTGAATAGCGATGAAATCTGCTACAGAAATCTGGACGAGAAAATAGCCAGGCATGGTAGTGGTTTGTGCTATATATGCCAACTTATGCTGATGAACTGGAATGATGGATTTGAGTTGATAAGTTTTAGCTGGTGTTTTAAAATCATTTGGTCTAGTTCTACTCCACCAACCCCAATTGGCGAAACAGTAAACTGAAGACGCCGGCTGTTATTCGTTTTGCTATCAAAATTGCGAACACCCTTGCGAACACCCTGGTTGGAATCAGTAATTGTTGAGAGCATTATGAGTATTGTGTAGATAAAAATATTGAAACGATAAGAGGATAATATGACAAACGATTCTGTCACTGTTGTTACTGAGAATTCATGGTTTTCTCGGATAAAGAATGCCGTGTTTGGGGTGCTCTTTGGTCTGCTCCTGTTCTTCGGCTCATTTGTTCTGCTTTTTTGGAACGAGGGGCGTGCCGTCCAGACCTACCGTTCACTTAACGAGGGACTTGGAAAAGTCGTTTCCATAGCCGCCGACAAGGTCGACCCGGCAAATGAGGGAAAACTCGTTCACACCTCCGCGCTGGCAGACACGACGGAGACAATTACGGATGAGGATTTCGGCATTTCCGAAAAAGCGTTGGTTCTGAAACGTCTGGTGCAGATATATCAATGGGTGGAGAAAGAGAATACCAGAACCGAAAAGCAGACCGGCGGAAGCGAAAGAACTATCACGACTTACAGCTATTCCAAGGAATGGGTAAACGAAGAAGTTGATTCGAAGCAATTCCATGAATCGGAAGGTCATGTGAATCCAGCCGATATGTTTGTCTCACCCGTCACCATTTCGGCCAAAGTTGTAACTCTCGGTGCCTTCAACCTTCCTGATCGACTGGTTCAGATGATCGATAAGGAGGAAGCGGTGCGGGTGGCGACAATGCCTCCTGAGGTTACCCCGGAGGCATGGGGCCCGGTGACTTTGACGAACGGAATCTTCTATCTCGGCAAGAACCCAAGTAAGTCCGAGATCGGAGACTGCAAAGTCAGTTTTGCCGCCGTCAAGCCGCAAAAGGTTTCTGTGGTCTCGAAACAGGTCGGCACGACTTTTTCTCCATTCCAAACTGAGGCTGGGGATGAGATTGATCTCCTCTCTTCCGGAGAACTCACTGCCCAGGCTATGTTTTCCGCAGCGCAGAGCCAAAATACCATTCTGACATGGGTTTTGCGCGCCGTCGGGTTTTTCTGTATGGCGATAGGCCTCATCCTGATTTTCGGGCCGATCTCGGTGTTCCTTGACGTTCTCCCGTTTCTCGGAAATCTTGCTGAAACAGGCATTTCCTTCGTTTCCTTCTCTCTGGCGGCATTCCTGTCACTTGGCACCATTGCCTTTGCCTGGATTTTCTCCCGCCCGATTGTCGGGATCGCTCTCTTCGCGGTTGCATTCGCCATTCTCTACGGGTTTGCGAGCAGGCGCAAGATGTCTTCAGCCCCTTCGCCTCTTCCTGAATAGCAGACCCGGAGATCAAGTTTTTCTCACGGAGGGTTCGGACAATTTCGCCGGTCATTGAAGTCGGAATGTTTTTCGGGTAGATAAATTGCCTACGGTGGCTTCCCAAGCTTGTGAGCCTGTTCTAGGCACAGAACAAATCCTCGTCCTGGACGAGGATTTGTTCGCATTTAGCCAGAATCTCTTGCCATAGAGATTCAACAAAACTACAGAAGACCATTTCGCAGTAATGACCGAGGAAGTCGATTTGTTCTTGTAAAGCTTGAAGCCGATTCTGTTCATGCACAGGGTTTGACTTGTGACACAATATTGCTTAGTCTAGCTGTAGTTTAATAAAAGGTGCACAGATCAAAATGAGACACCCGGTACTGATTATAACTGGTTGGATAATATGTATTCCCGCAGTTTACTATATTGATCAATGGCGAAAATTGCGCAAAAAGCTCAAGGATATTACAGACACCCAAACTTCTCGGATTGGCAGTCTGTTAAGTTCCAGCAGAAGCTCGGGAAGAATTGTTGAGGTCAAAGGGAAGCTGGTTGCGAACCCTGAAGTACTTAAGTCACCCTTTACAGAAAGCGACTGTGTGTTTTTCCATGCGGTTGAGCAGGATAAGGTGCGTGAGGTCTATAAAAGAAAGTCGGATGATCTTACTAATAGCTCGCGCATTTACTATAGCACCAACACAGACAAGAGAAGCGACCATACATTTTATCTGGAGGACTCAACTGGCAGGATTCTGATAGACCCTGAGGGAGCAGAAGTTGATGGTGAAGTCGTGCTCAAATCAATTGAGCCAACATTTGGGGAAGAAAACAGCTCAAAGCTTGACTCAGCATTTCAGCCCTGTGGCGAAAAGATTATTGCAGTCATCAAAAACGAGCAGATTCTGCCGCCAGGTGAGCAGGCGTATGTTATTGGCGAACTGTTTTTTGGTAGCAATGGTCCAATTATTGGAAGTTCGCCTGAGAAGGACAAAACTTTTTTAATATCCCTTAAGGATGAAGAAACCCTGGTTAAATCTGGAAACCGTGAACTTTATCAAGCTATAGCTTTTTCAATAGTGGCCTCTGTGGCCGGAATCGCCTTAATCATTTTGGGCTGGTAGCAATCCCCCAGGTGTTTAGAAAAATTCATTTTCACTGTTTCTCCTCTTCGGGTGGCAGGGGTTCTGATTCTATGGGCAGGAAGTTGCCATCGGTAGTTACGTAGCCTTTCTGGTCGCCTGCGAAAACTACGTAGCTGTCGTCGCTCTGTAGCGAAACAGAGGTGTATACATGTGGCAGGAGTTGTTTGCCCTGAGAATTGATGAAACCCCAAAGATGATCTTTTTTTACGGCAGCCATGCCTTTTCGCATGCCGGTAGCCTCGTCAAATTGCAGCGGAATAATTATCTTGCCATTTTCGTCGAGATAACCATATTTGCCGCCAGATTTAACCCAGCAGCGGTTCTCCGAAAAATTGCCAATGTCGTCGAAAGTCGTGTTTCCGGCTGACGTTTTTTCGGCAGGGAACAGAACCCATGAATTTAAGCGCTTCGCCAGCATTACACCCGTTGGAAGCACGCGTATTACTGAGTACTCCGGCCGGACACGCCAGGCGCCCATCGAATCCTGAACACCTACGCGCTTTTGGAAATATGCCAACTGCCAGTTCAGCTGTTTATCCCAGCTGGGCGTGTTAACCATCGGGGTGGCCGCAGGCTTGCCATCGCGAGTAATTATCATGATGCCATTTTCGCCATCTACAGCGGCCTGCCCTTTGTCGAAATCTGTGACCCAGGTGTAACTGGCTGAAATAGCAGGTTGCAGCTGTCTGTCGAGAAATCCCCACTTTTTGCCGCGCGTCTGAAAGGCAGCCATACCGTCAGAAAACTTTTTGACGCGTTTATAGTCGGTCTGAATAAGCTTTTTCTGGCGGGCATCGAATATTGACAGCAAATGATTTTTGGAAATGAGCAGGCAGGATTCACCCAGCGAGGTTATTGCCGAATCGGTCATTGGAAACAGAGCATTACCTACTTCGTCAAAAATGCCCGCCATATTGTCTTTGTGGGCAATTATGATGCCGTCAGAGGCGACTTCGTAAGCGCTGAACGTCACGGGTAGGATCATGCCCTTCGTGCGGTGAAACAGGCCTGTTTCGAGGGCGCTGCAGACATTGAAAAGATCCGGTTCCGGCATTTCGTTGATATACATGTGTTCAGGCTCAAGCAGATAGCGCCCTGTTCTGTCGATGATGCCGAAATTTCCTTTGGCAATAACTATGGCCGTGCCTGAGGCAAAATTGCCGGCTCTCTCGAATTGTTCAGGAATGACGAATTTACCGGAAATGTCGATGTAACCCCAGAGATTTTCTTGCCGGACGGCGGCCAGCCCTTCTCTGAAACTTACGGCCTCGTGGAAGCGCAGAGGAATGGCCTGTCGCCCGTCAGAACCGAGATAGCCCCACAGTTTGTCGGCAAAAACAGCGGCGCGTTCAAAGGCCATCGGAAGCATGCGTTCGTAGGTCGTATTACCGATAAGGTTTCCACTGCTATCAGTGAGATGCCAGCGTTCCTTGTTCCAAAAGGGAAAGACCCCTTGCTGGAAACCGTTTGTCCAGTCTTCGAGCGGGTCAACTTCGTAGAGGTCTTCAGAATCTACTCCGTCACCGGAAAAACGCAAGACCAGGCTATCGGTTTCCTTATTATTATCGGGCGACCAGACCTTTTCCCAGGCTGGCTCAATGACGAACTCGGCCGAAGTGTTGATGATTCCCCACTGCCCGTCTTGTTTTACCGGAGCATAGCCATGCATAAAGTGGCAGACCTTATCAAACAGTGGATGAATCTCGTAATTTCCAGATTTAGTCGTGTAACCCCATGCTCCAGTCGCCGTTCCAGTGTCGAAACCAAATCTGTTGCCGACCTGAACAGGCTTGAATTCCCAACTGCTGATCCCATCAAATGTGATATAAGCGCGGTTGTCGGCAAAAGTAATATGCGTCTGCTGGCCGAAACTGGGTATCGCGGCCATCACCAAAAAAAACTGTAAAACAAAACACAGCAGCCATTTATTCATTTGTAAATCTGCCTTTTGAGTTGAATTATTGAAAAGCGCGAGAATCTCAATGTCACCGATGGGATAACGCTTTCCACGGGCTAGTGCCATTTTCCGTGCCGAAACCAAATTTGTTACCAATCTGAATTGGTTTGAATTCCCAATCATTTATACCCTCGAATGTTATGTGGGTAAGCTTGTTTCGAACGGTTACAATTCTTTCCTGAGCTTCACTGGAAATCCCCGCCACGAAAAGAAAAACGATCAAATATAGTATTAGTCTTTTTGTCATGCTCAGAGCCTATACAGTGTGCAAATTTCGTAGAATTTGGTCAGACGATTTCTTGTTCACATATTATACCATTTCGAATGAATACCCCATTTGGACGAGAAAATAGTCTGGTATGAGTTCTCGGCCCCGATTAAATCCTCGCCCATGCCGCTGATTTTTGCATTTTGCCAAAGTTTCAAAGTAGCCAACAATCCGAATGCTCCAACCAAAATTTCAGGCAATTCTGGAAACTTAACATCAGTGCCATTCATAGAGACTTTACATTAATGATTTTAGCTGAATTGCAATGTGGATATGACATGGGTTAAAATCCAAAAGAGCTTTTAATAGAATATGAAGGGGTCTTTCATGAACCATAAGCAACTTTTTATTATCGTTAGCATATTTTTATTGTTTTCAGCATTTCTAAATGCTGCGGCTCAACCCTATAACATAACTGGAACCTGGACCTTTGGCCCCAATGGCGAAAAATGGACGTTTACAAAAACCAGTCCAGACGGTTATGCTGCCAAGGAAAGCGGCTTCGGCAACGCAAAAGGAACCGCGAAAGTCACTGGCAGCGATTTTCGTCTTGATTTTACCTTTGCCGGCGGTTCTGGATATTTCCAGGGCAAAATTGCAGAAGATGGCCTGTCTATTTCAACCACACGCTACTATGATGGTGCCAGATTTGTGTTTCGCAGAAGCTCAATTCCAGAAAATAGTAACAGTTCCGCTGTCACGCCAATACCGCCTACGCCTACGCCCACGGCCCTGCCATCTGCAGATTCAGCATTTTCTCTTAGCGGAAGCTGGCAGTTTGGACCAGGCGGAGAATATTGGACGTTTACCTCTAGTCCAGACGGCACATGGCAGGCTCAGGAGCATGGTTTTTCAAATGCAAAAGGAATAGCGAAGGTCACTGGCAGCGATTTCCGTCTTGAATTTAACTCTGCTCACGGCTCCGGTTATTTCGAGGGTAAAATTGCAGAAGATGGCCAGTCTATCTCAACCACACGCTACTATGATGGTGCCAAATTTGTGTTTCGCAGAATTTTCATTACCGAAGATAATAACAGTTCCGCTGTCACACCAATACCGCCACAGGTGCCAATCGCGCAACCAACAACCAAATTTTCCCTAGAAGGAAACTGGCAATTTGGACAAGGTGGAGAATATTGGACGTTTAACTCTAATCCAGACGGCACCTATCGTGCGCAGGAGCATGGCTTTGGCAGTGCTAAGGGAACCGCGAAAGTCACTGGCAGCGATTTTCGTCTTGATTTTACCTTTGCTGGCGGCTCTGGATATTTCCTGGGCAAAATTGCAGAAGATGGCCAGTCTATCTCAACCACACGCTATCATGATGGTACCAGATTTGTGTTTAAGAAGATAAAGTAACCCTTTGCATGACATCGGGTTCCCGACATCGAACAAACCCTCGTCTTAGACGAGGGTTTGTTAGCATTTAGCAAGATTTTTGGCCGGTTTTCCGGTGAGGAATTCTGTCGAGGAAATCTACTCCGTCAATTTTAATTTAGCTGTGTGGATACAATTGCTTTACCACACTACTTTATACTGGTGTAATAGATACATTCATTCTCATGATCGGCAGAGATGACTATTTAACGCCTTGTACCATCATCGATTTCTTCATAAGTTCTATCGACTCCCTCTGCTTCTTCATCAGGGTTAACCCGACGATAACGATTGTAAACAATGCATGTAAGGCCCATTTTTATGCCCACTGTCGTGTTGTTTTCTCTTCTGGTCTCCTTTTCGCAGCGATTACCAGCGAAAGCCTTCCCAGCCTTCAGATCTGGCGATCTGATTAATGACTTCCCTGATTACCGGATCAGCATTGTCGCTGTTAGCCAGAATGAATGCTCCGCCGCCAGAGGATTCGTGTGCGATGAACATTGATCTATAGCCTTCTGTATTGCCAGTATGACCAAAAAACATTCCCGGCCCTTTGTCGTTGTAAAGAGCAAATCCTAAGCCAAAGAAAGGTTCGCGATATGGAGAAATCATTTCTCTGAGCGTTTGTAACTGCAGTAATTCAGACGAATCATCAAGCAGGATTTTCTGCAAATGCAATGCAAACTTGGCCAGGTCGGTAGGAGTGGTCCAGACACCGCTACCTGCTTGAGTCGGATAAACAAACCAATTACCCGCTACCAATTCACCATCAGAACGATGGCCGCATGCCGTATTTTCACTCAGATATTCGGGAAGGGGCTGTGCGAACAAAGTTCTGTGCATGTTTAATGGCTGCAACAATTCATGCTGCACAAGGGTTTCAAAACTTTCGTTGGTAACATCTTCCAGAACCATCTGTAAAACGGCAAAAGCACCGGTAGAATAAATAAATTGCTCGTTAACCGGCTCTTCAACGATTACCGCAGGAGCATCGCATGGCCCGGTTCCGTTTAATACGTCTTTGAATGTGGGAATTGGATCTTCTTTAAGAAAACCTCGATAAGTCGGAACATTGATCCCGGAAAAATGGCTGAGAATGTGCCTGAGGGTTACGGGGGTATCTTTGGTCCACTCGTTTTCCGGAAGCTTCCAGGATTTCAGATATTTGTTTACTGGTTTATCAAGGTCCAGCTTTCCTCTTTCAACCAGAATCATGGTCAATACCGCTGAAAGAATCTTACTGATCGAAGCACCTTGAAAGAGACTGTCTGGCCAGAGAGGTTCCTGCGATTCGTTGTTGATAAAACCTTCACATTGGGCGTATGCAAAGTGAAAGTCACGCAAAACCGCAAAACTAACACCTGCAACGTTATGTGTTTTCAATAAATTCTTAAGTTCTTTTGCTGAAAGGCTCATTTGTGTTTACCTGTTTTATGTCATTTTGATAGAATTTGATGTCTAAACTATCACGATTACGCAAATTTGCAATATTTCAGCTAAATCCGACAGGGCAAGCGCAGCTTGGAATATGTTAAATTGTAATTGGATTTTACATATAGAGAGGTTTTTATAGAGCATGTATGATCTTAACGACATTTCAGTAGAAAGTGACTTTAAGAGTATTAAGTTCTCGGAGATTAAGGTTGATCTAACAACTCCTCTGGAAAGCGCCTTCTGGTGGTTAAGTGTTTTGAGTATAATTGCGATTGTACTGGCGTGGATTTTTAGCCCCGGGCGGGAATTGAGTCCCCAGGCTCAGGGAGTAATGGTCGTTGCCGGGTTTTGTCTGGTTTTTTTTGGTAGTTTGTATTTCAACACTGATAATTTTTACATTTTCGACCTTGAAAGCCAGCAGATGCTTTATCATTTCAAATTTTTCTTCTACAGAAAAGTAGAGTTTGTAGCCAACTTCGCCGATGTTCACGCGGTTACCTCCAGCGGTAAGTATCATCGTGACAAAGATGAGGAGTGGTATACCTACCGGGTTAAGTGCATTTTAAATACAGGGCAAAATTACTATTTAAGCGATGAAACTCGTGAAGATCTGGAAAAGCAGAATAGAATAGCCAAAAAGATTTCTACCATAACCGGTGCTGAATATGTAAAAGGCTTGCCGGGATGTTATGCCATCGAGAAAAAATCTGGAGATAAGTTCAGTTTCAGCTTTTATGAATGTTCCTGGCTTGATTTGACCAAACAGTCGCTGTTAGAAGTTGGTTTAGCCATTACATATATTGCGATACTTATAACAATCGGAAGAAATGGCCCTGAAATAGTTCAACTTCTAAAATCTATTTTTGGTTGACCAGCACCTTATTTCCCACCAGGTTCATTTTTATTGGCAATAGCGTTGGCTTCACAAAACTGGCAGATGCTTCTTTTTGAAAATTACAGACAGGTGATAACTGTTGCGTTCTTTTGTGGTGGGGCAGTATTTTGATCGGCGTTTTTAAACAACCTGTCAGGAGATTATAACATTCGTGAAAGATATTTTATCAGAAAATCCTGACAGCAACCTGGCCGGGAAAACAATTGCCCGGGTTTCATTGATCCGTCTGTTTTTAATGTTTTTTGTAGTCTCCGGAGTTGTTGGTTGGCTGCTAAGTGTATTCGTCTATCCTTTTTCCTGCCCGACCAAAGAGCTTACTCAGATATTGCTTCCTGAGCCGGAATTGAATAGTTTTGTTATTCGGAATACGTGGTATGCAAACAATCGCTATACTCAGTCTCTTCAGCAGGGGCTTTTGAGGCTGTCTAATGTCGCATCAATAGCTGCTGATCCATTTGGGTTTTCGCCTGTAGCTTTGCATGTTCCAGATATTGCGGCTCCGTTTGTCGTATCAGGCCCATTGCGGGATCTCTATGATTTTCCTCTGGTACCGCCGCCGCCAAGTATAAAAGACAGTCGGGAATTTCTTCAGATACCTGGAGGTCCAGCCCTTTTCTCGTTTGCCGTATTCATGAGAAGACAGGCGCTTGACAATGAGTATGAAAAGCGCCAGGCCATGGCGAGCACGTTGCAGAAAATGCTCGAAACAAAGCGTTTTCAGACGGTATGCGTCTGGTTGGTGATTTCCTGTTTTGGCGTGTATCTGTGGGTGAGGATTCAGAAAAAACCTTTGACACTGCTGGAACTGTTTATTCTTATCTGCATCGGCACCATTCCTTACAATATGATCTTTGTGCCTAGTATAGGACGAGGCAGTGGTTCCATCGAAAACGATACCAGATTGATTCTGGTTGAGCATCGCGAAGCAATAAAGACACAGTTTCGAGAATATGTTGAAAAATGCTTCATAGACGGACGTTTAGATGCCAGCGCTCGTGATACCCTTTTAAAAGGCCTTGAAGTGCCTGGCCATTCGATTCCGGAGCATTTCAATAGAGGATTTCGCACTGGATCAATTCGGTTGCGCTATTTTGGCGTTTCTGAACTTATCGATCGAAATAGACGCAAAGGCCTTTTCTCCGTCTCTTGCGCACGAGATGAGGCCGGAGCTGAATAAGACACTGTCTCAGTATGAGAGCTGGTAAGATTGCTTTGTTGATTCGCTGGCTAAAATTTGCTATTTTTAATCGTTACCGAGAGCATCTGGAAGTTAAAGTTTTGACGTAAAGAACGAAATGGCAAGGAAAAACAATGGATTCAAAAATCGTCAATCAATTCATCAAGGCTTTGACCAGCATATTTGCCCAGGTCACTAATGTCAGCCTGACTAAAACTGATCTGGAATATTTTCCTGACGGGCATAAGGTCTCCGCCAAAATTGCTGCAATTCTTAGTATTGCCGGAGCTTTTAAGGGGCAATTTATGCTCATACTTAATGAACCCATGGCTTTGCAACTAACATCCGTCGTTATGGCAGGCGTGCCGGTCAACAATAGCAGTGATCTGGTAGATAGCGCCGTGCGCGAGCTCTGCAATATGGTTGCTGGCGAAGCCAGCAAGAGGTTGCTTGAAATTGGCTTTAATTGCGACATTACATTTCCTTCGATAGCTCGTGGCAAGCAGATTGACACAGCATCTCCCTCTTTTGTCAGCAAATTCGAGTGTGAGTGGGGTGAGTTGCAGCAGATTTTAAAATTTGAACACGTGTCTCAAATCAAATGACAGGTGCTATATTATTGCGACATGAAGGTATTATCCGGTAGTAAATTGAACATAATCCAGCTCTGAATAGTGTTTTAGAGGTGTTTGTATTAATCTGAAATGAGGTGGGATCGTGAGTAAAAAAATATTGGTTGTAGACGACGCTTCAGTAGTGCGTCTGACCCTCAAGCATCTTTTCGAAAGTTACCATTACAACGTCTTAGAGGCCGAAACAGGTGAAGAAGCGGTAGAAAAGTATAAGACCTTCAAACCTGATCTGGTAACCATGGACATCACCATGCCAGACATGGACGGGATTACGGCAGTTATAGAAATTCTTAAGATTGACGCTAAAGCCAAAATCGTCATGTGCTCGGCAATGGGTCAGAGTAACAAGGTGAAAGCTGCGATAACAGCCGGCGCCAAAACTTTTATTGTTAAACCTCTGCACCCTGAACGCGTTTTGTCTGTTATAAAAAAGTATCTCGATTGATTTCGTCGCATTACAGAAAATGACTATAGAGTGATTTGTCACATCTGGTGAACTTTAAAAGACTGCTTTTTCAAAATGGTGAGAATCTGCTTTGTAGCTTCATTGTTCAGCTTGCCTATGGGTCTTAGATTGGCCTGTTAATAAGCTTTGCCGCGCTTGTACAACAAAAAACTGCTTGTATAAGTGCTTCTGCTTGTGATATTTTTACCAACAGCTAAGGCATTATATATAAAGTAGATCTTCGGAGAAGGAACTGACATGCGCGGAATAAGAGCTTGCTGGCGTTTTAACAGTTTTAACCGGCAGCAGATTCCTGTTTTTCCTAGATCGGCAAGCTTGTGAACGGGAATTCTTTTTTTTCAAAGAGCGAATGTAATGATCTGTTGGAGAGTTTTCTGGCAGATTCTGTCGAGCATCTGGAGGGTATTGAGCCTCTGCTTTTGCAACTTGAATCAGCGCCTGCTGCAGATCGGGAAGGTCTTACAAATCGAGTTTTCCGCGCCGCTCATTCAATTAAGGGTTCTAGCGGAATGTTCGGTTTTACGCAAATTTATGAACTTTCTCATAAAACTGAATGGTTGCTTGAGTTTCTCAGATCCGGAAAGATTGATCCGTCAAGCGACCTTATTGATTTGCTGCTGAAATGCTTCGATTGTTTGCGTAATCTGATTGAACACTCAGCTCAGAGCAATAAAATTGATATTTCCGAAGTTCTTGGTTCCCTTAATAAAACCCTTGATAAAATAGACGGGAAAACTAAGAGCAAGCCAGACGCGAAATCTCCTGATTGTCTGATCCCAAGACTTTTTAAACTGCCTGACGATGAGATTGCCGAGGCTCACAGGATTGGCTGGAAAATATATTTATGCAAGCTTGATCTGATAAGAGATATAGATAACCGGGGCAAATCACTTCTGGATTTTTATGGATCTCTAGATTCATTTGGCACAGTGATGCGTTGTGAAATTGATTTTGATGCCTTTATCGAATCCGAAAAAGAACAGTTACATGTTTTGCCGATGGAAGTTCTTTATTGCTCAGAAATGGAGTCTGAAGAGCTTGACGATATGCTGGAAATACCGCCAGGATCTCTTCATTTATTCGAAAACAAATTACAGGGGACGGATCTATCAACAATTTTTGCTGAATCAGTTGACATTCCACTTTCAAAAGATAATGAAAAAGCCGTGGCAGAAGATAATTTGAGCGCAAACACTGCTGTTGCAGATTCAGTCAAACTTGTTGCCGGGGAAACCGAAGTCATCCAGGTTCATGAAAAGACTGAACCCACTTTGCGCGTTAAGGTCAGCCTGCTCGAAGATCTTATGAATCTTGCGGGTGAGCTTGTTTTAAGTCGAAATCAGCTCAGGGAAGGCTTAAATCGCAATGATATGCGGGTTATCCGTGCCAGCGGACAACGCATGGGTCAGGTCACCACCGAACTGCAGGAAACCATTATGATGACACGTCTGCAACCTCTCGACAGAGTGTTTTCAAAATTTCCCCGTATGATTCGCGATCTTTCGCAGCAGTTAGGCAAAGAGATTCAGCTGACAATGGAAGGGCGCGAAGTAGAGCTTGACAAGACTTTGATTGAAGGACTTAGCGACCCTCTGACACACATGGTACGTAACGCTGTAGATCATGGCGTGGAGTCTTCTGAAGAGCGCGTTCTCCTTGGTAAAAGCAATCCGGCTCGCATTAAACTTCAGGCGTTTTATGAAGCCAGTCGGGTTATAATAGAAGTAACCGACGACGGCCGCGGCATTGATGGTGAAAAAGTCTGCGCAAAAGCTGTCGAACGAGGCCTGTTACCAATCGAAAAAGCCCGAGGTCTATCGATTAAAGAAAAACAGAATCTGATTCTTCTACCAGGGCTGTCGACGGCAGACAAGGTATCTGAGTTGTCCGGGCGCGGCGTCGGTATGGACGTCGTCAAAGCCAATATCGATAATCTTGGTGGCAAGGTAGAAATTGTTTCTGAGCTTGGCAAAGGTTCTTCTTTTCGTATCAAACTGCCCTTGACTCTTGCTATTATTCCTTCGCTGATTCTTTCCACAAGTGGTGAAGTCTTTGCTATTCCACAGCTGAATGTTGTTGAAATGCTGATGATTTCGGCTGAAATGGTCAAGAGAAAAATTGAAGTCATTGGTAATCAGGATGTGCTGGTTTTGCGCGGCAAGCTGCTTCCGCTGATTTCAATGAACGCTTTTCTTGGTGACGCAAGAACATTTGCTGATAAGGAAATGGGTGTTGAAAAATCTGATCGTCGGCAGCGACTGGCCGATCGCCGTTCGCCGCGTTACGATTCAAAAATTAAAGGTCTGGTCAGTAACATTGGTGATCAGGATCAACCAGCCCGGGAAAACGGTCGCCGATATCATGCTGCCAGCGATATTAATGTCGTGATTGTAACTACTGGCAGCTTTTCTTATGGCATTGTCGTTGATAAGCCGCTTTTTACCGAAGAAATTGTAGTGAAGCAACTCGGCAGCGATTTAAAGGGTCTTTCAGAATATTCTGGCGCGACTATCATGGGCGATGGCCGCATAGCCCTTATTATTGACGTGTTTGGACTTGCCGTTCGCGCCAATATAATGGGGCAGCACCATTCACTAAATAAAGCCATGGTTGAAGCGGTGGTTGACGCCAGAAACGAAGCGAACACCGTTCCATTTCTGGCTTTTCGCTGTGGCGAGCCACAAACTCTTGTGCTGCCTCTGTTTCTTATTGCGAGACTCGAAAAAATCAAGCTCAAGAATGTCGTGTCATGTGGCAGCTGGAAAGCGATTCAGCAAGGCGACCAGATGTTGCCGGTTTTTATGATCAGTGACACCAGCAAAGTAGCTCCGATTCGCAATGATCAGGAATGCGGGGTAATCGTCATTCGAGTTCGCAACCGCGAAATTGGTCTGGTTGCTGCGCTTCCCATTGAGGTGCTTGAGATGAATCCTGACCTTGATGTTACCGTTCTTCGGCAGCCAGGGATTGGTGGTTCTAAAGTTTGGAATAATGAGTCTGTTCTGTTTGTAGATATCTGGGAAATCCTGACCAGAGAACGACCTGAATTGCTTGAATTCAGTCATGAATCGGCTTTCGAGCATGGGAAGGCTCCTCGGTTACTGGTTCTTGAGCCATCGGATTACTTTCAGAACCAGTTGCGTCTTCAGTTTGAAAATCAGGGTTTTTCTGTAAAACTTGCGCGATCATGGACTGAAATAGACGAGTGCCTGGCAAATCCTGGATCAGACTATAAAGCCTTGTTTGCGGATATGAATCTTCTGCGGCAGAACAATTTTGCCAGTGTTCGCAGGCTGCGTGAGGAAAAGAAGCTCAATGGTGCCATGATTGTGGCATTGCGAATGAATGGCGGCGATTATGCCAGAACTCTTGCCGCTGAAGGAATTGTCGAGGTTTTTCAGAAGCTGGAGAACCAGTATCTGGCTGAATGGCTTAGTTCCGCTATACCAAACGGCATCTCGCCGCAAAATTGAATCTAATTCCCGGGAGAAAACCTGATGTTGCGCCCGTTACCTAAAGTTGTTGAGGTTGTTAAAGATAACTGCGTTAATTGCCATGCATGTATAGCCGCCTGCCCGGTCAAGCTCTGCAATGATGCTTCTGGAGACACCGTTGAAATTATCACCGACATGTGTATCGGTTGTGGACAGTGTCTGAAAGCCTGTACGCACGATGCGCGACGGCCTCTGGATGATACTGCCAGCTTTATGGAAGCTCTGGCGCGGCATGAACCAATGATCGCGGTCGTCGCACCAGCCGTTTCGGTATCTTTTCCAAATGAATACCTGCGTCTGAATGGCTGGCTTAAAGCCAGAGGTGTGACTGGTGTTTTTGATGTGAGCTTTGGCGCTGAACTGACGGTAAAGTCATACCTTGAGCATATTAAAAACAACAAGCCTGACCTGGTAATTGCGCAACCTTGCCCGGCTCTGGTCAACTATGCTGAGATTTACCACCCGGAATTGCTTCCTTCGCTTGCACCTGCCGACAGCCCCATGCTGCATACTATCAAACTTATTCGTGAATTCTGGCCCCAATTCGCGAGCCATAAAATTGCCGTTCTTTCGCCCTGTATTGCCAAAAAACGTGAATTTGTTCAGACTGGACTGGGCGATTACAACGTTACCATGTCGAATCTGAAAGCCTGGTTTGAGAAAGAGAATATCCGCCTGATCAGCTATCAGGAAGTTGAATACGATAATCCGCCAGCTGAGCGCGCGGTTTTGTTCTCTACGCCGGGAGGGCTCCTCAAAACGGCTGAACGCTGGAACCCTGATGTGCAAAAGGTGACTCGAAAAATCGAAGGGCCGCATACAATTTACAACTATCTCAATGACCTGGATCGTCTACGTCAGGAGAAAAAGGCGCCCCTGCTTGTTGATTGTCTTAACTGCGAAATGGGTTGCAATGGTGGTACAGGAACTGACATCAAGCATGGCTCTCCTGATCAGGTTGAGCGACTGGTCGAAGAGCGCAGCCAGCATATGCAGAACAGGCACCGCCGATGGGGGCCGATGTCTGCTTATCGTACGCGCAAGGGACTTGAAAAGCTGATTAGTAAATATTGGAAACCAAAACTGTATTCTCGAAGCTATGAGAATCGCACTCAAAGCAATATTACGCGTATTCCTGGCCCGGCCGAGCAGAAAAAAATTTATGAGCAGATGGAAAAGTATGAAGAAAAAGATCTTTATAACTGTAATTCATGCGGCTATGGCAAATGCGAAATAATGGCCACCGCCATTCATAACAACCTGAATCGAGTTGAGAACTGCCATCATTATCTGCTTAAAAAGGCTGAACATGCGCATCTGGAAATAGAAGGGCTCACGCAGACTTCGAGCAAAGTATTCCAATACCAGAATCAGGAACTCACCAGGCTCGCTGACTGTCTCCAAAGCCTGTCTGAGGGCAATGTTGACTGGCAATGGGATATTACTCCGCCAGATACCGCTTCTAAACCGATTTACGAGCTTTTTCAGACAATCTTTCAGAGTCTTGAAAAGGTCAGGGGCTCACTCGCAAGTCTTATCAGCGACAGCCGCACTCTCACCCGGGCCGCTCTTGATGGCAATCTCTCGGTCAGATGCGACATGACCCGCAACCATGGCGAATTCGCCAAACTGGTGCAGGAGATGAATAATATTCTTGAAGCAACATCACGGCCGATAGTAATGGTTTCGACCAATATTGAGCGACTCAGCCGCGGCGAAATACCTCCGCTGGTTTCAGAAGATTATAATGGTCAGTTCAATGTGTTGAAAGATAGTATAAATACTCTGATCGGATCGTTGCACGGTGTGACGGCCGTTGCTAAGAAAGTTGCTGCCGGTGATCTTCTTGTCGAGGTGCAAGAACGCTCAAGCCAGGATGAGCAGATGCAGGCTCTGGCTTTGATGGTAAAACAGCTCTCTCAGGTGTTTCGCCAACTTAACGATGGTGTTCATACTCTGGCATCTTCTTCAACCCAGTTAACAACTATTTCTGAGCTGCTTGCAACTAATTCCAGCGATTCATCTGATCGATCGGCGCTGGTTGCATCTGCAGTTGAACAGATGAGCTCGAACACGGTCTCGGTAGCTTCCAGCATGGAACAGACGACGATGAATTTGACCACTGTCGCTACGGCTACTGAAGAAATGAGTGTTACTATCACCGATATCGCCGCTAATTCGGAAAGAGCGCGTTGTATTGCTCAAAATGCCAGCCAACAGGCAAGTGGCGTTTCTGAAATTATCAAGGCCATGGAAAAATCAGCCCATGAGATAGGCCAGGTTACCGAAACGATCACCAGTATTTCATCGCAGACAAACCTGCTTGCACTTAATGCCACTATCGAAGCAGCCAGAGCCGGTGCTGCCGGCAAGGGCTTTGCGGTAGTTGCCAACGAAGTTAAAGAGCTGGCGCAGCAGACTTCAATTGCAACAATAGACATTCGCAAGAAAATTGCCGGAATCCAGGATGTTACGGTTAGTGCAATCAGTGATATCGAAAACATAGGTAAGATTATCAAAGAAGTCAGCGATATTATTGCCACCATTGCCAGTAGTATCGAACAGCAGGCCAGTGTGACCAGAAGTATTGCTAGCAGCATCTCAGATGCCTCAGGCGGGATCAGAGTTGTAAATATGCGCATGGCCGAAATCGCTCTTGGTGCTCAAGAAGTTGCGAAGGATGTCGCGAAAGTTAACTCTGCCTCGAATGAAGTCACCAATTCGAGTCAGCAGGTCTTTTCGAGCGCGCGTGAGTTGTCTATGCTGGCCGAACAGCTTCACTCAATGATAGGAAAGTTTAAGATCTGATGACGCACTTCATGAAACTGGCCGGAGGCTTGCTCGAAGATGAGAGCCAGCTCGTTGTAATCTGCAGTATTGGTGGCAGCCTGCTTGGCATTTCTTCCGGGCCGATTCAGGAGGTGCTTGCATTGCCTGATATAAGGCCGGTTCATCATGCTCCTGATTACGTAAGGGGCGTATTTAACCTACGCGGCCGGGTTATTGTTGTCATTGATCCTGCTATCAAGCTGGGGTTGGCTCCTCAGGAATATGACGGTGAATCACGGATTCTTGTCGTTCAGTCAGGGCCTGAGCTTGTCGGGATTCTTGTTGACAACCTTATCGGGATATTCCCGTTTTCTACAGACCAATTGACTGCAAGTCCGGAAAATCTGCCAAAAGCTTTCTGCAAAGTAGTGTCAGGTTTTTTCTTCCTTGACGGAAAAATGGTTGGGCTGCTGATAATGGATGAACTGCTTGGCTCCAGAGAGGCTGTTAGCGAAATATAATGAACAGCCTTTTAATTCGCACCATGGTAGTAGACAGCTCGCTGGTTTTTCGGAAAATTATCAGCGATTTGTTGCTGGAAATAGAGGGTATCGAACTTGTCGGTCAGGCGCCAAATGGCAAGATTGCCATTCAAAAAGCCCAGAATCTTAAACCGGATCTTATGATTCTTGACATGAATCTTCCGGAAATGAGTGGGCTTGAGGTTATCAGGCAAATCCGTGAATTGCAGATCGGGTGTAGGGTTATTGTGGTCAGCAGTCCTTCGCCGAACATGAGTCTCCTGGGAATGAAAGCTTTGAGCGCTGGCGCATTTGAATTCGTTCTGAAGCCGGTGGCCGAAACCATTGAAGATACCAGACTTCGACTTGCCCCCGAATTTAAACTGGCAATTCAGGCATTTATGGAGAGTCTGCGGATTCGCCGAACAATGGATATCTCAAATACGACTGAATCTGGTAGTGCAGAGGTCGGGCGAATAGCCATGGCAACTGCTGTTAAGATTCCTTCAGCAGCTGCTACAATGAAAAATACGTCTGCAAGGAATATAGAGCTGATTGTAATTGGTATTTCTACTGGCGGACCACCAGCTCTCGCTGAGGTTTTTTCCAGTATTAAAGAGCCATTAAAAGTGCCTGTTGTTATAGTTCAACATATACCGCCTATATTTTCAGAAGCTTTAGCAGCAAGTATTCGCGAACGATCAGGGCTATGGGTCGAAGAAATTAAAGATGGAATGATTCTCGAATCCGGCCATATCTATCTGGCTCCGGGGGGAGAACACGTAAGACTTGCCAGAGGCAGCGCCGTAAATAGTTACGTCTTACGGCTCAGTAAGGATTCGCCGGAGAACAACTGTCGCCCTTCCATCGACTATCTGTTGCGTTCTGTGGTAACAAATTTTGCGGGCCGAGTCGGTTTTCTGGTCATGACTGGCATGGGCTCGGACGGTCTTGGGGGGGGCAGGATGATAAAGGCTGCTGGTGGCTATATAATTGCGCAGGATGCACAGTCTTGCGTGGTTTACGGCATGCCCAGGGTCATTGTAGAAGCTGGTCTTGCTGATGAAATTCTGCCGTTAAGCGCAATCGCAGAGGGAATACAAAGATTGTCCCGAAATGCTGTTTAGATAACTCTTTTTGAGGATTTTTCTTTCTTCTGAACCAGGAGCACAAAATGTGAAAGATAAGCTCGATAGCAATGAACTTGCCTTGTGGAGCCAGTTTTTGTCTGAACTGACCGGCATGAGCTTGAACGAAGATAAGGAATACCTGATACGTGAGAGGTTTCAGGGGCTGTTGAAAAAGTATCAGTGCGCAAACTTCAGTCACCTTTATTTTATGGCACGAGATCCAGATCGCGGCGATCTAAGAGAAGAATTGATCGATCAGATTACTACCAAAGAGACCTCATTTTTTAGAGACACAGCTCCTTTCGAAGCATTGCACAGGGTAGTTTTTCCAGAATTGCTCAAGCAATGTCGAGCATCGGGCCAAAATCGCAGACTGAAAATCTGGAGTGCTGCCTGTTCTACCGGGCAGGAAGCTTACAGTATTGCTATGATTCTGCATGAAATGGGGGTTTCACCAGACGAATATCACATTACGGCTACTGACATTTCGCGAATGGCGATAGAGGCGGCAAAAATCGGGAGCTACAACCGTTTTGAGGTTGAACGTGGAGTCCCGCCGGCTTCGCTCGAACGTTTCTTTTTGCCCAACTCGAAGAATTGGCGGGTAAAGGATTTTTTGAAAGAATCGCTGACTTTTCAACAAATATCGCTACATCGCCCATTTGTGTTGCCTGATCGTTTTGACCTTATTGTATGCAGAAATGTAGCCATATATTTTTCACCCAAGCCCAGAGAAGAGTTGTTTGGAAAAATTTTCAGACATCTTCATCCTGACGGCTATCTTTTGATTGGCTCAACAGAAACGGTGAGTGATCTTGGGAATCTATTCTGCGAAATGCGTCTGGAGTCAAGAGCCGTGTTCCTTCAAGCCAACGGGAAAAGGGGCGGTTTGGTAGAGTCGAAAGTCTGAAACAGACTGTTCTATTCTATTCTATTCTATTCTTGCCGAATCTTTCTGTGCTGAAGTTCTGGAGCTGAGCCAGACCGGGATAAACTCGCGGCCAAGGTGGTAAGTCTGAATCAGAATCAGAGAAAATATCATCAGAGAAAGATACTGAATGTGGCGATCCCCGGCAAACTGTCCGATGTTCCAGAAAAATTTTGTGATTACAATCACATTCAACCCTGACAGGATCACATTTAGAACTGCCAGAGTGCGAATTGCTGTCAGACTGCTTTTTTTATAGAGCCGGGAGACCCCATACGCTGCAGTGACCACCAGGACCAGTATTGCTATATTGACAAGCCCCTGGGCATCCGGAGTAATAAGTCCCGCGTAGCGCATTTCAAAGAGTGCGGTCAGAAGAGTGAAACAAAATGCATAGCTGAGGACTGGTTTGGCCCATTGCACTGAATAAAACATGCCTATTCCCCCTGCAAGAAACAGTAATGTGTGAAAAACCATGATGATGCCACCTGCAGAGAAGGCTTTGTCCAGAGATTCCAGTAGAGTAATATCAGTCATGCCGGCAGAATGAAGAATTTTGATTGTCGAATACAGGGCCGGAAGAATGCCCAGAAGGAGAAAAAGTCCGGCCAGCGAAGAAATAAGATAGCCAGCAGTTCGGTTGGCCAGTCCATCTAGCACCTTCTCGAAAAAGACCTCGCCCGGCGCCGCGGTTGGATTCTCATTGTAAAAGCTCGTCAGCGTGTCATTTTCAATCTGATTATTCATGGTAGTTACTCCTTTGAATTTGTTCAAGGCGGCTATTAAGTTCTCTACGGGCGTAATGAATGCGACTTTTCACTGTTCCAACCGGAATCTCAAAGATTTCGGCCATGTCTTCCAGAGAATGTCTTACACTTAACAGTAGAAGCGTTTTCTTTTCTTCGCCGATGCTTGCGAACGCTCTCTTCATCATCTCCGTCTTTTTTTTTTCAGGCACTTCGTTAGAATACGAATCTCTGTCATTGTACACCATCGCGACTTTTTGCAAAGCACTAATCTCGCGATTTTTTGCTCTGACCAGATCTCTGTAAAGATTGATCGCAATCCTATACAACCAGTTCTTAATCGAACCACGGTTGCTGTCAAATAGATGTAGTTTCAGATATGCCTTAACATAGGTTTCCTGCAGTATGTCCTCACTGACACACCGATCATTTGTCAGTTTTATAAGAAAATGAAACAGATCCTGGTGGTATACCTTAAACCAGTTCTGTAGCTCCTGCCGTGTTTCCATTTTTTGTTGCGACCATCCTGAAAGACTTTTCTGTTTACACAACCATTACGCCAAAATCAGCTGAAGGTTCAATTTATTTTATTGTTTGCTGAATTAAAACAATAAAGCGCTTTTTTGGCAATAAATGGAATCGCAATCTTTTTGGAGAAAAGATGTTTCGCAATCATGTGCTGATTAGTCTATCCTCATGCCTGGATTATTTATTGCGCTTTTTCCTGGCTGAATTGTATTGTTATGAGGGCTTAAACGCTTAACAGGAGATTGTTTCCAATGAAGGACAATTTGCCAGAAAGATCCGATTCTATGCAGGATAGAGAGCCCTACTCTCATGCTTCATGGATGATCACCCTGATAATACTATTTTTTTCGCTGTCAGGAATTGTCGGTTCGTTGCTGGCCGTGTCCGTCTATCCTATTTTCTGCCCGATAGAAATCCTTGTTGAGAGGTTGTTGGCTGAACCGAAACTGGATGATTTTGTTATTCGACGTACATCATCTGCAAACATTGCTTATCTCCAGGATCTTCAACAGGGCCTTCAGGAACTGACTGATGTTGCATCAATTGTCGCCAATCCATTTGGATTTTCGTCAGTAATGATACAAATTTCCGCGGATCCTGGGGAGTTTCCCCGGGCCGTATTGCCAACTCCTGCATCTAAGTCTTATCTGCTCGTTTCAGGGCCATTACGGGACCTCTATGATTTCCCTCTTGTTCCGCCGCCATCAGATGTTAAAGACAGCGAAGCTTTCATTCACGTCCCATGGGGGCCAGTTCTATTCTCGTTCGCAGGGTTCATAAGAAATCAGGCTGTTACTAGAGAGCTTGAAGAGCGCAGGTTAATGGCGAGTAATTTGCATGAATTGCTCGAAACAAAGCGCCTGCAGACGAGGCTCGCCTGGTTGGTAATTACCTTTCTTTTCGTGTTTTTGTGGATGATGATTCAGAAAAGACCTTTGACACAGTCAGAGTTGATTGTCCTTATCATCCTTGGCGTTTTTACTTATCATGCGATTTTTATGACTAGTTCTCGTCACGCCAGTTTCCTTAGCCATGACGATACCAAATCAATTCTGGTCGAGCATCGCGAAGAAATTAAGACGCAGTTCAGGGAGTATGTTGAAAAATGCTTCATAGAGAAGCGTTTAGACGTCATTGAGCGTGATAACCTTTTGAAAAGCCTTGATGTGCCAGGTTATTTGATACCGAAGCAGTACAATAAAAAATATCGTAGGAGCTCATTGCGTTTTAATTATCTGGGTGTCGGGAATTTTATAGAACGAAATGAACTCGGAAGCTTTTTCCCTGACTCGTGCGTTGGAGACGGGACAGGAGCGAAATGAAGCTTAAGCTGAGTCTAAGCTCGGGTAAGAATATTTGTCTTTGCAAGACTTGAAGCTTGCTCGCGTTCTTGATGTCGATTCATAATGCTTACTGGATTAGCGGATTTTGCCTTGGAAGGCATTTCAAGGGTATAAAAAAACCCCCGATTTTTATCGGGGATCTCTGGGGGAGGACTTTTAACAAATACTATCCTGCGGCCATTGCTTTGTAGGGTCTGTAATTAAGCAGGCGTTCGACGATTTCCTGGGATGTCATTTTGTCTGCCGGTTCGATGTCGGGAGTGTTCCAGGTTGGCCTTTCTGTTTTGATCCTGTTTTTCAGTTCATTTTTTGCCTGGCCTGGCCCGAATATTAAAATTGCCTTCGCATCGGACATATTTTCG
>JAHISQ010000177.1 GCA_018818125.1 Candidatus Rifleibacteriota bacterium
ACAACAACGCTATAGCCTTTGCCTGGCGCATTCACGAAAACTTACGCTTTCCACAGGTTGTCAGACTCATGCTCGAAGGCCTCAGCGAGCAAGCGCGCAAGCGAGAATGTTCAGGCATGGTTATTTTCGCGGATAATATAAAAGTAGAAGAAGAACTGGCGATGACAGGAATGCAAGCCGACCGTGAATATCGCTATGCTGATGTCACGGCAGTGGAACATGGCAGATTACTCAGATCAGAGCGGGTTGTATTACACCCAGACGAGATCAACCGCCTGGGCTTACATCCTTTTCTTGGCTCACCGCTTCCACCGGAATATATTATTCAAAAAGCCTTTATGGGAGCTGACTACGCTGTCTTCAGACATTGCAAACCAGATACGTTTGAGATTTTTCAGCAGGAAAACACTTACCTGGCCTGTCACGACGGTCGGGAGTGGCATATTTTTCGCAAAGGTGACTTTAAAGGAGAAAAGGACATAATACCCTCGGTTCTTAAAACCGCTGCATCGCTTAAGCCTGGTCGCATAATGCTCAGCGATAAAGCACTCGAAGCGGCTGAGCTCATACCACTAAACGATGGAGTTTATCATGACTACTACTGCACACTTTAAATATTTGGGGCTCAAACTTTTGCTGGCGCTTATGTTCATTGCCATCATGCTTCCTCAGGCGTTTGCCCAGCGCAATATCTGCGGCGAATGTCAAGCGATCAATGCATCGGACACAGTAAAGTGCAAAGATTGCACGACACCGCTCAACAAGTGTCTCGACTGTAGCACTGAAAATCCGGCAAATCTTGATTATTGCAGCAAATGCAACGCACCACTGGCCGAAATGCGTGTATTAGGAAGCATAAACGGGCAGACACGCGAAGAGCTCAAGCTTGGACAATCAGATCGTGCTGTCGTCGACAAGGAACTCCTGAAAGTTGCGTATCTGCTGGAAAAGAAACCTGAGCAGGCTGAAAAGCTTATTTATCAACGCTCCCGGTTACTCAACAAGATAAACTTCCATGCCCGGGAAGCTGAATCATGGCGTGAATTTTTGCAGAAGTTTCCAGACAGCAAAAAAAAATCTACGGCCAGATTCTATCTCTCAGAAGCTCTCCGAAAATGGTCATATCTGTTCTATCAGCAGAAAGACATAGAAAGCGCACAAACTCTGTTAAAAGAAGCGACAGAGACCAATTCTATGAACTCTGAGGCCTGGAGCTGGCTGGGTCGAATTCAATATGAATCAGGCAACAAAAAAGAAGCAGGGGAAGCTTATCTTAAAGCTCTCAAAGCACGTCCCGGCGATAAAGTCGCCATGTATTTTTTGCGGCAGCTCAGAGTAGATATTCCGGAGCAACTCCGCAAACCCGTCGAAAAATAGGTCAAAAATGGACAAAACCGAGCAAATGCGGGGATTGGCAGGTGAATTTCTTGCCCGTTTCTCGCCAGATGTGCTTAAGCAGGTAGACAGCCTGTTCGAACACCTCAAATCAGATACTGCCAGCAAGCTCGAAGTAAACTTCGGACTTGCCATGCCACCCGAGATGCGACAGCGCGTGTTGTTAAGCATCGGCATAGAAGACACTGCCGCACCGCAGGTTGCCGATCGTTATGTGCCATACTTGTTAATTCTCAAGAAGTTGATTGACCAGATTGGCGACAACCTGCAGGCTGTCAGGCACGAGGAAATCGCTGGTTTGATATGGCAGGAGGGCCGCAAAATGCGGCTGTTCGAATATGAGATACAACAGCTGATTGAAATTTTTCCTGCCTGGCTCACCAGCATATCGCGCAAATACGTTGTCGAAATTTCGCCGGCCAGCATCTGCAAAGTTGACTCTGCCGGGGATGCTGACGACAACCGTGAAATCGCCTTTAGCGGCATCATCGGGCGTTCAGAAACGATGCGTTCGATGTTCGCCTGTCTCAAAAAAATCAGCGCCAGCAACCTGTCGATACTCATTCAGGGCGAAAGCGGCACCGGCAAGGAGCTGGTTGCACATGCTATACATTCACTGTCTGATCGTGCCAAGCACAGCTTCATTCCGGTCAACTGTGGCGCTTTGCCAGATACAATAATCGAAAGTGAACTTTTCGGTTACGAAAAGGGCGCCTTTACTGGCGCTGACGGGCTGAAAAAGGGCTATTTCGAAATCTCGGACCAGGGAACAATTTTTCTTGATGAAATTACTGAGACTTCGTTGCAAACTCAGGTCAAGTTACTTCGCGTGCTACAGGAAAAGCAATTCAACCGGGTTGGTGGCACCAAGCCAGTCTCAGCTAACTGTCGGGTAATTGCCGCAACCAATCGAGACGTTCTTGAGATGGCCAAAGTCGGCACTTTCCGTCACGACCTCTACTACAGGGTAAACGAAATGACTATTTCGTTGCCACCCCTGCGGGAACGAAAAGATGACCTGCCGCTTCTGGTAAAACACTTTTTAAAGAAGTTTGCTGAGCAAAACAACTGCCAACGACCTGAATTGTCAAAAGAATCCTGGCAAGTGCTGAATGACTACAGTTGGCCCGGCAATATACGCGAACTAGAAAACGCACTCAAACGCGCAGTCGTGCTCGCCGACGATGTAATACTGCCGGAACACTTTCCACCGGTGATAATCGAACAGTCTGCCAGACATCACACAACGCCCACATCTTCTGGCAACGAAACATTGGAGACCCTTATAGAACAGGCGGAGCACGGCATTCTCATCAGCCAGCTCAAAAAATATGGCTATAATGTTTCAAAAACAGCCGATGCACTCGCGATTTCCCGGCGAACTCTGCAGCGCAAATTAAAACAGTTTGGCATCGAAAAACCCTGACCGCCGCTGAATCTTAGAACTTTGCCTCAACCATAGTTGCGCAGCCATACATCAGAGCGGCAATTTCTCTCATATTTTTGCCGGCAAATTCAAAACTAACATCATCGATTTTCTTCAGCCCAGGGATCCACTCAAGACGTGAAGAAAGCAATACGTCGCAAACCCTGATTTTAAGTTGAACTGGCCCTGATATCTGGGCTGGCTCTATGCTGTCGATAATTTTGATCGCACGCCTCATTTCGTCACGCAGCAACTCGCATACGCGATCCGGGTGCATGCACAAAGCGCCTTCAGTACCAATGGAATACTTGGTTATCACCCCTGGGGTCGATGGCAGATTGGTGCTTGCCTGCTCCAGCGCCTTTGAATCACCACTTATCAAAATAACCGGCACTTTCTTTTCGCCGGCCAGCAACGCCAGCACATCAAATTCGCCAACAGGCTGACCAAAAATTTCAAATGACAGCTTGCTTGAGTAAGTGTGTGGTATAACGCCGCCGTAAGTACCTGTTCTAGCATGTACTCCAAGCATGACAACCCCGGAAAAAGTTTCATCAAGCAGATCGTAGCCAGAAGAAGGTCTGAAGCCACCTCGAATTACCATTACTTCGCGCGGCAAAGCGTCTGAAAGAAGATTCAGACCATTGCCATGAAAATCGTTAACATATACTTCTTCGGCACCAGCGTGTAAAGCCGCTTCACATACGGCCTTAACCTCACGACTATATTGCAGACGCGCAGCTTCGTAGAGCCACGAATCGCCACCTGTCTGTGCTGAGCTGACAACACCGCTGACACCTTCTATATCTGCTATAACATAAATTTTCATATTAACCTGCCCGTAAAATTTCAGGAGTTTACGCAAAACCTGCAATAGTATAACATGCATACCATGAAGATAAAAGACAGCCAGCATTTTAAACGGCATAACCCGTTTAAAATGCGAAGCGATCAGTCAGAAGCAGTTAAAAAGCTTTGTTGCCTGCCTGTAACGAACAAATAATAAGCAGCTTTGCCTCTAGACAGGAACAAGCCTGTAAATACGACAGCGATCAATTTTGCCCTTGATCCTGATCTCGGCCTCAGGCTTAATAATCATTAAATCACTGCGCAAGCTTGTCAGCGAATCCGAGCAAATTACCGCCGGTATCTCCAGATGTTCGGCATGAGATTTCAGACGGGCAGCCATATTTGCCGCATCGCCGATAACAGTGTAATCAAGTTTGCCGGTGCGAGAACCAATCTTTCCTGAAACTAGATTGCCACTGCTCATCCCCCCAGAAAAAAGGAATTTGCGAGAAGATCCTTCGTCTGCAAACGCCGCCATTATCTGCAATGCCGTGTTACATGCCTTTAACTGGTGGTTATCTCCGCTCAAAGAGCCACGAAAAAACATCATCAGAGTATTGCCGATAATTTTATCTATGACTCCACCATTCTGTGTACAAATTGCATGACTGACATCAAGAAACAGGTTAATCAGTTCGACAATATTCCCGGGCGATTTATCACTGTCTCTATCCCGCACTGATAGCGCAAAGACGCAAACAGTATTGTTGCTTCGATTCTTTCACCTCCCGACTGCAAAACCGGTTACAAAATTGGCTGTTACGATTTTGCTCAGACCCTGAGCCGGATCTATTTAGATTAAACTGCCCATAAAAAATTCACAGTTTACGCAAGGCCATCAGTATTATACTATGCTGTATTATGAAGTTAACAGAAAACCAGTATTTTAAACTGCATAGCCCGTTTAAGCTGCGAGGCGATCAGCCAGAAGCAGTTAAAAAGCTTTGTCGCTGGATTGACAAGACGCATGATCGCATGACCCTGCTGGGCGTTACCGGTTCAGGCAAGACCTTTACCATGGCCAGTATCATTGAGCGCGTGCAGAAACCAGTATTACTGATCACTCACAACAAAACTCTCGCGGCTCAACTTTACAGCGAGTTTAAAGAGTTCTTTCCGGAAAACGCCGTCGAATACTTTGTCAGCTACTACGATTACTATCAGCCCGAAGCCTATATCCCGTCAACCGACAGCTATATCGAAAAGGATTCGGCAATTAACGAACAGATCGACCGCTTCAGACACTCGGCGACAACTTCACTGTTTTCGCGGCGCGACGTGCTGGTTGTCGCCTCGGTCAGCTGTATTTTCGGCCTCGGCTCACCCTCTGATTATGCCGATCTTCGTGTCTCACTGAAGGTAAACCAGGAAATGCCACGCCAGAAACTGGTTAGAGATCTGATCGACATTCAGTATTCACGAAATGACATGGATTTTCACCGTTCCAGGTTCAGAGCCCGTGGTGAAACCATTGACATTTTTCCGGCATCGAGCGAACAGGCAATCAGAGTCAGATTTTTCGGCGACGAAATCGACAAACTTGAGCAATTCGATCCGCTCACGGGCGAAGTGACGCAAAAGCTTGAGTCGGTAGACATATTTCCGGCGCAACACTTCGTGACTACCGGCGAAAAAATGGAAAAAGCTCTTGCAGCCATAGAAGCCGAAATGAAGGAACGCGTTAAATATTTTGAAGACAATCACAAGATGATCGAGGCGCAGCGCATCTACGAACGCTGCCGCTACGACATGGAAATGCTTCGGGAAACCGGCTTCTGCAAAGGCATAGAGAACTATTCGCGGCTTTTCTCAGGCCGCCAGCCCGGAGAACCACCTGACACGCTCGTCGATTACGTGCCCAAAGACTGCCTGATCATTCTTGATGAATCACACATGACTGTGCCGCAGCTGCGAGGCATGTCTGCTGGCGATCGCAGCCGCAAGCAGACGCTGGTTGACTACGGTTTTCGTCTGCCATCAGCGCTCGACAATCGCTGTTTGACCTTTGAAGAATTTCTTGAGCGCAAACGTCAACTGCTCTTTGCCTCGGCCACGCCTGGTCCTTACGAGCTGAGCACATCCCAGGATCGCATAGCAGAACAGCTCATCCGGCCGACTGGCCTGCTCGACCCCAAAATTTCAGTTATAAAAAGCGCCGGACAGATCGATTATCTGATCGACAAGATAAATCAGCGCATCGAACGCAACGAACGCGTGCTTGTCACCACGCTTACAAAAAGAATGGCACAGGAACTATCAGGCTATCTCTCAGACCTGAATATTCCAACCAGCTACCTGCATGACGAAATCGACACGCTCGAACGCATCGAGATTCTTCGAGATCTGCGTGCTGGCGAGATTAGCGTATTGATTGGCATCAACCTGCTGCGCGAGGGTCTTGATCTGCCCGAAGTTTCTCTGGTTGCAATTCTCGACGCTGACAAAGAAGGTTTTTTGCGTTCAGCCTGGTCGCTCATGCAGACCTGCGGCCGAGCAGCCCGCAATGTAAATGGTGAAGTAATATTGTTTGCTGACCGCATCAGCAAGGCAATGAAATTCTGCATCGACGAAACCGCGCGCCGACGCGAGATACAGGAAAAATACAACACTGATAACGGCATAGTGCCTCAGACGATCATCAAACAGCTGCCGGCACTGTTCTTGCCGGGCGGAGGCGGCGAAGTTCGCGAACACAAAGATATCGACGAAACGAAACTTGCCGAACTCCTTAACGCGCTCAAGACTGAGATGAATGCAGCCGCCGGCCGCATGGAATTTGAAAAGGCCGCAATGATCCGCGACGAAATAATATCCCTCCAGGAGGAGCACCTCGAACTTGGCGTTCTCGGCCAGCTCGGCAAGGCACTCAAAAGCGGAAAAGAAAAAGGCGCCGCCCGACGCCGATCCCATAAACAACCACAAGATCAGACATCACACGGTCGCCGCCGCACCTCTGCCAAGCCCTGATTTTCTAATTACCGTAAAAACGATGTAAAAAAAATTTGCTATTTGACCTTGCGGAGTACCCATGATTTTGTTATGTTCAAAGGGTAAGCTATTTGATAATTTTTCCCTGCGTTGTGCGTGATGGTGCAGGTTAAATTGAGCCGATACCTGTATCTTAAAGGGAATCTGTCTCTGTTTATCTCAGAGAAACACTTACGAGTGGATTAACTCCGCTACGAAGTCCTCTAAGACTAAACAGGCGGACAACCGTACTTCTTCAGTGGGTTCAATTTCATCTTTACACGGCAACTGCGGGGTTCAAAAAACCGCCTCTCACGAGGCGGTTTTTTATTGCTCGAAACTACACATGTTAATATAATTCAGACAGAAGATCGCCAGATGCAATCAGGGCAGCGCTTGTTGCACCACCGAACCATTTTCTTTGCCGCCACCCCCTATCTCAAGGGCAATTTAAGAGAATCACCGCTCAGAAAAGATTAAAGCTTACCTGTGGGTGAACTTTACGGTATGAACAGATTCACATCCATACTGTTGAGTTGTAAAGACAGAAATCTGGACCAGACAACGGCAGTTATTGTAGATGACCTGGAAAGTTTTGCACAAAGTTGCCCGCCAAATGATGATTTGACGCTTATAGCCTTAGAATATATCGGGGAAAGACCCACGCGATAATATGTAGTTTCCAACTAATTTAATCGTTTGCCGGGGCATAAAGTTTGGAAACTAATTGCTTTTGTGAAAATCAGCGGTTATTATAGGGCGCATGAGCAGCAACCAGATTCTGATAATCAGTGACGACCGCAGTGGACTGCAGAGCCGACTTTCTATTGCCGCACTTGAGAAGTGTCGCATGACGGGACTTGAATCACTGCGTTACATCAGCTTCTCCAACCTTTGCGCCGTCGTTATTGACGCTAAAAGTATTGATAACACATTGCGCAAGGTCAGCTTGGGAATTCGCGATGACGACGCTTCTGATGCACTTTGGCAGTTGCTTTCGCACCCAACAGACACCAGAATCTATTTTTTGATCGACAAAATGCAAAAGCCAGGCAGTGACATGCTACAGCTTGGTATCGGCTATATTATTGTCGAACACCTCGAACAGCTCATTACTGACGCAAATTCAGAGAACGCTGCAAATGGCAATCTGCCCATTTTTTCAGAAAATGGCAGCAAAACCAGTCAACTTCTCACCGCAGACGACATCCGTGAAATGCATCAGCAAAACATCAGACAAATCCCGGCAGGCAGTCGGCTGACCGCCTGGGCATCTGAAGTCGCTGATTCTCTTAATATCAGTCAGTCAGATCAGGACTCAGAACAGTTGCAGCTCATCTGGCCAGTCGAAGCAAAAAGTAGCGACGCACTCAAAAAAATGCATGTGGAACTATTCGATCTTAATTCGCGATACCCCAACTTGCTTTTTCTGGTTAATCCTGTATTACTGCCGATTTTCAACAGTTTATATCCGGCTTTGCAGGGTAAAACAGTATCGCCCGTCATTCACTGGGCAGCCCAGGGAGCCTTTACCGGTGAAACCTCAGCCGCCATGCTTGCCGACATGCACTGCATCGGTGCTGTTATACCGGCCTGCAAACCTTACACTGACCCCCAAAATTTGCTCAGCCTTATCAAACAGGCAAAAGAAAATGGCCTGATTCTTTTTTCGACTTTTACTCTTGCGTCTTCAAGCGTCTGTGATATAATTGCCTCTGAAAGTTCAGACACAATGACACTAACTCCGTTGTACATGGCTGAGCTGATTATCGGCAACGAACTGCCAACCGGCCCTGCAGCTATAGTCGCGAATCATGAATTATTAAAACAAATTGCTTTCAGGAAAGGAAACTGAACCGGAATGATGGACGAAAATCAGGTAAAGACCATTGTAGCAGAAGTTCTTAAACATATTGACCTGCACGGCAGAATCAAGTCGGGATCGATCTCCTGCGGAGTCAGCAATCGTCATCTGCACGTCTCACAGGCTGACCTCGAGATTCTTTTTGGCAAGGGTTCCGAACTCAAGCAGCTCAAACCCCTCTCACAACCAGGCCAGTTTGCCGCAGAAGAAACTGTTCTGCTCGTAGGACCCAAAGGCAGCATCGAAAAATGCCGCATTCTTGGGCCAGTTCGCCCTTCCACTCAGGTCGAAGTGTCTGTAACTGACTGCTTCAAACTTGGCGTTAAGCCTATTGTCAGAGACTCCGGCAACACTGCCAACACTCCAGGATGCGTTCTGGTCGGCCCCAAAGGCGCAGTAACTCTCAAGGAAGGCGTGATCGTTGCCGCCCGACACATACACATCAGCGCGATTGATGCCCCCAAATTCGGGCTCAAAGACATGGACAGAGTTTCCATAAAATCCTCTGGACCCAGGTCTGTTGTATTTAACAATGTTCTCGTTCGCGTCAGCGACAAGTTCGCTCTTGATTTCCATCTCGATACGGATGAAGCCAACGCCGCCGGCATCAGCAACGGCGACATGGTCGAAATAGTTGCATAATTAAATTTATTCTTAAGAAAACTTTCAGGAGGTCGTCATGCAGGAAGCACTGGGTATGATTGAAACACGTGGATTAACAGCTCTTATAGAAGCATGTGATGCAATGGTAAAAGCTGCCAATGTAAGACTGGTCGGTTGGGAAAAAATCGGATCAGGTTATGTAACAGCCTTTGTAAGAGGCGATGTTGCTGCCGTTAAAGCCGCTACTGATGCCGGCGCCGCAGCTGCCAAAAAACTTGGTGAACTGGTTTCTGTTCACGTAATTCCCCGCCCCCACTCTAACCTTGATGAAATTCTTCCCATCAGAGAAATTCTGGCTGGCACTAAAAAATAATCATCGGAATTAAAATATGATACTTGGCCGCGTATGTGGTACAGTTGTCTGTACCCGCAAAGATGAAAGTCTGGTTGGTCTCAAACTGCTCATCGTCGAGGAATTGACGCTGGATGGCGCGAAACCAACCGGAAATCATGTTGTTGCTGTCGACGCGGTTGGAGCTGGCGCCTCAGAGAAAGTTCTGGTCGTAGCTGGAAGCTCGGCACGTCTTACCGAGCAAACCCTCAAAAAGCCTGTTGATGCTGCTATTTGCGCAATTGTCGACCAGGTAGTTTTCGATTCAGAACGTTCCTGAGGCTGCCGGACTTTCACTGAACCCGGAGTAACATAGATGAGCGTTTCAAGGGAAGATTTGCAGCTTATTGTGTCCGAAGTGCTCAAAAAAATAGGCACTGGCACACTACCGACGCCGATCACCCGTTCGGCAACCGGCAGAGGAATATTTGACTCAGTTGACGATGCGGTTGCTGCCGCTAATCGCGCCCAGAAACAGCTGGCAGACCTGCCACTGAAAACCAGAGCTGCGATCATTGCGAATATGCGCAAGCGCGCCCTCGAAAAAGTCGAAGAAATGTCAAAATTCGCCAACCAGGAAACTGGCTATGGTAGAGTCGATGACAAGATTCAAAAAAACAAGCTCGTCATCGAAAAGACTCCCGGAATTGAGGATCTCATTCCCGAAGCCTTTACCGGCGACAATGGGCTGACCATCACCGAGAGAGCTCCTTACGGAGTCATTGGCGCCATTACTCCTTCGACCAATCCAACTGCCACAGTAATTAACAATTCTATCAGCATGGTTGCAGCTTGCAACTCGGTAGTTTTCGCACCTCATCCGGCAGCAGTAAAATGCAGCCAGTTCACCATGTGCCTTCTTAATGACGCCATCGTCGAAGCAGGTGGCCCAGAAAACCTTCTGGTGACAGTAGCCAACGCCAGTATCGAAAACGCCCAGAAAATAATGACCCATCCCGGCATCAGGCTTCTCGCCGTTACCGGGGGCCCGGCCGTTGTTGAAGCAGCTTCAAAATCACGTAAAAAATACGTCGCCGCTGGCCCAGGCAACCCTCCTGCGGTGGTCGACGAAACTGCTGATCTCAGAAAAGCGGCCAGAGATATCATTTCTGGTGCAAGCCTCGACAATAATGTTCTTTGTATTGCCGAGAAAGAGATTATCGTGGTCGAATCAGTCGCCGACGAGCTCAAACAGCACATGCGCAGCAGCGGCGCCTATGAAGCTTCGCCGCGCGAAATCATGCAGCTTGAAAAAATCTGCCTCGACAGTAAGGGCATGCCGAATCGCAAACTGGTCGGGCGCAACGCATCAGTGATAATGCAGGAAATTGGCGTTTCAATTCCCGCTGAGACCCGCATTGTTCTATGTGAAGTCACACCAGATCACCCCTTTGTCGTCGAAGAACTGCTGATGCCGGTAATTCCGCTGGTCAGAGTGCGCGACGTTCACGCCGCAATAGACCTGGCAGTCAAAGTCGAGAATGGCAACCGCCACACTGCGACGATGCACAGTAAAAATATCGACAACCTGCATCAGATGGCACGGAAATGCGATTGCAGCATCTTTGTCAAGAATGGCCCGAGCTACGCTGGTCTGGGACTTGGCGGAGAGGGCACTACCACCATGACCATCGCTTCACCAACTGGTGAAGGCATTACCACCGCCCGCTCGTTCACTCGTCTGCGCCGGTGTGTAATCGTCGATGCATTCAGAATCGTGTAGAATGACAAGCGCTGATTTTTCACAATTAGGTCTGGTTGGCTGCGGTGGTGCCGGGTTTCCGACTCACGTAAAACTGGCCGCACGAAATGTTGACGCGGTCATTGTTAATGCCGCCGAATGTGAACCGCTGCTTCACAAAGACAAAGAGATCATGAAGCACTGCAGCGAAGATTTCTTCAAAGGTCTGATCAAAGCCCTTGATGTGACCGGTGCCAAAACCGGCTACATCGGTATGAAAAAAAAATATGCAGATCTACTGTCCTGGCTCAGCAAAAACATACCAGACAAACGTATCAAGATGTTGCCGCTCGGTGATTTTTACCCGGCAGGTGACGAATATGAGCTGGTTTATGAAGCCACTGGCAAACTGATACCGCACGGCGGAATTCCGCTCAACATAGGCTGCGTCGTCATTAACGTCGAGACCCTGCTCAACATCGGGCGCAATGCACCGGTGGTCAGCAAATTTCTCACTATCGCCGGTCAAGTGCCCCACCCCTGCACTATTGAAGTGCCGATTGGCATTACCGTGCGAGAAGCCATGGCTTTTGGCGGGCTTAAAAAGCTTGATGGTCTGAGAATTATCGACGGTGGCCCAATGATGGGCAAACTTATTGCCGACCCAGACAAAGACATTGTCAGCAAAACCTGCGGTGGTCTGATTGCACTGCCAGAAAATCACGTGCTGATCAGAAAAATGTCGAATGGTGACAAGAAGAATTCACGCATTGCGCGCTCGGCCTGTGATCAGTGCACTGATTGTTCTGAACTCTGTCCGCGCGCACTGCTCGGTTACCCGATACGCCCGCACAAGGCTATGCGCACCGCCCAGTTCGCACCCTATGCAGAGAGCGACTATGCTGTAGACTCTGTATTTTGCAGCGAATGCGGTCTGTGCTCACTGTTCTCATGCCCGGAAGACCTGCCACCACGCGAAATATGCATGATCGCCAAAAAGTTTCATCTCGGTAACGGTGTTAAGCTTGCAGAATTTAAGGGAGAGCCGGCTGTTCACCCGATGCGTTCAGTTCGCCGGGTCAGCATCGAGCGCCTGATCAAAAAGCTCGCCCTGCTCGACTACGACCATAAGGCTCCACTACAGCAGATCACCCAGCGCTTCGAAAAAGTTACCTTGCCGCTTAAAATGCACATCGGCGCACCGGCCATGCCAGTAATCAAAGCTGGCGACAAGGTCAGTGTCGGACAACTGATCGCAGCCATGCCGGAAGGCAAGCTCGGCGCTTCTTTGCATGCTTCGATAAGCGGAAAAATTGCTTCTGTCACCGACCAGGCAATAGTGATTGTCAGAGAATGAGGAAAGATAAATGAAAATCAGCGGAAATGCCATTGGCCTGATCGAACTTTCAAGCATTTCTATCGGCTATCTGGTTGCCGATGCCATGCTCAAAACCGCTTCGGTTGAGCTGGTTCTCTCACGAACCGTATGCCCGGGCAAGTTTATCTGTCTGGTCTGGGGCGATGTCGCCGCAGTAGAGGCTAGCGTTGCCGCCGGCATTCAGCTCGGGCAGGGCTATCTGGTAAATGACCTGATAATACCAAACCTGCATTCCCAGATTTATCCGGCAATTACCGCCACCAACGAGATTGACACCACCGGCGCGCTCGGCGTTGTCGAAACTTTCGATATAGTTTCAACCATCCTCGCGGCTGACGCCTCGGTAAAAGCGGCCGACGTAACCCTGTGCGAGCTGCGTATTGCCATGGCTATCGGCGGCAAAGCATTTTATACCATGACCGGCGATGTTGCCGCGGTTGAAGCTGCCGTTAAAGCCGGCCTTGACGCACTCGAAGGCAAAGGACTGGTCGTCCATCATGTGGTCATTCCACGACCACGCCCTGAGCTGTTTAGGGAGTTTATCTGATGCCCAGAATTTATATTGGCGCCGATCACGGTGGCTTTCCGCTAAAAGAAGAACTTAAAAAATATTTGTTAAGTAAAGATCTGGTTGTTGAAGACATGGGCGCTTATTCTACTGCGCCAGTAGACTACCCGGATATAGCCTATCTCGTTGCAGCTTCGGTAGCAAAAAATCCGCTTAGCGTCGGCATTGTCATCGATGGTGCCGGAATTGGTTCATGCATGGCCGCCAACAAGGTTCCCGGCATTCGCGCAGCCTGCTGCAATGATCTTTATTCTGCACGCAACAGTCGCGAACATAACCACGCCAATGTTCTTACTCTTGGCAGTATGGTTATTGGCACCGGCTACATGAAACAAATTGTCGATCTCTGGCTCGAAACCTCGCCGGCTCCCGGTCGCCACGCCAACCGCGTCGCCAAATTAATGAGCCTCGAGCGATTGCTCGGGTAACCTTATTCACTCAGCCACTGCCGCCTTCTTTCCTCAGCAAGCTCGCGTAACTTTTTCTTGCTCTCCCGCACAAAAAAGTCGCGAGGCCGATCTACAGTTCTTGCGATCCTGACGATCCTAAAACCGATGCTGGAATGTCTGTCACTGTAATAACCACATCGATAAGTCTCTCTCATACCTTGTTCTGCGCCACCACGAATCACACAGGGGCATCCTTCAGGCGATATGGGCTTGTCATCGTCATCAAGTCCTCTGGGGTCCATAGCCACATAACCTATATCTTTAATATCCCAGCACCATTCGGAAACATTGCCTATCATGTCATACAAGCCGAAAGCGTTCGGCTTTTTCTGCCCAACAGGAAAGCTCCGGGGAGGATCAATCTGCGGGGTAATCTGCACATAAGCTTCATCGATTTCGTCTCCCCAGTAGTATTTGCTTTCCTTGATTCCACAGCTCGCGGCATATTCCCACTCAGCTTCGGTCGGCAACCTGTAACCATCACATTTTTCTGTCTTCCAGGTGACCTCAAAAAAACCATCTTTCTCAACTATTTCATAGCAGGGTGTGAGCCCCTGCATAACACTCAGGGCATTGCAAAATTGCGCCGCATCATACCATGACACCCAATAAACAGGGTTGTTGTCGCCTACCCCTGTCCAATCCGGCCTGTTTATGGGAATCTCGATGGTATCATAAGGCATTCTGTATTCATACATCATCCATACCTTGATATACTCGCGTTCGCGTTCTTCTCTGTCCCAGCTCCCCATAACCGCTGTCCACTGCGCTTGCGTGACTTCATATTTCCCCATGTGGAAGTCTCTCGTTAGAATAACATCTGGCTTTTTATCGGCTGGCCCGCCTTCATGTGACCGTGTTCTTGGGCCCATCGTAAACGAGCTGGCAGGAATCAGGCAGAATTCCATCTTTACGCCGCCCGGCAATTCAATCGTGTGAGTTGCTACTGGTGTCTGGGCGGCAGACTGCAGACCAGGAATAAAAGTTACCAGAATTACCAGAATTATTATTGCAAATCTCATGACCCATCATCCCTGGAAATTTTTATTCCAAAGCCTGTGGGGCTGTTTTTTCCCTTCTTGTGTTCAGGGTTATCTGAATCGCTTAAACAAAACTCATTGCCTCCGTTAAATTCTATTACATCAGAAAAACCGGCCTTCTCAAGTTCCTTTTGAAAGGCTTGTGCATCTTTTTTTTTCGCAGGTATGATCAGATAAGGATTTTGCTGATGCAGGCCAAATACAACATGCCAGGTTCGGTACATCTGTTTAGCCTTCAAACCATTATCAGAATTATCATAGCCCGATTGCATATCATTAAATTGCTGCTCATAAAAAATTTGCTCACCTGGAAACGTTTCTTTGTTGGCTCTGAGCAAGACGCCACCGCCGATATAATCTTTTACCGGGTCGCAAGGTTGTCCAAATTCTCTTTTAATGTCTTCCGGCGTTCCTCCTTGGGCACCTTTGATGACAATTTTGCCGCTGTTTAAAACTGCAATGCCGCCTCTGTTTTGAGTTTTAGGGTGTTTGCATTCGTAATCCAGAATGCCATTGCGTATAACAGTGCCAAGCGGGTAGCATTTGTCTGTATATCCAAAGAATGTTCCGTTTGTTACAACATCGTAGCCACCCGACCCAATTTTTTGTTTGGGAAGCGGGGGGGCAAGTTTTTGCTTCGCCCCCAGGCCCCCCCCACTGAATAATACCTTGAGTTCGGCGATTGGGTATGCTTTATACCCTTTGGCGGCAAGAATTGAAACCAATGTTTCATCATCTTCAGACGCCTCATATTTGAGAAGATCCAGATTAAAGCGCACCTGAGCATCGAAAATCTGAAGCTCTTTCTTGTTTTTTTGTCTTACGCCATCCAGGTGATCATTTTGCTCTTCCTCAGACATTTTGCTGGCAATTGCAAAGGCACGGGCTTGTTCAATAAGCTTGGCGAAATGCTTTTTCAGCGATTCTTTGTCGAGAGTGTGGAGTTCGTCCGCCAACTCAAGTATGGGAGCTGAGGGCTTTTTTTGATGCAGAACAACTAATTTTTCTAAAAATATCTCACCTTCAAAAATATGAGGGTTCTGTGCGGAGTCATTCTTGCCTTTTAGTCGTTCTATTTTGTTGTTGGCATGGTTTATGATCTCATCAAAAGTTTTTTTGGTTTTTTTTGATTCCATATTGCTATCCTCTTTTTGAGTGCAGACACGCAAGCCATTAATATGCTGCAAGACAGACCCGCAGCATTTTGTCAGCTACTCATACAATCTTCTCTGCTTCGATTCTACCCTAAATCTACTGATTTTGTAATATCCGAAAAACAGGTTTATTTTGCGTCTTCGTATCTTACGTTTGCCAGCCTTCCTGCGCAAATTGTGCGAAATCTCGTTAACCCTAGTTTTTGCCTGCGGCTGCGATTACGTGAATCCCTTTTAGGGCTGGTATTAAATACATTCGCGTAGGGGTTCAGCCCCGTGAGCACTGCGGGATAGGTGGCTCTAATGGCTGAAGCCATAAGAGCCACCTAAAGAGCCACCGAATGTTGAACCCCTGCTTGCATGTGGGGCGGTTAAATTGTATATTTTTGATAGCAATTTAACAACTCGTTGAATCTACGTATATTGTGCTTTGTGAAACTGGTAAGCGAAATTAAATATCGATTACGATTACGAGCACGAGCACGAGCACGATTAGAAAGCAATAACATAAAGGAAAGAAATATATGCGAGCAATATGTATAGTAGTAGACAGCGCCGGCATAGCGCCGATGCCTGACCAGCATGAATATGGCGACATTGGTGCCGCCACCATACCTAACATAGCAAAGGCCTGCGGCGGCATCGATCTGCCGACCATGCAGAACATGGGACTCGGCAACATAACCGAGATCGAGGGCGTACCGCCAGCAGCTTCTCCAAGCGCCTCGTTTGGTATGATGTATGAACTGTCGCCAGGCAAGGATACCACCACCGGACACTGGGAAATGATGGGAATGAAACTTGATTTCGCCTTTCCGGTTTTCCCGAAAGGCTTCCCCAAAGACTTTATCGAAAAGTACGAAGCCGCTATCGGCCGACAGACACTTGCCAACTACCCGGCCTCGGGCACCGAGATCATCAATGAACTGGGTGACGAACATGTTAAAACGAGCAAACCGATAGTCTATACTTCGGCCGACTCAGTTTTTCAGATTGCGGCACACGAAGAAGTAATTTCAGTGCCTGAGTTGTACCGCATCTGCCAGATTGCACGCGACATGCTGCAACCACCGGAACTCGGAGCAGCACGTGTAATTGCCAGGCCTTTTCTTGGCACCTCTGGCAATTATGCGCGCACTTCCAACCGCCATGATTTCAGTCTGACTCCTGCTGAAACTCTGCTCGATGTGCTCAAAGCCAAAAACATACCAACCTATGGCATCGGCAAGATCTATGACATTTTTGCCGGGCAGGGCGTTGAACCCCATGTCACGACCATAAGCAACGAAGATGGCATGCAAAAAACCGTCGAAGCGCTCGACAATATCAAATCAGGCCTGATTTTCACTAATCTCGTCGATACCGACATGAAATACGGTCATCGCCGCGATGTGCATGGCTACAAAGCCTCTTTGATGGAATTTGATCTGTGGCTGGCCGAATTTATCAACAAGCTAGAAAAAGACGACCTGCTCATCATCACCGCCGACCACGGCTGCGACCCGACCTATAAGGGCTCTGACCACACCCGCGAAGCGGTGCCACTGCTCGTCTATCAGAAAGGTCGCCCCGGCAAAGATCTCGGTATCCGCCAAGGCTTCTGGGATGTCGCCGCTACTATTGCCGTTCACCTCGGCATCGACTACAAAAACGGTACCTCAGCCATATAAATCGTCCTAAAATAGAACCAGCCAGCGACATAAGCCGCTGGCTGGTTTTGTTTTAGAAATCTTAAGTCCCAGTAGACCGCTTGGCGGGCACACCAAACACCAAAGTCGTGCCTGCACCTGGTTCAATTTCGGGCGAGACCATTAACTCGCTGGTGCCCACAGTCGGGTAAGAGATACCAAAAGAGCCAGAAGCATAGCCAGCACTGCCCAAAGCAGGATCGACCGTTACTGTGTAGCCCAGCGCATAGCCAACCGCAACGCCTGGGAATATAATCACAGCAGATGTGTCTGATAAACCGTTAGTTCCAGGACTTACATTGCCACCACTCCAAAAACTTGGGTAAGAAGCAATCCAATTGTCACTGCTGTTGTATGCTCTTGGTAAGCCAAAGTTCTCTGTAACGGGAGTGCTTATTCTCAGATAAGGCAGATTTATCATTGCATCCACCCAACTGTTAGCTGACAAGTCTGGACCAGCTATAGAAAGAGCCACGTCGCGCCTCAGCATATTGTCAAAAATACCTACGACATTGTTTGTTGTCGGATGATAAGTCGAAGACAGGGTGGAATTGTTACCCAGGAAATCAATATCAATTCGATAGTTACCCTGAGTGCCATCTGTCAAATTATCACGAACAATTTTCAACACTTCATCCTGATAACCACGAACTTGAATACGCAGATCAACTGGCATAGAAAGAGCTGAGATCGTAATCAGAGAGGGCAATGTTCCTGCAACAGGAGTAGTAGCTGGAAAGGTGTGTGTAGCAAGAATCTGTGGCGGTCTTGAGGGATTCGTCTCACTGTCCTCGGCAAAAACATTAACCAAAGCGGAGCTGACGGTTATGTAATCTGGCACATTCACACATCTGAGAAACAGATTGTAGCTAACAGGAGTAAGCAGTATTGTCTCATAAATTTCGCTGCCATTCACGACAACATGCTTGGGGGTGGTTGTCTGGTAAAGAATAGTATCACTATCATGACGAACCACTATATCCAATGCCTGTTCAGATGCTTTGGAAATGCCATCGCGCAGTTCACCTGCAGTCAAAGAGTTACTATTTGCAGTATTTAAAAGAGGCACTCCGTTAAGAGTGACAACGAACTTTTCACCAGCAGGAATTTTTTCGAGTGTTGTCGCGTTTACAAGGTCGAGCTTAATAGTAATATTCGAGGGCAAAGTGCCCGCTATCTGAGTCAACGGCAAAGAACCCAGATCAACGATGGCACCACTTTTTACATAAACGGCTTCGAGTTGGGCACCTTCGCTGGTAGCACCAGTTTCTGTGTCTGTTGTTGAAGTAGTGGCAGACGGATAAGTACCTTTGTTTGAGCCTTTCGAATATTCAACCATAATATTGTCAGGGACTACGTTATCGAACCAAAAGCGACCATTGGCATCAGTAATGGTGGTCATAAAGTTACTACCCACCTTGACCGTCTCACCAACAGTACCTTCTTTTGACATTATCCTGACCGTAGCACCGGGGATAGCTTCACCGTTGTCGGCCTTGACGATATACCCCGTGACAATTGCCGGTTTAACGCCAAGAGCGCCCTTTTCGCAGCCCATGCTCAACACAATGGCCAATCCGGCAATCGCCAGAAACCAGCCGCCCCAGAATCTAAGTTGCATATTGTTAAACCTCCCGATTTTTCCAGAAGAATGCTTGTTCATAATTAATTCACCTGTATTGTTACGATCTGAGCATCCGCTCCGTCGTCATTAATAAGTACTTCTTCATTGCCAATCTTTCCTTGCCCCACAATGTATCCCCGAAACATAAGAGTATAACCAGTTGGGACCTGATTGGTGCCAAGATCGATTACACGCGGAGTGCCAATTGTAAAGCCCGGCGGGTTAGTAACAATGGTCTGTGCCCACTGAGTACCGGTTTGTTCGCAGTAGCCACCAACAAAGTCATTAGTGGCAAGAGAATTGCTATAGATTACAACTCTCACATCGCGCATGATCGGTGAAAAATTATTCTTAAGCGAAAAGGTCTGATAGATGGTTCCCTGAAAGTCGCCGGAAGGATAGACCACTACCGGCCCGTTCATGCGGTAACCCTTAATTTCAGCCTCAATAGAGACCGAAACACCTCTGGGAATGCCAGAAATGGTAAACTGCTGTTCATTCAGGTGAGAGGTGGCAGTTGCAACCACGCGATTTCCTGAATAGGCGAATATATTGGCAGCTGGATTTTCGAGAAATACCCAGCCTGGTACATCCTGCCAGCGACCGACTACAGAGTAGGTCTCAGGTGGCATTAAAACAGTGCCAATATCGCGATCCGAGCGAAGACTATCAAAATCATACTTCATACTCTGATAGCCTGTAACGTTGATTGTAAGACTTATTGGCGAAAGAGAAGCAGGAATTCTGAATCCGGTTGTTAATTCAGTTGGCAAACGGTTGCTAAAAGTCTGCTGGCCAAAAATAAACTGAGCGTTACCATAAGAAATCAGAGTGCCATTAATAGCATCTTTGAGAACACCACTGACTGTAACATACTGATTCTCGTAAGTCTGTTCCATTCTCACTGACGGAACATAAGAGGTCTCACTGTTAACAACAACGGCTGACACAGTGTTTGAGGCTGTTCCATCAATGGCCAGATACCCGACCTTGTCAAAGGTGAGAGTCCATTCGTCTGCCCGCATATCGCTGAAATAATAATTTCCATTGCTGTCGGAAGTAACGAACTTCGATGCCCGACCATCTTCATCTACTTTTCCAGAAAGAGCAGTAACGCTCACTCCGGAAATTCCGGTCAGGGTGCGACTATCGAGCACACTGCCCGAGATGCCTCCGCCTTTTAGCCCGAGGGTGCCTTTCTCGCACCCAACCAGGCTGACAATAAGCACCAGAAACAGTGCTACAAGGATCCCGAACGGCTTCGGGTTCCGCCTTTCTCTAATCATGTTAACGCCTCCAACAAGAATCTTAAAAGAGTAGGATTCACTATCTAATCGGCCAGGTTGCACAAAAAATTAACCAAAAAATATTTTCTGAAAGCCCAGTCCACAGATTTTGCAGAACAACTCTTCCACAGATTGCCGCAGATTTCAGACAGTGCAAATCTGTGACTGTGTTCTCTATGGAGAGGCATGCAAAATCAGGAATTTCTACCAAATCATTGTTACATTATTGGATTGAAATTTTACTTCGAGACTGGCGATCATACCCGACCGCGCCCCCGGTAAGCACTGCGGGATACGTGGCTCTAATGACCACAGGTCATAAGAGCCACCTAATTCCTGTGACGGTCGGGTATAACCACATCCTTGTGGTCATAAAAAAAGAAAAGGTAAAAAAAACCTATAATTTGTTGCCGAGACAGCCGATAAGGTTTCAGAGATATTTTATAGATTTTTCATGGAGGCAACCATGGTAAGACAACAAACAACTGCAAAAGGACGTTGGCTGCTGCTGATAGTTCTTTCGCTCGCCAGTATAGTTTTTACTGGCTGCGAGAAGGGTTCTCTTGGTATTAAGGGTGGCAGTATCACAGGCTTCGTAATCAATGCCAGCTCCAACCAACCGGTTCCAGATGTTCTGATAAGAGCTTCCGGCCCGGATCACGCAAACGGCAGCGCCTATACCTCTGGCGATGGCAGCTTTGTCATGAATGACCTTATCAAGGGCGACTGGACACTCTTTGTAGAGAAATACGGTTATTCTCTGGTGGGACCAGATGTAACAGGCACCCAGACTGCCAACATTACAGCTGCCTCAGTTTTTGTAGCTAATGGCGAAACTGTTACAGCACAGATAATCAAAATGAATAAGACTGAAGAACTGGTAAAAGGTGTTCTCAAAGCCTATCCGATCGATGGAATTACCGGTCGACCTCTTACTAACTTTACAGTTACACAAACCTACCCATACAATCAGCGCAAGTCAAAGCTGTTTGAAACTGCAGCTGATTTCAGAGATATTGGCTGGAGTGGTCTGGAAGGTGGCAATCACCATTACACCATCGCCGCTAACAACTATACTGAGTATTCAACAACAGGCCCAGGAGGCGCTGACCAGCCTGCTACGGCAATATCAATTGGTGCTTCACCTGTAAACCTTGGCACAATCAAGGTTGCTCCCCTCACAGTAAATCTCGCCGGCACATTGCGCAATCTCCCAGGCTATATTCTCGAAGCTGAATCAAAAGATATTGTGATCTGGGCAGAGGCTGCTGGTAAAGTTGTAGCAACTTTTACCGACAAAGATATTCAAAACGCCTACAAGGGTTCGGTCGTCTACAAACTTGACGATATACCGGTTACAGCCGGCAGCGTTGCGGTTAAATGCAAGATCAGAGGTTATGACCTGCAAACCATAAACCAGGCAGTCAATCTGGCCAGCAATATGCCGG
>JAHISQ010000178.1 GCA_018818125.1 Candidatus Rifleibacteriota bacterium
CACGCCAGGACTCTCGGGGCACAGGTAAACTTTTTTTCCGTAACTGGAAATGATGACGCTGCAAAATTTGCTAAAGCTGGCCTCGAAAAAGTAGGCGTAAAAGCTCATCTCCATATTGATTCGGGCCGGCCGACAACGTTGAAACAGCGATTTAGGGCCGCGAATAAAACGATGTTGCGTGTCAGTCATCTCAGGCAGCATTCAATTGATCCGGAAATCAGAGAACTAATTCTTAAAAAGATGAGAAACCTCTTTAAAAAAACCGATCTGGTGATTTTTTCTGACTTCAATTATGGTTGTTTGCCACAATCATTGGTCGATCAAATCGTCGAAGAATGTCTGACTCGCAATATCATGATGGTGGCCGATAGTCAGTCCTCTTCTCAAGTCGGCGATATTTCACGATATAAAAATATGACATTGATTACACCCACAGAAAGAGAAGCCCGGGTTGCACTTCATGATCCAGAATCAGGATTGGCCGTTCTGGCACAGAACCTGACCGATAAGAATCACGCCAAAAACACCATTATTACGCTCGGCCCAGAGGGTGTTTTCATTCATTCCGAGGCAAATACCGGGGATAAATCTCTTACTGACCGGCTACCGGCCATGAACTACGCCCCAAAAGACGCAGCAGGAGCTGGCGATTCGCTCCTGACCTGTGCCTCTATGGCATTGGCTTTGGGTTACGACATCTGGAAAAGTGTATATTTGAGCTCTCTGGCGGCAGCCTGTCAAGTCGGCCGTATTGGCAATATACCGTTAGAAGCTAAGGATTTAAAATCCGAAATTAAATTTGGAGCATAAATTGCGAGCATTATTACTATCCGCAGGCTTGGGAACAAGACTTCAACCGATAACGAACTCTATTCCAAAATGTCTGGTTCCGATTAATGGGATACCGCTAATGGAATACTGGTTAAAAATGCTTACTGAGGCTGATGTCTCGCCAATTCTTGTGAATTTGCATTACTTTGTCGAGCAAGTTCGAGCTTACCTCGCAATAAGCCCTTATCGCGAAAATGTTCAGGCTGTGCATGAGAAAGATCTCCTGGGAACAGGAGGAACGGTCTTAAAAAACAAGGATTTTTTTCGTGATGAGCCTTTTTTGCTCATACATGGAGATAATTTTTCAAAATTTGATGTTCGTGCTTTCATCAACGCACATTCACAAAGGCCACCAGAATGTGAAATAACTATGATGCTATTTAAAACCGAAACGCCGCAATCATGCGGGATAGTTAAACTCGACGATAGAGGAATAGTCCAACAGTTTTATGAAAAAGTTCAAAATCCGCCGGGCAATTTAGCAAATGGCGCTGTGTATATTTTGGAACCAACAATATTGCGCTTCTTAGAAAATCTGGACAAGGAATTCATTGATTTCAGCACTGAGGTAATTCCCAGCTATCTTGGGAAAATATACACTTTTTGCAATGATACATATCATCGGGACATTGGCGATCTAAAGAGCTATAACCAGGCTTTGGTAGATGTTTCAAAGTTTTGGTGAAACGATCTCTTAACAGATAATATCTTTCTCAAGTCAAACATTTCGCGGTGGCAGAAATGGCTTTGTCAGGGAAGACTTACTCAGCATCCTGAAAATTTTCTTGAGATACTCCCCCAAGATACCTGAATTTGCCAGCAAACTGTTGAGCAAAACAAATCGTCTGCATCTTTTTTCAAAACTGCTGACATAATTTTCAGGAAATCGTTCAACAAACTTCTGAGAACGCATTAGTTTGGTAGCCTTCAAAATGGTTCTAAAAAATTGTCGGAATTCTTTTGAAATTTTGTTACTAAAGCTGTCAGGAAGAACACGCCATTTCATGAATGGCTGGGGAATATAACAGGCTCCATATTTTAGCGCAATTGCTCGAGAAGCAAAAGTATCGCCCCAAGTACTGAGCTCGGGCCGAAACCCACCGGCCTCCTCTAAGCATGATTTTCTTAGAATGGTAGCACCAGACAAAGAGTGATTGATCGGATATTTTTCAAGATACTCGTGAAGATAGCGTTGCGGAGAAATATATTCTGGCTTTATCCAGCTAGGAATATCAGAAACACCCATTTGCTTCTCGTTTTCGTCAACAAGCACAATATTTCCAAAGATAATTCCTGCTTCAGGATACAGGTCGGCCATTTCCATGGCTTTCTCAAAAAATCCTGGCAAAATATAATCATCTGCAGCTCCACAGTATATATAATCCCCGCTCGCTTCGCTGATTAAGCGCTGGAAATTTTTAACAACACCCATATTTTTATCATTTACGATTAATCGTAAAAATGAACATTTCTGGGCATATTCACTGATAATGCTAAGACTGTTATCCGATGACTGGTCATCAAGAACAATATATTCATCTGGCGGCCTTGTCTGGCCTATAACAGCTTCAATAGCCTGGGGAAGGTATTTTCCATGATTGTAGTTGGGAGTAACCACAGAGAGAGTTTTTTTATGCATCTTTCACCTGAGACCTTGGTCGTAATATTTTTTTTGGAGGTAGTTAAATCCTAAAGTTTGTGCAGGTTAATCAAACACCTACCAGAGATCTCCCCATTGCGCATCATTGTAATCGCCTTATTAATATCGTCCAGCATAAACTGCTCTGTAATTAAGTCCTTTAAATTCAACTTGTCGGCGAGATTGAGCATAACATATCTTGGAATATCTACTGTCGGATTGGACTCGCCACCGTGAGAACCGGTTAATATTTTCCCAAAATGGAGCGGCAAAGTATATACGCTGGCATTATCTCCCTTTTTTGGCACTCCTACCAAAATTACTCTTCCTTGCGGCTGCGTCAGATTACATGCTAACGCTGTAATTTCAGTATTAGAAGTATTATTAACAATCACATCTGCGCCTTGAGAACCAAGAATTTTACGAATTTCCTTTTCTACAGAATCTTTCTGTGAATTCACGACGTGAGTTGCACCAAACTTTTTAGCTAATTCCAGACGGTTATCAAACAGATCAATGGCAATTATGGGATAAGCAGACACCATTGCCGCGCCCTGAATAACATTAAGTCCCACCCCGCCAGCACCAAAAACAACTATAGATTCCCCTATTTTCAGTTTTGCATTATTTAATACCACGCCCAAACCGGTTGTAACCGCGCAACCCAATAGGGGCGCGACCTTCAGGTCAAAATTCTCTGGAATAACCGTAAGTCTATTTTCAGAAACCACAGCGTATTCATTGAATGATGTAACTGATCCTGCATTTAACTTTTTCCCTTGCCATTTATATGCAGGAGGATTGGCTTCTATTCCCTGTCCTTTCCTCCAATGCATGACAACATGATCGCCGGGTTTAACATATTTGACCCCAGGCCCGATTTCAAGAACTTCGCCAGAGCCTTCATGCCCGAGAAGATGTGGTAAGAACTTGTCTTCTCCCTTCGCACCATCAATTTCACCCAACTGAGAACCACAGATTCCGCTGTAAAAAACCTTTACCAGAACCTGACCAAAATCAAGTGTCTCAGGCAAAAAAACTTCATCGATCACAAGAGGCTTATTCGATTCAACCAGAATAGCCGCCTTCATTTTATTAATTTTTGTCATGAACCCCTCCAAAAAAAATTTTAACAAATACTTAATCACAATACCTGGGGCAGCTTCAAGTCTGCCGATCGTTTAAAACACTTTAAGTAACGAAATATCCGATAAACTCCATCGAGTGACAATGTTTGAGCTTTTTCTGCAGTCAACGAATTGGAGAATTAACTCCACAGTTTAGAGACCTCCGGTGGAATCATTCCTAGTTCAGATCGCAAACGGCTAACGTCAAGCGTTGTATGCAAGGGTGCTCTTTCTATCAATGACTCCAGATATGAAACAGGCCTTATCAATTTTTCATCCAAACCAAGTTTTCTAGCAATATGCACAGCCATATCGGCATAACTAATTTCTTGTGCAGCAGAGACCTGCATAATTCCAGGAATCTGCAACTCTGCTACCTTCAATAAAACTTCAACTGCGAAAGCAAGAGGAACTGGAGAAAAAAGCATATCAGAAAACGGACAAATTTCCTTCCCTGCTTTAAGGTCACGAATCCAGCCTTGAAAAAGAGGCATATCCGGACTCAGAACTTTACTAAATCGCACTATTGAAAGCATGTCGCCCATTTTTAACAACTTGGCTTCCGCCTCCGATTTCTGCCTTCCGTAGGCTGACTGTGGATTTACAGGATCATTCCCTTTGGCAAAGGGTTTCTTTCCATCAAATACGACATTTGTGGAGAGAAAGATCACGAAGCATCCAGAATCAACTAGTCGCCTTGCCAAAGAGATTGTTCCCTCAACATTCACCCGCCTGCTATACTCCGGCTCTGAACGGCACTTTTCCTGTGAGGTTACAGCTGCACAGATGAAGGCTACTTTAACTGGAACTGTCGGTAAAGGCCATTGTCTGAGATCTTCAGATAAATCAAGAAACACTTTTTGCACTGAGACCAGATTACGGTTACGTGTCGTCTGCAAGACATTCTTCCCGGAGGCTTGAAAGGCGGTCACTAAGCTTCGTCCGATACTTCCATCCGAGCCGACAACCAAAACAGAATCTCTATTGTCGACATGCATCGTCATTGCTACCCCACTTACGCCACTACCTGGATTTGTACAAATATGTTCAGTTATTAGCCTTGTGAACCTGATTCCGCATTAATCTGTTCAATTACTGAATCCAAGCTTCCTCTGCGAATTTTCCATAATTCTTCAATAGATATTTTCATACGTTCTGCCGTTCGAGCAGCTTTTTGGGAATCAGTAAAATTTATTCGATCCCATTCGTATGCCCTTAATATTGATAAGTCATTTGCCGAGAACTGGTCGGTTTCAATTTGTCCATAGTTCCAGCGGACTTCGCCCTCTTGAAATGATTTTTTGAATGCTCCCATATCAATACAAAGCTGCCACAATTTTGTATGCGGCAATGGAATCGCAACAAACAATTTCACATAATCCACATCTATATCTTCAGCAAATTTTATTGATTTCCGAATCTCTTCCCAAGTCTCTGTTGGAAAGCCGATAACGAAATTCGCAGCGACATAAATCCCTTTTTTTCTGGCTTTGTCAGCAATATCAGAAACTTGCGCCAAATTTATAGGTTTGCCAATGATTTCCTTCAAGACCCTTTGTGAACCCGACTCAATAGCTATGTCAATATATTCACACCCAGATTCTTTCATAGCATCAAGCATTTCTTCGTCTAAACAAAATACGGCCGTGGCAATTGAAACCCAAGGCATAACAAGGTCTCTTTCAATCATTCCTCTAAATATTTCCATTGCACGTTTCTTATTCAAAAAAAGATTGTCATCATCGAAAATCAAAGATTTAATTCCATATGTGTTTTTCATCCATTCTATTTCATCAAGAACAGATGATGCAGAACGAGGTCTGAAATTTTTTCCAGAGATAGATTCGACCTGGCAAAAAACACAACCGACCGGACACCCCCGAGATGTTAAAATTCGAGCATAAGGAAGCTCTGGAGGCATATCAACGCTTCTTCTTGAAGGAAATTCTCCAACATAATCAGGATAATCTATCAAATCATATGCAGGAAGGGGCAAAGAATCCAAATCGTTTATTCTATCGGAGCAACCTAAATTAATAATTTCAGAATCTCTTTTATAGCAAACGCCTTTTAATGGAAAAGGAGACTGCTCCGAAAAATGCTGAAGGAGTTCCTTAAATACATATTCTCCTTCACCAATTATTGCGTAATCAACATTTGGATCTAAAATAACCTTTTCCGGATTCATGGTCGCATAAACACCGCCAATCACAACCTTGGAATCTGGACAAGCAACTTTAGAAAGTTTGGCGGCATAATGACCAGCATTACCATATTGATCCATAAGCACAGTAATACCAATGACATCTGCGTCTATTTTTTTCAACTCTGATATGAATGTCTCGTCATTCATATTTTTCAGGTTTGCATCAATAATTGTAATTTCTGCCAAATCTCTTGATACCGCAGCAATCAAACAAAGATTGTATGGGATGAAATGCCACTTACTATTCAAATCCCAGTCACACCATAAAAAGTTTGGAACTACCAAAGCGACTTTTAACTTACAATGACTATTTTTCATGTTTATCCTGGAAATTGTTAATTTTGGGTAATTCTGCGACAGTAATCAAAACGGTCCTTTGAACCAGTCTCCAGGAACATCGTGATTTATTCCACGCAATTGCTTAAGCGGCTCAAGACTAATTTCAATATTAAGCATTTTAGCAATTGCCTGCCCCACATCAGCCGCTTCTTTATAATAGTTTTTTGTCAATGCACAGCTTGTAGGGGTTGGACAATCCTGGAGAGCCATTCGGACTGGGGGACATTTAAACGAATCGAAGCATTCAGTTGCACACCGTGCGATAATCTCACCGGCAACAGACAGTGTTTCCCAGCCAGTATCCAAAACCAGCAGTCTGCCAGTTTTACGAACAGAATCAACTATTGTCTTCCAATCAATCGGATTGATACTGCGCAAGTCGATCAAATCGCAGTTAACGTTGCATTCCTTGTGCAAGTAATCGATTGCATGTATTGCTTCTACAGTCATATAAGACATTGAAACTACAGATAAGTCACTTCCTTCACGTAACAAAGATGCCTTGCCAAGAGGAAGTCGAAAATCCCCTTCCGGGACTTCTTCCGTGTGATTATGTAACCAGCGATGTTCAAGAAAAAGAACTGGATCATCATCAAAGATTGAAGAAAGTAAAAGTCCCTTGGCATCTTTTGCTGTCGTCGGTGAAACCACTTTAAGTCCAGGGACATGTGCAAACCATGAATGAAGGCTTTGAGAGTGAGTCGGCCCCTGTCCCCACCCTCGACCTATTATCAGCCTTATTGTAATTGGAACACTCCCACCATTGCCACCAAACATGTATTTCCAGTTTGCTGCATTGTTAATAAGTTGATCCATGGCCAACAGGAAAAAATCAAGGCGCTGGTGAGTCATCACCGGGCGAATTCCATTAAGCGAAGCTCCTATGGCTATTCCCGTCATTCCGTTTTCAGAACAAGGCATATCAAATACGCGCTCCGGTCCGAACTTCTCCTGTAATCCAAGGCTTGTACCAAAAATTCCTTTTGGATCAGGAGTGCCAAGTCCGTAACAGATTACATTTTTGTCGATATGCATTGCAGTTGAGAGGGCATCATTTATCGCTTGCGAGAAAGTCATAGAATGGCTCATCGGATGACCTCTTTAAAAACAGAATTATCGTAAAAGTCTGGAAATTCATCCCGATCGGCCAATTCAAATGCATTATCAACAAGAGCTTGCGTCATGCTTTTTAATTCATCAATCATCGACTTATCAATAACATTATCCAAAAGTAATTTATTTTCGAATGCTTCAACAGGATCTTTTTTCTTCCACTCTTTGAATTCTTCTTCAGAGCGATATCCGATATGATTATCGAAGTCAGGTCCGCAGTGCTCTCTCCAGCGATATGTCGCAAATTCCAGAAAAACAGGCCCATTTCCATTACGAATTGAGGCAACAGCCGTTGAGATCTTCTCATAAGACTCCGCTACGTCGTTCCCGTTGCCACTTACAGCTGAACATCCCATTCCCTGGACCATAGAAGCAATACTTCTACCTTCGGGTTGCCTGACTTTCAAGTGTGAATATACAGAATAGAGATTGTTCTCACAAATGAATAATACTGGCAGCTGTTTAACTACAGCAAAATTCACTGATTCATAGAAGACACCTTCTTCAGTTGCAGCATCACCCAAAAACACACAACTTACCTGATCAGTTTTTTTAAGTTTTATTGACAAACCAAGGCCTACACCGACTGGAATTGTTCCTGCAACAATTGCAGTGCTGCCGACAAATCCAACAGATCTATCAATTAAGTGCATTGACCCACCCCACCCTCGGGAACAACCACTCTTTTTGCCGTGTATTTCGGCAATCATTCTATTCAAATCGCCACCTTTGCCTAAGTAATGACCATGTGAGCGATGAGTGCTGACAACAAAGTCATCAGAGCGCAGGGCCTGACCGGCGGCGGCTGGCACTGCTTCCTGGCCGGTACTGAGATGGGTTGGACAACGCATCTTTTTTTCAGAATGGTAGCGAGCAGCAATAGATTCTTCGCAAAAGCGAATCAAGAGCATTTTGGAATATAATTCCAGCGCTGTTTTCTTATCTACAGTCATTAGGGTATAAACCAGTAATAATCACCAGTATAGCCGGCTTCACAAAAGAATTTCTTCCAGTCATCAACGTGCATCATGGTCTTCGCGGTTAAATTCCATGCTTCCATGAGCACCTTTTCTTCTTCATTGCGATATGCATCGACGGTAACAAAACTTTTCCCTCTGCTCACACGTTCAATTTCACGTAAGGCCTGGGCGCACTCTTCAAGTTCAAGATTGTGAATTGTATTTATGGCAATCACCACATCAAATGATTTATCCGGAAATGGAAGCTTTCTGGCATCTGCGACTTGAACAAATGGCTTCATGTCATCAATGGCGTTGGCAATAGCATATTCTGAAACGTCTATCCCTTGAACCTGAATGCCTGGAATCAGCTCTGAAAGATCGTGAAGCATGAACCCTTTGCCACAACCCACATCAAGAACACTGCTTTTTGGAGACAGATCGAAGTGTTTTTGAAATGTTGGGATTACCGGTTGCCAAAAACGTGAGATATAACTGAAACCACCATAACCATGTTTTCGATCACCGTCAAAGAATTCTTTCCCGAATTGACGGGCAATACGCCTATCTTCTTCAGTTTTTTCAGCTCCCCTCTCTTTTACATTCCTCTTAGTCTTTGGATAGTTCGCAAGCAAATCAATTTCAACACCCATTATTTTGCTCCAAATTTAATATTTTATCGCGCATCGACACATAATCACTGCGATTTAATTGTAACTCACTGCCTCATTAAAATTTGTAATTTTCTTCATGGCTTTAATGTTGTAACAATTTTCATCGTCGATTAGCACGCCTGATTTATAGGCTTCAATAACTTCTTTTATCCCATCATCTACACCATGTTTCTGTTTAAAACCAGTAGCTAGAATCTTATCTGAGCAGAGCCGATAGGAACGTGGATCATTAGAAGGTGAAACAACTATTTCCGCAGGCACATAACTCACAACTTTCTGGGCAATTTCCATAATTGCAAGATTTTCAAATCCGGCATTAAAAATTCCTGGCGCTTTATTTCCCATTTTTATGAAATGAAGATAAACTTCAACCATATCTTTGATATGGATATTGGGGCGAACCTGATTTCCCCCAAAAACGGTTATCTTTTTTCGGGTTAAAGCCTGCATGGTAAGCATGTTAACAGAAAGATCCAAACGCATTCTTGGAGAATAGCCACATACAGTCGCCGGGCGAACACATTGGATGGTAATATAATCTTTATAACTCAAAAGAATTCGCTCGCTGATCATCTTGGTTTTGTTATAGTCCGAAATTGGAACCAGAGAGAGTTCCTCTGTCACCCGAGGTTCTTCTTTCACCCCATAGACACTGCCTGAGCTCGCATATATGAATTGTTTCACCTTGCTGGCAATCGCCTTTTCCACCAACTGCATTGTAGCGAGAGCGTTTACTTCCCAGGACAGTTTCGGGTTCAGATCGCTACATGGATCGTTTGCAACATTTGCCAGATGCAATACAATATCGATGCCATCCATGGGAATATTTTCAATATTTCGAACATCCTCCTGAACAATTTTAAGGTTTTTGTGAGGTTGTAAAAAATTGCCAAACCACATGCAGTCAACAACTACAAGATTATGCCCTTCACTCAACAATCGTTGAGACAAGACGGAACCAATAAATCCGCAACCACCGGTCAATAAAATATTCATCGATCTATCCTTAAATATGAAAATGTCTCAAAATATACAAACGAGATCAAGTATTAACACTATACTCATGGTTTATGGATGTAATCAAAAGGTAGTTTTTGTATTTCAGTCAAATTTTCTTTAATCCAGGAAATAGTTTCATCTATCCCCTCTTCCAAGCCAACGATAGGCTTCCAGCCGAATGTTTCTCTGGCTTTTTCACTATCAAGAAGATAGGCAGAATCCTTTCCAAGGCGCTCGCCAACTACTTCTACGTGCTGCTCAAAGGAAACATTCATCCGTTTGGCAATAAGTTCGACTAATTCTCGAATAGAAATGTGCTCAGAAGTTGAAAAGTGAAAAATATCTCCAGGCTTTCCATTGCGAGCGACGTCAAGAGTTCCGGCGACTACGTCTCGGATATGAATGAAAGACCGCACGGAGTGCCCTCCACCATGCAACTGCAACTTACGCCCAAGCAAAAAGAAAAGAATGGTTCTTGGAATAATCCTGTACAGTTGTTGGGCCCACCCATAAACATTAGCCGATCGCGTAAAAACCACAGGAAAATTATATGCTTTGAAAAAACTCATAAGACTCAAATCTGCAGCGGCCCTGGAAACGGCATATGGGGTGCTTGGATTGTAGTTGGTATTTTCCTTTACAACTCCATGGCAGGTACCGTAGACCTCGGGAGTGGAAACATGAACATATTTCTTTAAAAAAGAACACTTTCTTAATTGATTATGCAGCTTGACGTTCGCAACAACATTTGTTTCAAACCAATGCTCCGGATTTTCCCAACTTTCTGCAACCATGCTCTGAGCGGCAAAATTGACTACATAGTCGGGCTGAAAATCATTAACAATTCTCATGATGCCTTCTAAATCTTTGTTCAGATCCAGTTGATGAAAGCCAAAATTGCCGCTTGCCTGTTTTTTATAAGGCAAAAAAACATAACTCGGTTCAGGAGATCTGCTCATACCAATCACATGAGCCTGCTCTTTTAAAGCAGAGTCTACAAAATGAGCCCCGGAAAATGAGTTGCTTCCTATTACTACAATTTTTTCAGATGTCATTATTATTATAAACCGTTTCCCAAAGATTTAGGTGCACGCCTAACTCGTCACTTCATTCGTTATTTTCCGCAACAAGATCCATCCAGTGATGAAGAATGGCCGCATGACAGGTCTCGATTATACCATAAGTTTTTCCTGAAACATATACGTTTAAAGTCCCAAGAAGTCGCAGGGGATTGTCTGGTGACATTCCTGACAAGGTAACAATTTTCATATCAAGTGATTTTGCCAGCTCAACTGCAGCGAGAATATTTTTTGATCGCCCCGAGCTGCTTATTGCTACCAACATATCACCGGGGCTTGCACGACGTCTTAACGGCTCAGAGAATACATTTTCGTACCCCATGTCGTTTGAGATGGCTGTTAGCAGTGAAAGATCTGAAAACACCTGAGTATGCAATCTTGCATTCTTTGCCAGGTCAGCAGAAAAATGACTTGCCATGGATGCACTGGCACCATTGCCAATTAGATAGATTACGCCTCTTTTCTCACGCAGATCCAAGGTTTGCTCACACCACTCCTCAAATCCTTTATCTGGGCGAATTTCTTCGTGTTCGCCTCTTCTAAAATTTATTTTAAGAAGTGGTTCGCTTAGTCTTTCAACAAATTCCTTCCATTTTTCCATAATTTTCCTCTTAGAATTGTAAATAATTCGGTTATTAAGCTATTTGGCAGCAAACAGATCCTTATCTTCAAGGACACCTTTCGGGTAAGTCTCCCAAATTGACTTAATGAGCAACATATCTTGAAGCACCAGAAAATTGCCATTAGAGTTTCTTAACGCATATGATTCGAAAGCCATCATCTTTGGATCCTGACGTGCACCTTTAAGCCGTTTTAATGTTGTAATAAGGTGCTTTAAAAACGTCACAATTGAAGGTGGTGTCCATTTCTTCACTAAAGGCAAAAGCTTCCTTATCATTATAAGAACAAATTCAGGAAGCCATTTTGAAGTCACAGTTGAAACATTGTTCTTTTTCATCTGTGCCTCTTTCCCCCATTGTGCATCAATAATCATGTAGATCGCATTTGCGACGGCCTCCTTTGAGCCCTGCGTAAATGCCCGAAACACTCCACTGGGGTTAGAGTCATATAATGAGGATAAACGCTGTGATACATCTCTCATTTCTTCCTCAGAGATATAGTTGAGTGCATTTGATGGATTCGCAACGGAACCGCCATTCCGGATCCAAAACGGGTAATCACCCATCTCCCAATACCCACTTAAGGTTAAGAAACCGGTAAACAAGATCTCTAATCCTGATAGATAACGGTAAAGAAACGTTGGGATGATTGAATTATAATGCTCTAAATCTTTCCGTCGAAAAACCTGATAGTATAAATTTCCTGTGCGCTCTGCTCCTGACATTTCGGCAAATCTATTCAAAGGGTCGGGATCTGTCAGAGACCAGGGAACAGACCAACGACCCCAAGGAGAAACAAACGATTTGCCATTGTCAGCACCTGCCATACATACCATGCCGCCAGCGCATATATGTTCCGAGTGTATATCCAGGAAATCCATGGCACGTCGGAGTCCTGTCCAAAGAAGACACTCTTCATCGTCTATAAAAGCTACATATTCTGTTTTTACGCGAGATATAGATTCAGCAATGCGATTAACATAAGAGTCGTATCCTGTAATGTTGAAGTATTCCCATGTCAGTGTTCCGATACTACCTTGATACCCTAAAGCCCAAGGCTTTGCCGAACCATCGGCAAAAATCACATGTAATGGTCTATTTGAATAATATAACAATTGCCTTCTCATCATTGGCTGGCGTTCATATGATAGACAGATGATCGTCAACCTAGTCTCAGCATGCTTATTTTGCATGTTGTAAACCATAAAAATTAGGTCTCCCTCTGGCTCGGCGGCATTCGTGGCAGGAATTTATTTTTTCAAGTCCAGATTACAACCCTCGAATTTGAAAGTCAATTTGTCTTCCACTTTTAAAATATACAACCACAAGGGTTAGCAGTTCTCACAGTCTTTTCAACCATGCAGAAGGCCAGTGCGTGACGTTTTCTTTCAGCTCACTTTCGTTAAATGGCCAGGCAGGCTGCTCAATTATGAACTCAGGGTGTTTCGCCGCAAAATCGATAGCAGCACAGGTTGGATTGTCTGTTTGCCAGTTTTTACCGGCTCGGGGAACATCGTAAAGGTCTTTCATAATTCCGTCGGTTGCCACTATATATGAACCTTTGGAAACAATTGAACAATAGGCTTCAAGTTCATCTGTTACGTGTTGATAAGTATGATTTGAATCAAGAATTACCAGCACATTTTTAGCATCGCCAACCAGGTTCTTTACCTGATCTACAATTGCACGATCGGTTGAGCTGCCTTCAACCATTGTTATATATGATGCCAGTTCGTGTTCTTCAACAGCCTTCCTGTTATGGGGTCTGATTTCAATATCAATGCCAATAACCCTACCTTTGCCCATCGCTTTGCAAAGGCTTGCGTAAAGGACCAGAGAACCGCCATGTGCAATACCAGTTTCAACTATAACATCTGGCTTAAGACGATAAATTACTTCCTGAGTTCTTACCATATCTTCAGGAAGCTGAATCACCGGTCGACCAAACCAGCTGAAAGAATATGGATATTTTTGGTTCCAACCAATCTTGACCCATTGAAGAGAAATGATCTCGAATGCCTCACGAGAATAGAGACTGATTTCTTTTGAAGTTGCACCATCCTCTACCCTAAGAATATGCTTTTCAGTGTCAATTTGAATTTTCATTATCTTCCACCTGGTTCAATTATTAGATTTAGCTTTGTACCAATATTAGAAAGCAAAGCATTGATTTCATTTACATAATTAGGATTCATAACAATTACATTTTTGACCCCGGAACCTGTGAGCTGTTCGTAACCAGTTACCATATGCCCAGATCCTAGTATAAACCTGTTATGATAATCCAGATTTAAGTCTATAACAAAGTCAATCAAATCACAATTGCTATCTGATCAAAAGCACCGTTAAGAACCAAGCCACAGGCATGGCAGACATAATTACACAAGATTGTTTTTCCACCAGTCTATTGTTTCAGCAAGCCTTTCTTCAAGTGCCACAGTTGGCATCCAACCGACTTCACGACGCAAACGTTCTGTTGCTGCAATAATTATCGGTGGGTCTTCAGGGACGTTGGTGAGCTCGCCGAATTTCACCATATTATAAGACGTTGTAGCGCTCTCAATTATACCAACAATTTGTTTCAAACTTAGCGGACGACCTGATGCAATATTAATTGCACCCTGAACCTCTCCGGCAACAAGAGTCGCGAATGCTGAGCCCACATCCTTTGTTGACAAGAAATCCCTGATCTGATTTCCGTGGCTGCAGGTAGCCGGCCTGCTCTGCAGTAGTGGCAATACAACCGCAGGAACAAAACGACGCGGGTTCTCGAATGGCCCAAAAACAAAAAATATGCGACCCCACGCCCAGCTTAATCCGTTGACTCTGGCAAAACTTTTTAAAAGTTCATACATGGCAAGTTTGCATGAGCCATAAACAGTTTTCGGCTCAAGTTTTGTTATACCTTCAATGCACGCACCAGTGTTCCATTCATATTCTGCGCAGGTACCGGCCATTACTATTCTTTTGCCGCCACACTCGGCAAATAATTCGAGAATTTTAAAATTAGCAGTCAAAGACTTAAAATTCTCTGGAGAAGACCAGTATTCTCCATGCCGGGTAAACCAGGCAAAGTTGAGCAAATGTGTTGGTCTGAGTTCGGCAAAAAGCTCCTTCAGTGCCGCGAAATCATACAAATCAACGTTATGCCAGTGAATTTCGGAAAAGTCACCTTTGAGCGGGTTCAAATCAACAGCATGCACTTCAAAACCAGCTTCAATAAGAGGCTTTAACGCTTGCCTGCCAACAAACCCGCCGCCACCAGCAACAATGATCTTTTTCATTCTCTCTCCGAATTATAATTTACGGTAAAATCTCCAGCTCTGGAACAGCTGTAACAAAACGACCGCCCCATGACCTTATGTGCGCCATTTTTTCGCGGACCTCATCTTTGATGTTCCAAGGTAGAATGAGCACAAAATCAGGACGAACCGCATCTATTTCTTCTGGCTTGTGAATCGGAATATGACTGCCAGGCATGAACTTACCCTGCTTGGAGGGCGCTGCGTCAACAATTAGAGGAAAGAGATCTGGCTTAACCCCGGCAAAGTTGAGCAGGGTGTTGCCCTTAGCTGCTGCCCCATAGCCTACCACAATTTTTCCCAGTCGTTTCTGTTCGACAAGAAACATTAGCAGATCATTTTTGATGCAGTTTGCTCGTTCCTGGAAACAATTATAAACTGCCAGATCACGCATCCCAGATTCCTCTTCAGCTTCCAGGATGGTAGAAACCTTGGGCGAATCTATCCGCGGATCATCTTTGTGACAGCCATAAATCCGCAGACTGCCGCCATGAGTTGGAAGTTCCTCGACGTCAAATACTCGCAGACCGGCTGCGGCAAATATTCTAGACACTGTATAGAGAGACAGATAGGAGTAATGTTCGTGATAAACAGTGTCAAACTGACAACAACACAAGAGTTGCATTAAATGAGGAAATTCCAGATTAACCGTGCCACCTGGCTTTAAGGCTGCCTTCATTCCCCGTGTAAAATCGTTAATGTCAGGAACATGTGCATAAACATTGTTACCGATAATCAGATCGGCCTGTTGCTGCTTTGCAGAAAGGGATCTGCCAAGTTCCTCACCAAAAAATTCGCGCAGTACATTTATGCCAAGCGCTTCAGCAGCAGCGGCGGTACTGGCAGTTGGCTCTATTCCGAGACACGGAATGTTTCCTTCCAGAAAATTTTTCAACAAGTAACCATCATTAGATGCAATCTCGATCACAAAGCTTTCGCGGGTCAAGTCCAGACGCTGGGTGATCATCTGACAATAACGACGTGCATGCTCAATCCAACCACTTGAGACGGAAGAAAAATATGCATAGTCGGCATTAAACAGCTCATCAGCATTCGAATAATCCTCGGTCTGTACCAGCCAGCAGTTATGACAGACAAAAATCTGCAATGGAAAATACTGCTCAGGGCGATTCAGATCAGCATCAGTAAGATAGGCATTTGATGGCGGTGCATGACCAAGATCCAGGAATTTGTGTTGCAAAGAAGTGGCACAGTGACGGCAGTTCATAGTTGGATACCCTCGAAATTTTGTCTAAGCAAAGGATGATTCTGATCTCTAGTCGATAAATCACAAGGCTCAATTGGCCAATTAATGGCCAGGAGCGGGTCGTCAAACCGGACTCCGCCCTCACAGTCCGGGCGATAAAAACTGGTATGCAGATATAACAGTTCACTGTCAGGCTCAAGCACCTGGAAACCGTGTCCGCAGCCCTCGGGAACCACCAGCATGCGACAGTTTATTGCCGAGAGCTCTTCTGCATGCCATTTTAAAAAAGTGGGAGAATCCGCTCGCAAATCAACAGCGATATCTAAAACCCGACCTTTGAGACACCGAATTAGCTTCATTTCTGCATGAGGCGGCAGCTGGTAATGGATGCCACGGATAGCACCTGTTCTGGCTGTCCTTGAACGGTTGATCTGTAAAATCTGACGATTGCCAAGAATCGGCAAAAGTTCATTCTGGCAGAACAAACGGGCAAAGCTGCCGCGACTATCACTTACCTGGTCGGTATCCACGGCCAGAACGCCTTCAATAGATGTCTTTTGAGGCTTCAGAGACATGTAGTTTTCGCTTCGGCTGACAACAGAGCGGCGCAATAATCTTCAAGCTGCTTGCAGCTCAACACTCTGCCATCGGTCAGAAAACTCTTATACCATTCGGAAGTTCGAGAAAGAGTTTCTGATAAATCCCAAATTGGCCGCCAGTTAAGCTTGTTTCTGGCTTTTGCGCTGTCTAGATACAACAAATTTGCCTCGTGTGGCTGATTCCCAGAGTTAGTGAACCACTCGAGTTCTGTCCAGCTTTCCTTTATCCTCTCCAGAATACCGGCAACTGTGCAGTTGCTGCTGACGTCCGGACCAAAATTCCAGGCAGTCGCAAAATCAGCGTGCTTTTCAAACAAATTTTGCCCTAACAGCAGATAACCATACAATGATTCAAGAACATGTTGCCATGGGCGGGTGGCATTTGGAGAACGGATCTCCAGAGGCTTTTTGTCAGCAATGGCTCGAACCATATCTGGTATAATCCGGTCCTCAGCCCAGTCGCCGCCGCCAATAACATTGCCAGCCCGGGCACTAGCCAGCAGCGGTGAATCAGGCTTAGAAAAGAAAGCACTGCGATAGCTTGCAATAGCAATTTCGGCAGCAGCTTTCGAAGCGCTGTAAGGATCGTGCCCACCCAGTGCATCTATCTCGCGATATCCCCAGCACCATTCCTTATTTTCATAACACTTGTCGGTAGTTATACAAACAACTGCCTTGAGTTCTTTACATTCTCGGGCAGCTTCGAGCAGATTGACAGTGCCATTGAGATTAGTCTGCCAGGTCGTAAGCGGGTCTTGATATGAGCGTCTGACTAGTGGTTGTGCCGCAAGATGGAAAATAATCTCAGGATTGATTTGAATAACTGCCTGCCGAAGCTCTTCAAGATTACGAATGTCAATCCAATAACTTTCGCAGTCAAGATTAAGCAATTCCCAGTGGCTTGGGGCTGTTTCTGGCGGTAAAGCGATACCGCTCACTTTCGCACCAAGCTGTCTCAGCCACAGTGCTAGCCAGCTTCCTTTAAAACCAGAATGGCCGGTAACCAGCACTCTGCGGTTTTGATAAATTCTATTGAAAAGCTTCATTACCAGACTTTCCAGGGGGCTTTATCCTTAAGCCATAAGTCTTCAAGATTGTTTTTATCGCGAAGAGTATCCATTGGCTGCCAGAAGCCATTATGAAAAAAAGCTCGGAGCTCATCTTTGCGAGCCAACGCTTCAAGAGGGGTGGACTCCCAGGAAGTCGCGTCTCCCTTAATAAAATTGAATACTTCAGGCGACAGAATAAAAAAGCCGCCGTTGATCCAACCACCATCGCCTTTTGGCTTTTCGATAAAACCTTTAACTGCATCTTTATCAATATCCAGAGCGCCATAGCGACCAGGAGGCTGTACTGCCGTTACGGTTGCCATTTTGCCATGTCGCTTATGAAAATCCACCTGAGCGGCAATATTGATATCTGCAACACCATCGCCGTAAGTAAAAGCGAATATTTCTTCATTCTTCAGATAATTCTCAACTCGCTTCAATCGCCCACCGGTCATGGTATTATCTCCGGTATCGACTAGAGTGACAGACCAAGGCTCAGACTTGTTTGCGTGAACCTTCATTTCGTTAGTCTGCATGTCAAAAGTGACATCAGACATATGTAGTGAGTAGTTCGCAAAATATTCTTTGATCAGATAACCTTTGTAGCCAAGGCAGACAATGAAATCGTTGAAGCCGTATGAAGAGTATATCTTCATTATGTGCCAGAGGATCGGCATGCCACCGATCTCAATCATAGGTTTGGGTTTAACTACGGTTTCTTCGCTTAGCCGGGTGCCTAAGCCGCCAGCTAAAATTACCGCTTTCATGCCTTTGTTTTTCATATAAATTCGACTAAGACGTCAAAACGATTCGACGCTTGAAATTCGTCTTTCAGAGCTCATAAATGGAACTCTAGCCGGATCCTTTCTTTCAAAAGATTGCTATTATGCCAGTCAAACTTGATTACTACGTAAATGCGACAAATGATAGCACCGGAGAAATTACAATGCAAGGTTTTTACAGCCTTTTTCAAAGGAGGTTCAGGGTTGAGTTAGAGCTCTTCAGGAAACATCCTGTGACTGACGAAATTGACAACCTATGTATCCCTTTCAACAAAGGAATTTTGCCTCTGTGTTTTTTCGAGACAAAAATTCATAGCATTTATATTGAAAGAACAATTTTCATGAAGACTTGAATTATCGGACTATAACCACACTACCGTGGGCGATAATTCACTATAATATACGGCCAAAAATTCGATAAAGAACGCTGCGGATACCGCGAGCAATAAAACTACTCCGGGAATGGTGGTTTTGTATAGCAAGAATCTTGTCAAAATATTCCAGCAATTCCTGGTCATACTTTGCAGCGATAATCTGGCGATATTCTTCAGCAAAGACCTTATCGAGTTTGTATACCCATCTTAATGCAAGTGCCGAAAAACAATTGTTTATATATTTTCCCGTATCAGAGTTTATTTGAAAAGCGGCAATATTGCTCAACTTGAGCGGATCGTCAGTTTCTCTGCAAATAATTTTATCAGCGCAAACTGAGCTGAGTAAAATCCTTGTAGCAACAGAAAGGTTTGCTCTCGGCTCCAGATACAAACTTGTATCGTGAAGAACCAATACCGCATCAGGCGCCAGATAAGGAAATATTACGATAAAATCAAGCAATTCCCCAGGCAGCACATGTGAAGCGTCAAGAACACAGAAATCAATTCCCTTGCCGATCTCTTCTAAATGAGCAGCCACCGTATGCCCCAGGCGCAAATCCCAACGATTTTTTGCCTCTTTTGGAAATACTTCGTGCATCAAATGGCCAGCTGCTTTGCTTTTGTCTTGATAGCAGTGGGATAAAACGTCCACAGAATGGAACTCAGCATTGCTATCAATCATTTTCAGACAATTCATTATTACACATGAAGTCCCACCAGCTGAAACACCAACTTCCAGAATTTTGGATGGTTTCTTTTCTTTCAGCAAACCGCAGAGGAAAGCGAGCTGAAATGGTGACATTTCTGCTCCTCCACTGAAAACTGCGTCTTGTATTTCTTTTGATACCGGTAACTGCAAAGGATCCCGATAGATAAAATCTTCATTTGAATAGAACATAAAAAACTCCCGCGTTAATTACCTTGCTCACAAGCAGTAAGCGGAATCGTTAAAAACTGTGAATCGAGATTCTTATTTAGATTCCGATAAAAACTGCTTGTATACCAGCGCCATGATGTTCCCCAAAACGGAGTTTTGGTATGGCAGAGCAAAAGTTCGTCAATGCCACACTCAGTCGCCAGCTTTATTGCACTTTTTATGTATTCCGGTCTATCGTTCCAGTTAAATAAAATATAGTTCCATACTATCTTTGGCTTCTTGAGATTTTTCGAATTCCTGTATTTTACAAGATTGCACAAATTGCCAAATGACCGTTCAAAGTTTCCGTTTCGCTGATATTTTCTGACCATCGGAGTATTGATACCATCAATCGAAACACCAATTCGATCTAGCAGCAGAGCGGCTTCAAACTTTTCCTCTGTATTGAGATACAGCCCATTGGTCGATGTCAAAATGTTTATATGCGGGTTACTCTTCCTGATAATAGAGAGTTCATGAAATACGTTTGGCGCCATAAAAGGGTCACCTAGATTGTAATAAGAAACAGTTTTGATATCGTGTTTTTTTATTTCAGATGCGATTCTGCTTATATCATCAAGGGTCAACGACATTTTTTTTCGTTGTGCCATAACCTCTGGCCTCGCGCAGGATAAACACGAACACCCACACAATATGGTATTTTCGACCAGGATGTGCTTGTCTGGAACATGCCATCCATTCATGTTCAACTCAGCTTGATTCTGAGTTACCATATCCAGTTCTAAACATCTTGCGCAAGCAAGTATCGGCAATCTTCCTTCTGCCAGAGTAATCCTGAATTTCTGCGCTTTCGCGTCTGCCAGAATTTCTTCAAGTGAGTTTTTCGAAAAATCGCCAAGGCGGCCAGCTCCATCAAAATCTTGGCAGTTGCAGGAAATGGTCATGTCAGAATTAATCGCCAGATTATAGTTCGCAGTGCCGTTAAGAACCCGGCAAGTAAACACCTTGCCGGCGAGTTTTGCTTTGCACTCAAGATAGAATTTTAGAAAATTTCGAAAAATTATTTTTGAATACCACGCAATTTTCTGCAGATCCATATAAATTAGTTCACACCTGTTCTAAATGCTTTAAACATTCGCATAAAGCTAGAATTTGTCAGCTTTTGCAAATCCTGATGTTAACATCCGGCTCAAAACGATACTGGAAACTTAGGGTTGATTCAAGCCATTTTGTAACAATAAAATAGGTTTTGCAATATATTTCTGCAGCATTTGGGGAATAAGAAGGCCAAATTAAACACATTGCCTGATCAAACTGTCTTCTGGTAAAATCGTTTGGCAATATTGCTCATCTAGTCAATAAGAGGCAAGCGTTAATGAAAATTTTTGTCAATGGAACTACCGCTGTCGCGGGCGGCGGAGTCCAGCGCACTGCCAGCTTTATCGCCAATTCTATCACAGAGCCTTTCAATCACGATTTTGTGTATGCCATTTCTCCCATGGTAATGGATCAGATAAAATCCTTGCTTGATATTTCTACAGCTAAAATATTTGAACTCACTCCCTCTCCGGTTTATTTATTCGCGGGTAGAAATTCCCGTAAACAATTACTTGAAATAGAGCGAAATTATAAGCCAGACTTAATTTTCACCACCACTTCGCCCTCTTACACTATATTCAGAGATTCATTAGAAGCTGCTGTAGTCAGTGATCCTTTTTTCACGCACCCAAATAAAATGGCATTATCAAGTTATCCTCGACTAGATGCTTTAAAAATCAAGATCAAGATGCTCGTATGCCAATATTATTTCAGAAAAATTAAGTATTTTTTTGTACAAACTCCAACTTCGGCAGCAGGATTAGCAAAGCGCCTTCATATTTCACCGGAGAATATTTTCCTGGTATCAAATTGCCACAACAAAATCTTTTCACAAAACCAGTTCCAGCCTCAAAGATCAGCAAGTGAAACCCCATTGATTTTTGTATTAACACACCCGTATTACCATAAAAATCTAGATATAATACCTGCTGTTGCAGCTCTGTTAAAAAAGAGAAAAATAAAGCTGCGATTTATAATGACACTCCCTGAAGACCACAAAATCACGCCTCAGATATATGAAAAAATACAAAAACTAGGAGTAACCGAATATATTGAAAATGTAAAAGGGCTGACACTTGCCGAGTGCAGACAGTGGTATGAAAAATGTGATGCCGTATTCCTGCCCACCCTGCTGGAAACATTTTCAGCAACCTATGTGGAAGCAATGGCAATGCAAAGGCCGCTCATTACAACAAATTTTGATTTTGCAAAAGACATTTGCGCCGACGCAGCTGAATATTTTGAGCCCAAAAACGCTGAAGCCGCGACAGATGCGATTATCAATGTTATAAACAATCAAGCCAGATATCAACAACTTGTTGAGAATGGCCTTCGCAGGTTAAAACAGTTCCCAGATCCGCATCAGCAATATTTATTACAAATTAAAGCACTCGAAGAGTGCTTTAAAAAGTTCCAAAGCCTTACCAATAGGCGTTAATAAGTAGTTGTTTTATTCTCAATTCTTATTCAAGAACTTTGATTATCCCAACAACATCTCATCCCAGATGAATTCACATCGACAACTTAACAGCGTAGTTTTTTCGCCAAAGCTCAAAGATGGTCATTGCCAGCAGTCGTTCGCCGTTAGCGATCCCAGGATAAGGACCGCGGAGCAGTTTTTTAATTTCTGAACGATTAAAAATACAGTCTGACGCCAAAAGAACATCAGTGATGGCAGTATTCCATTCTGGCTTCTGCAACCACTGCTGCAAAGGAATGCTGAAGCCTTGTTTGCGTTGAATATCCAACTTTTCTGGTAAAAGCCTTTTGGCTACACGTTTTAAAAAAATCTTCTTTTGTTGTGAATTCGCTTTAAGGGAACTTGGTAACTTTCCATATGCGAATTCGATCATTCTATAGTCCAAAAATGGTGCACGCAGCTCTATTGAATTGAGCATACTGGCGCGATCAACCTTCACCAGAATATCTTCGGCCATGTAATTAGAAAAATCCGTTCTGGTATAACGCTCAATCAGATCGTCATTATGCACTGTTCTTTCACGCCAGATTCTTTCGGCAGAGCCAGCATGGAAGTTGCTCGCGCTCAACAAGCGATTGCGGGCAGCGGGCTCAAATTGCAACAGCGCTTTCGGCACTTCCCTTGCGAAATCGGTATCGGCAGCCATAAACCATTGACGTCCTTTAAGGCCCACCGGTAAAAATTTCTCACAGAAATTGGAAAACAAACGCCGGATAGACGACGGAACCCAGCCAATAAGTTCCTGCATCCGACTGAAATTGCAGTAAGCGGGATAACCGCCGAACAGCTCGTCGCCGCCATCACCGCCGAGAGCGACGGTGCAATGCTGGCGCACCATCTGACACACCAGAAATGTCGGAATCATTGAGGAATCAGAAACAGGCTCATCGTATTGCGCCGCCAGTATTGGCAATAAGTCTGGTGTTGTATCTCCAGCTTCCAGCTCAATGTGTTCGGTGCCAAAATATTCTGCAACCAGCCGAGCATGTTTGGTCTCATCATATGCAGCATATCCGGGAAAACGAACATTAAAGGTTTTTACGCGGCTCGAGTTTCTTACTGCCATCGCCGTAACCAGACTTGAATCCAGACCGCCACTGAGTAAGATGCCTACCGGCACATCAGCAACAAGTTGCTTTTTTACTGAATCCTGTAGAATCTGCTCAAACTCGTGCATAAGGGCTTCTTCATCAACAGAATCTGCAACAATCGCATCTGGCGGCGACCAGTAGCGCCAGACACGACAAATACCATCTGACCTGCGATACAGCATAGCGTGTGCAGCCGGCAATTTGCGGGCACTTTTGAGGATACACATGTCGCCTGGCACAAAACCAAAGGTAAGATAACAATCAAGCGCCTGTGGATCTATATCTCTGACAAAACCAGGTTGCAGCATAAGCGCCTTGAGCTCTGAAGCAAACGAAAAACCACCAGCGATATTGCTGTAAAACAGAGGCTTTTCGCCAGCCCTGTCACGCGCCAGAAAAATTTCATGTCTGGCCATATCATAAATTGCCAGCGCAAACATTCCGTTAAATCGTCCCACACAATCTGCGCCCCAGTGCCGATATGCCTGCAGAACCACTTCAGTGTCTGATTGTGATCGGAATTGACTACCCAGAGCAATCAGCTCCTGCCTGAGTTCCTTGTAATTGTATATTTCACCATTAAAAATAATTACAAAGTTTTTGCTTTGGTCAAGCATTGGTTGGCTGGCCAGCTCAGATAAATCAAGAATTGCCAGACGACGATGACCGAGAAAAACTTGCCGGTCAGCGGACAACCATGAGCCAGCAGCATCCGGTCCGCGATGCGCCAAAGTATCGCGTTGCTGCAGAAGAATCTGCTGATCTTCAAGCGGAGTCACCGATGCCAGACCAAATATTCCGCACATTCAGATACCCTTTCTCATAAAACATTCACAACTGCAAACAAACCCGCCTGCAAAGACTAAATATTACAGGAAGAAGTATATTCACTAACCGTTTGAACTTCAAGACAGTACAAACTCATTCTTCTTCAAGCGCCAGTAGAGCTTCGGGAAATGGCTGTAAAACGCGTTCCAGGATGCCCTGAGTATAAGCGATCAGAATACCATAGTTCACGATCGGAATCGCTTTGCCTTTGGCGGCGACAATTCTATACAGCATCTCTCGTTTATTAAGCATGCAGGCGCCGCAATGCACAATCAGCTTATACTCATCAAGGTTGGCCGGGTAGGAAAATCCTGCAGAATGCTCGAAGATCAGCTGTTTGCCAGTATACTGGCGAATCCAGCGTGGAATCTTTACGGTGCCGATATCATCGGCCTGCCGATGATGAGTGCAGCCCTCTGCAATCAGAACCTTATCGCCATCGCACAATTTGTCAAGAGTTTTAGCGCCCTTGATGAGCTCGGTCAGATCACCTTTGTGCCTGGCGAATATAATCGAAAAAGAAGTCAACCAGACATCAACGGGTGTATCGGCAGAAACTTTTGCAAAAACCTGTGAATCAGTAATTACAAGCTTTGGCTTTTTACCAAGGCTTTCGAGAGTTTCTCTGAGCTCGAATTCTTTGGTCACAATGCCTATGGCATCACTTTCTAGAATATCTCTGATCACCTGCTGCTGCGGCAGAATCAGGCGTCCCTTGGGCGCGGATTTATCTATGGGTGTAACCAGAACGACAAAGTCACCGGGGTTGAGGATATCTCCGATAATAGCAAACTTATCATCTTCTTCGGGCAGTTTCTTGATCAGTCCGCGCTTTATTTCATCAATTCCGGTTTTCTGCGTTGCCGACACGGCAATGATCTGATGCCCAAGTTCCTTTTCGATAGCCTTCGTGATAACCGATTGCTGCCACTGTTGCTGATCGATCTTGTTTAGAACCACAATGACAGGTATCTTTTTGTCTTCTATTCGCTTCAACAAATCTGTTTCAAACTTGTAATCAACGTAGGTAGATTCGATTACCACGATTGCGATGTCAGTTTTATTGAGCACCTCGTAGGTTTTTTGAATTCTCAGCTGGCCAAGCTCACCGACATCGTCAAGACCGGCAGTATCAATGATTACAACCGGCCCGATCGGCAGAATTTCCATGGCCTTGTAAACTGGGTCAGTTGTCGTGCCAAGGACTTCTGATACCAGCGCTATTTCCTGTCCGGTCAAGGCATTAATCAGGCTCGATTTACCAGCATTTCTACGACCAAAAAGGCTTATATGGACTCTGTCTCCACGGGGGGTCTGGTTTAAACTCAAGTGTGACTCCTATTTTCCGGCAATCCCGGGTTTGGTTAACTGAAATGGGTTTAATATCCGGTTGATGTCTTCTTCAGGTAATACATTGTCTTTGATCAGTATTTCTCTGACTGTGAGATTATTCTCTATCGCCTTTTTGCCAATCTCTGCCGCTCTATCATAACCAATATATGGAACAAGTGCTGTCACAAGCACGCTTGACCGTTCAAGATGCTGTCGACACTTCTCTACATCTGCCTGCAGAGGTATGATACATTCTTTGATGTACACCGGGATACCATCTTTGAGCAGCTGCAGCGATTCCATAAGTGCCTCTCCCGCGAGAGGCAGAAATGGATTCAGCTCAAAAGTGCCCAATGATGCTGCCTGTGAAATCAATGAATCGTTTGCCTGAATTTTCAATGCTATATTTATCATCATCTCCGGTAATACCGGGTTCACTTTCGCCGGCATTATCGATGAACCGGCCTGCAAAGGCTTCAGAATCAGTTCACCAATGCCACCTCTGGGTCCTGATGCCATAATTCTGATATCATTCGATATTTTGAACAGATTAACCGAAGCCGCCTTGAGCAGACCACTTACCTCAACAAATATATCCTGATTCTGAGTTACGTCTATCGGATATTCTGCCCTCGCCAACCCTATATTTGAAATCTGTCTGAGGTTTTCAATCATCTTTACGCAATATTTTCGCGTTGCGTTGAGACCTGTGCCAATTGCTGTTCCACCAATATTAACCTGACGCAGACGCTCCTCAACCTTATATATACGCCAGCGATCTCTGCTGATCGCCTGAGCATAGGCGCCAAATTCCTGACCAAGCATTATGGGCAGAGCATCCATCCACTGCGTTCTGCCCAGTTTGATAATATCGGCGAACTCGGTTTCTTTCTTCTGCAGCGCCTCCTGGAGATCGGCAAACATCTGACTTGTCTCGCGAAGCAGCCTGATCATGCTTATTCGCAAGGCTGTCGGATATACATCATTAGTTGACTGACCCAGATTTACGTCGTTGATCGGGTGCAGATGTTCATAATCGCCCTTTTTCCGGCCAAGAATCTGCAGTGCCTTATTGGCTACTACCTCGTTAACATTCATGTGGGTCGACGTGCCTGCGCCGCCCTGAAAGCGCGAGACAGGAAAATCACGCATATCAAACTTTTCAATAATGTCGTCGCAGGCCTTTATGATCGCCTCTGCTTTGCTGCTCTCGAGTTCGTTGTTCTGAAGATGCGTCAGCGCAGCTGCCTTTTTGACCAGAACAATGGCCTGAATCAGGTAAGGATGCATTTTTTCAGCATTAAACGGAAAGTTAGCCAGACTGCGAGCCGTATGAATTCCGTAGTTTAAATCTGCATTCAGCTCGATCTCACCAATAGAATCTGCTTCGACTCTGTATCCATCAGTCATCTGCTTTACCTCGTTCACTATGCGGGATTATTACTTAGAAAGGTTCCGTATGATTTTCGCCAGAGCTCAAAAAAAAAACGGTGAGTGCAAGCAGCTGTTCGCCATTGGCACTGGATTCATTTGTCCGAAGATTCCGCACATTTATAAAAACCTTTGCTTACGGCCTGTCGTCTGTAAGTCGGCCGATCGGGGCAACGTAAATTGTAAATTCTTCGTTGCCATCAACACCAAGCAGGTCGTCGCAGGCTTTCTGATCGTAGGCTGCTATTGCGCATGTGCCAGCGCCAAGCGCGGTACTGACCAGGTATAAATTCTGACAGACATGACCGACATCTATGGCGAGAATCTTATGAGCTGCGAGATCGTAACGCCATTCCATGCGCTCTGGAATTACTGTCCAGAATAACGCAAGTGGAGCGGTGGCAACAAAGATCTGCCCTAGACACGCAGCTGCAGCCTTTATCGATATCTGTTCATCAAGCTTTACCTGTTCAAGTTTGTGATCGACCGGCAGATAGCGATATAGTCCGGTAGACAACCCTTCAACCCGTCTGACAACAATGTATGTCTCAAACGCATGTCGAGCGCCTGCAGATGGCACTGTGCGCAAAGCGGTGTGCGAACTGGTTGTTTTGCGAATACCCTGAGTAGACCATAGAATGGCAGACAATTCCTCAAGAGAAAATTCAGCATTAGCAAACTCCCGAACGCTTTCGCGCCGGATTATCGCCGCGCTTAAAGGCACATTAGCGACCCGGGTCAGTGATTGAGCGCCATCGAGCAACTCTACAACTACGGCATCAGCGGCACATGGCTTCTGTAGCGGCGGGGCCGGCATATGCATGGCCTGCGCGGTCTGCGTAGAATCAACCTGCTTTCGTGCACTGCCTTTCAAAAACTCACGGTGCGCCTCGAAACGTTTGCTGTCGGTTTGTCCCGCTTCCATATGCCCCTCCTGAAAAATTCTCAAGCTGCACCAATATAGTTTTTATACAGCCAAATTACAAGGCTTGAGCAAGCTACAAAATTCATAATAAATGAACATCTGCAAAATTATGATTTCTAATCGTCAATTGAAATTACGAGAATCACCTTTAAGACTGGTGTTGCATCTTTCAGGGCCAAAATGCGACAAATTCGTGATACAATTTGCAGATAAAATAGTGATTACATTTTTGGAGAGACTTATGGACGAGCAGGAAAAGACAATAGAAATTACATGCAGAAATTGCGAAGAATCATTTTCGGTTCCTGAAAGTGCTTTGTCCCACCCTGACGTGCCCTGTTCGAAATGTGGATTTATAAATCACCTGGCAACGCCGGGAACGTTTTCCAGACCAAAAGTCCTGGAAAAACTCGCGGTAATTTTTGGCGACGGCATCGACGATGGATCTCACCAGGGAATTCTCACTTTTTTCACCGGGGGCACAGGTCTCATTGTGATAGTAATTCTGGCAATTATCTATTCGCAATTCTCGGGTGAGGCCCCCACAGCCGGAACTGCTAATGTAAAATCGAGTACAATTACAAATTCGATCGGAATGGAGCTGGTGTTGATTCCAGCCGGAACCTACATGATGGGATCCAACCAGGGTGCCGAAGAAGAGACGCCCGTGCATAGCGTCACCATCTCTAAGCCCTATTATCTGGGAACTCACGAAGTAACCGCCGGACAATGGATCGAAGTAATGGGCGAACAACCAATGTTTCAGATGCCTACTGATAATCCAGTTTTACTGATTACCTGGGAACAGGCCAAACAATTCTGCAAAAAGCTTTCTAAAATGGAAAATGCCTCTTACCGCCTACCCACCGAAGCTGAGTGGGAATACGCCATCAGAGCTGGCAGCAATACCGAGTTTTACTGGGGTGATCTCTACGCCGAAGGCTATGGCTGGTGCCACGTTAACAGTGGCAGACCAACACGATCGACACATCAGGTTGGCTCTCTGAAGCCTAATGCATGGGGCTTGTTTGATATGAGCGGAAATGTCGGCGAATGGTGCGAGGATTACTATTCGAGTTATAGCACTGCCGATCAGGTCGATCCTGCCGGCCCGGCCGAGGGCAAACTTCGAGTGGTGCGCGGTGGTGATTACACAACCATCCCGATTGGCCTGCGATCGGCCAGTCGCGGAAAAAGCGCCGCTGATTCACCAGGTCCGGGGTTTCGTGTAGTCAAAAATCCCTGAGTTCACGAAAAACTTGTAAAATTCATAGATTGCAAATTCTAAGATTCCGACTTAAATTTAGACTACCAGCAATTCTAACAAAATAGACTATCAAATGGAAAACATTACTCTTATCTCACTGAAGTGCTCGAACTGCTCAGCAGCACTGCAGATATCAGACAAGCTCGACCGCTTTATCTGCAACTACTGCGGAACGGAGCATGCCCTGCTGCATAATTCGGGTGGTTTCTTTTTCAGAAGACTTGAAGAAAGACTGGAGAATCTTGAAAAAGTCACCGAAAAAGGCAACGCCGAGCTGGCAATTAAAAGGCTTCGCAGCGAACTCGCAACCAGAACACATCAATTGCAAGGACTTACTGAAGAAAAAGACGATTTAATGAAGCTGCTTAATAGCAGAAGAGCCGATGCAATTACTTCAATTATTGTAACAGCGCTGATTCAGGCGGCTCTTCTTGCCATTAACCTGTCTTTCAGCGTTTACGCAGTCGCTCAGGTTGCTGTGCTCGGCAACATTCTCTATCAGATGTCACAGATAAACAAGATCCAGCATGAACGCCAGAAAACCGCTGAAAAATACCGACCCGAAACCGAGAGAATCAGAGACGATATCGATATTCTTGGGATCAAGATCAAAAAAAAGGTCAAGCTCGCTGACAGTTGAACAGCTAAAATCCATTGCCTATATCTGAGAGTTTTACGAGATATTTAGTTTGAATATAATATCATCCCATGAGAAAGAAACATACTCGCACTAGGCCGCAAAGCCACGAAGAAATTATCTTTGTCTTCTTTGCGGCTTAGTGACTTTGTGCGAAATCTCGCTTGGCTTTTGCCTGCAGCTGCGATTACGTGAGTTACTTTTAGGACGGTATTAGGACTGTATAGAATTTCATGAATCTGAGGGTTTATCTGAATTATCTGCGGGCGGGGCATCAGGTGCGGTGTCAGTCTTCTCTGATGTTTCTGCTGCAGTTGGTTCAGCTTGATCAGAAGCACTCTTTTCAGCGGCGGCTTTGGCAGAGGCCTGAGCTGATTTTTCGTCTTCCGGGAAAAGTTTTACGATTATCACAATCAGCAGCAGCGTAACCACACCGAGCACGGCATACAGCCCCCAACCGGTTTCGCTGAACGCTGCGTCGAACTGGCGTTTGATATCAACACCACCGTCATATTCTGCGACATTGCCCAGTTTAATTCGTATGGGCTCGTTTTTCAGCATATGGTCTTTGATCAGAGCCAAATCATAAACAGGTGCCCGGGCCTTGATGTTCCCGCCATAAAGCTGATATTCACCAGTCTCGGCAGCATGAAAAAACAGCGACTGGGTGTAATAGGTGGCTTGTGCTGATGTGATCTCAATCGGACTGTTGTCGCCGTGCGCAACCACCAGTCGCAATTGGGTTTCGCCTTCGGGCAGGCGATCCAGGCTAATTTCCAGAGTCGACTGGCTTTCGGTTCTGCTTGTCCAGGAGGCTTTCTTAAAAGTCTGCCAACCGAGCCGACCGGGCTTGCTGATTTCAAGAACTGGTTCGCGACTGAAAACGCCGGAGCTGACAAACTTCAGACTCTTCCAGCCTTTTGAAGCAGCCGGCAGCGTAACCGTGCAAATAGTAGTGTTGTTAGTTTTGGTGTATTCGCTGGCATGAGAAACATCGACACTGGCTTTTTCGCGGCTCCCGGCAAAGTAAGGAACCTGCCCACCATTCTTTACCAGTCGCAGCCCGGCACGATTGTCGTCGAGGGCGGCCTGCAAATTAAGATCTAACTGATAAAAACCGGATGTTTCTGCTTTAAAAGGTGCAACCCAGTTATAGCCGGCATTGTTGAAGGGTGCTCCCTGATCTACCGGCTTTGCAGATGCTGCTGATGCATCGGCAAACACTTCCACTGCGCCAGCCTGGATTTTTTGCGGCGTCATATCGAGCAGCTTATCCTGGATTATTGTAAGATCGTAGACTGGTGCTCTTACTGCCGGATTGCCACCGATCAGCTCATAATTACCCGGCTCTATTGCAATAAAGAAGAGATCCTGAGCGCTGTAAAGTCCCCTAAAGCCATAAATTTCAAGCGGCTGGTTGCTGGCGTGGTCTACGCTCATGCGGATTTCAAACTGATCTTCAGGAAAATCCTGCAAACTCATAGTTACCGCTGATTCACCATCGTTCTTATTGCTCCAGCGCCTTTTCTGCCATGGCTGCCAGCTCACCTGCCCTACCACGTGCCTTTCAAACGAAAGGTCGCGCTCAAAAATGCCTCGGGCATAGAACTTGAGACCAGCCAGTCGCGCCGAACCTTTCGGCAATTTGACTACATAAACCGAACTATTGGCAGCAGCGTCATATGAGTGCTCAACTGAGACTTCCAGGTCGCGCAGCTCAGCTCGCCCTCTGAAATACGGAACCTGAACCTCGTCTCTAACTATTCGGAACGACTCACGATTGCGATCGAGACATATTCGATCATTGGTAACCAGCTGATAAAAGCCAGGGGTGCCCACATTAAATGCTGATTTCCAAGTATAACCATCGACGCTGAACGGCCCACCTTTTAAATTATAGGTGCCCAGAAGATTTTTCGCCTGCCACTCGGCCTTTTCATTCAAATCTGCAATTTCAAGATATAACTCAGGGTTGCGATCAGCAACACCAGGTCTTTCCAATATTGTTGCCGGCTTGTTCAAGCCGGTACAAAAGTTCCAGACACCAGGCTGATCTGCCGCAAAAACAACTCGCGGCAATCGCACCCGAACCTTGAACTGCTCAACCTTGCCAAAGAATTCATCAGAAGTCAGGTTAATCAGCATCACCCTGTTCTCCCAGATTCCGGAATGGGCAATATCAAGCTTGAGTGGTTTGCCACCTATAGCATCAACCTGCCCCTGCGCCACAACCTGAAAATCACGGCGACCCAGCAATATCTTTTCATAACCAATTTGCCAGCGGCCCTTAAACGGAGCTGCTGTTTTAATTTCGAGTCCTTCGAGTGTCAATCCGGATCCCGGCAAAACCACTCTCAGTTCGACACCTCTTTCAACCAAGGTTTCATCGAAGTCAGCCACCAGCTCTGTCTGGGCATAATCGCTGCCAGACTGTTTTGCGGCAACAGATACTGAGCGTATAAAAACCGGCATCTTCGAAAAATCCATACTGTAACCGCTGAAAGTCAGACGAATCGCGGTGTAAGCAGCTTCCGGAATATCTGCTCTGATACAGGCAACTCCCTGATAGCGTTGAACCGCCACACCTGTCGCCAGAATCTGCCAGATTCCGTCTAGTTGACACTCAACATCAACCTTGCCGGCATAATTATCATAGTCGATTTCAGCAGTCACAAAATTGAACAATTGTCCGGGCGGCAACGCCGATTCAAGCACCAGGCGGCGATCTTCAAGCAATTCGCTTTTTTTCGGCTGAATTTCTATAGTTCTATATTCACCCGCTGAGCGCCAGAAGAGCTCAAAGGCGCGCTGGTTACCATCCGGCCCAATCAAAGCAAGGTCAAGGGTATTGCGGCGGCTGCGATCGCCCAAAGTCTGGTGCAGAGCAGCCGGAAGAACAGTTTCTACCAGACCGGTCTTTTCAGTTGAGATACTCCCCTGACTGTTCCAGTCAGGAGCCGCGATCAAAAGTGAAGTTACTGCCAGAAATGCAATTATTATGACGAGTTTGCAGGCTTTTTTCATGGTGGGTTACTCCGATTTGGTTAAAAAGCGCTGATACAGATAAGATACCAGCATCAAAACTACTGCGAGTCCGATAAACGAGGCAACTCGATACAACTGACCCAGCGACCAAAGATCCATTAAAAAGATTTTGCTGCAGGTCAACAGCACTAGCAGCAATGCAGCCTGCCTGGCACGCACTACCATCCACTTTATGCCTACCAGCAGCAGACCAATAGCATAAGTCAGCCAGCCAAGACTGTAGCCAAGCTGATGCGACAAACTGCCATGGGTCATGAGGCTGAATGGACGGCCCTCCCGCCCGAAATAGCTGGCAATCTCTATATTCAGCACATAAAATACGGCGGCCGCCAGAGTCGTGCCGAAGAATGCGTTTGGCTGCACCTGGGCGACCGGCCAGGTTTCATCGTATTTTCGCCGAGTCAGCCAAATCAGAAGAATTATACAAAATGCGAACAGTGCGGTCGGGCTGTTGAACAGCGGCGTCATTTCGCCAAACGGCTCACTGAACCTGAACGGAAACAGTGCCGTGCGTATTAAACCAAGTGACAGTAACACCAGGCCAGCCAGTCGGAAGGGGCGATCGAGCCGTTTTGGCCAGACCAGCATCAGGAGGCCGTAGATAATCCAGCCTGCAGCCGAACCAATAGCCATGCCTGCAGTTTTTGCCTGAAAAATGTCAAACGGTTGCCCTGGTTGAAGTACTGTACTTTTGATCACTTTGATCGCAAGGAAGCCGGCAACAAGAAGCATCGCCAGAAAAAGGTTCTTGATACTGATCGAACTTTCCTGCCAGGGCTCCTTCATAAACAGATAAAGCAAAATCAACATCATCGGCACATAGGCCAACATACCGAGATTAATCAGCGGACTCATTGCAGCCACATAGGTGCCATAACCAAACGGGAACCAGATAAGCCAGAGCGTTGCCAGAATCAGTAGAATCATGCCAAAATATCTTATGCCAGTCGGCATTGTCTGCTGGCGCCAGAGCACAGCGCCAAACAAGCCCCAGAGCGTAACGTAGACAATTGTCTGCAGCAAATTCCCAGACGGCAGGAACTTAAGTGTCGAACCAGCTTCCACCTGCGAACCGGCAAACACATCAGCCACAACCAGATTTACCAGATAAAACCCGGTGCCGATTGCGAGCCAGAGAAAATATTTGCTGATGCTGTATTCGCCAATTTTATCGTCAGGATACGGCGCCAGCTTGACGGCGGCAAACAGAGCCACAGTAGCGGCAAGCACTGACAACACAGCAGAATTAAGAATTATCATGCTGGTTGCGCCCTTCATCTGGGGCAGAAATGACAGCAGCAGATAAAGTCCAACCGGTGCAAGTGCCATAGAAACCTTGCGCAGACCGCTGTGCTCAACCCGGCGATTCAACCAGAGCAGCGCTACAGATTCAAGCACCAGCACCAGGCCGAGCCAGCCCTTTTCCAGCAAAAGGATCGGTGTTGCTGAGAGATAGAAAAGCAGGACGCCACCATGGCAGGCCAGAACACTGTTGCGCTCGGCTTTGCCTTCGAGCTGACCAAGTAGAATCTTTACAAACGGCAGTTTGATAAATGCGAGCACGACCGGCACCCAGCCGGATATTTCGCGGGTCCAGATATGATCCGCTGCATAAACGATGAATATCGCTTGAGCCAGCTCAAAAACCGGCCATGCCATCCAGGCGGTTTTAAATTTGCCAAAGTCTTTATAAACGATAAACGGCACAATCAACGCCGATACCAGCAACAGAACCGACCAGAGGATTGAATGAGAGTATATGCCAATGGTCAGGTCAGGACGCAAGGCCCAGGTCGCCTGTGCAAAAGCGCCCGAGAAAAGGGTCACCGCGATCATGATCGAGTAACCCATGCGCCGCGCCATTGTCAGCGTAATAGCGCCAAAACAAAACAGGGTTACCATTCCCGGATTTGGGTTTAGCGGCTTGACAAAAGCAAAGGCCGTTGCGAGCAGAATAAAAATGCCCATAATCGGAGTCGCACTCATCCACTCGGTGAGCAAAGGGTTACTGCGCACGCTGTCTTCGCCAACCGCTTTGTCGATTTTCAGCGTCTCACTCCATTGCCCTACGCGCTTGAGGCACCAGAACAGAACCAGAATCACGGCCGCACCGGCCAGAAGAATCAGCGCGTAAACGCCAGAAACATAAATAACCGGAGCCGCATATGAGATCCAGAATCCTGCCGCGAGCACCAGAATCATCGCCATCAAACCAAGCTGCACCAGCCCACCAAAAAGTAGACTGATAATAATGCCAATCACCTGCAGCCCAATTGCCATTGGCCAGAACATAGCCGACATCTTCGGCGTAATCATAATGGCCATCAACATCAAAAGCGACATGGCTACAGGAAAAACCCTGAACCATTTCAGCGAAAAGCGGTCAAGGCCGTTTTTGTGAATAAGCAGAATCGGGCCAATACCGCCTGCCAGGCCATATACAAAGAACGCCAGAAACGACCAGACATTGCTCGTAGCATTAAACCGGGCAAGTGCCCAGAAACCAGCAACCAGAAAAGTCAGCGCCGAATAAGGAATAACCAGATCATGCCAGCAACTTTTGCGCAAAGCCAGGGCAACAGCTATAGCAATTGTTGCAGCCATCATCGACATCGGTGTACACCCAGCTCTACTTGCAACCACAAACAATGCCATCAACGGCATACTTAAAAACAGGATCAAAGCAGACCATTGGGTTGAACGACTGGTTTGCGGTGTCCAGCCGAGGAGGTCGAGAAAAACTGCAAATACGAAAAGATTACCGACCCAGGCCAGACCAATCATGTAGGCATCGGGTGTTGGCGAAGCCAGCAGAGTGGCACAGGTCAGCGAGAACAATGTACCAATGGTTGAAAACAACAACAGAAACCTTGACTCAAGACGCTTTATTACCTGATATATACCGACATTCACGATAGCCAGATATATGAAAAGAGTCAGCAGATTGCCACGACCAGTCGAAACCAGCAAGGGTGTCAGATAGGCGCCAAGACCGCCAAGCACCGAAATGGCAACACCACGATGAAATATAGCCAGCACAAACGCTGCCGCCGAAACCGTTACCAGAGTAACAAACCCGAGCGGCTTCTCAAAATAGCCATAATAGAGTGTTGCAGCAAAGAAAACCGAGTAAAGAACTCCAATGCCACCGGCGGCCAGCGTATGCCGCATGGTATCATAGCGGCCGCGCTCGAACCGAAAAGAACCGGCAATCATTGCAAGGCCAACTATCGCCCCAATTACCAGACGCATTACTGGCGATATCAGATTCTTATCAATTGAATATTTCACGAAGAAACCGGCACCGATAAATAGCGCAATACCACCAAGCCAGGCAAACAACATGGCACCGGTAAACTGCTCCCAATCTACGCCGGCTTTAAACTTGCGCCAGCTGTCACCCCAATCAGGTTCGTGAGGACCACCAGGATCAGATGGCCCGCCCGGATCTCCAGCTTGAGCTGACGTTTCAGCGGACGACTTTTTGCCCTGACTTGAAGTCTTAGAAGGCGTTGACTCTATTTCATCTGCAGTAAATTCCTGGACTGTGACCGTCTCGTCTTTAAGAGCATCGCGATTGCGTTTGAGCCATTCAAATTTTGCGTCTTCCGGCCTTAAGCTCAATGGCTCTTCATCAGGGCGCTTCTCTGTTACTTCTGGTCCAGCTGCAGTTTTATCTACATTCTTCTCCGAAGCCTCTGCAGGTTTTTCAGCCTTCAGTGTTTCAGCTGTTATATCTGGCTCCTGGGAAACATCTTTGCCCTTCTGGGAAAAGCTCAAAGAGGCAAAGTCCGTGCCAGTATCGATTGGTTCCTCGGGCTTGCCGAACGGTACCTTGTTCCTTTTCTTTTCAGACTCATACCTTGCAGGTGATACTTTTGCCGTCGACGATTCTGGGTGTTTAGGCTCTGTTCCCTGACGTTGCTTATCGATCAGTTTTTTGAGGGCATTTACCTTATCATTTAGGAAATGTACACTGTTCTCGAGTTCTTCGACTTTCTCTTCAAGAACTTTTCTGTTACTCGATATTCGCCCAAAAACGAAATAACCAAAGAGAACCAGTAGCATAAGTTCCAACATTAGCCGTTCCCCCAAACCCTGCAGATATGTATTTCAGTTGCAACACATTCTACCCGCTTACTTCTCACTTTTCCAGCTAATTAACTGGGCAATGGATTAAAATAAAAAAGCCGCCACAACCAGTTTGGTTGTGGCGGCTCTTAAAGCCTGAATTAGTAGCGTGAAGGCCTGCGGGGGCGTTCTTCGCGTGGCTTGGCTTCATTTACTTTGAGGCCACGGCCGTTAATTTCTTTGTTATTGAGCTGAGCAATTGCGTTTTCAGCGTCAGTTTTTGAGGGCATTTCAACAAAGCCAAAACCCTTGGATCTGTTGGTTTCGCGTTCAATAATAACATTGGCGCTAGTTACTTCGCCATAGGGGGCGAAAAGTTCTTCAAGTTCAGCATCACGAACGCTATAGGGCAGGTTACCAACATAAATCTTCATCACAAAACAATCTCCTAAGATATTTCACATTTACTCACTCTATCCCGGAGAATCACGATGGTATCCCGGACAATATCGTTCATAATTGCGTAAGTTCATATTAGCAGAAATTTGTATATTACACAAGTATTTTTTTTATTTATTTTTGCCACAACTTGCATATAACCTGAATTTCGTAGCAATTGAAACAAAACGAAAGATTGGCGTAGAATGCAAAAAAAATACAGCGCTCTCGACCTGCGAGAGCGCTGTACCAGAAAAATTCTCTGAATTATTGATTATTCAGCATCAGGAGCATCAGTTTCAACTGGAACTTCATCAGTTACAGCGATTTCAGTTTCGACCCATGATTCAACCTTGATGCTGTCGATAGCATCAGCTTCAGTTGCCGCAACCAGTGCACCTTTAACAGTCAAAGCCTTGCCTTCGAAAGCAGTCAGCTCAGCAAGCTTTGCAGCATCAGCTACAAGTTTATAAGTGTTTTCGCCCATATCAAGAACGATAGTGGGTTCAGTCTGGCCAGCTTCTGTATCAGCCGGAGTTACTTCGATGATACCACTGAATTCAGTAACAGCGGCAACCGGGGCTGCTACGTCAACAGCAGGAGCCACTACAGCGGCAGCAGGAGCCACTACATCAGCAGCAAAAGCAGAAACAGCAACAAGAACACAGAACACAGCAATCAACAAATTACGCATTTTAATTCCTCCTACAGAATTGTTACAAAACAAGAATGACTGGCATTTTCAAATCCAGATCAACACTGAATTTGTGGCGTGATTATATACCAGCGGCGGCTATGTACATATTCGGCTTTGAGCCAGTAAAACTCTGCCGTTACCGATGCTGCCAATATTTTGCGGTACAATCGTTTATTTGCGCAATGAATCAAGCATTTTCAAATCGTTTCGCCACGCTTTAGAGTTAAATGTGTGGTAAAAACTAGAATCCTCTATAACGGCTCAAAAGAGTCATTGGGATTTCGCAAAAAAACCGCAAAGGCTACAAAAACAAAACCTTGCCAAGAACAAGCTAGAGAATTCATTTTATGCAAGTCCATTCTCGGTGAGCGAACACGACCGCCGCACCAGGTGAACTCTTCGGGATACGCTTCTCTATAATGGCTGAAACCATAAGAGCAACGTAAAAGGCGCGCAGAAAAACGACCTGATGCAAATGTTTTTTTTCTGACGCGCCCTGATTTCTTCGTGGTATCTTGCGGGTAGGTTCGGTCTTATGAGCCTGGTACAGGTGCAACTGCCGCAATAGATGAAAAGCCCCTGCAGTCCAGCCAGAATCCTTTGGTCATGGTAGCTGATCTGGTTCAGTTACCGGTGAGAGATTCATTTTTGATACGCTTTGCTTCTTCAATTTCAGCCATGTTATCTAAGGCCATTTCTTTTATCCTAAGCGTTTCTTTTTTGCTTTCAGCGAGACTTTTAAGCTGCTTTGCCCCTTCATAGGCTTTGATTGCGTTCGCGTCTTCGCTGCTGGAGTCCATCCAGTCGAGCTTACAGGCGGCATACTGATCTCGTATAAATTTCTGGTCTTTCAGTTCCCGCTGTACCATGACTTCGAATTCATCGCTTCCCTCTGGAACTACAGCAGAAATTCTGAATTCTTCCCGGATCTCTTCGGGTGTACGATTAAACGTGTCAATCATCTTATTAACATTGTTTGCTTTAGCCTCGACTTTTTCGTCTTCAGTCATCTTTTCCATAGCCTTGTCGATCTGACGGTCGGTGAGCTTCATATCATAGGCTTTCTTCTGAAGCGCAGCAAGTCGTTTCGTCTCGGAGTCAGCACTGTCGGCGTCGAGAATTGGCGTTCCCTCATAAGATTTGCCGAAGAATTTCGCCTCAAGAGTGACAATCTTGCCATTAATCCGTTCTAATACACCGTCAACCTTATCAGAAGGGCGAGTCTTATCTTCTTTCGCCGGCAACGTGCCCGTGTCTGGGCACTTTATTTTAGCAAGGTCTTCGCGCATCTTTTTAACATCTGCGCCTTCATCGTTCGACCACCAGGCTACCTGCCACCATTTTTTTCCGGTATCAACACTATCTATTCTGTCGTCAAGTTCCTTAAGGCTGGCTTTTGCATCTTCTACTGCGTCTTCTTGAGTCTTTTGAAGGTTTGCAAGCTGCTTCTCAGTCAAGTTAGAGAGAGAAGCGGCGTTAAGCTCTTCATTAAAAAAGCTGCTGTCTGTGTTTTTGTCGATCTCTTCCGCTACCTCGGCAGCTTTGGTCAGAACCTCTTCACGCTCTTTGTTAGCCAGAGTATAAAATTCATCGCGTATTACAGCGGAAGTGTGCTGCGAAAATTTTTCTTCTGAGCCGGTGCCCGGTGCCATAGCTGCCAGATCGAGAGAGATATCAACGCGGGCTTCAAGATAGGCATCGGTTTCGCGCTGGGCATCAGTCAACTCTTTACGCCTGATTCTGATATTTTCTACATTAGTTGACAATGTCTTCTGAAAACTGCCAGTGACTTGTCGCCGCAGAATAGGCTTGGTAAAAGCATATTTGACATCTTCGACCTTATCTGCAGAAAGCTTGGTATTGTCTTCCTGACTGACTACATAACGCTTAAACTCAAGCGTCATAGGATTGTCAGTTGACTTAAACGTATCTGCTTTGGCCGCCTTCATGTCGGCTTTGAACTGCGTCAATATGCGCTGGGCATCCATCTGCAAAATCTGCCTGGTTGTAGTTTTCGAGATATTTCGCCGCGCGTAGCTCCAGATATTCATAGCAGCGCCGGCAACCATCGAAGACAATACAGCAACGACCATAAGCTCGACCAACGTAAATCCAGATTTTTTTCTTACATTCATTGGTTTCCTCCTGGTCTGTTGCTCAGAACCTGGTCTCCGGGTTAAATATCAGCGCAAAGTCACGCAGACTACGCTCTGGCTCTCCAGTTTCGTCACGATTGCCGCGTTCACGCCAGAATATTTCTGCCTTGAAAGCAATCTCAACAAGCTGCCCAAAATCATTTTTCGTAGCTTTCATAGTGGTTTCCAACCAGAACTCTTTATCCTGCTTCATCTCTTTGATGCTTGCCAGCGTATCTTCGTAAAACTCGACAGGTACCGGAATGGGCTCACCACCCTGCAATTGCTCGTAATTCAGCTGATATCTCGAAAATGGAACGTGCTTCACTTCTTCTAAAAACTTAACCAGCAGTCCCGAAGCCTTGGCGTAATTACCGATTTTAACGGTAGAAACGGCACTGGAGGTGATCATATTGACCAGCGGAATAAACGCAATGACAATCACCGCAACCGCGATGAGCACTTCCACCAACGACCAGCCTTTAACCGCTCGGCACTTCATCAGTCAACCTTCCAGGCGTTCCAGCGCGGAGATAACGCAAGATAATAGCGTCTCGGATCATATTTGCCGGTCTGTGGGTGCAGAGCGCCAAGCGAAGCCCTTATTTTCGAAGGCACATAATCAACCATAAGCTCACCACGCATTCTTTGTTTGGCAAACTCGTTAGTAACCCAGTTTCCAACGATATTCAAGCGGGTATTCGAACCAAGATAAACACAACGGTGAGTGTACAGAGAACCTTCGATGGTAAAGTCTCCCTCATCAGTCATTATCAGACCACCATTACGAACAATCAGACTGAATAGGGTTGGCTTTTCTGGCTCTTCGAGGTATTTGATGTTACAACCAAGGCTGACGTTGCCCGAGACAACAATCATGCCCTTGCCCGTTACATACAGTGTATCGCCCTCAGGGGCCTTAAACGAGTTGTTATCAGCGCCAAGCGAGCCCGCAATAAAAGTAACGCCATTAAGTTGCAATGCCTTTTTGCCATCGATAGTGATCATACGATTTGGCAAATCCTTCAGGAAATTTTCGGCGTTGGCATAGTAGTAATTCGATTTCTTCGCATACTGTTCGACCGAATAATAATTGGCCGGCATGTTAATCATATAGCCAGGATCATACATGGCATAAGAAACATCAGCAGTCATATCTTCGGCATCGTAGGCCTTCATGAACCACATGTTGTAATCGTATTTATTGATCATCTGGTCAGTGAACCAGTAAGGAATCGGAACTGGCGGAACAAAACACCAGGGCGGCGGGAAAGGCAGCAGCGGCAGACGATCCTGCGCAAACAAGCCGATAATGGTGACATGCCATTGCTTGTAACGCTTGGCTACCATCCCCTCGATATCGCGAGAAAGCGTTGGATACCAGGTATTAAGACCGAAAAGATGCGTTTTATTATCTGACCAGCCTAGAGTCGGCAAACAGTAATAGCTGTTTCTGGTGCCCATCCAGGGTAACGTCATGCGCGCGAATGCGTCAACAATAGGGTTCTCCCCAAAAGCAACGATACCATTGGTACCAGTGGTAAGAGAATTGCCAAATGCCCTGAACGCGATACTGATACCGAAAGTAATAATATTTGAACTAAGTTTTTCGGGGTCAGGCAAAAAATTTATGCTGTCGGCTTTTTTCTTGAGGTAGTCTTCATGTTTCATCGTGTGTGGGGCCTTTGCCCACCATTTGTATGAATCGTTGCGGGCTTCAAGAGCACTGCCCTTATAGGCATTTCGGTTCGCTATGTATTTCGGATCCTGATGCAACATCTTTGCTTTTGGTAGAACAGTGGAATTCATCTGGAATCCATGGTTAAAAGCACCGCGTGAAAATTTAAGCTCTGTTGGCAACGCACTGCCCTTCTTGGTTTTTACATTTTTTGAATTAACGGTAACATCAAGATTATAAGATGCTTTTGAAATAACCATTGGTTTGACGCGCCCCAGAATCAGCAGGGCATCAGCGCCAGCAGCCATGTTCAATGCCTTATCGGCAAAGCCGCCCTCTGATAGCTTCGGACCATCGTAATGCCCGACCAGAGCTGCATTAATTACCAGAGGGGTGCCCGGATTACCTGCATCAACAAAATCAGATGGCTTGAAATTAACGCGAATCTGTCCGGGGTGTTCTTTGCGCTTTTCGCGTTCTTCCTTGTTGAGGATTCTCTTCGAGCTGTTGTTCACATAGAACTGTCCGCCATAATCGTTAAAATTGAAGCGATCATTGTTGAGATTCGCGCAGAAGAAGCTGTAAAGCGGAGCCATCGGCATTATATCAGACACTTTAAAATCTTTGGTAGCTTCAATGCGGCGCTCAGAAAAAGTTCCGTCAACAAAATTAACCTTTGCAACTGAAAGAACCTTGAGAGTTCCATATTTTTCAACATGACGGCCATAATTTTCAGGCACCTTAACTCCGCCCGGCCAAAGTTCTTCTTTGGGCATAAAAAAATCTTTGTCAAAAATGATTCTGATTGGGTAAAGCTCTGGCTTGTTTAACAAGCCATGAAAAAGTGCCCGCAAAAGTTTATCGAGAATAAAAAAATCATTAAGACCAATGCCCTCAGCACAGTTCATCGTATTAGCCAGCGCAGTGCCTTTGGTCAAGGGCTTTAAAGCCAGATCTACGACGGCAGCCGGATCAATCGTTGCAAGCGTGATGTCTTTCTTGATAATCGGAATATGAACCTTGATCGGAATAGTAAAATTGAACAGTGACAACCAGTCAGGAAACTCGCCAACGAAGCCGGCACGCCCCTTATTGTCAAGAAAATCCACAACATCCTTGCGGGCAGTAAATTCGCAGTCAACGCCAGGAACCTCATATTTACCAGAAGGCAAAGCTTTTGGCGTAATCCGGTAAGCACTTTCAATTTCGAAACTAACCTTTACGTCGTAATCCTTAATCTTCTCGGCACCGGAAAACTTAATCAGGTCATCAACCCAGTCCTCGCCCTCAGCCTTTAGACGCAGGTCGGCAAGGCTATATTCGACTTTATTAGGAAAACCCTCTGCTTCCATTACCGACACGTCAAGCTGCTCGTCGGCACCAAGCTCGACGGCCGCGTCGTTGACTTTTCCACTCATAACGGGAAGCGGGTATCTGAGCATGATTGCAAAGCTCTGCTGTGTCGCTGTCTTAGCAAAGGAGGCTTCGTCGTTCATAGCCATGCTCATCATGTGCATGCCACGCATAATGCCAGTCTCGGCAAGAGATGCGGCCTGGTCGCCTCCCAAAGCTCGTTTTGCCTGGCGGGTTCGATCCACCGTCGACGAGCCAAAATATACTGATGCCGTAAAAATTACGCCTAAAATAGCAACAACCAGGGCAAGAATATTACCCCGTCGAAAGCTCAACCTGCATTTCTCTTTACTCATAATCCACCTCGCTGTCTGTCTTAAGACCCTTCCTGGTAACAATACGTTCAACCACCACCGCCGCGTTGCATCGAATATGGCGATACCGGTTCGGCCGTCGGCATATCCTTCGGATACCAGTCTTTAGTCTGGCTGATGCCAGACATGAATTCATCGTAACTCACCTTGGTGCCAAGTGTCAGATTGGCTTTTGTGAGCAATTCACGCAGCTTACCCGGATCAATGCGACTGACCTGTTCGAACATTTCGTATGCTCGCGAAACATCGTCGGCCATATTACCGTAGACCTTATAAAGCTTCTGAGCGGTCAAAGCATAATTTTTAAAAGCCTCTTTGAATTTTTCCTTATTGTTGGTCAGCTGGTATACTTCCATTAGACCGCCCCAGGCATGCAATTCTTTAAATTCATTATTGCCTGAACTGCCGATAGCCGCTGTATAAGCCTTTTCAGCTGCAACCACATCACCCTCGTCGAAGAGTGCATTCGCCTCGGCGAGCATCGGATCATCTTCGACCTCGATCATCTGACGGGTTTCTTTGGGAAGGTCGGGAGGCAAACTGTATTTTCGCGGCACAGCCTGAACTCTTGACCAGGCTCGGTCGAGTTCTGCTTCAATAGTGATTTCTTTAGGGTTTACTGCTGGGGCTATTGATTTTGCTCTTTCAGCAGCAACTTTTACAGTAGAAGTAAGAGTGAACGCCGATTGTTTGCCGGGTTCAGCAAAGCTAATGCGGGTAGTAACCGACTGCTTGTCCTTAATTCCTGAGAAAAAGAAAAGATACAAAATTGGAATTAGAAGCAAAATCAAACCCGTCAGCAAAAATCTTATATCGCTGAAATCAAACTTTTCCAGAGAAGTTTTTAGATCGTCGGACATAGTAACCCCGTTCTTATTATTTATACATTGTACACTATTTCTCTCAGATCAGGAACTGCTTCGCAATACCGAAAAATAGCGTTGCTATTTTTTGTGGTGCGGGTTTGGTCGTTTTCGGCCTGTTAAACGTCCCGAAAAATCTAAAAAATTGATTTTCATGAACCAGATCGAAAGAAATTTTTGTTAAAATTCTTATTTTGCGTCTGAAA
>JAHISQ010000179.1 GCA_018818125.1 Candidatus Rifleibacteriota bacterium
ATCGAACCCTCGGTGCCAATATTCTGAGGCTGCACACCGTCCGGGTATGTTACTTCGGGCGCTGGCGCCCCAAGGATCTGTTGCGGGTGAATCGATTGCCAGTCGCCGGGCTCTTGAAAGTTCTCTGTAGTATTATCGGTAACATTCGGCATCCCTGCGTGATCTGTGAGCTGCAGCAATTCAGCCTTGAATTGAGTTTTCAGGTCGGCAAGCCGCTGTGCTTCTTCTGGTGTCGTGTCGGGGTTGTTAATCTCTGCGGTGATATTGGCTATTTTCCGCATAAGAACATTGCCGCCACCAAGTAGAGTGCCGACGATGCCGCCGCCAAGCGCCTGGGTCTTCAAGTTTTCAAATGTCTCTGGCTTGCCAAGCTCTGCGATTGTGTCGCGGATCGCCTGGTTAATTGGCTTCTTGGCAAAATGAGGAATGGCTATTTCTTCAATGCCCTGCAATACCTCTTCGGTAGCTTCTCCGAGAATGTTGTCTGCAACGAACCGCGCAAAAGCTCCGATTGTTCCTCTGAGTCCAGCCTTGCCGCTCAGTTCAAACAATGGCTTTTCGAGTAACGCGCCAATCTTGCCGGCGCTTGCCGTCAGGGTCTTTGTAATACCAGTGCTTGCGGCTCTACCGGAAAAGGCTCTCATGGTTTTGAGCGGGGTTACACCAAGCGTATTTTCTATCAAAGCGTAAGGAACAGCTGCGGCCAGCTCGAAGTATGGGTTTCCGTCTCCGACCATGCCGCCGCGATTTTCGGCTCCGGCTTCCACGTTCGCCTGTCTTATCGACGGCACGCCATAAGTACCAAGTGTGCCAAGAAATGAGCCAGCTGCTTCTGACAATGGAGCTGCCCCGGCTGCTGCCGGCACGCCTGCGGCTGATCTGAGAGCGTGAAGAGCTGCGCCGCCTGCTTCACTTCCTGCCATTACTTCGCCAGCAATGCCAGCGGTTGCCAGCATTGGCAAGTTTTGAAGCAACGACTGAGAGCCGAAGTCTATAAGATTATCCGGGTTCGCTGCAGGCGCTATTCGCTGCGAAGTGTCACCCAGGTCTTTTGAGATCTGATCCAATGGCTTTGCCACGTCGGGAAGTCCGGCAACGTCAGCGCCCCATGCCGCGAGGCTTGCGCCAGAACGGCCAACATTTAACATACCAGAGGTCGTATCGGTGACGATGTTCTTTAAGATGCCACGATTGGCTCTCTCTTCCTGAGCGTCTACTGGTGCCGACGCTTTTTCGGCGTCAGATATGGCCTGCCAAGTTTCCTTGGCGGTTTTATCTACCTGAAATTTTTGCTCGGCTGGCAGCGACTTGTAGGCATCACTATGCTTAAACGCCATAAAGTTCTCGTAATACGCACGCCGAATTTCAGAATACTGCTGGTTGAGATTTGCCATTGTGATTGTTCTCCGATTACTTTGCTTGGGTTCGCTTAACTACGGTTCTCTGTGTGGGCTTCAGCATGTCCATTACCTTCCGGTTCATGTTCATAAATGAATCCATTGCGGGCGACGAGCTTGTCTGCTGTGCGCCGGGTTGCTGTCCACCGAGAACGCCGTCGCTGTAGCTGTTGATCATTCGAGCAGCTTTTTTATATCTGTCTTCGATTTCCTGATAGTGGTATTCGTCTTCAGTGCCTTTCATCAAGGACGGGTCGAAATTGCCTGCATCGTCTCTATACTTGGCCCGTAAGTTGGTGAGCTCTTTCGCTGCATCGTCGCGCACCTGTCGAACCTGCTTAACGCTCTTTTCGTCTAATGCCTGCGCTTGGTTGCCGTCTGGCGAAACCTGCTCGGGTAATTGCATGATTCCCTGGTCCGCTCCGGGGATAAATCTTGCCAGCATATCGCTTGCGGCCCCGCTGCCCTGATTGAGTGCGCTCTGAATAATATTGGCGTCTGGCTTGAATCCATACTTTTCAGCATCAGCCCCGCCAGTCTGAGGGTTGAGCAGATTGCTAAGTCGTTTCTTCTTGGTGATAGAATCGAGAACGTCATCATAAAACTTGCGGTCTTCCGGGTTGGTGCTTTTGAGTGCAAGTTTAAGCGCCTCGTCGATCTTGCCGGCCATTGCAAGCGCGGCAATCTCTTTGTTCGCCGGTAGCTTTGGAACAACCAGGCCTTTTACGCCTGCCGTGACTTCCTGCTGAAACATCGGGTCGGCCCATCGGTCGGGATACATGGATTTGATTTGCTCGATCTGCTTATTTTGCAGCTCGTCTTGTCGAGACAGCTTCTTGGAGTATGCCGCCTCTTCATCAGCAACGCGCTGCTGGCGCTGCCTCGCTTCTGACTTCTGGCTATATTCATCAGTCATATCGAGCGTTTCGCGCTTGCGCTGCTTGGTCTTTTCCCAATCCTTCGCGTCCTGCTCGTCGGCTTCCTGCTCGCGAGTATGTTTGAGGTAGCCTTGGCCTACGCCTGACAGTATTTTACCGAGTATATTGCTTCCCATGATTAAATCCTTTCTTATCCGAAAATGCCGCCAGTGAGGTAACTCAATGCCTTCTGGCCGATGCCGCCTGCAGATGATTGTGTGGGAGTGGCAACCGTAGTCGGAAACATCTTGTCGAACATGTTTTTCGAGGCCTGAGCAATTAGGTCTTGCCCGATACCGCTGCCGGCGCTAGACGCTTGATTTGCATAGCTGTTTCCTTGCTGGTTGAGTAGGCTCGGCACTTGGGTATTAAAACTTGTCGCAACGCCAGAGGCGCTATTCCCCATATTTAACGCCCGGTCGAGGCTGCTTTGTGCCATTTGATTGCCCTGGGCGATTGTCTGACCCTTGCGGTCTATGCGTTCGCCCTCAAGGCCTGAGAGATTCTTGGCTCTGGCAACGTCCAGGTTGAGATACTTCGACAACCCGAACCCTGAATTCGACAAGCCGCGCTGGTTCAAATTGGCCGCGTAGCTTTTCTTTGCGTCGGCAAGGCCGCGCTCCATAGTGCTGCGCTGCGCGTTATAGGTTGTGTCTGGTGAGGTTTCGAGAAAGCTGTAGAACTTGTCTTCCCAACTCTGCGCCGTTGGCAATGCTCCGGTTACGTTCGTGCCGTTTATGTCGCCGCCAGTAAGCATGCTGTCTGCCATGGCAAGACGATCTTCCATCATCTTCTTTTTCCATGCTTCTGTCGATGCCTGGGTGCCGACTGATTGCGCGTAAAGGTCGTTGGCCTGTTCGCGATCCTCTTTGCCTGGGTCGAATATGAAATCTAAAAAGCCCATGGTTGACCTCCGTGTCGTATGGGTAAAATACTGCTACTTGCCAGCATTGCGGGTTATGGTTGTTCTGAGCCGTGACATCTCAGTGTTAGCCTTGGTAATATCGCTTATTGGTCGGTCGATATTTTCGAGCCATGCCGGAACGTGAACCACACAAGCGCCAGTGTAAATATCTGGAACGGGCGCGACTTCGACGTACGCGAACACGGTAAACGTGCCGTGACTTGGGAACACATAGTTGAATGACCACGAAGACAGGGCTGTTCTGCCACCGATAGAGGCTTGAATCGTTATCGGCACAGTCAGCTGTCGGCCAGAAGAATCGAGAATGTAAATCTCAACCGCAACGCCCACCGCGTAGGGATAGCCGACAACGATTCTGACGCTCTCGCCCTTCTTGGCTATTGGCGATGCAAATATTGGAACTTCAAAAGCCATTATTCATCCACCCCGTAGTCGTAAATTTTGCAACCCTGTTCACCCACGAACCGGAAAGAAAACGAGCTGTAGCGATATGGCCTGACGTTCATGTAGATTAGCTGCTTTGAGTCGAGAGAGTAAGTCAGCGATGTTACCAGGTTACCGTCACCAAGAAACTGAACGGTAAATTCGCCCTCGGCTTCAACCCAAATGCGCTTGTGAAATTGAACTTGGCGCGGTAAAGCAAACTCTTTCGTGCGGTAACTGAACTGGCCCGAGTCGTCTGCGGTCAGCCAGCCAAACGCCTTAGAGTCGAAAACTAATGAAACATGCTTTTCTACGCCAGCGAGAACAGACGCGGCGTAGTCGATTACTTCTGTCGCATAATATCGATTGCCTATAATCGCACACGAAGACGGGAGAAGCGTCGGCAACGGAAACATATTGTCGATCTTGTCGGAAATGATTTCGGCTTTGGCTCCATTGAACGCGGCGATTTGAGTGAGCTGGTTGGTTGATTCCGCGTCTTCAATGGGAAATATGACAAGGCCGCCGACTGCCATTGCAGTATTGCGAAGCGGTCGCGGGTAGCCTGAAAGGTTTATGTCTATCGGCTTCTTTGCAAAGTTATCCATGTTATCGCCATACAAAACCTCGGCGGTTTCTTCGCCGAAGAAAAGCAGGGTTTCACCGAACTTGCAGAAGCCATAAAAACCGCTGCTGTTTTCCGCGCCGGGTAGGTTGAATTCATTCTCTGGCGGGAAGGCCCACCATTTGCCCTGCCTCGATACGAAAACCCTGGAAGCTCCTGATCCTAATACTGCAGCGCCAGCTCCAACAAAAAGCTGATCGTTGTAAAGAATCATGCTGCTTGGATTTACCAGCCTGAGCGGTGCGACACCATCATCGAGAGAGTCGCAAAGCTCGCCTAAGTCCTGGTCGGCAATTATATCATCGTACGGGCCCGCCAAAGTTACGGTTGCCGATAAAACAGTGGCGTGATTAACCTGCAGAAATTCGCTGCCACCGAGAGGCATCCGGTAAATCTTCCAGACAAGGCCAGCTCTACCGGGAAACAAATCTGCGACGGTCGGAAAGTTGGTGAACCTTGCGACTTCATTTGCTGCTGTGGTCAGTTCGATTAAAGCCGGCTGGCTCTCTTCGTTGGTGTTAATGTCGAAAAGGGTAACGGCGTAAACGTAAGCGCCAGCTGCATAGGGCGGAGTGATGTATGCTGTAGCGGCCACGGTTGGAAGTCTTGAAGTAGTCGCGCCGGTCAGAATGTCAGTTATAATCTCGTCCGGCTTATCGAGGCCTATGGCAAGCAACGCGCCTGCCTCTGTGCTTTTCCATTTTATTTGACCGTAGTTTGAATCGTCGAAGACAGCAATCTTGCCGTTCGGCAATTTGGTCTTGCGGTTGTTCAGTTCGTTGACCGGGAATTCCGCATACTCAAGATAGCCCTGATCAATTCGAGCGTTCTTGATTTCCTGCGCTTCTGTCTCGCCGATAAGTTTTGGGTTGCCGAGATTGAGATAGCCAAACATGGTTACTACTCCTTATACTCTGAATGGCATTGCCACGTATGGCGAAATGTCGATTTGCGGCTTTGTCATTCTGTTCGCGGCTTCGATAACTTCGGTGAATCTATCGTAGTGGATCTGAGCCTTTTGCAAGTCCTGACTCATTTTGCCCTCTTTGCTGAGCGCCAGATGCGCAGCATAGTGAATCATGCCGCGCTGGTAGTTCTCGTTGTCTATCTGCGGCGCGTCCGTATCGTTGGTCATTTTGGTAGGTGCCTGACAGTAAAGAATCGAAACCGAAAGCGCCGGGTCGGATCTGGTTACTGTGATTTCTGCTGCCGAGTCCAAGAGTCTTGCGTTCGTGAGCGAAATGTAAGCCGGTGAATTCTCTGACCATTCAGCCGGCGCCTGGTTGCTGCCATTTATTCGCAAGGCGATAGCGCCGACGCCCATGGTATAACCACCAGGCACGATAACGGTTGTGTCGCCAGCTGCGATAAAGCGGATATACTTTTCAGACTTCTGGATTGTCGAGAGAGAGATTGAATCTGGAACATAAACAATTTCGTAAACATGATCGACCAGGGCCGACCAGGTAGTATCATCCGATCTGATAAAATCTATTCTGCCCGAGTTGGTTATTCTCCACTGGTCTTTATTTTGATAGCTACCGCCGTAGTAAAAATCTACACGGTTCTGATCAAGGGGAATTGTGCCGGCAAGGGTAATGCCTGTCGCGCCTGCCAGAACAGTTCCGGGAAGTTTCCCTCTGACTACTGAAAGGCTTGCGGCATCGCTCTCTGGTGTCGGATAGAGCTTAATCTTGTTGTTCTCGAAGTACCAGTGAATCGGCACGCCTTCTTGACCTCGCCAGTTGCAAGCATACGTCATGCCGTCGCCAGACTTAATCTGCTGGTGCCCGGTGCCGCCATAATGAGCATCGAGAAAATCAACTGATTTGTGGTCGAGAGCTTTACCGTTGTAATAAACGCGCTTCAGCTCAAGAATATCGGCTGGCGGGTAGAAAGCTCCACGCTCTGCCTGCTGCAGCGGAAGCAAGAACTGGTTGAAAGCTCCCTGCCTGGTAAGCTCAATGTTGCCCCGGTTGAGGTAGCGCTTGAGTTCTGCGACACTCCAGTATTGGGGCGCGGCTTTGCTGTTTTCTGCAAGCAGCTCGATCAGTTCTTCGTAAAGTTCCTGAAAATTCATTACACACGCCCTCTTATAAATTGAAGGACGGGCAGACTAATGCCCACCCGCCCATGCAAGGATACCAACCGAAGGTAGGAATCACTTTTTAACAGATTTGGTTTTTGCTGTTGATTCTTCCTGCGGGGTTTCCTGAGCTACTTCTTTTTCGGCTGCAAGAGTCTTTTCAAGTGCGTCAACGATAGTCTGATCGTCGGCAATCTCGACAACTCTCACCTTTTTTTCTGGTTTGACTTCCGAGAGAGTGCCGGGGTTCTGAGCAACCTGGTCGCGCAGAAAAGCAATCTCTTTCGGATCTGAGGTCACATACTTAAACTTAAAAAAGCTGATCATCTTACCGGCCTTGGCCGGCATGTTGGTTTCCAGATTTGCGGGTCTGTCGCCAATGTAGGTCTGGTATCTTTCGGCCTTGCTGCGAAAGGTTACGGGTTTAGCTTCTGACATGATTACCTCCGGTTAAGTCTGTAAGGGGCGAGATTGCTCCCGCCCCTTTACGGTTACAGGGTTATTTTGCCATGGCGCAGGGGCAGTCTGATCTTGATACCGGCTTCGCCGAGAACCTGATCTTTCTTGCCGTCAACGCCTGGAACCTGGACGTTTGCTTCCCATGAGTCGGGCTGCATTACCATTTCGTCGATGAGGCCGAGTTCGAGAGCGAAGCCAAGGCCATTGTTTCCGCTGCGGAAATAGCCGAGGGTGCGGTCGTGAACGATACCCATATCGCCGAACGGAGTGACCAGTTTCATAATCTTGAGGCCGAACTGCTTCTGGCCTTCGATCTGATACTGAGTTTTGGAAAGGACTTCGTTCTGGATAGCCTTGAGAAGAACGCTGTCAACAAACAGGGTCTTTTCGTCGCCGCCGTATGCGTAAACCATTTCGGAAAAATCCATGAACTTGGTGTAGGTGAGAGAGCCGGCACACGCCTGCAGGTTGCCGCCGGTAAGGAATTCATTAACGCCACCAGTGATGCGCTTGGGGTTGGTGCCGGTAACGTCGATATTTCTCTGACCGAACCAATACTGACGAGCGCGTGCCTGAATGAACTGGTCCCATACGTCGCGGCGGCGTTTCTTGAGGTCGTTGACGCTGCCGTAATGCTGAGTCTGCTCGGCGGTTCTAGTAATATCTACTGCATCTTTGAAAATCTGCGTGTAGTTGTAGGCTTCGCCGGTTGCAAAGGCCTTGGGTGTGGTTGCGGCTGAGCCTTCTTCAAAGCAGTTGCCAAGAAGAACGATGCTTGCGCCAGAAGCGATAGCGGCTGCGGCTATGGTGCCATAACTGCGAGTAACTGTGAGCGTATCGGTGCCAGTTGTTACGACTGTAACCAGAAGCTGTTCGCCAGTGGAAACAACGTGAAGAACGTCGCCAGCGGTGAAGTAGTCTGACTCATCGACAACAATGTCAGTGTCGCCAGCTGCGTATGCTGCCTGAGTTACGGCTACCGGCGTGCCTACATCCTGTTCTAACCACTCGAATTTCGGGTTGGTGCAGTTGATGATCTTGCTGGTAGACTTTCTACCCTGCGCCTTAGCTTCTCTTTCGTGTGTGGTCAGACGAAGCAGGTTTACAAATGCCGCCACGTTCGCGCGAAGTCTGTAGACTTCTTCTTCGACCTGTCGTTTGACGAGAGTCGACTGTGTTGCGGTAGAAACAGCGCCACGAGTTGCAATGTTAAGAGCCATGATAAAACCTCCGTGTTAATTGCTCTAGCCCTGACATCCTTGTCCGGGCGCGTTAAGGAAAAACTTTATATTCCGAGGAAATCGGCAACGCTGCCGGCCCCTCTTTGAACTGTTTCATCGTCTCTGGCCTGAGTCTGCCGAGGCGCTGGTTGTTCTCGGTTGTTCACCTGTTCGACCTTTGCCCTCAAGCCGGCCACTTTGTTAGCCAGATTGATAAAGCTGGTATAGTCGCCTTTTCTGGCCTTGGCTTTCATTTCAAAATACTTCGATACCGGCAAGCTCCGAACTGCTGCATCAAACTTGGCTTCAAGTTCGGGGCTGCTCAATATCTGGCCGATGTTCTGCTCGGCGACGTCCAGGGCTGCAGCTACGGTTTCCTGTTGCTTTACTTCCTGCTGCTTGTCGTCATAGAACTTTTCAGCCTGCTCATCGAGCTTGCGCGATACGCGGTTAAAAGCTGCAATGTGCTTGCTGTCGAACGGGTCGTATTCTTCGGCTCCGAATAGCTTCTTTACAATTTCCTCTGACTCAGAAGCGATGCGTTCGAGATATTCCTTGGTGCCTGGTGTCATGCCGGGCGAGAAAGAATCAGCTGGCGTCAGGTCTTTCGGCGCAGGCTTATCCTTTTCAGGCTCAGCGGTTGTTACTGCTGCTGTCTCTGCTGCCGGCTGTTCGTCTTCAAGCTCGTCATCTTCCAGCGCTTCGCCGTCATCGGGAAAAAGGTCGGCAAACTCGTCTTCAATTTCGTCGGCTGTGTCGCCGTCCGTATCTTCGATAAGGTCTTCTTCGATCTCTTCAATAACAGGCTCGTTGTCGAGTGCGTCATTGTCCAGTTCGTCGTTGGCCTCTACTTTCATATCAATTATTCCCACGCTTAGCCTCCTTGCTTCGCTGCTCATTCGCATCCTTGCCAGTGCGTATATCATTGTTCAGAGCTGTTTCAAATATTTCAACTACCTTCACTTTTGATCTTAACACAAGATCGGCGCTATTATCAATATTCTGATAATTATTTTCGCAGCTCGATAAAAATTCTTGGTAGCAATCCGATTTGATACGGTCAAATATTGGCTGCATCACTTCTTTGCAGACTTGCGCCTTTTCGCCGTCGTTAATCTTTTTGCACAAGTTTTCCACAAGTGCCCTGAATTCTTCTGTCATCATGCGGCTTTCGCTCCCTGCTGCGGTTGCTGTTGTGGCTGCATCGCGGCCATGAGGCCTTGCACTACCATAGCCGCCTGCTCTGGCTGAACGCCTGCCTGCTGCATCAACGCGGCAAGCATTTGTGGTAGCTGGTTCATAATGTCTTTTTGCTGCATCGCTGCCTCGACTTCCTGCTCGGTGCGGCCAATGAATTCATCGGGATTGTTAAAGCCCATTGCCTCGATCAGCTGTTTGGCCGTCTTGTAAACGCCCATTTCGCTTGCGATACCAGAATTCATCAAGCCAGGCACAACTTCTTTGAGCATGATCATCAAGTTCTGGACCGTGAGTTGAGAATCCTGCAGACCGATGTTGTTGGTGATTTCAACGTCGAGAGTGCCCTTGAGGTCGTCGGGTGCAATCGTGAGGTATTCGCCAGTAAGGCGCACAACCATTTCCTGATCAACCATCGTCTGATTGAGTTCGACGAGAAGTTTATAGAGCGGAACAATGCCGGTTTCGGCAAATGTCCGGGCCATGTCTTTAAGGCGCTGCTGACTTGCCGCCATGATCTGCGAAATGCCTCTGGCAGTTTTATTCAGGCTGTCGGCGTCGAGGCCTTGGTTATATCTGGTAACGCCGGTCTTTTGTTCTGACCAGCCCTGAATCATTTCAATCAGCGGAAAGGTTTCTGGTGACAGCTGGTGAGCCGGGAAGTGTTCGAGAACGTCTCTGACTGACTGCTGGCCTGTGATTTTCACACGAACGCATTTGCTACCGGCTGCGAGGTCTGAGAGTGCGGTTTCCTGTCGCTCATCGACTGCAGTTTTGCGGTCGTTGTTCAAAGCCGTGTTGATAATCACCTGGCGAACAAGCGCGGTCTTAATGTCCTGAATGTCCTGCATCACGTCGGCAATGCCTTCTTTCCATCTGGCATAAGACTTTTTGAGCATGTGCGCGTCAACGTAAGGCGTGCGGCTGATCGGGTTGATTTCTTTCTTCACTACTGAGGTGCCGGCAACCATGACTTTTACGTCTTCCAAGATACCGTCGCCGTCTATGTCATACTTGCCGTTGCATCTGTAAACCAGAATCTTTTCGCGCCCTGGCTGAGAGACGGCTAATCTGGTCTGATTAACCTCTTCGCTCTGCTTCGCTACCCGCTGGCCGCTGTAGTTCATAATCGCGTCGGCTATTTCGTCGAGCGAATTGTTTCTTGAAGAATCCATCTTGGGGTCTATGATGTCCTTGACGCCCTTGATCTTCTTGGCCTGCTCCATTTTGAGTAGATCCGAATAAAGCATGTATTCGCGGTCAGCTTCGAATACGCTCACGCCCGAGTTGTCGGTGTCGGG
>JAHISQ010000180.1 GCA_018818125.1 Candidatus Rifleibacteriota bacterium
ACCGGCTTTCACCCTCGAAAACCCAGAACAGCACCAGGGCTTAACTTGTGTTTTACTCAATCTCGTGTCGGGCGGGGCATTTATCTCAAAAGACCCCATTGGCTTCAACGGGGGGATGAACCTCTACAGGTATGCTGATAACAATCCGATGATTTTTACTGATCCATGGGGGCTTGAGCCATGGTCGGTAGGGAAATATAAGTGGGACTGGAATACTTGGTTTCAGCACCCGTCAACGACTGATGAAGAAAGAGTTTGTGCTGACAAAATAGAACCCACTGGCGATGAATTTTGGGCCTTGTTAATGCTTCAGCCTTGGAAATGGGGTTGGTTGGCACCAAAACCGATTTCAATTGAAACAACCGCGCATGGCGCTTCTAGGCTTGCCGGTTCTGCCGCTACGCGCGGTGGTGTTCTTACAGAATCTGGTGTAAAAGCAGTTCGACAAGCTGGGCAAAAATTAACGCAAGCGGATGGTGCTATTGTTAGAATACTTCAAAATGAGGCGGGTCGTTTTAACATTGTAATAGATAACAAATCGGGTAAGTTAATCACCACGTTTGCAAATCTTTCTCAGAAATCACTAGAAAGGTTAGCTAGAAACTATGGTTGGAAATAATGAAGTATGTTGCTGCTTTTGTGGCCAAGCACTAAGTTTCGAAAAAGCAATACAGCTTATTGTAACTGCTCTTGAAATGGGTGATGAACAACAATGCCTATTTGCTCACAAGGTTTGTCTACAAAAACACATTCATAATTCAGTGCCATTACATCCTGATTTGATTTAAACCGACGTGATAACAGGCTTATGGAGTAGTGAAACGGCAAGCCTGGTTAAGTATTTGGTATAGAGACTGTCATTTATTGTCATCGGCTGCAATATACAAGACCCACCCCCGCCGGGAGCCCGGCGGCCCCGGTGTCGCGGCACATCCGTTGCTAAACCTCGGGGCGGCTTCGGTCTGGCTGCTCCCTTGCAACCGCACCGAAGAGCACAGCCCGCGCCAGCCTTCGCCCTTAGAGGTAAATCTAGGAAATTTTTGTTGTTGCCGTCATTACGCCAATGGCGTATAATGAAGATATGGAAATAATAGAAACTTCTGTTTTTACCGCCTTTATCACCAAACTCATGTCTGATGATGAATATAAGGACATGCAGCAGGCGTTGATTCGTTGCCCGGTTGCCGGAGATATTATTAAGGGCAGCGGTGGCTTACGAAAACTGCGATGGGCTGCCAGTGGCAGAGGCAAACGTGGTGGTAGCAGAGTTATTTATTACTGGTATAAAGACATGGAAACCATTTACATGCTTTATGCTTATGTGAAGAACCGTCAGGAAGACATAACCCGCGATCAGCTCAAAATGTTGAGCAAGCTGGTAGAGGAGGAACTGAAATGAAAGATAGTGACTTTAACAACCTGGTAGCCAGCATCAAAGAAGCCGGAAAAATTCGGCGCGGAGAGATGAAACCGAGCAGAGTCTTTGAAATAACTCCGCTCGATGTGAAGCAGATCAGAGAAAAGCTGCATAAAACTCAGCAGGAATTCGCTCTAATGATCGGCATAAGCGTTGCCACTTTAAGAAACTGGGAACAGGGCCGCAGAAGACCGGAAGGTCCGGCAATGGTTCTGCTTAAAATAGCTCAGACCAACCCGGAGCTTATCAGTCAGGCATTACTGAATTCCTGAAATTTCATTTAGCCGATGAATACAAAGCCCACCCCCGCCGGGAGCCCGGCGGCCCCGGTGTCGCGGCACATCCGTTATTAAACCTCGGGGCGGCTTCGGTCTGGCTGCTCCCTTGCAACCGCACCTAAGAGCACAGCTCGCGCCGGCCTTCGCCTTCCCTGGCTCAGTCTGTCACGTTCAGTGCGGCAACGGTGCTGGTCAGGTAATGGGCCATTACCTGACCTTGACTGCGGTCGGCGACTCGCCAGACCTCGGGCAGTGGGTAACCCATGCCTTTACATAACAGGCGTGTTATGCAAACCGCCCCTCGTATCAGGGTTTTACAGGCTGTCGCCTGTTTATCTGGCTGTATTTCACTCAATGCCGCTGCCCCTCCCGCGAAGAAAAGACAGCAACTAAACAAAAGCACTCCGAATCTCTTTGCTATGCAGCATAGGTTAACAGTATTTTTCTGAGTTTAACGAACACGTCAACGATCTGAATGCTTGCCGCGATTACTCTTTTCTGAAGCGAATTTCTCTAAGATCACATTCTGTGATCTTAAAAAACCGACTTAGTTATTTACGCAGCATTTGCCCAGGGTTTTATCTTTTCCAGATCGTCTGCGATATGCTCTTTTTCAGTTTCAAGGTTATACCGAACCTGAAGATTCAACCAGAAACCTTCGGATAGCCCAAAAAATCTGGAGAGCCGAAGCCCGGTATCAGCTGTTATTCCCCTTATTCCGTGAACTATTTCGTTTATCCGTCTAGGCGAAACCCCGACAGCAAGAGCAAGACGATACTGGGAAATATTAATTGGTTTCAAGAACTCTTCCAACAGAATTTCACCTGGATGAACTGGTGCCAACTTTCTTTTTGTCATTTTCGCCTCCTGTTTCAGTGATAATCCACAATTTCAACTGAAAAAGCATCACAGTCTTTCCAGATAAAACAGATTCGCCACTGATCATTTATTCTGACACTATTCTGTCCTGCCCGGTTGCCATGAAGAGGCTCCAGCCCTTTCAGCTTTACTGAGGTTTAATGTCAGATGGTTTGCCAGCATCAGAAGCGGGGCAATACCCAGAAAAAGCAGTAACCCGGCAGAAGATTCAATCAGAGTTGCTGCACCCGCCAGAACCGAAACTAGATTGCCAAGAACAGCTATCTTGAAAATGATAGCAAACGCAGGCTTGACAGTTGCCTTCTCGGCTACACGGAACAGTTTCAACTTCCCTGCAAATAACAGTATTACCGCTTCGACAATACAGACAACCAATTCGGTCAGAACTACATAAGCAACATACAGCATGGCAGACAAATCGCCGCTGGCAACGACATCTCCGGTCACTATAGCAGCAAATGTGCCAAGAGGGGCACCGATAAAGCTGAACCAGGTCATGGAAGTAACCACAAACCATACAATAAGTATCAGCGAGCCTCTGAATCCAAAGGCTTTAAGAGCAAGTGCAAAAAATAACGATTCCAGCAGGAGTGAAGCAATGGCACTAACCGGGTCGAAACCAATCGGGTTCGCTGCAGCAATAGCTGGCCAGAAGGCGAAAAAAAGTAAAACTGTCAAACAGGGTGAGACAGAATTAAACGTCAGGTTGTCATTCATAAAATTCTCCCGGATTTAACTCGGCGGGTTCAATATAGTATACAAAACACACCATGCCAATAAGTCGCACAGGTTCGCCCCATCTCACCCATGGATTCGCAAAAGCAAGCAGCGCCCGGCACAAGGCCGGACGCTGCTGATTATGCCTACTTACAGAAAGTTACTTTTGCTGCTTTTTTACGGCCTCAAGCTGTTTGAGGGCATCTTGAGTTTTTGAGTCACTGTCGCCGTATTCATATTTCAGGTTAAGATATCTGATGAACAGGCGGTTAAGATCGTTAGTATCATCATTAGCCTGCCAATCCGCAGAAGCCCATTCTGCGTTTTTAAGTTCGACATTGAACTTATAAGGTCTGACCAGGTCTGAGTCAGCATCACAATGTGTGGCAAAACCAGATCGCAACAGTACACCACGATTGCTTTGCCGACTCTTAACGGCAACTGCACCCTCGGTAACCGAAATTGAAGTTCGCTTGCGCGAGCCCACGGAAACTTCAAATTCCGTACCCCTGATCCCCGCTACCAGAGTTGGAGTTTCAATCTTGAATTCGGTGCCACGCTTGGTGAACTTATACCAGGTCTTGCCTTTGAACAGTTTGAGGCTAAGAGCCTGTATTTCTATCAACGTGCGCTCTTTAATGCGCATGACAGTGCCGTCTCCGTATACCAGGGTGGCTTTTGATTCTCTAAGAGTTTCGAGCAGATCACCGGGAAAAAGCTCGACCGACTGTGTAATTATGTCAGTCCTGGCGCTGCCAACACGCGTCAGCTTAACCTGACCGCTGATTATATCTAGTCTGGCATCAAGCGCAACAAGTTTGCTACCATCTGCCCAGGCAGTTGTTAAGAACAGAGTAAAACAAAGAATCAGGAAGCACAGCTTTGTGCATTTCATCGTATAAGCCTCCTTGACCACAAGGGTCGAATTGCCGAAGTTTTCTAAATTATAAGAATACCTTGCCAATGTGTCAATGGTCAGTTAGCGAGATAATCGAGATAATCGAGCCCGACCCGACCGGTTCGCCAACAACGTCAAACGGTTGCTGGTTCGCATTAAGCGCTCCATAGGCAACGATTGCCAGGCTCGTAATCTCAGTTGCGCAGTACACTGACAATTTGTCGCAGGGGTCTGGCAAGGTAATATAGCCATAACCAGGGTGGCTGCAGATAAACGAAGCGAAAATCATTGTCTGAAGGTGAAATCATTGCTCGCCAGACAAATAGCAGGCGCTCACGCCAACTGTCGCGGGCGGCTATTTCTATCAGCAGACTATCCGACTTCGAAGCAAGACTAGAGCCAGTAGCCAGGCGGCGGCACAAAATTATGGCCAGCATCCTGCTTAAACGATCACGCCTCAACTCAAGCTCTGCCGCCTCAGGCAAAGTCAGCAAAAACATCAGCTTTGCCAGCTGCAAGCCAAGCGCCAGCATGCGAGCTGCACCAATTCGTCGCGCTGCGACGAAAAGCTTGTGATAATCAATTTCTGGAAAAGCCTTTACCAGCCCGGCAACATCGCAAACCAGGCGCAATTCGTTCCAGCAATGGGTCGTGTGGTGCGCACACAGCACCAGCAAATGATCTTCTGGCGAAAGCGTTGGTATTCGATGCCCACAAACGAGCACAAAGCTTTGACTTGCGATTTTTTTCTCATTGCCGGGTATTTGCAGATAATATTCATGGAAAAGCCTCCAGTGAATGTCGAGGCCAATACCAGCTGGGCTGACCAGCTGAAATTCTATATGGTGTTGCCTTTTCAATTCAGTATGGCAGTCAGCCAGTTCTTCAGTATCTCGATAGCCCTTCGCCATCAGCACTCGTTTCAATCGCTCCGCCTGTTCGTAAGATGGAACCAGTAAATCAATATCACAGTAACGGCGAGCCGCCACGTTGCCATGGATACCGGCCGCCAATGCTGCCCCTTTAAAAAAGACAACTGGAATAGAATGCTGCCGGGAAATTTCTGCAATCTTAACCAGATCAGCACAGTTGCGCAAGGCTGCGATGCTTGCTTCCCGACTGGATTTTACTAGCGAAGCGCTGTCTGCCAGTGCCCTGTTTTTTTGCAACTCGTCGCAAACCAGCCAGTTTACGCCATGCACTTTTGCCATTTTAAGCAGACCTGGCAAATCAGTAATATTCGTTTCGTGGCCAATAGATTTGCAGCTTGAATCAGCGAATCTGCCCTGTAGAATTTCCTGAATTTTCTGCATCATTACCAGTCTAATTCCCGTCAACTGTGAATTTCTTGTGACTCATAATAATGGTAATGCGTTCAGCCATAAATGGCTGCAGATTTTCCATTATTTTTGCGGCTGTTACCTGATCAATTGCCGCAAATGGCTCGTCAAGAATGAGGATTCCCGGATCTTTAATTATAGTACGCACTAACGCCAGGCGCTGTCGCTGACCTTCGGAAAGATTTGTTGCGCCATCGCTAAGCTGCCGATTAAGGCCATCGGGGTAATTCAAAACAAAATCTTCTGCACAACAAAGATGCAAAGCTTTCAGAATGTCATTTTCGTCAGCCTGTGGATTTGCAACCAGAAGATTTTCCATGATACTGCCGGCAAAAAAAAAGTCGGCTTGCGGCTTATAACCGATTATTTCACGCAGCGCGGACGTAGCAATTTCTGCCAGTGGCCGACCGTCAAGAGTAATCTTGCCTGAGTCCGGGCGCAAAAATTTCAATAACAGACGAGCTAAAGTGGTTTTTCCGGCACCACTGACCCAGTCAATTACTGATACCCGGCCGCGACGGAATTCCAGATTCAATTTATCTAAAATTTTATGCCCACAATTATGAGAATAAGTCGTTTCGTGCAAGCATATTTTTTCGGGTCTGACGTTCAAACTAACTGGGTTAGTCGAAACCTGGGCGAGTTTCGTTTCAATTTTGCAGTCATCCTCGCCAGAAAATTCCAGCACTTCTTTCGCCCGGTTTATGGAAGCCAGAGTTGGCTGCAGGTTGAGATAAAGCATCGCCAGGCTCGAAAGAGGTCCGGCCAGATAACCAATGTAACCAAGAAAAGCAATTATGTCTCCGACACTCAGCTGCCCGGCACGAAAAAGACCATCGGCAGTTACCAGAAGAAAAAGCAGACAACAGATCTGGGCCGCGCGAGCAATCGCTGAGGAACCCAGACCGGTTTTGTAATACTTGAATCTCGTGGAAATAAGCTCATCAAGGCGGCCAGCCAAACCATCTATTCTTGTCATTTCAAGGTTGAAGCCCTTGATGGTTTCAATACCAAGCAGGCTGTTTTGCACAAAAGCCTGGTTTTTGGCAGATTTTTCAGCTGACAAATGGGAAAGGCGCCTCGCTACCGGGGTGAAAAACCAGTTTGTCAGAAGATAAATCGGTGCCGTGAGCAGGCAAATGAGGGTCATTTTCAGATTTATATGGCTCAAAATCGCCAGGCCAAGAAAGAATCTGAGCAGGTTATTGGCCAGCGACGGCAAAAGAGTTCGCGCCAGCGCTTCAAAGGCCCCGGAATCTGCCATTATGCGTGAGTTAAGATAGCCATGGGTAAAGCTCTGATGCTTTTTCAGGCTGGCATGCATCACTCTGGCGAAAAGATCAGAGGTAATTTGAGCGGTCATGCGTTGCTGAATAAAAAAATTACCAAGGTCGCGAATTGTCTGCAAAGTCGCCAGCATCAGCGAAAAGGAAAAAGCAAAAAGAGCAAACCAGTAAACATCAGTGGTTACCTTGCCAATAAGCTCTGCAACGACAGAAAAACCAGCATTATTTACCAGTGAGACGACCGCTTCCGGTGGTTTGCCTGTCAATATGTTATCAAAAAAAATCTTTCCGGCCAGTGGTGTCAGCGACGAAGTTGCAGTCAAAAGTATGCCAACCGCATAAGACAACAACAGCAGCCACTTAAATCGCTGCAAGTAGGGTTTAAACGTCTTGATCATCTCAATCATGAGGGCAAGTATAGCACACGCACAGAGCAGCTTCTACCCCACCACCATTCAATATCTCAAAGAGCAGCATTGTCATTTCGACCAAAGGGAGAAATCTCTACTACCAGGAGTCATTGGGTTACCAGGGTTATTAGACTACTCCCTGAGAATTGGCAACTGCCTGCTTGATGGCTTCGTTGTCGATATAATCTATCGGAAAGTGCATTTCATAAGCTTTAACCTGTGAAAACAGCTTTACCACTTTTTCAAAGTGCTGCCGCCGGTGAGGCTTGAAAACCTTATCCCAGTAATCAGTTTGAGCATGGTAGTACTGCTCAATAGCTTTCAGCTTGCTTAAAGGTCTTAGCTCAAAATGATCGCTCTTGACCGGATAAAAGATTGTGGTCAGGGGCGCTGAGCCAGGGCCGTCAGTGTTTGGACCCAATGGAGTTGAATGCAAAATCGGTTTGTCATCTTTAAAGCGCATCATCACCATGTCATCAGAAAGCAGAAAATCATGCTTGATCATGGCAATCGAAGTGCTTTTACCGGCTTCGGGAATGCCAAGAATGGCAAAAGCCTTGTGATCGATTACAGCTCCAGCTGCGTGCAGAAAAATTCCGTCAGTTTTTGCACCCAGATTGGCCAGAAGATAAATAATCGGGACATTCATCCTAGGCTTAAAATTCGCCGTCGAAAAGCCGAGCATTTCCAGTCTATTGTGGCGAGCATCGAAAAAAAAGGATAACACTTTACCCAAAAAGCATGAATCCAGATCTATACAATCCTTTAACCAGAAAAGTTCGTTTTTTATTCCCGCAAAACCTGGCATGCATTTGGACTCACCTGTGGAAACGGTCATTAATTTCTCAAGTTCCTGCGAAACCCCATGGCAAAAAATCGTTGCATCTTTTTCGGAATCACTCGCTGAGATAAAATGCCGCAGTTGAGGTGCACCTTCTTGAGACATGAAAAAATCAGCGCTTTCTAACCTGATTTGCCATTCGGCCAATTGCAGACAAATGCTGGTGGTTAAAATCACCGTCAAACAATGACTCCCGGACCACATAAATTAGGAGCAGTTCCAGTAAAGCAACCTGAAGTGGCATTGCTACCCGCAACACACCATAGATTGCCTCCTGTAGCTGCGCTGCCGGTGTAACAATTTGATGTTGAGCCAGGCCCGCTACCCAGCGAGCAATCTCCAAATGGCTGCCCTGCGTGAGTACCTGTTTGACAAAGCGCCTGTGGCTCAAAACCGCCCGCAGTTGCATTGGCAAGCGGAAAGCTGGTCAGAGTTGGTTTTTGGTATTTTGGCTTCATCGACTGGCCTCCTGAGGAATCTCGTAAATAAGACCAGATTTTTCGAACTGGCCTACCAGTTCGGCAAGATCAGCCTCAGCCACGGCGGGGTCACAGTCATCAAAGGCGTCATGCAGTCGTTGTAAAATAGTCTGGCATTCAGCGCCTTTTTTAAAAAGATCGAACACAAAAGCGCCGGTTTCGTTGAGAATCTTAACTTCGCCGCTCTCCGGGTTAAATAAGAGCATGCCATCTTTCTCTGTTTCGCAGAGAATTTCGTGGTTTGCTATATATTTTTTTGTTGGCAGACTCATTATTTTTCACTCATAATTTGCTTTAACAGCGGAGTTTTTGCAAATAACGAATGAACCCATACCCGACCTGAACTCCGTCTTTTGCATACCTTCCAGCCTCGCCAGGAATAAACCAGACAAAAGTCACCGGTGGCATCAAGGTACCGTGCCTTTTCTATACTAATAAAAGAATACATAAAACGCAGCAAGAAAGCAAGAATGAAGATTGCCAGCTCTCTTACTCGAAAAAACAACGGCGCCAGCAGCAAACCTGCTCCAAGCTCAATTCCAGCTATGTCTCTGGTAACTCCGCCTGAAATTCTGGCAACAGCAACCCCTTTGATGCACTCCACATCGAAAATTCCATCACAGCGACTCAAATTGTCACCGCGAATCAAAAACTTTTTGCCCTCAGCCGTCTGCAAAATACGCCTTATCCGGTGAATCCTAGCCTGTTCCGTATCTAGTCGGCAAAACAAGACCATATCTCCCGGTCGAAGCTTCCCCGGCTCAACTTTTGCAACCAGCAGACGCTGCCCATGGCGCAAAAACGGCCGCATGCTGCCACCGTTAACTATAATCTGCCAGGTTGAGGATAGATTAGATGTTACTGCCACTTTTATTTAGCCGGGTTTGCGGAAAAAGACCGGATCGCAATGCCTCTTCGCAAAACGGGAAACCTGCAACAAGAGAGCCGGTTGCCGCAAAAGTGCTTGCCAGACATTTGCCGCCACAATGCATCTTCATGCGGCAACGCCCACAAACACCCTGTAAGTTGCGCGGAAAGCCTTCGCGAATCTGCTGCAAAAACTTGTTTTCCTGCCAGATTTTAGTTAAACCTCCGTTAAGCACTGAGCCGAAATTCATTTCGGGGATTTTCTCGCCAATGCCACACAAGCCAGCACTTCCGTCATGCAACAAGCCAAGAATTCCCATAATTCCGCAGACTCCCATGCTTTGCTTGCGCAGGTCAGTAAGCGACTTCAAAGCCGCTGGAATATCAAAATGCACTGGAATCGGACAATCTTTTACTATTTCAGCAAACTCGCCATTATAAAACGCAAGAGTCTCAGCAACGCTGTGCAATTCGGAGTTGCTTTTCATTTTGTCAGCGCGGCCAAGATCATTAATCGGGTTAATTTTAAAGCTCCCGGCTCCCATGCTGATCGCCAGTTTGATGGCATCAGCAAGCTCGCCGGCATTTTTTTTATGCAATGAAAAAATCACCTGATAGCGTATTCCAGCCTTTTGCATAAGAGCCATATTCTGCAATAATTTGTCGTAACACCCCTCAACCCCTCGCAAGCTTTCATGTGTTGCTTTGGCCGCTCCGTCCAGCGAAACCGCAACAAAAATACCATGCCCGGCCAGCGACTCTACCCGCTGCGGGTTAAGCAGAGTGCCGTTAGTCTCAATTGTAACCCTGAGCTTCATGTTTATCAGGCTTTCGATAATGTCATCGATTTCAGGGTAAAGAAAAGGTTCACCGCCGGTAAGCTTAACGGAGCACAAACCCAGTGTTTTTGCTTCCTCAAAGACTGGCCGCAAAAGAGCAAATGGGGTATAGGAATCGGCGGCAGCGGCATCGCTGAAACCCGGTTCTATCCAGCAATGTCTGCAGCGCAGATTACAGCTTCCGCTTGCATAATAATAAATAGTGTGCAATTGCGACACTTTGTTTGCCAATTTAACCCTCCTGTCATCAATGCTCAAAGCTCAAAGTCATAACCCGGGCAAATTTTTATTTAGCGAACAAACAGTTTTTCGGTTTCGCACAATTATTTGACATAGTAAACCATAGCAGGTTATTCTACCAGTGAAACATGCCCGCAAGAGTCTAGTTTAGCTTTGCTTGCTGAAACACCATATAAAATGCCAAAGAATTTTTTAAGTTATTTTCTGCAAATTCTGAACCATCATGGCTCGCCAGGCGTGATATCCGTCAAGTGCTGAGTAGCGCTTCACCAAGGCTTCCCTGTAGAAAAAGATCTGTTTCTACGCGTTTATTGCGTGACGGCGGCGCTGTGTTGTTTGACGCTGACCGCAGCCTTGAGCTGTTTATCAATCAAACCGGCTATGCGATATGGAAACTCCTCGACGGCCACCATGATAATCAAGCCATTTTATCACATTTAAATACTGCATTTTCTCAGACTGAAAATCTGGATGAAGATCTTGTGACATACATTGAGCTTCTCAAGCAACAGGCTCTCATAGAGTTTGAACACACCCTGGAAACAGAAGTTTTTTCGTGGCACGATGAGTCCCCATTAAATTTTGATATTTCCATAACCGGCCACTGCAATTTGAAGTGCCCCTTTTGTTTTTATTCCGAGGCAATTAATACAAGACCCGACCTGCCAATTTCGGAATGGCAAACCTTTTTTAATGAATTAAAAAGTCTGGCAGTTCGCGAAGTGACCTTAAGTGGCGGCGAAATACTTTGCCGAACAGATCTATTTGATCTTATAGATCTTGTGATAGCAGCGAATTTACGCTTTGCCTTGCTGAGCAACGGCACCCTTGGCAACGAAAGAATCATTTCGGAACTGATGAAACCACATCGTCGGTGCCGACTTAACAGCATTCAGCTTTCGGTGGATGGTTCCTGCCCACAGATTCATGACCAGATCAGAGGAGAAGGCTCATTCGCAGCTACAGACAAGTTTCTACGGCTTCTCAAGCAGGCGGGTTTGCCGGTTACGGTGAGAATGACCGTAAATCGTCTGAATTTACATGATATTGAGAACACCTTCGCATATTTGCTCGATGACATTGGGCTGCCTTCTGCGAGCGTCAACTCAGCCACTCAGATTGGCGCTGCTGTCAGCAACGTTGATATAATTGATTTGAGCGCCCAGGAGCGCCTGATAGCCATGCAAACTTTGCGCCGCCTCGATGATGAAGTCTGGCCGGGAAGAATAGAAGCTCAGGCTGGCCCTCTTTACGAAAGCCGGCAATTCGAAAGCATGGAACAGCACAAGCAGCACCACCCGGCTTATAACGGGCATCTTTCGGCTTGCGGCTGTTTTCGCTCAAAGCTGGCAGTGCACCACGACGGGATTATTATTCCCTGCAACATGCTTGGCAATGTCGAATTGGGTCGTATAAATCGCGACAGTATCAAAAAAATCTGGCTTGAGCACCCGGTCTTAAAAAAGCTTGCCTCACGCACCAGTGTCAGCCTGAAGAGCATAGATGGGTGTAAAGATTGCGAATATGTCGATATCTGCAATGGCGGCTGCCCGGCCGATGAGATCAGCAGCACCGGCAATTTCTTTACCCCGTCGATCAGCAACTGCTATCGCGCCTTCAAAAACAAGATCAATTCCCCAAAAACATCATAAAAAAAATATCGGGACAATATGCACAGAGCGTTCTTAAAAAACAAACACAAGCTTCTAATGCGCGCAATCCTTGGCTGGACAGCACTGATCATGGTGCTATCCTTGATGCCACGAATGTCTTCTCTAATGAACCCTCAAGACGAAAACGGGTTAAACCAGGGTCCCCTGGCACACCTCAGCGCATATTCCGTCCTCGCCGCCATGCTTACCGCATACATGATCATCAAAGGGAAACGTCACCCGGCAATAAGAGCGTGTCTGCTCGCAGGATCTTACGGCGCACTGGTCGAATTCGCCCAGTATTTTACCCCTACCCGATCATGCGACCCTTACGATATCTTGATAAATCTTGCCGCCGCCGCCCTGGGTGTTACTTTTTTCAAACTGGCAATCAGCCGATAAAGCAAACAAAACGCTAGAGCCATTTCCCGAAACTTTGCTGCAATTGCCTGATCAATAGAGTGATTTCGACTGTGGACGAGCCTTTTTTATCTGCAGTCGCTACCATGATAAAACAACCATCGGCGGGCATTCCTCTTAACTCAAGCCAGTATTGCCACAAAGCGTGTTTAAATGGATCACTGGAAAGCTTACCGGTAGACTGCAGCCAATAATACATCCTGGTCTGTACACCTGCTTCATTTATGAAACTTGTGGCAACCGCTTCACTGCCAAGTTGTTCTTGAGAATGCGATGCCGCCGCATAAATTCCGGTGGAACAGATCATCGCCTGATGGAAAACAATCAGCCGATTTCTTGGGCGGCGACCCGGCCACCAGATAACTTCCACTTTTACCTGCTCGCCAGATGGCGACTCAAGCAATGCCTGGCGACTTTGTGCGGCGCCTTCAAAGCCAGGCGTAAAAACCCTGTTGAGACTGGAATCTGGTGCCTCAATCTGATGCCAACCAGGTGGGCAGATTTTAACATCTGCAAATCCTGGGCGCACAAAATCCGCAGGTGCGGGCCTTACCGCGACCAGACTTCCGACTGTTATCAGCATTAACCAGACAGTTGTCATTAACAGCGCCCGCCTGTGAGATATGGCACAGGAAAATACAGCTTCAGGCTCATGACCTTTCTGCGAATCTGACAATGGTGCAAAGGAACGGGCTACATTTTTTATCAGTCTGACACCTGCAATCAACGCAGCAATTGCAGAAAAGTAAAAGAGCAAAATCCAATTGCCATGAATAAAGGATGCAGCCGCAGAAGAACCTTGCCGCCCCGTAATCTCGCCGGCAATGCTAAGTCGCAGCACATTTACCAAAATGGCCAGGGGCACAGATAAAACAAATACCATAATTCGCAACCTGGTATAGCGACGCAATTGCCAATGACCCAGTAAAAGCGCCAGAAAAGTTAAAGCCGTTAAGAATCGCACTCCGCTGCATTCTTCCACAATTTGCAAACTGCTGGGGCCAATATGCACAACGGTTCCAGAATACCAGGCATCATGGCCGAGATTAACCAGCATTCCGGTTGTCCAGAGCACGCCAATTTGCTGCAAAGGCGAATGCAACCAGTGAAAAGTTACGTATTGCGGTAAAGGCAGACAATAGACAAGTAACAACCATGGAAAAGCCATACGCTGCCAACCATCGTCACCCCGCCAAAGCCTTAATAACAAAGGAATTCCAAGCCACAAGCCTGCTGCCAGCAGAAATTCTTCTTCGAGAAAGGCATCGGCAATTATACACGCAACAGAGCCAGCAAAAAGTCCGGCAAAAAACCACTTGCCAAGAGCACTATCAGCCTCAAAAATTGCAAGCGCAGGGCGGTGTCTGGGTTTTAATGCCAGCAGCAAGGCAGTAACGACGACGACTCCAGCATGCTCGCCTGTTGGATTGCGCCCCATTTCCCTGAGTAATCTGGGCAGAGAAACGGCAATGGCAGCAACCAGCAAAGGCAGCAGAAAAAGAACAATCAAACGTCTGTTTTGGTGGGATTTCGCAGTAGAGTTGTCGTTATGCCAGGACTCCGGACTAGTCATCATCGGACGGAGACGACATAAAATAGCCGGCACCAAGCGATAGACACAATAGCAACATGGTAGCCGGCTCGGGGGTTGATTCACCATATTGCAGCTGAACCAGGTCGGTTTCAGGCACTCCAAGGTCGCGCTCGACTGTGCCAATAGTGTAAGTTGGAGACATTACCGATGTCGGGTCGTCATTATGGACAACACCGATAGCATGCCCAAGTTCGTGAACTGCTACCGAAATAAGATCGATCTGACTCGCACCCGGTGCGCCAGAGCCCACATACCAGTCCCACGTAGAATCAAAGTGGATATCTCCCCAGGCTGATACAGGCCCTGTTGGCATATAACCGTAAGCGAGCACACCTGAGGGATCAACTTCGGTGAGTGCAATACGTATATCACCGGCAGCTCCATCGGTGTTCCATGCCTGACCGCTATCGGCAACTTCAACAAAGTTCAAGCCACAACTGGCACTCCAGGTATCAAAAGCGGTGGCAAGAGCAGGTTTCCATGCTTCAGGCACAACTTGCGCCACGCCACTGGTTGAATAAGCATTGGTTGGCGCGGTGTAATTATCAATAACATAATTGGTTGTGGCAAACGAGTAGGTAACAGTGGTTCCGGGGCCGCCCCAGTTACCGATCCAGCCGGTGGGACTTTCGATCCAGGCTGCATAACTGATGCCCGGCAAAAGAACAATAACAGCCAGCAACACAAGCAATTTCAGACTAGAGGTGATTTTTATTAATCTCACGATTCACCCCCTCGATAAAGGTATTGTCACCATTACATAGCTTCAAAGCCAGCTCTTTGAATTCAACAGATTTTTTGGGGTTGTTCTGGTGCGAATAAAAAGCGGCAAGCTGGGCAGCAAATTCCGGACTTTCCGGCGCAAGTTCCTGAGCCTTAATTAACAAAGGCTCGGCCTGTGCAGGCTGATCAGTCCAGAAATATATCAGTCCAGCAGTATTTAGAACCGAGGGGTTCTGACCGGCCAATTCCAGCAATTTTGGCAGCAGGCTGACAGCTTCGTCTTTGCGTCCGGTGCTGGCCCGCATAAGAGCGCAGTCATTAAGTGCAGCAAGGTGGTCTGGCTGCAAAGCAATGGCGCGCTCGTAAAGCGACAGGGATTCAGAAGCCGAACCACCGGATAAACGCAGACTCAAAGCCAGCTTAAAACAAACATCGGCATTGTTTTCAGAGACGAGGGTCAGGTATTCCCTGTATCGCTTAATTGCAGCAGGCCAATCCTGCTGTAAGCGCAATGCATCGGCACTAGACAATAAGATTGCCGGATCTTGAGGGAAAATTTCCAAAGCCATACTGGCGACTTCAGAAGCCAGATTCCAGAGGCCGGCACGCATGTAGGTCTCGATCAAACCATGCCAGACACCAGAATTATAGCGATCGGCGGCAAGAGCTTTCAGAAAAAGCTTTTCGGCTGCCAATGGATTATTGGTTGCCTGATTAAAGGCTGCAGCGGTTAAAAGCAGCTCAGAATCACCGGGGAAAATCTGCATAGCATCGTGAACAGCCTTATTTGCCTGCTGATAACGGCCAAGATGGATCAAAGAACGAATGCGATACTGATGGGGCACTATCGACCCTGGAACCGACAAGCTGGCCGAGGCGGCTAGAGCAATCACGTTTTCGAAATTTCCCCTGGCACTTGCATCTTTAAGCGCTCCAAGCCATGGCTCTGCCAGACCGTGCTGAACAGGGCGACTGCCGCTGGCGATTTGTGGCGGAAGTTTTATTGCGCCAGAGATCACCGGAGTTGGCCGCGAATATTGGCTGTTAGTCATAAAGAAACCACGGAGCAACGCTGCCATGGCAAAACCAAGAGCCATGGCCAGCAAAAACAGAATGACAAAAAGAGTCCGCGAAACAAAGAGGCCCTTCACCGGACTGCCATTGACTTCATCGCTGTAAAATTTAATCAACATCAAAGTTTTTGCTTAAACAATGTCTGTACCTATTATAATGTTTTTCCAGACAAAGTTAAAGCGCAAAGAAAAACCCAAAATTAGTAACGCTATTTTTGGGACGAGTTTCGGAGTTTACCGAGTCAATGTACCTGGAAAAATCCGGGCGCCTTTTCTTGTTGAAAGCGCACACTTTTTCAGATTTTCCAGAAATAATTCAAGATGAAACGTTTTTGAAAAAGAAATCGCCCTGAATAGCCCGGCCCTGCTTATCATAACTCAAATTATGAACACCATCTAATCTAAAACCTCGCTCACGCAGCCATGCGATGATTTCATCCGCCAAGGCCTGCCCAGAGTAAAGTTCTACAAATGAACATTCCGCGTAAACATAAGAAAAGCGCCCCAACAAATCCTCACACCCTCGAAGCGCTTCCAATTCAAACCCCTGCACGTCAAGTTTGAGCAAGGCAGGAAAAACTATTTCCTCAGCCGCAAGGAATTCAGTCAGGCGACCGACCTTAACCATGGCACTATTAATTTCTTCAGTTCCTGGAAACAATGTTGTCTGCAAAGTTGAAATGGGTAAAAGAGACGAAGAATCATCTGCAGCAGCCACGTGGAGAATAGCTGTTCCAGCCTTCGCGCCAATAGCCGCCTGATTAAAGGTCACCGCCGAATCCCCATTAAATAACTTTTCAAATCTGCCTGCAACCTCGGGAAGAGGTTCAAAGCTGATAACACGCGCTTGTGGGGCCCAATGCCTCACCGCCAATGCGAATTGCCCACGATTAGCGCCAATATCCACTACGGTTGCCAGGCCAGGCGGAAATATTCCACGATGCTCAGCCCCCACAAACACCCGCCTACAAATAAGTGCCTTCAGCAAACGAGGCGAGCGAAGAACTTGCGCCAGTTTGTCAAGACGACTAAGAAATAATTGAAAATTCATACCTCAGCGACCCTTCTCTAATTACGTGCTGCTTTGATCTCAGGTTAGCAAATTTAATTCTGAGTGACATCAAATGCAAATCACCGTTTAATACCCAGTAGCACTACGTGACTAGCCGTCCGATAGGGGTTTATTCCAGCATCACTGGTGTTAAGAATATGCACGCTTTTACAGCTTGATTTTATCAACTTATAGTTGTTAAAAACCGAATAAGAATAGGCAATACCGTCACCATCAGATATGGTGTATCCCTTTCCTTTTGTTTTCAGAAAATCAACAAATTTCCACAAGCCAAAACAATTGAAAATCTGCTTTACTGAGCGCGCAAGCAATGAGCCGTGACCGAAATTGTTCGAGTCAGAAATGAATATGGCCTTATCAGCAACTCGAAGCATTTCCGAAACAGCCAGCGCCGGCCTCTTAATGTGATGTAACACCCCAAATTCACATACTAAATCAAATTCCGATGCACGGAACTGCAATTTGGTAGCATCACCATCAAAAAGCTCTTCCTCAGTTAAACCTTGTGAGTAACCAACCTGTCTAAGCTCTTTAACTGGCTCAACACCAACAATCCTTATCCCTGGGCAGTGGTGCTTGATATATTGTATTGCTCGACCAGTTCCAGAACCAATATCAAGAATCGACTTTACTCCAAGATAATTAATTGAAGCTGCTAGAAAGGAAAGACCACAAGAATGCTCATCCATTCCATCGACATGCATTGCATTATACTTATCTGCTGTCCTGGAGTAATAAAGCCTTTGTTTTTCAATTTCATCTATAGCATTTGCCATCCGGAGGAATCCTTAGCATTTGTGTATTTGTAAATATTCATTTTTGCCTCTTGAGCTTGTGAATTCAAAAGGTTACCACATAAATATATTACATAAAGTTGGGATATAAAGCCAGAGATGAAGAATTATAATGATATTGAGTTACCAAATCTTACCTGAAAACGTGTTATAAGAGTCTCTAAAGTGACCCGCCATCTTCTCTGAAAAAAGCAGAACCATTTTCTGCCTTTAACGATTTTTTGACCACAAATTTTTAGTTTTTTAGTACAATTCATATTATACTATCCGAAAGTATTCCCTAAAAGGAAAATAATGAAGTCTAAATTGGGTTATAGCAAGTTTAAACTCCTGTTGCGTAAGTTCGGCCACCTTGAGTTCATTAGATTTGGGTTAAGAGACAGACTAATTCGTATTTTTCATAGCCCTGATACTGCGACAAAAGAAAAATTTTCCGTAAATTTTTATGGACTGAAATACCCGGGAGAACTTAGCTGTTTCCTTGATTGGTCCGTCTTTTATTATGGAGCTTATTCAAAGGATGAGCTGACCATTCTAGGGCACTTGATCCAAGCTTCCTGTGGCGAAAACATTCTTGATATTGGTGCAAACATAGGTCATCATTCCTTATTTTTCTCAACATTTGAAAAAAATGTTCACGCATTTGAGCCATTCGAAGGTGTTTCTCGGAAATTAGAAGAAAAAATCCATGTTAATAATGTTAAAAACATTACTCTGCACAAAATTGCCCTGGGCGAAAAAAATGAAACCCAAACTTTTTACCCATCAGATAACAACAACACTGGCACTGGTTCCTTTGTAAACACAAAAACGAAAGCAAAGCCCCTAATTTTTCAGATTTTCAAAGGGGACGAGTTCTTAGCAACACGAAATATAAAAAATATTGGCCTTATAAAAATCGACGTAGAGGGCCTTGAAATCGACGTTATAAAGGGTCTTAAAGACACTCTTACAAAGGAGCGACCCATTGTTTTTTTTGAATGGACCCAGGGAAATTTATCGGCTGAAAATTTGAGCAGCAACTCTCTACAAAATGAGCTTTTCCCGCAAGATTACGATTTTTTCGCTTTTATCCCCTCCCATCCGAAGTTTTTTCTATTATCTAACCGGAAAACAAAGCTGCAAAAACTGCAGAAACTGCATCATGGCTTTAATTTCGAAAATCTTGTCGCAGTGCCAAAAGAGATACGATTACCACAGCAAATATTGTAATTTTACAACCGTGCTCTTGTTCCATATCGCAGAAATATGATCCCTTTACTGCATTGTCTTGATCACTTGAGTTTGTGAATTCAAAAGGTTACCATATAGATATTTTACACAAGGTTGCGAAATAAATAAGGCCAGAGATGAAGAATTATAAAGAATTGATTTACCAATCCTACCTGCAAACGTGTTATAAGGATCTAAAAAGCCTTCTCCGCTTTCGCCTAAATCCAAGAGAAGCATATTTAACCAATATAGTAAAACGATTTTTCCCCAAAGACAGAAATTCTAAAATCCTTGATTTAGGCTGTGGGAATGGTGCTTTGCTGTATTTTGCAAAAAAGAATGGTTATCAGAATATCAAAGGGCTTGATGTCTCAGCAATGCAAGTTGAAGAAGCTGGAGCAATTGGACTTTCAGAAGCTGAAGTAGAATGCCTCGATTTCGTCGGTCATCTGGAAAATCTGCCAGCAGAAAGCTATGATTTTATTATTTCTTTTGATGTTTTAGAGCATCTTAGCAAGCAAGAGATATTCAATTTTGGAGCAAACGTCTTCAGATTGTTAAAAAAAGATGGGACATGGCTTATTCACGCACCGAACGGAGAATCTTTATTTGGCAATAGAGTGCTTTTTGGTGACTTTACCCACGAAATTTCATTTACTTGCAGCTCTTTGGAGCAAATTAAAAACGCACTTGGTTTTAGTAAAGCATTCTTTTTCGAGGACGAGCCAGCAGTACATGGTATCAAAAGTCTGATTCGCTATCTTCTCTGGAAACTAATCAGGTTAATGCCGGCACTATGGCTGGCAATTGAAACAGGCTCTCCCGGAAAAATTCACAGCCAAAATCTGATTGCATTATTAAAAAAGCAAGGTCAAACAAAAACATGAAGAATATTCAAAAGAAGTATGGCTGGAAAAATGCCGACCCGACCTGCGCTCATGATTATTTGTGGTCCTCAATTCTAAAACTTCTGCCAGGAAGCAAACTTCGAGTGGTAGACTTAGGCTGCGGCAATGGTTTCCTTGCTTCGGCCCTGGCAAACCTGGGGCATTCTGTTGTTGGATTCGACATCTCAGAAGACGGGATTCTCATTGCGAAAGAAAAATATCCCAACGTGAAATTCTTTGCAAAATCCGTATATGATGACCTTACTGAACTCGGTTCAAATTTCGACTTAGCGATATCTTCCGAAGTCATTGAGCACTTGTATGATCCACACGCTCTTGCCAGGCAAGCCTTTAACCTTTTGCGCCCAGGTGGATCCTTTATTGTCACCACTCCCTATCATGGCTATTTTAAAAACCTTGTGTTAAGTCTGTTTGACAAATGGGACGATCATCACACCTCATTGAGTTTGGGTTGGCACATAAAATTCTTTTCCACCAGAACTCTTTCTCGACTACTTAGAGAGTCTGGTTTTTGCAACCTTGTCTTTTGCAACTCCGGCCGTTTTCCGGGTTTTTGGAAGTCAACAGTCTGCAGATCTGAAAAAAATAAGGATCTTAAATCATGAAAGCACTTTTCGCCTTCTTGCACAATGTTACTGGCATTGGGCTTTTTTATCCCCTGAAAAATCTTTCTGGGGGTTCTTTTGCAATTGCCCTTTCAAGGTTGAAAAGGCTGCAGTCACTTGTTCATTCAATGGCTCATCGTTCTTTGACATTGAAATCATTCCCTGTGAGAGTACAAATAGAGACAGTCAATGCATGCAATTTTAGATGCAAAATGTGCGCAAGAGTTACTATTGGTCAGATATCATTTGCTGAAATTTCTTTAGAGAGATTTACTAGACTCATTAAGGAAATTCACCCTTATTACGTTACCTTAAATGGGCTGGGCGAACCTTTTTTAGACAAAACCATTTTAAAAAAAATTCGTTTCCTTGTCAAAAACGATATTATGGTTAGTATGCCAACCAATGGCTCTCTTCTCAACGAATTAGTTGTCAGCAAAAGCGAGGAAGCTTTTCCGGATATTCTTCAATTTTCTGTTGATGGAGCAACCAAAAAATCTTTCGAAGCTATTCGTGTTGGCAGCAACTTTGAGACTGTTATAGAAAACTACCGAAATATCTTGACGCGCCACCAAAATGGAAAGAACCGACCGGGTACCCAAATAAGGATTTTGTGCGCCCTGCAAAAAAAGAATTTTTTTGAGTTTCAAGAAATGTTTGCTCTTATGTCAAGTTTGAATGCTCTTGAGATTTTTTGTCTGGTCCCGATCTATAATTTTTCCCCGGAAACCCAAAGTTTTACAGCAGAGATACCCAATCCTCATGACGTTGAAGAACTTACCCAATTAATTGCTCCCAGGATTAAAACAGCCAAAACGCCCAGGGAAAAGGAATTTTATGAAAATTGGTTGCAGTGTGCCAAAAATTTCGAAAAACCTGACCAGCCTTCTGCGCCTGAAGAAACCAATACGCCTTGTTTGATACCATGGTTTAACACCTATATTGCAGCTAACGGCGATGTTTTACCGTGTTGCTATTTACTAGGCCGCCCAAGTCATATTATGGGAAATGTTTTAAATAAATCATTTCAAGAAATTTGGAATGGTTCAAATTATGTTTCTTTCAGAAAAAACTTGATGCAAAACCGAAGCTCTCTCCCTGGTTGCAGGACCTGCCCTCGGAACGATGCTTCTTTTCACCAAAAATTGAAAATTATTGATCAAGTACTTTATTTAAAATCACATTTGGGGATAGTATCGGGTAAAGTTTCATTATAAAACAGATTTGGAGTTTATTTGCTCAGATGGAAACCCGCGGATAAAGGGTCGGGCTAATTAAACCACATAAGACCTATCCTTACGCATTCTATTCACGGTAATCAGAGCTGCTTTTTTAATTATGTAGTCATATTCAGGTCAGTTGGATTTGTTCAGCTTATTTCTTAACAAACTCAACAATCAGAAGCCATCCTAGAGTTCTTTTTAAAAAATCATCCAGTATTTTTGGGATAAATGGAATCATTTTTTTGGCCATGTGATCAATTGAGACTTTTTTTGTTTTCAAGCCCACGTTGGCTAGAGAAGTAACCAATTCGGCTGGGGTATAGTGACGGTGATAGTAACCATCAGTAAAATACCGTTGCACCGTCTCTAGCGAATCACCAGCAAACAGCTTTCCTTTTGCTATTAACCAATATAACCCTTTTAAGATATATCTCAGGCTATTCTTGTTGTACACCATTATTAGTCCCTCACCGCCAGAGTGAAGTAATCGGCTGACTTCTTTGAATGCCTCTTGGGGTTTACTACTATGGTGCAGCACTCCCCAGGAAAACACGAAATCAAAGTTTCCTGACTCGAATGCTGTTTTCTCTGCATCCATATTAAACACCTCAACGCTCAGTCCTTGGCTAAGAGCATTCATTCTGGTCAGTTTTGTTGCCATTTCAGTAATGTCAATTGCAACTACGTTGGCTTGGACCTTCGCAAATAGGATCGTAGCTGCACCAGAACCACAACCAATCTCCAGCACTTTTTTCCCTCTCCAATTAGCAAAACTAAATCTTCTACGGATCCATGGGTTGCTTTGCAAAAATGCCATTTCGACTTTGGCAAAACTTTCTGGAAGTCGATCGTCCTTTTCCCATTCAGTGTAGGTCATTGGCAAATTTTCCCACCATTGCTTATTAAGTTCTTGTGGTGATTGACTTGCTGATTCAGATGATTTCCGCGCTCGCAAGAATGGATTTTCTTCCATAATTTCTCCAACATTTAAACTATAGCAATTAGACCTGGTTTTCCAAAATTATCCACGTCAACAACAAAACCGACCAGAAAAATATTTGCTAATTTAAGCAGTTCAACTCTGGGCAAGTGATCTAAAAAAAGGAATTTGCCTTCACGCAAAGTAATTATAGAGAATCATTTTGGGGGTGTCAACACAATCAAATTTCCCAAAAATAGCGTTGGCATTTTTTGATCATGTTTTGCAAATTTTTAGTAATATTTATTTCCGCAAAATCTGAACAATAGACTTTTTAAAATTTGGTTGCAGTGCCAAGAGAGATCTGTTTGCCATGACAAATTTCAGAACTTTATTACTGGGCTCTCTTTCCATCAGAAGAGGACAGGTCGTTTTGCAGCATTGCCTTAATCACATCTAGCATTTTATATTGAGCCTTCCAACCCAATACTTGAAGTGCTTTTGAGGGATCAGCGCGACTGACTGTCAATTCGTTTGGCCGCATATGCTCATGAACCTGCTCAACATGCTCTCGCCAATTCAAATCCAACTCACGAAAAGTTGTTTCAACAAAACTCTCAAGCGTATTACTTGCACCAGTCGCAACGACCAGGTCTTCTGGCTTTTCCTGCTGCAACATCAACCACATAGCCTCAACGTATTCAGGGGCCCAGCCCCAATCTCTCATTATATCCAGCCGACCCAAAAGAAGCTTTTCTTGCGAACCACCAGCAATTTTAAGAGCGGATGAAATTATCTTCTGAGTTACAAATCGAGCAGGACGAAGTGGAGATTCATGATTGAACAGAATTCCATTACATGCAAAAAGATTGTATGCTTCTCGATAATTGTTTACCAGCCAGAAAGCAGATGATTTAGCCACTGCGTATGGACTTCTAGGCAAAAATGGAGTTGTTTCATTAGCCCGATTTCCTTGTGTATCTCCAAAACATTCACTGGAAGCAGCATGGAAAAATCGAATCTTGCCATCCATCATCCTGCATGCCTCAAGAACATTTAGCACTCCGAGAACGATACTTTGAATGGTTTCTGCAGGCTGCTCAAATGATAGTCCAACTGAAGACTGACCTGCTAAATAATAGATTTCATCAGGCAAACTTTTCTTTATTGCAACCAAAACACTTCGAAAATCCTCAGGAACCATAGATATGAATTGAATCTTATCCCTAATACCCAACATGGAAAGGCTGGAAAAACTTGATCCTTGAGCATCGCGGGAAGTACCCCACACCCGATAGCCCTTACGAAAAAGGAACTGAGCAAGATAGCTACCATCTTGTCCGCTGACACCACAAATCAGAGCTGTTTTGGGTACACTATTCATTAAATATCTTTTTGACTTCAGCAGTCTTTTTCACCATGGCCCATTTTAAATCTGATGAAAGTATAGTCGATCATTATTTGGCGTGTCAAACCAATTTAGCCCACCCAAAAACATGATTTCTGATATTTTTTCCTATTTTTTTAAATGCAAGCTGGTTATAATACTGTCAGGAAACAAATGAAAACCGTAATTCTTAGAGATTTTAAAGAAGATTGCCGTGATAGCATGGAGAATTATGCTGATCAGCTTGCAAAAGGACTCTCCAATCTTGGTAGCAAACTGGTTGTGCAAAATTTTACCCCCCAAATACCCGCGTGGTTAAGGTTTATAAAGGGAATTCCCTTAATGCAGATGCGTGCAGCGAGATATTTGCTTTATCCTAAGCAGGCAAAAAAATTGAAAGCTGATATTTTCCATATTGTAGATCACGGTTACGCACACCTTGTCAGCGCTTTACCACCCAGCAATGTTGTTATAACAGTGCATGATCTAATACCTTTACTAGGCTGGAAAGGTCTAATCCAAGGGTATCCAAAAACTAAGAGGCCTTTGCTTGTTGAATACTCACTTAGTTACCTAGCTCGTGCGAATAGGCTTATTGCGGATAGCGAAAGCACAAAAAGAGACCTCATTCTTCATCTTGGCTGCAAAGCAGAAAAAATTGAAGTAGTCTACCCTGGACTTGACAATATTTTTTACCAGGCAACTAAAGAAGAACAAAAAGAACTACGCAAAAGCTTTGAATTACCCGAAATGGACTGCAAATTCATTCTCGTTACTGGAGCAGTAAAATACAAAAACAATGAAACATCACTAAAGGTTTTGAAGCTATTAAATGAGCAGTGTAAAAAACCTGTAATGATGATAAGACTAGGAGCTCCTTATGAAGAATGGAATGATAAAGTAAAAAATGCTGGGTTAGAAAAATTAACAAGAGTGATTCATAGCTTAAGCAGGAAAAGAGTTGCTGATCTTTACAATTGTGCCGACTGTCTGCTTTTCCCATCAACTTACGAAGGCTTTGGCTGGCCACCCTTAGAAGCCATGGCCTGCGGAGTTCCTGTTGTTGCTTCAAATGCAGCCTCTTTACCTGAAATAATTGGTGATGCCGGCTTGATAGCCAACCCTCATGACGTCGAAGTTCTCACAAACTTAACCCTGCAAGCGCTGGACAATTCAAGCGCAAGGAAGTTTCTTATTGAAAAAGGTCTTGAAAGAGCCTCTAAATTTAAATGGGAAAAAAGTATAAAGAGAATAGTTGAGATTTACGATGAAGTCTTATTGGAGTCAAAAAGCCGCTAGATTTGGCTTTTTGACTAGTCATTTAACCGGAGAAAAATGAATGTGTGGCATCGCTGGGATATGGTTTTTCAAAGAAGGTGCCAACTCAGAACCAATCGAAAAAATGGCCAGAGCCTTAAGTCATCGTGGTCCTGATGGCCTTGGAACTGCTGAGTTGATTAAATCACAGCTGTTTTTTGCCCACACACGTCTAGCGATAATTGATCTTTCAGAACGAGGGGCTCAACCATTGTTCGATAAGACCAACGAGAATTGCATTACCTTCAATGGCGAAATTTACAACTACCAACAGCTCCGCAGAACACTCACAAACGAAGGCTATGAATTTGAATCTGATACCGATACCGAAGTTATTTTAAAGGCATATGATTGCTGGGGAGAAGAATGCACCGGGCATCTGCGAGGCATTTTTGCATTTGCAATCTGGAATTCAAAAAAAAGAGAAGTTTTTGTTGCCAGAGATCATATGGGAGTCAAACCGCTCTACTTCTATTCTGACAGTGAACTCTTTATATTTGGATCAGAAGTAAGAGCAATTCTGTCCTCAAATCTTGTTAAGAAAAAACTATCATCAGAAGGCTTGGTGTCCTATTTGTCTTATGGATCTGTCCAGGAGCCATTTACAATGGTGGACAAGGTAAACTCATTACCGCCTGCCTGCAGTATGACAATTTTTCAGAGCAGCAAGACCACTAAAAAGACATACTGGTCCATGTTTCCGCTTAAAACCCTGGAAAAGAGCTTATGCGAAAGCTACGAGGAAATCAAAAATATTCTTCTTGAGTCTACGAAGCTCCAGCTGATTGCCGACGTGCCCTTAGGGGCTTTTTTAAGTGGTGGAATCGATAGCTCAGCAATTGTTTCGCTTATGAGAGCTTCGGGAAAGGAAAACATAAAAACCTTTAATCTGGTTTTTCCAGGCAGCATTTATGACGAAAGCTCTTTTGCTCAGAAAATCGCCAAAAAGTTTCATACAGAGCACCACGAGCTGGAGCTAACAAGTTCCACCTTCGTAAAATTTGCAGATAAAGCCATTGCTGATTTTGATCAGCCCAGCATGGATGGTCTAAACACATGGTTTGTGGCCAAACTTACCCGTGAAGCAGGTCTAAAAGTTGCTCTTTCAGGAGCTGGGGGTGATGAACTGTTCGCGGGTTACAATTGCTTTTCCAAAGCAAGAAAAATCAGACAATTCGCACCTTTTCTGCAAAAGTTACCTGGTTTTATCGGAATAATGGGAGAAGCATTAGCACCGAAAGTGATTATCAGAAAAGCTTTTGAGGCGATTAATTTCGCATTTGATCCGTATTTTCTCGCGAGAAACCTATTCTCTGAAAAGCAGATTGAAAACATGCTGGACCCACAACTGTTAAAAATTGGCAGAAACTGGTTTCCACAGGCTTATTCTGAACTGACAAGCAACGTCAAAAATCTGGACGAAGTAAATGCAATTTCAATTCTTGAAATGCAAACCTATTTGCTTTCAACACTTTTGCGCGATACTGATCAGATGAGCATGGCACACGCACTTGAAGTTAGAGTCCCCTTGCTGGACCATCTTCTGGTAGAGTCTGTAATGAAAATACATGGGGATTTAAAAATTATACCTCCCCACAAAAGCCTTTTAGTCAACGCGGTAGGCAATTTACCCCCACATTGTTATGAGCGACCGAAGCAAGGCTTCGTAATGCCATTTGAAGACTGGCTCCAGAAAGCATTTTCAGAAGAAATGCTGAGTTTCTTCACAACTTCCACTCAATCAATCTTTCCAGGCAAGAGCCTCAAAAAAATCTGGCAGGATTTTTCCCATGGCAGAACAGACTGGACAAGAGTATGGAGCCTGTTTGTATTGTCAAAATGGATGAAAAAAAATGACATATGAATCGCTTCAGCCTTTATTTCAATACATCAGAAATATTGGAAAATTTTCTCTTTATCAATGTCTTATAATCATAATAAACCTTGCAAGTGGGATATTGATTATACGTTTATTATCAACAGAAGATTTTGCAATTTTCTCGCTTGCCCTGCTTGGGTTCAACACCCTAAACCTTTTGAGCAATCTCGGGATTTTGCAGGCAATGTTAGCACTAGGAGGCGAAGTATGGCAATACCCAGATAAACTAGGTGAGGTAATTTCATGTGGGTTAAAAACCAGAAAAACTATTTTTCTATTTCTCTTATTTCTGATAATGCCGTTCCAATGCTTTCTGATTTATAAACACAGCACTTCTTTATCCTTGGCAATTCTCTTCTTTTTCTTGATCATTCCAGATTCCTATTTCGTATTAACGACTGAATTTTTTCTGGTTGGCGCAAAATTACACAAAGACACTAATCTAATCCAACGCTCAGCAATTTTTGAAGCAATTATAAAATTATTACTTCTTTGCTTTGGCGTCTTTTTTCAGTTTTACGCCTGGATCATCTACGGCATTAAAAGTCTGGCAAGTTTTATACGTTATGAGATTGTGAAAAAGAATAATTCTAAGTTTTTTTTGCTCCAGCAATCTTCCAATCCGGCCATTCAAAGCCAAATTTTAACAACCGTAAAACACACTTTGCCAATGTCGCTTTATTATTGCCTTCAGGGCCAAATTGGAATCTGGTTGATAAGCCTTTTTGGCACAACAGCAAACATCGCGGAGTTTAGTGCGCTCTCAAAAATTATGCTAGTATTTGCACTTTTCGATGCGATATTAAGTAGTATAATTTTGCCAACTTTTGCAAAAATCAAAGATCCTAAAATCTTGCTAAATCGGTTCTTGCTATTTTGTAGTTGCTTATTGGGCATGTTCGTAATAATTTTCTGGATTGCCCTTCGTTATTCTAGTTTGTTCTTATGGATCCTGGGCAAAAACTATCAAGCCCTTAATGAAGAATTCATTTATGCGTTAATCAGTGCTTTTTCTTGTGTTTTACTCACAAGTATAATGGGCATCAATTTATCTAGAAACTGGGTAAAATATCTCTGGGTCTATATTCCTCTCACCCTTGCAACCCAAGTAGTAATACTATATTTTGTCCACATTGACAGTGTAAAAAATGTTTTTCTTTTCAATATTATATCTACTCTCCCCCAAATTTTAATTGCATTTTGCGCTTTTGGGTGGAACTATTTGGATTTTAAAGGCAGGAAAATCAAATGAATCGTTGCCTTGGCCCAAAAGATGATTGTTACACTTTTAAAGTCATGTTAAACTAAAAGCATAGGCGGGTTTATTACAAGCTTGGCTCGAAATTAAGGGACGTAACATGGAAGAAAAGAGACAAAGGTTGGTCTGGATTATTTTTGGCGTCTTCCTTGCCATCATTTTTGAAGGCGTGCTGCGGAAATGGATTTTCCCTGAGCATCAAAAATATCTGTTTTTTATACGTGATCCTTTTGTAATTTTTGCCTATGGCTATGCAATTTACGCTAACCTTGCCCCCAAACAAGGCATTCTCTTTTATCTGGTAATTTTCTTCACACTAACCATTTCAGTTTTTTCTTTCTTTCAAACCCTCTCCAGTCATCTTCCCTGGTGGATTATCGCCTATAGTTGGAGAACCCACTTCCTGATGCTTCCTCTGGCAATTCTGATAGGAAGTTTTGTTACCCCCCACGATTTAAAAAGGCTCTTCAGATTCACACTTCGCTTGACCCCAATTTATTTCGCACTTGTATATTTTCAATCGATTAATCTCCAGGATCACTGGATTAATGCCGGCACCCTGGGACGTTTTAGACCCGCGGATGCTGCCCAAATTCTGACAAGAACCGAAGGTTTTTTCACTTCAAGTGTTGGAAATGCCATTTTCGTTGGATTTCTCGTCGCAATACTTCTGACAGTCTGGGTAAAGGATGACTGGGCGGATGTCGTAGGCAACAAAGAACTGTATGCATATACTGTTTTTACATCAGCAATTCTGGTAGTAAGTGGTCAAAGAGTTACTTATTTGTTGGCCAGTCTGATCCTCACCGCCGGTTTCTTTGCCACACTTTCATCTCGCCGCATGATAATAAGGTATTTAAAACCCACCTTGGCCATTATTGGTTGTGGGATGTTTTTTTTGTTTTTTGTTTTTCCGCAGCACCGGTTTGTAATTTTTGAAAGATTCAGCACGCCTTCGTCGGGTGGTATCGAAGGCATGGAATTTGCTGAACGTACAATTAATGACCTGACCGATTTTTATAAGGAATTTGCACTCAGAATCCCCCTCATGGGGCTTGGAATAGGCTATTCTAGCAATGCTGCATACCGCTACAACATAACTGTAATCGATTTGAATTCAGAAGCTGAGTGGGGTCGTCATATTATTGAACTTGGTCCGTATTTTGGCTTTTTAGTTATTTTATTCCGCACGTTTATATTTTTATATTTGTTGTTCCTTTGCTTAAACATTGGCTTTAAGCATAAGACCCCTGTTCCAATGTTTTTTTTCGCTGCTCTTGGGCAATTCTTACTTTTTGGCCAATTAACAGGTAATGGTATCGCTAGCGGCTTCATTTGGTTTCTTGCTGGAATAGTTCTCGCCTTAATTCATCATGCATCAGAAAAGCCTGTCGAGCAGAATATCTTGTCGATCCCTCAGAACCATGGATTTGAAATAGTAAACAGCTCATTGCAGCCCCAAAAAAATCAATGAAACAAAAAACAATTTATCTACTGAAGTCTATGAAGAAAACATTAATGAACGAAGGTTTTTCTTGTCCATCTTGCGAAAACTGTGAATCTGTTGTCGTTGCAAGAAAATTTTTTTTTACGGCTTTGCGTCGATGCAAAGCATGTAAGCTTTTATTCAGAACCCCGACAACCAATGCAAAAGAAAACCGATCTTTTTATCAGGAAGAATATAGCCAAGGATTTGCCACAGATTGCCCATCAGATAAAGTATTAGACAAGCTTCTCAGCAATGGATTTGCAGGAGGAGAAAGGGATTATTCCACATATATCAGCGTAATTCTCGCTGCTACGGGATCAACAGACAAAAAACTATTCGACTTTGGTTGTTCTTGGGGTTACGGAAGCTGGCAACTCCTTCAACGAGGGTTTAATGTAGAAGCTTATGAAATCTCAGTTCCACGTGCCGATTTTGCGAGAAATAAGCTTGGAATTAAGGTTTACTCGTCGTTATCAGATGTAAAAGATAAGTTTGATGTGTTTTTTTCATCTCACGTCCTTGAACATGTGCCAAGCATAAAACAGTCTATTTCATTTGCTATGAGCATTTTAAAGCCAGGCGGAATTTTTGTTGCATTTACACCAAATGGATCAGAAGGATTTCGCAAAAAAAATCGAAAAGCTTGGAATCAACTTTGGGGAAAGGTTCACCCAAATTTTCTTGATGATAATTTCTATGAGACTGCCTTTCCAGAAAAACACCTTTTTCTCTCTTCAGATCCATATTCAATCCAAGAAATTTCAACCTGGCGCAATGGCAAAATAAAGAAAACAATTCAGAATTTGGACGGCTCAGAGCTAGTCTGCTTGGTGAGGAAATAAAAAGAATATACGAAAAGTAAATCTGAAAAGGCATTTTTTTAAAATCTTCTCATGCCTTCCTTGTGGCTTGTTTAATCCCAGTCGCGACCTGATCAAAACTCCATGCATCTATAATCGCCCTGCTTCTAACACCAAATTGCCTTGAATTAGAAAGAGCAAAATATAACTTTTCTGCCAGATCATTAATGTCACAAGTCTTAAAAATGTAGCCATTCTGTCCATTTTTCACCAGATCATAAGCGGCCCCAACTTCATCACTGGCAACAATAGCAGCGCCACAGTTCATGGCTTCGTTAACAACCAGACCCCATGCTTCATTTTCCGAAGGCAGAACAAAAACATCACAAAGCTTATAATAGGCTGGTAACTCTGTTTGGTTTTTAAAGCCAGCCATGTGAACTAAGCTGGATAGACCCATGTTACTTATCATCTCACCAGCCTGCGTTTCTTGTTCTCCTGAACCAACGATAAGCAAAAAAGGCTTAATCTGAGAGGAACATAGCTTTAAAAGGATGTCAAAAGAACTGATTAAATCAAGAATTTTCTTTCGACTGCTTAACTTACTTGCATACAAAATCACCTTTTGATCGCAGGCAATACCAAGTTCTTTGCGAAGTTTTTCAGTATCAGCAAGATCACATCTTCTTTGGAAAAAATCATTGTCAACAACGTAAGGTACAGTGAAAATATTTTTTTCATCTATTCCGTTGGCCATGTAATACTCTTTATTGCAACGGCCAATCGCCAGAAAAGCCTCAGCAAATTTATTAAGGAGTCGATACCAGATTTTCTTAAGCCAATGGTTTACCGATGACCTTTTTTTGCTCTTCTCCCAGACTTCGTCACGAATTAAAACCTTAATCCCGCAGATTTTTGCAATTACCATAACCTGCATACAAATCAAACGGCTGCAACCATGGAGCCACAAAGCATCAAACCGGCCTTGTTTTAAAAATCGCATTAACCCGTAATTGAACGGTCTTGCAAAGGTAATGGAAGTTTTCGCCCCATAAGCTGGAAGAAATTCATAGTCATAACCATCAAGCAAAGGGATATCCCACTCAATTTTCTTGCCAAAACCAACATCCAAGTATTCTTTTACTGATATATCAGAGCAATAAAAAGCTTTTACATAAAGCTCTGGATCCTGATTAAGATACCTTATCATTGGTACCTGGTATTGAATTGGGTGGGTTAACAGGTAAGCAATCCTAGTCTTTGGCAAATTCACAGCTCCTTACCGAAAATGCTGAATTTGGGCGCGTCAACAAGTCTTTGGCAAACAAAATCATAGTCTCTTACAAAAATCCGATTATCGCCCGCTGGCAAGCCCTGAGCTAGCTTTAAATTCCTGGTGAATGGACAATATGTGTATTCAGCAAATCCAGCTTCAATAAGCTTGGCAGAAATATCTGAATCAGCATAACCATACTTTTGGCCACTGCCATTCAACTCAATAACTATTGCCTTCAAGTTACTATCATTTAAAATAGCCTGCGCTCCCTTCAGAACCTCCATCTCAAAGCCTTCAACATCTATTTTCATGAGGGTTGGCACCTTATCATCTTTAAATGAGTCTGCCATTTTGACAGTTTGCAATTTTGCGCCCGAAGAATTTGATTCTGCACCGTGAACGACATGATTAGTACAATTTTGATCTGTGGAAAAAAGGAGTTGAGTGTCTTCAGCAGCAAGACCAATATTGTGAGCACTAACCAGAGAATCAATTTCATTAATCCTGATATTTTGCATCAGATGCGCAAAGCTTGAGGATACAGGCTCAAAGGCAGAAGTCCTGGCTCCAACTGCCGCGCTTGCAAGAACAGTGTAACTACCAAAATTGGCACCTACATCAAAAAAAACGTCTTCCGGTCGCAAAAAATGCAGACAAAACGCCATTTCCGAAAAATCTTGCAAACCACAATAAATATTTAAAGTCAGGCCATGTTCGCCTCTTGCAACAATTAGTTTTGCGTTATTGACCCAAGGCAAAACAATTGGACCTGGAAGCAATATCGAGCCAATCTGCCATCTTAAAAAACGCAACAAAGAGCCTGTCTTGTTATTTCTATTCAGAGGATGCCTGATTATGTTGGCAATTAAATTAAGAATCAAATCGTGTCACACTCTCTCTTTTTTTAAGCGATAAAAATAAGTCACCGATTCAATGGAGAATCCTATCATGTTTTACCGCGCTGCACAATCATATCTCCTTATCCTCAACGAAACCTTGCACAATCTGAGCCAATCTCAAACGATACGTCTGCCAGGTGAAGGACTCCGCCCGTTTTCTTGCCTGTTGGCTCATTTTTACTCTAAGATCTTCGTTTTGGTATAGCAAAAGTATTTTAGCCATTAATGTATCTATATCACGGATAGGAACAATGAACCCTTCTTCTCCATCTCTCACTACTGATCCGGCATTTGGGGTGGTGACCACGGGAAGACCGCTGGCTAATGCTTCATAGATGGCAAGTGCAGAGCCCTCATGGAGTGACGGATAAACGAAAATATCTGCGGACTGAAATACGGTGTGCACTTCATGGTGAGGAACATTCTGCACATGCCTGAAAAGCCCCCTATATGGCTCCAAACCAATGCCGCTCCCAACAATCCCGCCAACTAGAACAAGTTCGGCATTTGGCAACCGAAGCCGCTTGAAAGCTTCAAGAAGGTATTTAATTCCCTTTCTCTGACCTATCGCACCAACAAAAAGGATTCGAAAAATATTTTCATCTCGCTTCAATGCTGGATAAAACCGAGTAATGTCTGCACCGTACGGATTAATGATTATCCGTAGCGGCGAAACACCATTTTTTATGAGACTCTCCTTAACATATTCAGACGCAACCATTATTTTATCAGCGGCCAGAGCCTCTAACGTGCACTGCTCGATTAACCAGTCAGGAGTATTGGTTGCCAATGTATCCGCGAATTCTGGATGCAAAAGGGCTTCTTCATGTAGAATATTAACACCGGTCTTGATATGGCCAATGCTTTGATCTAGAATCGCAATAGAACCAATATTTTTACATGCCTTGAAAGTCTGAATCGAGCAACTATCATAGCAAATTACCGCATCTGGCCGGCTTGCCAAAACCATCCTGGCAATTTTCTCATCAAAAATCTTGTTTCTCCAATAAAGTATCTTATTGGACCAATTTTTGAGAATTTTTGCCTTTGTTGATAGTAAATATATCAACTCAGGAATGGGAAAAGTCTGGATCAGGGAATCATCCAGTTCTTCTTTCCTTCTACGCAGAAATTCTCGTTTAATTTTCTCCATAAATCTTGCAGGCAAAAAACTAATAAATCGAGCGACAAAACCCAGTTTTTTATAGTAAAAGCTGGTCATATATCGCTGAAGCATCCCTGCCTCTTGAATGCCAAATGCCGTCTGATATGAATGCTGGGTGCCCGGGTGAGCGACGATAATTTTTGGGGTTTCCCTGGACAGCACTTCATTAAATTTCATTTAAACGCCTTTCTAGAAAATCATTACCATACTCTTTCAGAAGCCAATTATGATACACTACAAAAGCTCAAAATGTGAATGCAAAAACATGCTGTGCCAAAAGCAAGCACAATCAGAAAACTCGCGTTAAATTTTGAAACATTGGTTAAACTGAAACATGAAAATTCTTCATCTGATTTCTTCGCTGGCAAGTCGTTTTGGCGGCCCTTCTAAGGCTTGCATAGAAATGGCTGATGCTGTTAACAAGTTGGGACATGAAGTTAGCATCTATTCAACAACAATGGATGGAAAAAACGACCTTAGTAAGGCTGATTTTTGCGATAAGTTGTCTGAAAAAATAGATTTGCAACTCTTCCAGGTAAACTGGCCAAGATTCTGGATACCCTCCCTTAGCATGGCCCGGGCCTTAAAGAAAAAAATTAAAGAATTTGATATTGTCCATATTCATTCCCTCTATCTTTTTCACAATCTCGTAGGTGCCTATTACTGCCGAACATTCTGCATCCCTTATATTATAAGACCTCATGGAACCCTCGACCCATTCCTATATAAGCGGCATAGATTTCGCAAGGCTTTATTTGAAATCCTGTTTGAAAACCGCAATCTGAAAAATGCAGACGCCATTCATTTCACCACTACTGATGAAATGGAGTTGGCGAAGCCCCACACGTTCGAAGCACCCGGCATCGTAATTCCCAATGGGCTGCACCTCGAAGAATATGAGGTTTTACCCGACAAAGGATATTTCAGAGCAAAATACCCCGAAACTATTGGCAAGAAGCTCATTCTTTTTTTCAGTCGCATCAACTTTAAAAAAGGCTTGGACATTTTAATCCCCGCATTTATTAAGCTTGCCAGGAAACATCCAGATTATCATCTCGTTCTCGTCGGCCCGGATGACAGCAACTTGACTCCCGGCATCAAAAAAGAACTATTACAGGCAGGCCTTGCCCTCGAAGGGCCTTATCAAAGAACCACATTCACCGGCATGCTCTCCGGAAAAGATAAGCTCGCAGTTTTAAACGATTCAGATGTTTTTGTTCTGCCCTCTTACAGCGAGAACTTTGGCATAGCAGTTATTGAAGCGATGATTTGCAAACTCCCGGTTATTATTTCCGACAAAGTTAACATCTGGCGCGAGGTAGTAGAAGATGGCGCTGGTCTTGCCGGACCATGCTTGGTAGAATGGTTTTCAGAGGCAATTGAAAGGCTTCTAAACAATCCGGAGCAATGTGCTGCCATGGGTCAGGCCGGCCAAAAATCGGTAAAAAACCGCTACAGTTGGGATCAAATCGCAATTCAACTTGAAAACGCATACACAACCATAATTCAAAACCATCAAAGATCTCGGATTAAAGAATAACCGTATTGAGGCGCTCTGAACGCAAAAATCAGGTCGCAAAATTTAAGCAGATCGTCAAGCCTTGTATGCCCTCCCGGCTCTTATTAAAGCGATATGCTTGCCCGGCAGTGCGCTTTGAGATATATTAGACTCGTGGATGACAAAACCAGAGAATGAATTGCTGATTCATTCCTGGTGATTTGGCAGTGAAAAAGCCGTTAAGGTGTGACATTACTATCATGAAATGCTCGGTAATCATTCTTACTTATAATTCTGAGAGCTACATCGAAGAGACGGTCAAGGCTGCTTTGCGCGTATCTGATGACGTGCATGCCGTCGACTCTTTCAGCACTGACACTACGCTCGCGATCCTGGCGCGACTTGGCGTTAAAACAGTGCAACACCCTTTCGAGCATTACGGGCTGCAACGCAACTGGGCAATCGCCAACTGTGGCAACAAGCACGAATGGCAACTGCATCTCGATTCCGACGAGATCATGTCAGATGCTCTTGTCGATGAAATTAACGGTCTTCCTGATAACCCTGACGTAAATGGCTATTTCATCCCCCGTATGCCAGCCTTTCTTGGCCGGAAAATTTATTACGGCGGCATGTATCCCATCTGGCATATGCGCCTTTTCAAACGCCAGAGCGGGCATTGCGAAGATCGCATTTATGACCAGCATTTTTATGTTGAAGGACAGACAGCACAGCTGAAAAACCCGATGGTAGACTATGTCTGCTCAAGCCTCACTGAGTGGGTGACACGCCACAACAAATGGGCTGATGCCGAAGTGCGCGAATTGTTTGCTAATGACAAATCCGGCAGAATCCAGGCCGATGCCAACGGAAACCCCATCGAAAAACAACGTTACTGGCGCAGCATTTACGAAAAATTCCCGCTGTTTGTCAGGCCTTTCCTGCTGTTTATCTACCGATATTTTCTGAAACTCGGCTTTCTCGACGGAGTTGAAGGCCTGATTTTCTTTTTCCTCAAAGATTTCTGGTTCAGATTTCTTATCGACGCCAAAATATACGAACAACGACTTCGAAAAAATTAGAATCTCGGTAAATTTAAACTGCCAGCAAACTTTCGAGGTCGTTCAGCTTAAATGAAAATACTGATCTACGCGCTTAACTTCAAGCCAGAAATGGTCGGATGTGGCAAATACAATTCAGAACTGGCCGACTGGCTAACTGCCAGCGGGCACGAAGTCAGAGTTATCTGCGCCCCGCCATATTATCCGCAATGGCAGGTGCAAAAACCATTTTCACCCTTAAAATACCATAAATCAACAGAAAAAGTGGATTCCCGCCTTCTCGAAAATGACGGGGATATGACGAGAGCTTACACAGCAATCAGGTGCCCAATTTACGTGCCAAAACATCCGACTGGCGCTAAAAGATTGCTACATCTGAGCAGTTTTGCCATCAGTAGCCTGCCAGCGCTTCTGGCGCAAATTTCCTGGAAACCGGAAATTATATTTACTGTCGCACCCACACTACTCTACGCCCCGTTTGCGGCAGTAACGGCTCGCCTATGTGGCGCCGTTGCGTGGTTGCATATTCAAGATTTCGAAACCGATGCCGCCTTTGAAATTGGTCTGCTAAAGCACAGAATGGTCGCCTGGGTAGCCCGGCTTTTTGAAAAAACTGTCCTGACAGGTTTTTCGATTGTCTCTTCTATTTCACAAAACATGCTGCACAAACTTCACGAGAAAGGAGTGGCGGACGGAAAAACTTATCTGCTACCGAACTGGGTGGATGTTAACCAGATCAAGCCACTAACCCGGCCGAGCAAGCTGAAAAGAACCCTTAACCTTGCCGCCGACCTGCAAATATGCCTTTTTTCAGGAAATCTCGGCACTAAACAGGGCCTTGAAATGATCATTACAGCAGCGAGCTTGCTAAAAGATAATAGCAGCATACACTTTGTTATCTGCGGCAACGGGCCGCAGCGCTTGCAACTGCAAAACGCGAGCAAAGACCTTCCCAATATTACTTTTATTGATCTGCAGCCCCCCGAACTCTTAAATGAGCTGCTAAACATTGCCGACATTCACCTTCTACCCCAGCTCGGCAATGCTGCCGATCTGGTAATGCCTTCAAAACTAACCGGCATGCTGGCGAGTGGCCGACCGGTTGTGGCGTCGGCCGCACCCGGCACAGAAATTGCCAGAGCATTGCACGACTGCGGTTTGATTTCACCGCCGGGTGACTATCAGACATTCGCAGACAACATTCGCATGCTGGTACAGAACCATGAATTGCGACTGCAACTTGGCAACAACGCGCGACGATACGCGCTGGCAAAGCTTGACAAACCCCGGATATTGCAGGATTTCAACGTAAAACTGGTATCTTCTCAATAACACGGGGTAAGTATTTTTTTTTGTTTTTCTTAATCGTGCTCGTGCTCAGCGAAGCGGTGATCGTAATCGTAATCGAACTCCAATATCGATTACGAGCACGAGCACGAGCACGAAATACGAAGATTACCCCGGGTTATTGAGATCTTACTAAAACAGCTTAGTTTCGCCAGTATAAAAGCGGAACATTATTAACAGGTTAATTACCAATAGAAACTGAACCTTTACACCCGAATAGAAAGAGTTGCCTTAGCAAATGATTATGTTATACTTCTACTATAGCGTGTTTGCGAAAGAAACAGGCTCCCCGCCAATTTGAGTTTGTAAAATTAATAAGCTGCGATAAATAAATTTGAACGGGATGTTTTTATGAAAGAAAGATTGCTTAAAGCACTGGTGTTTTCCTATGACACAGTAGCTTTGCTGTTGGCAGCCTATATTTCAGTGCGCTCCAGCAATATCATGCGGTCTGTTTTTCCTGAAGCATACATGTATTTTTCAAGTCTGATTATCAGCCTGGTGTTGTTTTATCTTGTCGCTTTGTATTATTCGCGCCTATACGATCTGCACAGCGCCGCTCACACTTATCGATTTATTCCGGCAGTATTTAACAGCACCCTGCTGACCTTTGTCTCATTCAACTTTTTTGCCTTTTTTGTCTTAAAATACCCGGCATCACGAAGATTTCTTGTGGTATTTTTTCTTATAAGTCCAATACTGCTGCTGCTACGCAACAAATTTGTATCACTTGTCAGCACAATTTTCAAATTTGACCCCTGCATCGGGAAAAAAGTTCTCATAATCGGCGATGCCACGCATGCTGAAAAGCTCGTCCGGCTGTTGCACTGCGAACCTTTTCCCGGCATGAAGGTTATTGGCAGAATCACCGAAGAACCTGACTACGAAGATCAACGTGCCGGCTGGCTTAATGACCGGATAGAAAACTTTCTTGCAGAGAACCAGATTGACGAAATATTCTTCTGCGCCCCTGATGACTGGATTTCGGAAGTTAACAAAGCCATGATTTTGTGCTGCAATCTCAGAATTCGTTTTCATGTGTATACAACAATGTTCAACCTCATCCTCGGCGAAGCAAACCAGGAAGACTTTTTCGGACATCCCCTCTTCTCGTTTCAAAATCGCGAGGAAGCTCCTGTCAGGCTTGCGATCAAAAGACTGTGCGACATTGTAATCTCAGCCACCATGCTGATTTTATTGTCGCCGATTTTTATTTTTACCGCCATTTTAATCAAACTGTTCATGCCCGGCCAGGTTTTGTTTTCTCAGACTCGTTCGGGTAAAAATTGCTGCACTTTTAAACTGCTTAAATTCAGATCGATGATTGCCGATGCCGAAGCCTTCCGCGAAGATCTCGAAGCACAAAACGAAGCGGAAGGGCCTGTCTTTAAAATCAAGGATGACCCGCGCATCACTGCCCTTGGCAAATTCATCCGTAAATTTTCGATTGATGAACTGCCGCAGCTGTGGAACGTATTAAAAGGTGACATGAGCCTGGTAGGACCTCGACCACCAATCCCAGCTGAAGTTGATAAATACGAACCCTGGCAGTTACGACGTCTCGACATGCGCCCCGGCTTAAGCTGCATCTGGCAGGTCAGCGGGCGCAATAAGATCAGTTTCAACGACTGGATGAAAATGGATTTGTATTACGTCGATAACTGGTCATTGTGGCTTGATTTTAAAATTCTGCTGCGCACGGTACCCGCCGTTTTGACCGGTGAGGGTGCTCACTAGAAAAGCATATTTGCGGGGGCGGGAGGCCAGGGGGAGAGTGTTGATTCCCGCCTACGTGGCAATGGACGAGTGGCCTTCGCGGGAATGACGGATTAACGTGACCAATGACATAAGGAGATGGCTCGCCCCACCCATCTTCTTTGAGTTGAGGAGAAAAGTTGATAATAAAGAAGATAGAGGTTTACAAAAATCAAAGGTTGGTCGATAGAGGGCGGTACGAAATAGCAAAAGCTTTTGCAGCTTCGCACCTCCGGTACTAATTGCCAAGAGGTAACAAATGAATAGTGAAGAAAATAGCAAAATGACGAATGAAGTGAAAAACCTGGATGTATCAATGCTCGAAGTCTTCTGGCAGAAGAAAAGGCTTATCATAGCAGTAACTGTTGCCGCCTTCGTGTTCGCCTTCATTCTTGCCATGTCCTCGCGGCCCTTGTATCAGGCACGTGCCACCTTCTTCGCCCTTGAAGGGGCTAAATATAGTAATGCCGACCCGTTCACCAATGCCGCTCAGGTCAGCAATTACATTTCACAGACCACCGAAATGAATCGCTTCCAGAGTATTGCTACTCAGCTGCTGTTGATTATTTACAGCCGCAGTCTGGCCAAAATGGTAATCGAAGACATGCCTGAGATTGCTGATTATATGTGGCCCGGTGCTGACAAATCGAATCCGCTTTATCAAGACAGCCTTGCCGAAGCGCTTCGCAGCACGGTATTTGTCGATCTTACCAACCATACCAAACCCCCGGCTCTGGTTGTTACCTTGGGCAACCCTGAACTGGCTGTAAAGCTGACAAATAAGTATCTTGAAGCACTACGTAAATTCGTTGATAAAAACAATATCAATAATGAAACCAAAAACCGCAATTACATCGAAAAGCAGACGGCCAGATATCGTGAAGAATTGGAGAAAGCTGAAGGTCTGCTGAAGAAGTTTGAAGTTGAAAATCGTCTGGTAGACATAGAGTTGCAGGCGCGTGGAGCGTTGAACCTTATTCAAAGCTTCAAAAGCGAGCTTGTGAGAAAACAGATTGACCTTGAGCTGTTGAATAGCTCACAAACGGCATCCAAAGATTCTATCCGAAAAACACAGCTGGAAATTGATAGTATTATTCAACAGATTGACTTTCAGGCCAAAGGAACGGCGCCACAAAACCTTGCATCAGAGAATGTTGAGTATTATCAGTTTATTCCGGGCGGAATCATAGCACTGCCAGAACTGGCAGCCCAGCATGGTCGCCTGAAAAGAGAAGTCACTAACCTCGCCAAAATTTACAGCGTGCTTATTGAAAAACTTGAAATGGCACGCCTGCGCGAGCAGGGCGAGCCGACAACATTTTTTGTGCTTGACCCCGCAGTATCAGCTTATCAGGTGGCGCCAAACGTAAAAGTGCAGAGTGTTTACGGTGGCATGCTTGGGTTACTGCTATCATGCTGCTTCCTGGTGGTAAAAACCTTGCTACTGCCTGTGAGAAAAATTAACTGAGAGGTACCCATTCCGATGAACCTGTCACGATCTAGATTCACTTTTTTGCGAAAGAAGCTTTCAGTGTTTGCAATTTTACTGGTCAGCGCCATTATTCTGACTTGTTCATCAGGAAGAAGCGAAGCACAGGCCCTTACTCCGTTTACCCCCGCCGGTATTGCCATTGGTGATCCTGCGCTTTATCTCATGTTGGGAATCACCAGCGCTGCTAAGCCTGCAGTCATCGTTGAGAATATCCCGATAGCTATGCCCGCCACGCAGAATCAAGCCCTATCTCAATCTCAATCTCAAGCTCAAGCTCAAGCTCAATCTCAAGCTCAAGCTCAAATTCAAGCTCAAACTCAAGCTCAAGTTCAACCACAACCACAGCAAACGACCAGTGACCAGCCAGCTCAGCCGCAGGTATCTGAAAACACTGTAGCGGTATCAGCGGTGCAGCTTCCTGATCCTCCAAAGATCTTTGGCTATGATATGTTTGAAAACTCAACCGGAATGAGTGTCGGTAATGTTGTAATAAACGACAATTACCGGGTCGGCCCTGGCGATGTTTTTCAGGTAATGATATGGGGAAGCGAAAGCGCTTCTTTTACTGCGCAGATAACCTCAACCGGTGAACTGATGATGCCAAAATACGGCAGCGCCAGTGTTTCCGGCTTGAGTTTTGGCAAAATGAAAGTTGCACTTAACGATATAATCGGCAACAAACTCACCGGGTTCGAAATGTCAGTTATTCCGATTCAACCTCGTCGAAACAGCGTTTTTGTGGTAGGCGAAGTGAATAACCCAGGCGCTTATGAGCTTGACGGAACAGCCACAACTCTTTCAGCACTGTTTTCAGCCGGTGGCCCCACCAGACAGGGCACTTTGCGCAAGATTGAAGTGCGCCGTGGCAATAAACTGGTTGGCAGCTTTGATGTTTACGATTTCCTTACACGGGGCGACCGCTCCAAGGACATTGAACTTCTTGAAGGCGACACAGTATTTGTGCCGCTTACCGGCCCGAAGGTGTCAATTCAGGGCGCCGTGCGGCGGCCAGCAATTTATGAACTTAAACCTGACGAAATGACTATTGGCAAAGCTTTATCGATTGCCGGTGACATAAGTCAGGTGGCTGACCTGAAAAAAATTCAGATTCGCAGACTTCAGGCACATTCCGGTCAGATCGTATTTTCACGGGAAATTTCACGCAACGATGGCAAGTTCGAAGGTAATGGTACTGTTCTGCAGGACCTTGATACAATAAGAGTTTTCGCCATCAGTCCGCGAAATCTTGAAATGGTAAACCTGGAAGGCCATGTTTTTGAACCGGGCGTTCGCCCCTGGCGGAAAGGCCTGATGCTTAGCGAAGTTCTCACGAGCCCTGACATGCTTAAGCGCGAACCAGTTCTTGAATATGGCGAAATTTTGCGCGAAGGCGGTGCCGGTGGTGAATACGAAGTAGTCAGCTTTAATCCCGGACAGGTTCTTAATCGTGCCCAGGGTTTCGATGTGGAATTACAACCCAAAGACAGAATCGTTATTTTCCCGGCAAGTCTGATGCGTGAACAGGCCAAAGTCTCTATCAACGGTCACGTATCAAGCCCGGGAGTCATGTACCTCACTCCAGGAATGCGAATCAAAGACCTTATTTTCCGCAGCGGCGGCCTGAGACATGGCGTCAGCCTTCTGGCGGCTGAGCTTTCACGCCGAACCATAGTTAATGGCAAACTGGTTCTGGATCGTCTCGAAGTAGACCTTGGCAAAGCCATGGAAAACGATGACACACATAACATTGCCCTGAAACCATTTGACAGTCTTATGGTACGCAGTGTTCCTGACTGGCACATCGACAGCTATATTAATCTTGCAGGTGAATTGAAATATCCAGGGCGCTACAGTTTTCAGCCCGGTGACAGATTGAGCTCCGTGCTCAAACGTGCTGGCGGGTATGGTGATAAAGCTTATACCAAAGCCGCTGTTTTCACCAGAATGTCAGTTAAAAAAGCCCAGGCGGAAGCCCGTGGCCGCAAGTTTGAACAGGTCAAACAGGAACAGCAGATTAACACCAACAACAGTCAGTACATGATTGGGAGTTATGCCTCAGAAAAAGCGGCACGAGATCTGGCTACAGAACAATACAAAGATCTCCTGGAAGTTATTGAGAAATCACAGCCAGAGGGCCGCGTTATTGTAAAGCTTGATGAGCTCGACAAGTTTACCGGCTCACAATACGATGTCGTCCTTGAGCCAGGTGATGAGTTATTTGTTCCGGCCCGACCGTCTTCTGTAATGGTTGAAGGCGCTGTCTACAATTCAATGGGCGTTCTCTGGCAAATTAATCGCAGCATTCGCTACTACCTGAATGTTGCAGGTGGCATCTCAAAAACCGGCGACCTGTCTAATACCTATCTCATTCGGGTAGATGGCACAGTTATCAGCCGAAAAACAGCAGGCAGCAACTTTGTTGATGCCACGAATGCTGAACCGGGCGATATAATCCTGGTTCCAACCAGGATCAGGGTGCCTGTTGATAACTGGCAGCGCCACATGGACGTGGTTAAAGTGCTGTCGAACCTGGCTCTGACCGCTCTCGCTATCGACCGCTACCGCTGATTTAGTCTCTGGCCCTTTAGCAACAGCATGACCAATGCCGAAAACAGGAGAGCTATTTAATCATGAGTTTCAGGGTCACCAGCTTTAGAGCCAATAGTTTCATCTGGATTCTGCCAGCATTTCTGATAATGCTGGCAGTTGCCGGATGCGAAATGGTCACCAGCAGCTCTGGTAACACTGGCGTTACGCCGCAAGCAGCGAAAAAACAAGGAATCTCAGGAAAAATAACCTCAGCGCAAACAATTTTGGCCAGCCTGTCAGTGCGACCTGAACAGACCGCAACCAACACTAATGGAGTTCCCGGAGCTAAAGTATGGCTGGAAGACAGCCCTGAATTCAAAGCCACCTCAGATGTAGATGGGATGTTTTTTATTGAAAACGCCCCCCCTGGAAACTATAGAATCGTTGCCAGTATCAAAGATCTTGACGACAAAATCTTTAAACAACGTTCTGACGTGTTCACCCTGGCTGAAGAAACAACAGACACTGGCACAATTCAACTGGTTGAAGCAAAAAAAGTCATACGCGGAACCCTCAGAGATTCAAACGGCAACCCGATAGTGAATGCTACTTTACGCCTGTGGGGCGAAATATTTCAACCCGATCTGAACGGTGTGTTTGTGACTCCGCCGCTACCTGCCGATATTACCGAGGCTTTTATCAAAGTAGAAAGCGCCTTCGGCCTGAAGCCAATCACCTTTACCGGCTATTTTTCAGACAACTTCACTCCTGACCTTGAGTTGACTCTGGTAAAAATCGACAGCAGTGCCATTCCGCCGGTAATTCAGCTGAGCACCCCAAAATCAACCTTGGCACCAAGGGAACAAATCAACTTTACTGTTACTGTTTCTGACCCTGACGAGCCAGATTTAAGCCAACGCCCGGTAGAATGGCAGGCTATCCATGGAATTCTTAACATCGACACAGACACGCGATCCGCAAGCTGGATTGCTCCTGACGACAACATAACCGCCACCATAACCGCCAGCATCACCGATTCAACCGGTCTTACTTCCCGCTCCAGCTTAACAATGCAGGTCGGTGTCGGCGGGGCGGGCAACCAGAGGCCGACAGTGGCAAATGTTCGGATTGAGAATGATGCTGATAACTTCAAAGTATCTTTCGATCTGGCAGACCTTGAAAACGACCTTATCGACATCAAAGTCTTTTATTCGACAGATTCGGGCGCAACTTTTCTGCAAACCTTGAATATTGTCGGTACAACCAGTCAACTCGCCCCATTGCTGGCTCAATACATTATTTGGAAACCTGGCCTGGATGTTACAGCGCCAGCCCAGCAGGTAATTATACGAATCCTCCCGAGCGATTCCAGAGGAGATGGCGTTTATAAACAGTCCAGCCCCTTTGCGCTGAACACCAATAACGTTGCACCCCAGACTGCGCCAGCAAACTTTCAGGTCATTGCCAGCAACAGCACAAACCTTGTCTCATGGGAACCTGCTGCCGGTGCCGATCATTACGATCTTTACTGGGGAAATTCTGCAGAAACAACCAGGGAAAATGGGAACAAAATCTCTGATATTTCAAGTCCTTATCTGCATTCAGGACTGGTCAACGGCTTAAACTACTACTATCTTATTTATGCAGTTAACGTATGGGGCTCCTCACCGGTGTCAACAGTGGCTTCGGGCAGACCTCTACCGCCAGCGCCACTAACGCCAACTGGTCTGGCGGCTCAGGCCGCCACCACTTCGATCACCCTGACCTGGAACAGTGCTGAAGGTGCTTCAAGTTACCGCATCTACTGGTCAACCCAACCCGGAGTTAACAAAACTAATGGCACCATAATCGACAATGTTCAATCGCCATACCATCATACCGGGCTTATTCACGACACAACCTGTTATTATGTTGTTTCTGCAGTGAATATAGGCGGTGAATCTTCTGAATCAACAGAAGTATCGGGCAAAGTAGACTCTCAGCCGCCGCAGATAACCCTGTTGAATCCCAGCAACCAGAGCTACGGCAACGCTACCGCCACTAAATTGGCAATAACCTTTGACGAACCAGTGTCTGCCGGTACCGGTCATATTTCCATCTACCGCGCCGACGGGGTTTTGCATGAAGAATTGGCAATTACCTCAGCAAACATATTGCTCAGCGGGGCTCAAATAACGATCACCCCTTCCAGCAATTTAACTGACGATACTTTTTATTACGTCTTAATTGGCTCAGAAGCGGTTCTAGACAGCTATGGCAACAAATTTGCCGGTTTAAACAATGCTACAGACTGGCGATTTAAGACAATGTTTGAATTTAACGAGACCATGCAATGGAATGTGACGACTGTTAATGCCTCGGCCGCCTGGAAATACTCTACAGGAGAAGGCGTCATTGTCGCCGTTATCGACACTGGCGTCGAAAGTTCACACCCGGAGCTTGCGGGTCAGCTTGTATCGGGTGGGTATGATCTCTTCAATGACGGAATTTTTCTGCAGGATGGCCTTGGTCACGGAACCCACGTTGCCGGAATCATCGCGGCCAGGAGCAAGAATTCCGGGGTAATCGGCATTGCTCCAAGATCAAAATTGTATATCTCAAAGGTTTTCAGCATGGCTGGTGTAAGCCCTTCAGCCGATGAGATGGTTAGTGCAATTCAGGACGCCGTTAGCAATGGCGCCAAAGTTATAAACATGAGCATTGGCACAACCACTTTTAATTCTGTCTACGAAGATGTTGCTGCCTGGGCAAGGGCGCAGGGGGTTCTGATCTTTGCCGCCGCTGGAAATGATTCAAGCACTCTGTTGCGATATCTGGCCGCCTGCCCATCGGTGGTGGCAGTTGGAGCCACAGACCAGAATGACGCACATCTGGCACTGTCTAACTACTCACCAGAACTGGATTACTCTGCCCCCGGAGAGCAAATTTTAAGCATCGCTCCTGGCGCTAGTTACGGGCAAATGAGTGGCACATCAATGGCAACAGCACACGTATCTGCTCTGGCGGCGCTGATCTGGGCCAAAAACCCGGACTTTTCTCCGGAACAGGTATTAGACGCTATCACCTATGGCGCGCTTGACCTCGGCGCCTCAGGCCGTGATTCGTACTTTGGATACGGCAGAATTGATGCTTTGAAATCTATTGGATTTGAACCTGGCATAACAGAGCTAAGCGCCAGCTTAATGGCAAGTGCAAAAAGCGCTTTGCCAGGCAAGTCAGACTTTACCGCCACCGACTTCAAGCCAGGTGAGTTGCTGGTACGATTGCAAGCAGGAAAATCTCTCAATGACGTCTTGCTTTCGGCACAGCTGGAAACCCTTGACATCAGACAGCTGAAAAGCTTTCAAACACCTGGCTTAGCGCTAATATCTGTTCCAGCTGGTCAAGAAATAGAAATTGGCAGGAAACTTCAGAACATTCCAGAAGTCGTCTACGCCGACCTGAATACCATTATCAGCTTCTACTGAACTTAGCTTTTCAATCAACCTGTTATTTGGCAGCAGGTTGCTCAACCTGACAATTTTGTACATAGGCGGCAAAAATACCGGTCAACTCACCTGTGGCTGCGGCAAGATCATCATTTACTACAATGTGCTGATACTGGTCGCGATAATCAAGCTCTTTGCGGGCATTTTCGAGGCGATGCCGCAAAGAATGTTCGCTATCCATGTTCCGTTTACGAATTCGGCTTTCAAGTTCATCAAAATTTGGCGGCAAAATAAAAATCATTATCGATTCCGGGTATTCATCGCGAATTTTCATAGCACCCTGAACGTCGATGTTCAATATAACATGCCGGCCAGCATCAAGATTAGCAGCAAGAAATCGGCGTGGAGTTCCGTAGTAGTTGCCATGAACAAACGCCCACTCGGCGAAATCATTGCGCTCAATTGACTTCTCAAATTCTTCGGCGGTGCAGAAAAAGTATTCCTGACCGTTGGTTTCGCCGCCGCGGGGGGCTCGCGAAGTTGTAGAGATAGAATAAACAACAGCCGGCGCAAACTTACTGACAATTGAATTGCACAGCACGGTCTTGCCGACCCCGGAAGGTCCGGAAACAATGAAAAGATATCCCTTTCGGGTTGTTTGAGTTGCGTTCATCTCTAGACTATTTCTTACGGGTAATTAGTGACTGGCCAGTCATGGCCACCGGTTTATCAATACCAAGAAGTTCAAGCACAGTTGGGGCAAGATCACAAAGTCTGCCTTCAGGCTTTAGTTCATAAGAAACTCTTGACAAAAGACAGCATGGTACCGGGTTAACTGTATGTTCGGTAAAGGGTTCGCCAGTCTCAGTGTCTACCATCTGTTCAGCATTGCCGTGGTCTGCAGTGATAATGCACTCATAACCCAGTTCATAGGCCACGGGAATTGCCTTTGCCATCACACAGTCAACCGTGGTAACCGCTTTGATGGCAGCTTCCATGATTCCAGTGTGGCCAACCATATCGCAATTAGCAAAGTTAACCATTATAAACGGATATTTCTGGGTGCGAAGCTTTTCAATAAGATATTCGCCAACTTCGAATGCAGACATTTCAGGTTTGAGATCGTAGGTTTTAACCTTTGGGCTGGCTACCATGTGACGATCTTCGAGCGCAAAAGGAGGTTCGTGGCCACCATTGGTAAAATAGGTAACGTGCGCATACTTTTCAGTTTCAGCAAGACGCAACTGCGCAATATTGTTTTCGGCAAGAACCCTGCCAAGCACATTGTCGAGGTGCTGTTGCGCAAAAATTTCCGGAAAGCTAAATTCATCTGAATAATGGGTAAAGCTCAGATAATCGACATGCATTTCCTTGCACTTGAATTCTTCGAATTCCGGCGAAGTAAACACTCTGCTGATCTGACGCATACGATCGGCTCTAAAATTAAAAGAAAGAATAGTATCACCATCGTTTATAGTGGCAACTGGCTCGCCATTGGCTTCGATAACGACAGGGATAACAAATTCATCGGTCACATTAACCTTGTAAGAGGCTTCCATGGCCAGAACCGGGTCGGTGGCACGATTTCCCACGCCATGAACCATTGCCAGATATGCTTTTTCGACTCTTTCCCAGCGATTATCGCGATCCATAGCATAATACCGCCCAGAAATCGAGGCGATACGTCCAACACCAAGCTCCTTGGTCTCATCGACCAGGTCACTAATAAAATGCACGCCGCTGGTAGGCGAGGTGTCTCGACCATCTGTAAAGGCGTGAATAAAGACATTGCTCAGTCCCTGGGCCTTGGCCAGTTTTAAAAGAGCGCTGATATGAGTGATGTGGCTGTGAACGCCGCCATCAGAAACTAGTCCATAAAGATGCAGCGCTTTGCCCGATTTTTTGAGCCGTGCAAAAGCTTCAAGCATCGTTTTGTTTTCAAAAAATGATCCGTCTTCTATTGCCAGATTGATGCGGGTAATATCCTGGTAAACAACTCGCCCGGCGCCTATATTAAGGTGCCCAACTTCAGAGTTACCCATCTGCCCTTCTGGCAGACCAACATCAAGTCCCGATGCACCAAGTGATGAACAGGGACGTTCTTTGAGCAGCTTGTTTATGAACTCCGGGTTGGCCGAGTAAATGGCATTGCCTTCAGTGGCTTTGGAAATGCCAAAGCCATCGAGAATTACCAACAGGACTTTTGATTTTGCTTCCATTTTTCAAACCTTGAAAAAAATTGAGAATACTTCAGGGTTGCCGGATTATAACCGCGCAGCCATAGATATGTCAAATTTTAGCCTGCAGAGGCGTTATCAGTGCCGTCAACGTTGACTTTCCCAGCTGGCTCTGGTAATAATCAGTTTATGATAATCGCAGGACTGGGAAATCCCGGAAAAGAATATGAAAACACCCGGCACAACGCCGGCTTCTGGGCAGCAGACTCCATTGCTGCCAGATTCAGAGTTGATCTAAGCCATCGCCAGCACCATGCTCTCACTGGTCAGTTGCTTTTGCGCGGAGAATCACACATCCTGGTAAAGCCGCAGACTTTCATGAATCTTTCCGGAGAAGCCATTGCCGGTCTGATGTTAGAAAACGACATTTCACCGGAAGAACTGCTGGTAATCATCGACGATATAAATCTGCCCGCCGGAAAAATTAGAATCAGAGCTTGTGGCAGTGATGGCGGACACAACGGCCTGAAGTCGATCATCAGTCACATCGGCCGTAACTTTTGGCGCCTGCGCATCGGAGTTGGACAACCCGTCAGCAAAGAAGATACCACTCACAACAAGCTGGTTTCACATGTGTTAGGTACAGTCTCAGCTGACGAGATGGCACTTTTCAACCTTGTCCTCACAGAAATACCAGATATGGCAGCACTCTGGCTTCTGGGTATGGGCAACAAAGCAATGACCCGCTACAATGGCATAGATTTTTCACAGCCTGCTCCGGAGCCAATGGACTGAACTATCTGGCCGGCACTTTCTGGATCTGCCATAAACAAGATTTCCACTCTTAATTAATGCAGCTATTGCAATATATATCTGGCTGCTTTATAATAGGCTCTGATTTGTAACTGACCGAGGTCGCTAATGGAAGATGTCACTACCCTAACCAAAATTCAGCTCGACGCCCTCAGAGAAGTCGGCAACATTGGCTCTGGCAACGCAGCCAGTGCTTTGGCGCAGTTTCTCAACCGCAAAATCGATATGGCAGTGCCAACGGCTACCATTCTCGATTTCAAAGACATTCCAACTATCCTTGGTGGGCCCTCCACCCTGGTAATGGGAATATTCCTCAAGGTTCTCGGCGAAATATCAGGGCGCTTTCTGTTGCTGATACCTGCCCAAACGTCAATAAAGCTGTTGAGGACTCTGATTCCAGGCTGTGAAATCGACGATCCTCTTAATATGGGTGAGATGGAAAGCTCATGCATGCGCGAGGTTGGCAACATTCTTGCCGGTGCATTTCTCAACGCGCTTTCAGCTCTTACTCAAACTCCTATGCTTAATTCTCTGCCCTCAATGACCTACGACATGGCCGGCGCCATGATTGACAACGTTATTGCCGAGATGACAGCAGTGAGCGACAAGGTCTTGATGATCGAAACTTCGTTCATTGAGAGCGAAGAAGACTTGAAAATTCATATTTTTCTGTTGCCTGAACCAAAATCTCTCATGCTGTTATTACACAAGATCGGAGTCAACTAAGGCATGTCTGTTGTCATTCCGGTCGGCATGGGTGAGCTAAAGGTAGCCAGAAGCCCTGAAACATTAGTTGTTTATGGCATTGGCTCCTGCATTATCGTCTCTTTGTATGACACCAAAAGCAAGGTTGGCGGTATCGCACACATTATGCTTCCTGACTCCAGCGGAATTGCCAAGGAACGGCTCAACCCGAACAAGTTTGCCGACACTGCAATACCGGCTCTGTATGATGCGATCAAAGGTGAAAGCGGCGTATTTAAAGCGAACCTGCACGCAAAAATCATTGGTGGCTCCGAAATGTTTCCGCCAACTGAAGACTACGAAAACAATATCGGCCGGGATAATACAGCTGCTGTTAAAATAGCTCTCAAAAAAATGGGGTTTCCACTTATCGCTGAAGACACCGGCGGCAAAAGAGGACGATCCATAGAATTTGTCCTTGAATCTGGCTTGATCATGCTATCCATTCTTGGCGAAGAACCAAGGGAATTATAAATGACACGATTATCCTTGTTAATGGGCTTATTCATGGCGGTAACCGTAACCGGCATAGTTGTGTTGCTCGCGGTTATGGGCAATGTAAGTTCAAGCACCTTGATTTATCGTAGCTGTGTAATATTTTTTATTTTTGGAGCGCTTGGAACCGTTCTCGGCAGCTTTTTAGAAATACTGCTGTTGCCGGCTTCAACTGAAAAAGAGACCGAGAAACTCAAACAAGAGCTTTTAATTGAAGATTCTGAGCTGCAGGCAGAGCTTGGTGATCTTCTTGACGAAGATATAAATTCTAAGAGATCTGAAACTTATGGCACCCCTACCGATGGGGCATGGCAGAATGAGAATTCTGCTACCGTCTCATAAGGCAGCCAGACACGGAGGGATGATGTGAACAAAGAACTTCTGGTAGGAAACGAATCGCAGGAAATTACTGATCCCAAGCTGAAAGCCCGCTTACAGGACGAAGAGGACCAGAGCCTCTGGGAACAGTATAAGGTCAACCATGATCAGCGCATCAAGGATGCCTTGATCATGAAATACGCGTCATTCGTCAAATACGTTGCCGGACGCATAGCGGTCAACCTGCCCAGCAACGTCGAATTCGACGACCTGGTCAGCTATGGCATTCTTGGTTTGATCGATGCCATCGACAAATACGATTCTGGCCGCAACGTCAAATTCAAGACTTACGCAAAGACCCGTATTCGCGGAGCTATTTTCGATGAACTGCGCGTCCTCGACTGGACACCCAGATCTATTCGCCAGAAAGCCCGAAAGCTTGAAAAGGCCTATGCAAAACTCGAAGGAAAACTCGGTCGCGATGCCCGCGACGAGGAAATCGCCGAGTATCTCAGCATAGATATTTCTGAACTGCACAAGCTGTTTGACGAAACCAAAAAATCGTTACTGCTGTCGCTCGATGAAATTTTTTATGACGACGAAGAAGGCTCTTCACGCTTCGACTTCATCGAAGATCAGAAGAGTGACAACCCGCAAAGCAAGATTGAAGAAGCCGAAGCGAAAAAGATTCTGGCCGACGCAATCTCCAAGCTTTCTGACCGCGAACGCATGGTTATTACCCTTTACTACTATGAAGAGTTAACTTCCAAAGAAATCGGCAAGATCCTGGGAGTCTCAGACTCGCGAGTTTCGCAGCTGCACACCAAGGCAATACTGCGCCTGCGCGGGCGACTCAGCCGAATCAAGGAAGCATTGATGCAAGGCTAAGGCTTCCTTGCCCCGCACGTAAAAATCGGCGCCGGTTCGTTTATCGAAACCGGCGCCGATTTTTTATGCAAACAAAAACGGGTTACCGTTTACCGGTAACCCGCCTTTGTTTGCCGACCCCTGTTTTTCAGGTGTTCTCTTTTGCATCCTCGACTTCTTCGTCGAGCTCAATAACAACACTGGTATTACTATCAACGCCAGCGCCTTCAATTTTAAACTGTTTGATCAGCTCACTGAGTTCGGCAGCATTGGCTGCCAGCAGCTTGAATTTGTCGTCACTTTCGAGGCCGTCGAGTTTTATAGCGATATCATCAGAGAGCGTCTTGGCCTTGGCCAGAGTTACTCTGAACTTCTTAAGAAGTTCATTCAGGGCCACAGCCAACTCTTTGAGATTATCATTTCGGCGCAGACTTACCTCAAAGGTGAGATCGCCGTCGCTGATTCGTTTGATGCTTTTTTCGAGCTTATAAGCTGGACCAGCGGTTTGGTGCGAATACATCACACTGACGATAAACACTATGATCACGTTTACAAATATCAATACCATCAGACGTGGCCAGAACTCGGTTACAAAATGCTGCAGAGTCGCTGAAAGACTACGTGCTTCAACCAGAGTTGTGCTGGTTGAGACAAAATACGAACCCAGCACGTATATGTTGCAGGCCGTAATGACCGCAACCAGAAAGGCCAGAAGCAGAATCGTTCCGGCAAACTTGCTCTGCATATCTTTTGCAATAAAATAATTCTTACGCTGGCTCAAGTTTGAACCCTCCTGAGAGGCAAATATCTTTATACTCAGACCATTTTACTAATTACGTGTTTTTTTGTCAATGTAATTGCAGAGCTCATCATAAATTTGCCGAACCGCGAACAGGGAAGCTTCTCCCTGAAATAGCGATAGGAAATTGAAAAACCTTCCGGAATGTGATTTAGTAAAGGTTACTAGGCCATAACTTCATCACCCGAAAGGTTTTCAATGAAAAATATATCATCTCCGCTGCTTCCTTTCAAGCTTGGTTTTACTGACGATAAAATCACAGCCAATGCCGGGCTCGGATTATTTGGTGAATTTCTGCATTCACAGCGATTTTCAGAGATAATCGATGCCAATGTTAAAGATTTTACAAGTAACCACAGCTATAAACCATCTGAATTCATTACTCCACTTTTATTGACGCTGAATGGCGGTGGCCGCTACATCGAAGATGTCCGCGAGATTGCAGATGACGAGGCCCTCCTTCAGGTTTTGCAAATTACCGCTGTTCCCAGCAGTAGTGCTATTGGCGACTGGTTTCGCTTTATCGGCGGCACAAAGTCAGGTCTTAACGGTCTTTCTCGATGCAATCAAGCCATAATTAGAAAGAGCAGAAAAAAGGCTGGCCGAAAAGATTTTACTCTTGATATAGACGCGAGCCAGATTATTGCAGAGAAACGGTCCGCCCAGATAACCTACAAGGGTGAAAAGGGCTACATGCCTCTTATGGGTCATATTGCTGAAACTGGCATGGTTATTCACGATGAATTTCGTGAAGGCAACGTAAGTCCCAGCACCAGCAATCTGAAATTCATTACGAAGTGTTGTGCGAAGATGCCTAAGGGGATGCAGATAAAGCGTTTCAGAGCTGACAGTGCCAGTTATCAGGCAGCGATTTTCAACTGGTGCGAAGAAAGTGACATTAAATTCGCCGTTGGTGGGCGTATGGACGCGGCAGTTAAAACAATCGTCAAAGAGCGCAAAGAAAGCCAATGGCAAGAATATCAGGGTTCTTCAAGCATCACACGCGTAACCCACTGTATGGGCAACACTTCAAAAGCCTTTGATTTAATTATCATTCGTCGCCCATGGCAGCCCGACCTGCTTGATCCGCAGGCCGATGACAGCGAGAGATATTTTCTCATTGCCACAAACATCAAGGGGAAACCTGAATCGATAGCTCGCTGGTATAACCAGCGCGGTGAGGCCAGCGAGAATCGAATAAAGGAGCTCAAAGTCGGCTTTGGCATGGAATACATGCCTTGCGGTACAACCAAGGCCAATGCTGTGTATTTCAGAATCGGAGTTCTGGCTTATAACCTGTTCAAACTATTTAAGATGGCCACCATGCCGAAGGAATGGTCAAAGCACACAGTCCAGACGATAAGGTGGAAGTTCTACCAGACAGCAGGCAAGCTTGTAATGCATGCTGGTCAGCTATGGTTCAAAGTGAGAAAGACCTGTTTCCAAATTTTTGAGGAGGTGAGAGCTCGAATCAGGGAGTTCGCAATGACGACTGCCTGATCAAAAAAGCAAGAATCAATGAGAAAGGAGAACAAAAGCTTTGTTGCGTCTGAAATCCAGTTAAAGCACTAGATAAAGACGTATTTCAGACGCAAAATCAGAATTCTACAAAATTTTCTTTCGGCCGGGCCTCGAAATTTCAAATTTTTAGATTTTTCGGGACGTTTAACAGGCCGAAATCTCCTAAATCCCGCATCCGAAAAATAGCAACGCTATTTTTCGG
>JAHISQ010000181.1 GCA_018818125.1 Candidatus Rifleibacteriota bacterium
CCCCGATACCCGATAAAGAAAAGCCCGCCATCGTTCTATACCAGCTACTACAATCTATGTTGCAGGAATATGCGGGCGCAGGTCTCATGCAGAATGCCGGTCAGCTGCTCGAAAAAGCTGCACCCAGAATAAATAATGACAAAACACTCAGTTCATCTGCCCGCGAAGAAGTTCTGGGCAAAGCCTATACGGCATTTCAAAACATAAATGAAACTTTCAAATCGGGCTTTCCAAAGATACATTCTCTTGGCGAACAGGCCCGAGTCGGGTTCGAAGATCTTGTTTTGACCACCAGATTTGACCGCATAGATTTACTGCCGAACGGCAATCTGCACGTAGTCATCTATAAAACCGGCAAAAAGGCAATGACTCCACACGAGGCACGACTCGATCTGAGCGGAATCTACAACTGGTTTATAGCTGATCGCGTTTATCCCGGGCGCGTCGAGAAACTGTCTTATGTGTATCTGCTTACAGGCGACGTGATTCCCTTTACACCGACGAATCAGGACATCGAGAAGCTCAAACTCACTTTCAGTGAATTTGTCAGAGAGAACCGTGATGCAGAGTATGAGGGTCAGCGTAATCCGCTTTGCTCATATTGCGATTACATTGATATCTGCGAAGACGCAAAATCTATGCTGTTATCGCCAAGCAAAATCAGCTGCTTCACTTCGTGCGCACTGAAATACCGCATGAAATATATCGACCGTGTGCCGAAAGAAGCACGTCCCACCCCGAGTCTCAGTTTTGACCGATCGATACATTTTGCTCTGCGCGAATTTCATGAGAACTACGAATCAGGCCAGTTCAAAAAAAATCCGTTCCGGTCAATCCTCAACAAATACTGGATTCAAGACGGCTATTCTGACATCGAAGAGGAAGAACGCTTCAAGGTCAGAGCCAACATGATGCTTGAGGAATATTTCAAGGGCCTTAACGGCCACGAGAACCCGGTTATGTTCGAGAGTTCGGCAAAATGGAGCTGGAACGGCGTCGACACCGTGGTGCAGATAGACAGAATCGACCAGCTTCCTGATGGAAAATATGAAATCATCGACTACAAAACCGGTAAAAAGGTGCCTGACGAACGTGTAATCAATGAAGATTCGAGTCTTATGAACATGTTTCTGGCTGCAAATCAGAAGTGGCCAGGAAAAGTCGCGAAGGTCTCCTATCATTTTCTCGCAAACAACAAGCGCTATAGTCTTGAGCCCACAGAGGCTGATGTCATAACTCACAAAACAAAAATGGCAGAACTGGTAACGCTGATCAACAAAAACGAGTTCGAGTCAAAAAGGGGCGCACTCTGCGCCTGGTGCGAGTATTACGGTCCATGCCCCGAGTGGAAAATCAAGCCGCACGAAATGGCCGGTGAAACGCCCGAGGTGTTTAGACAGCGCATCAGGCTGAGTTACTCAAAGATGAGTCTGTATCTCAACTGTCCGCGGTCATACAAAAAGCTCTATATCGACAAGGTACCCCCGAAACCGCAACCCTTCTTCAGTTTCGGCACAACCATTCACGAAACTTTTGAGCGGGTTTACGACCCGGTCAATCCGATCCCAAAACCAACACTGCAACAGGTTATCGACACCTATGACGAGGTGCGTATGACCCACCGCGAAGGCTTTGACTCTGACGCCACAGAAGCACAGTATCGTCAGGACGGCATTCGCCAGATCACCATGTATTACAACAGTTTCATCAAGGATGCCGACTTTAAGCCGGCCTATTCGATCGAAGATTATTTTGAGATACCCTGCGGTAAATACGCGGTTATGACTGGATTCATTGACCGAATAGACAAACTCGAAGATGGCACCTTTGAAATTCTGGATTACAAAACTGAGCCAACAATGCGTTCTCAGGAAGCAGTAGACAGCGACAAGCAGCTCAGTATTTATTACTGGGCCTGTGAAGATACGCTCGGTCTGAAAATCAGCAAATTGTCTCTGCTGATGCTCGATCACGACGTAAAAGTCGAGACAACAAGAACACGCGACAGCATCCCCAAGGTAATCGAAGTAATCGATAAAACCGCGTATGAGATGATAAATGAAAAGGAGTTTTTGCCGCGCAAGAACAAGTATTGCAAGAGCTGCGACCACCTGCATGACTGCCCGATGCGCACTGAAGTTGAAGCCGATGAGTCGTTGATTTCAATGAAAAAGTTCTAATCGAAAATGGCTGTTTCACAGGATTGTGAAACAGCCATTTTTTCATATACGATAATCTCAGACGCCCACTTGTCAGGAAGCACGCACATCCGTCAAACGTAGACTCTGCCTATCAGGAGTTCAGTGTCTTTACTTCGTCGGGACTGGTCTCGTCAGCATCTCTCAAAGTCTTGTCTTCGGTTGTCCTGACACTGACAGTATCACCAAAAACGGCACTGCGAATCTGTTCTGCCAATTTATTGCCGCTTATCAACATTGTCCAGGAAAACATCTTTTTTATTCCTCTTTATTACATCAAAATCTTTCGTCCAACAGAAAGCAAATATCGTGCCAACTTGCAACATTATGCATGCCATACACAAATCGGCTTAAACAGCGGACGGTATTTTAGCTGTATAAATATCAGCGATAGATCTGCTGAATAACTGCCCAAAAATGCAAAAAATTGAGCAGTCAAAACTTAAAAAACAGAATGAGCAGGACGGCTCATTCTGTAAAGGTAATCTCGAAAGCGAGAGTATTTGTCTTTGCGCCATTGATCGACATATACAGCATCATTTGATGCACACCCAGAGGAGCACCAGAAATATCTTGACTGGTGAACGGGATTTCGGCTCCCCATACACCAGCCTGCTGGTCGGTTCCTATTTTTGTAGGAATCGAAATAGGGTCTTTAAAACGAAGATAAAAGGCTTCTGCTTCTGCAGTAAGCGCGCGGCGAAAAGCCGACACAGAGGATGGCAGCAGATTTTTGGTCTGCGTGGCAGTCTCAGATGCGATAACACCAACAGGCTCGGTTCCCATATCCTGGATTGTGCGAACAAAACCTAAATAGGCGGTCGCGGTCGATACTGATGAGGGGGAGGTCCATTCGCAGTTGATGCGCATGATTCCGCCAGTTGTGAGTGAGATACTCGTTGCCACAACCTGTAGATTCTGAATAGTCGGTGTGACATACGAATTAGGCGACAAAGGACCTTCCAACTGGCCGGTCTTGTCACATCCAACCAGAAAACATGCCAGTACAAAAACCGCAACAGCAGCAAACTTTTTCAACATAATGCCTTCCGCAAGTTAGAGGCTGATAAGGCCCTGTAACAAATTAACCTCGTGGATTTCACATTTCGTCGGCCATACCCGCCCGCGCTCCCGGTGAGGACTACAGGATGCGTAGTTCTAACAACCAAAAGTCATAAGAGCCACCTAATCCTGTGCGGTCGAGTATAACCACGTCCTTGTGGCCATAAGGGCTTGTAGGAAAACAACCTGAACGAATCAGGTTGTTTTCTGACGCGCCCTAAATATATCGGTAACGCCAGCCCTTCACGCAATAGAAACTGTAACATTTTAGCGGTTTGCGAATTATGCAACCGTTCTAAGCCTCTCAGCATTAACTTTGGCGGCTTTCAATTGCAATATAGCATTGTTGGCAAGAGAGAATCCTGCTTCAAAGGGATTTTTCCCTTCAAGATGGTCAGAAAAACTGCTCAGCCCCCAGGAAATCTTAAATTTCTCGCAAGTCCTGCAAAAAGCACTCCGCCCAGGCTCACACCTGGGCGGAGTGCTAGTTTCTGGTTTTCAGTTTGCTCTCGCGGTAATGTCAAACCGCCAGACAGGCACCTTCTCGTAAACGTTTTTGGTCATGCTGGAGAGATACACCTCGACGAAAGAACCCGACCTGAGAAGCTCTTCTCCAAACAGGGTAACTTGTTTGGGATCAAGGCTATACCCGGTGAGCTGAATACGATCGTCGGAATCGAGCCGCAAGTTGGTAATCCAGGTTTTTCTCTGACCGATCTGACCGACCACAACACCACCCTGAATCTTCTTGCAAACCTGGGGGGTGAAGGTAGTTAATTCCAGCATACTTTTGATGGCCCGGACGATTTTTTGGTTGCGTTTGAATATCGAGGCCCACATCTCAGCAGGACTTCCTTTCCAGTCTCTTTCAGCGCCACCAAGACACACAAGCTTTTCCTGGGCTGAGATAGAGAGGAAAGGTTGGCCATCATCGCTAGTTTCCGCAGAGCAGGAGATAGCAATCGCCCAATTTGCCAGTCGTGATTCCGCGAAGGAATAAGCAAGTAGTCTTTCAAAAAGCGGAACCACAGTATCCTGGGTGCCCAGCCAGCCGAGTTCGATGGGAAATTCATACCAATGCTCGGCCATGACCATTGGTGAAACACGCGCTTCATTATATTTCAGGTCGAGCTTGGCCATTAAATCAGCCACAAAATCCAGACACATTCGCAAGTTGCGATACTCGGCTCTGCCAGTGAAAATTTGCTCTCCAGCGGCAGCTGTTTCCTTCTGGGAATTTTCTGCCAAAACAAATCCCGGAAAAACCAGTCCAACAAACAAAAACACCACTATAAAACGTTTAACCATTACCGCCTCCAAAAAAAGATTATTTCTAGATATATCATACATGTAGTGAAATATGTTTTCCAGTGTTTCCCTCCCTCCCCTCGCAAATTGATTTGAGGAAAGTGGATTGAGAAAGCAATGATTGCATAAAAAGCATATTCGAAATCAGCAAACTTTCTTTTGGTGCCTTGTCTATTCCAGGATTTCTTTTGAAAGTTCAATGTTATCTCATTTTTTGTTTGTCAATTGGCTCCAAAAATTCTAATATAGATACAAAATTACTGTACACACTCGGAAAGGAATAGACAAACATGACGACTGAAATACAAAACCCTTTGATGGCACGCAGCGGCCTCCCGCAGTTCGAAAAAGTCAAAGCCGAGCAGGTTGTGCCTGCTATGGATGCGACTCTCATCGAAATAGAAGCGCGCCTGAAAGAGATCGAATCTAATATAATCCCAACCTGGGATGGGCTGTGCAAAGCGCTCGAAGAACTAGACACCCCCTTTGAATACACATGGGGAGTGGTTAATCACCTCATCAGCGTTAAGAATTCGGATGATCTGCGCAAAGCGCATCAGGAAATTCTGCCCAAAGTTATTAATTTCAGCCTGCGCATGTCACAGAGCAAGCCTATTTATGAAGGCTTGAAAAAGCTACGCGAAAGCTCAGAATACTCAGCTCTGAACGATGCACGCAAAAGAATTATAGATATAAAAATCAAAGCAGCTGAGCATGCCGGAGTAGGATTAGAAGGTGCTGCAAAAGAACGCTTCAATGAGATTGCCAACCGAAGATCCAAAATTTGCACAGATTTTTCGAACAATGTGCTTGATGCGACCAAGGCATACGAACTGATCATTACAAATAAAGCCGACACTGAAGGCTGGCCGATGAATCTTAAACAGCTGGCGGCACAGTCGTGGGCGAAGGAAAAAGGCGACAAAGGGCAGAAATCTGACCCTGAGAACGGGCCATGGCGTATAACTTTAGATTTCCCAAGTTCCGGGCCATTTATGCAACACAGTCGCAATCGCGAGCAGCGCCGGGAAGTTTACCACCAGATGGTTACCCGCGCTTCCAGCGGCAAGTTTGACAACTCAGAAATCATCAAAGAGCTGCTCATGCTGCGCCGGGAAGAAGCACAGATTCTCGGTTTCAAAACCTTTGCCGAGCTCAGTCTCGACAACAAAATGGCTCCAGATGTTGCATCTGTCGAGAAAATGTTTGCCGAACTCGAGTCAGCAGCACGCCCTTACGCACAACAAGAACTCCAGGATCTGCAGAAAATCGCAGCCGAATCCGGCCAGACCGAAGCGATGAAGCACTGGGATGCCGCCTTCTGGGCAGAGCGTCTGCGCGAAAAACTCTATGACTATACCGACGAACAGCTGCGCCCATACTTTCCACTACCGCGGGTTCTCGACGGGCTTTTCAGTCTCTCCGAAAGAATTTTTGGTATCAGCATCTGCAAATCGAGTGACAATAGCGTTCCGAAATGGCATGAAGACATTGAGTTCTTCGACATCAAAGACGAGAATGGTAAAATGCTTGCTCAGTTTTACCTCGACCCCTATTCAAGACCAGCCGAAAAGCGCGGCGGAGCCTGGATGAACGAATGCTTTGGCCGACGCATAATCGCCGGGCAAGTCAGACTGCCGGTAATTTATCTGATTTGCAACGGTACTCCCCCGGTCGATGGCAAGCCATCGCTGATGAGCTTTAACGAAGTAAGCACACTTTTTCATGAGTTTGGTCATGGAATTCAGGGTATGCTGACCAAGATCGACGAAGCCGAAGCCGCTGGCATAAACGGTGTTGAGTGGGACGCTGTCGAACTGGCCAGCCAGTTCATGGAAAACTGGTGTTACAACAAGCCGACTTTATTGGGCATGTCGAGGCATTATGAGACTGGCGAAGATCTTCCTGAGAGTCTGTTCGAAAAAGTCAAAGCTGCCAAAAATTTCAGATCTGGTTCTGGCATGCTGCGGCAAATAGAATTCGGTAAGATCGACATCTACCTGCACCATTACTTTGACATTAATGGCAGCGAATCGCCATTTGAAGCCGCTCGCCGCATCGCGACGCAAACTTCAATTATGCCGCCTTACGAGCATGAAAGATTTCTGTGCAGCTTTTCTCATATATTTGCCGGCGGCTATGCAG
>JAHISQ010000182.1 GCA_018818125.1 Candidatus Rifleibacteriota bacterium
AACAACCATGCGTTTTTCTGAGCAGTTACCAGCGACAACGCAGGTGGCGCAAGCTGAGCCACCAAGTGGTTCGAAGTTTTTCTGTTTGATTTGCTCCCCGATGCTTTGGAGCTGCTGATTGCCCTTTCTTATCAGCATGTCAGTTATTTCCATTCTGACTTCTTCGCCGTGACGCAGAAAAATACAGCTGAATGATTTGACTTTGCCAGGCCATCGCTGATCTGCGGCCGCACACACGGCGGCTATGACCGGATCGTTGGCAAGCTCAGCTACCGTCAGTAGACGCTTTCCGCTCTTGTAGTCGATAAGTGCGTAGTTGCCTTCACTATCACTGTCGATACGATCGATAGTTGTTTGAAAGCAGAAGCTGTCTGTGTTGTATTCAATAAACTCGTTAACCTGCCAGGTTTTTGACTTCGGAAACAATCTGGTCAGATAGCTTTGCAGGTATTCTCGCCCGACATTTTTTATCTCGTCCTGCATTGTTTCTGGTAGATCTGCAGGAATTGCCTTGAAAAGCAGCGAAAACAGGGTGCTCTCAGGACTTCGGTTCGGGGTGGGGCGGTAATCGCGATGAAACTGCGCCAGCGCGTCATGCAGAGGACGATCCAGAGCAAGGTCAAAAGATATTGCATCGACCGCATCTCTGGGTTTCTGGTGCTTAATGTAAATGGCTGCGTATTTATGCGGGCAATCAAGAAAAGCCCTGATCTTTGACGCATTGAGAGCAGGTATTTGACCTACCGGGCAGAGATCCTGATAATCACAGAACCCGCACGCTGCAGAGCGGACCGGCTGAAAGTTTCCCTGATAGATTGATTCGCCAATATCTAGATAGCGCTTCTTGGCCATAGCCATCTCAGTGTTGTTGCGCATGACGCTCAGACTACTGCAGTCTTTCAGGTAGATAAAAGTTATTTTTTTTACTTTGCCGGGCCATATGCTCTCGGTAGCAACGAAAAGCAGCTGTACTGCCAGTGATTGTTCAAGCTCCTGAATACCGCCATAGGGCTGTTTGCCAGACTTATAGTCAATCAGTTCATAGGTGCCGTCAGGGTGACGATCTACCCGGTCGATTTTGCCACTGTAGTCACCGCCGGCCAGATCTATCTTAAAGAAGTAGTCCACTTCTTCGTGCCGGGGTGGGGTCTGGCAGTAGCGCTCAAAATAGATTCTCAGGGCGGATTCTGCCGAATTCCTGAATTCGCGCTGCTGCTCTTCGTTTTCGTAGCCGCGTGGATCCCAGCTTTCTTCAAGCAGGGCAAACAGGCGATCAAGTTTGAATGGTTCGTTGGCACGTTTGTTTTTGTAAAACTTACTCAGAGTTGCGTGTAGAGACTGGTCGAAGCTCAGATGCGGGCTTGCCACTGCTGGCTTCTTGACTTTGCGAATATAGGTGAAGTGAAACTTTTTGGGGCAGGTTAGATAAAGATCAATCTTGCTGCCGCTTAGTGGTAATTTTGTCTTTTCATCGACCCGCGAACTTTCTTTGTTTGACGGAATGCTTGTGGCAACTGGCTTTAGCTGCGGCCGAACAGCAGGGGTTGGTGGACGCATAGCGGGCACTGGCTTCTTTTGCTCAAGGTCTTTCTTGTGATCCTGAGTTTTTCTGAACAGGCGCGAAAAAAGGTCAGGCTTGTCGGCCATTCTTGTAAGGCTCCTTGTTTTTGCTTTTTGACATTATAGCCGATTCATCCAAATTCTACAAAGCCGGCTTCAGCAGCTTGCCAACTGATAATTTGCAGGCATTGGTTGTAATTTTTTGTTTTTGCAGATAAACTGTTAACTGGTGAATAACCTAAAACAGGGTTCAGATAATGGGAGAGATCCATGAAGCATCTGGAAAAGCTGGCGGAGGCACTGCACGAGCTGACTGACCGCTACGGCATTACCATGACAGAAGTGCCAGATCGTTTACGCGAAAAAATTCTGCAGAAGGTCGGTTCCGAGTGCGCCTCTGATCTGGATGTAATTCTTGCGCCGCTTTTGAACAATAGTTTGCGGCCATTGCGGATACGCGCTGGGCATCGTGTCGACAAATCAGTGGTAGCCGAAGTGATCAAAAACACCGCAGAACTAGAGGGTTTTGATTTCGGACTTGCTGAAACTATAGTTAAAATCTGGATGAGCGTTTTCGCGGTGCGCGAAGGTGAATCGCTGGTCGTGCCTGTCGAAAAGCACGATCACAAGATGGAGCCACCGACAGTGAGCGACCATCACAGCATGCCCGCTGTCGATCATACAGTTAAAAAAACACACGCCAAGGCTCATGGTGCCGGGCACTATGCAACCAGTGGGACTGAAGATAAACCCGACCGAGGGTTTGGTGGCAGGCACTATGATCACAGTGAGACTGATAAAAATTCCGTCAGAGGTGGTGGCAGCAGTCACTATGATGTTGACGAAAAAAGTATTAAACCTGCTCACAAATCTGCTGATGCGTTTTCCAGCTTGTCATTCGACAACAAAAAAGAACAGGATCAGCGGGATGCCTCCCGTGTTGAAAGACCTACATCTGCTCGCGGTGAATCTTCGCGATCAGAAAAACACGTAAAAAAACATGTTGAAAAGCTTACTGACTTAGAAACAACTCCGTTACAGCCTGATATGGTGTCTTTTTCTGGCAAATCTACTCTGCCGGATTCAGCCTCGGCAAAACATAGTATCGAAGATGCCTTTCGCAACCTCAGAAATGGCGAATACCAGGTGGCGTCAAAAATAATGATGGAACTTGCGCGGGCTGGCGATACCAAAGCTCAGTTTCACCTTGGCGAATTTTATCTGATGGGCACTGGTGTCGAACAGAGCAATGATAAGGCCAAATACTGGTTCCGAAAAGCCGCTGCTCATGGTTCGGTGCCTGCCAAAACCAAACTTGAAGATCTCGAAGCCCCAGAAAGCCAGGGCGGCTGCCTGGGTTGTGCATTTTCTGTGTTTCTCGTATTCGTGGTTATCAAATTTCTGGCATCGGTTCTTTCTTAGCCTTGTGTCACGACAACTCCAGTCTCAAATCTGCTTCTGGCTAGAGGCGATGCTGACAATGTGCAGCTCAAATCTTTTTTAGCCGCTCTTTTTTTGCTGGCAGCAAAGACTATCAACCATTGACTTTTCAAGAAACCCTATGTTTTGATGACCCAAACTATGTGAAATTTGAGCCTTGATTATTTTAATGTGCATAATTGGCAAATTTGAAGGTGATGAGGTTGTTATATGAGATGTTTGATATTAGCAGTTTTGCTCGTCTGTTTTGCGGTTTCTGGCATGGCGTCTCCAATGGCCCCACAGCCAGAACTTGATATCGAGGGTTTGATCGATGTTTTAGAATGGGTGCCCGAGGTAACCGCCAAAGGTATATGGGGAATGAGCGGTTCTCTTGGCGGTGATCGCAGCTTTCCGGCCCATTATAGAGTCGAACTGGTTGACTGTAATGTTGCGCTCGCTGAAGGCGAGATTGAGCCGGCACCTAATTTCTGGCCCGGTTTGAAAGTCGGTAAACAGGAAAAGTATAGTCTCACCCTAAATCACCCGGCCGACGACGCTTTTTTAAAGCCTGGCATGCGCATCAAGGTTCTTGGTTATAACGTTAGCGGCGACGAAGGTGGTATCTGGACAACCTACCGAAATATCGCAACCGAAACTGCCTTGATACAGTCTCCAGAGGTCACTACTGATAAGCGTTGTAAGGTTGAGCTGGATCTAAGCAAGCTTGACGACGACGGACTTCAAGGTCCACCAGACGGAAAGGTTGCCTTGTCATACGAGTTTAGCATTCCGGACTCAGCCGAATGCAAAGCAGAGGTAAAGGCCATCGATCAAACGGTTCAGTTCATGCCGGGTTCGTCTGGGAGAGTCGGTGCCAGCAAAAATGAATGCCTCTGTATTGGTGCCACCCACCAGAAGAATTATCGCCAGGTGATCGAGCGTCTGGCAGAATTGTCCTATATCAAACGTATTATCGCGTGCCATTTCGAATAGAGTGCCTCAACAATCCCGACGTTCGGCATAAAACAAAGGAGACAAAGATGAAACGAATCCTGATGATTGTTGCCATGCTGGCGCTCGTTTCCAGTTTAACCCATGCCGAGGATTTGAAGACGCTGAATCTGGACGATGCGTCAACCATCGGTATGACCATCCAAGCTGACACCCAGGTAAAGGCCGAGGGTAAGAGCTCAATCAAGATCACAACCCTATGGTCCACGACAATCTGTCTGGGTGAGATTACAGGGCTGGATGTCGAGGATGCCATACTGGTCTATAAAGCAAAGGTGAAGAGCGATCTTGAGGGCACAGCTTTTTTGGAAATGTGGTCTCATGTTGGTGGTAGACAATATTTCTCAAGGGGAATGAACGATGTTATCGAACAGAAGACCGATTGGAAGATCATTCAAACTCCATCTGTTTTTCAGAAAGGCCAAAAGCCTGACAAGGTAACCCTGAACGTTGTCATCAACGGGAAAGGCACCCTCTGGATCGATGACATTGTGTTGTCTAAAGAACCTTTGACAGAGTAAATAGCGTTTCCCTTTATCTTTTATCTCTGCAACGCTAGGCAATCGGGCTGTGACCCAGAAATGCCATAGAAAGCAAAACGGAGGCAGAACTGCTGTGTTCTGCCTCCGTCACATAAGTGCGTTAAAAATCAATCGTCAATCTGTTCGCGCATGTCGCCCATGATGGCACGGGGAACCGGCAGGTCGAGCATGGTATGCAGGCCGGGTTTTGCATTGATGACCTGGGGAATCATGTTGATGCACATCGCGATGGTGCCGATGCCGCCAGGAATTTCGGGCTTATTTGCCAGGTTGACGTTTGGAGTGCCCTTGATTACGACATAGTCGCCGGTGTCAGTGCCTTCCATCTCTGGTTCAATCTGCTGCGGGTGTACCATTTCAACCGCGAGCTTGCCGTTGACATAGCCGAAGCCCTTCATGGTGCAGCCAGCAACGTTGCCGGGTTTAACTTCGGCATATTTTGTCTTGCGCAGAACATTGGAAACAATCGGAGCCATGGTCTGTTCCACGGGTTTGTCGAGCTTCCAGCCGATGGCGTCGCAGATCATGTTGATCGATTCGTTGAAACCGACGTGACCTGAAAGGTGACCGGCTTTTGATTGCTTTTCGAATTCGTCGAGAGTAATGCCGACACCCTGTTCTTCCATGACGGCCGGGCCGAACGGAGAAAGACTGTTGACGCGTTCTGCCCTGACGAATTCAACGTCGGTGCAGGCTCCGCTCATCAGAACGACGAGAAGGTCCATTATCAACCCCGGATTGATGCCGGTGCCCAAGATGCTTACGCCGTTGGCTTTTGCCAGTAGATTCATTTCGGCTGAAAGTTTTGGTTCTTTGGCTTTCGGGTATGCCATTTCTTCGGCAGTAGTAATAACATTGATGCCAAGTTCGACAATCAGTTTGATCTTGTCGAAGGATTTGCTGGTAAAACTGTCAGTGGCAAGCATTACGAGATCTACTGACTTTTTGCTGATGACCTTGTTGATATCGTTTTGTATGATCACATCTTTATGATTTCCCATGGGAACGCCAAGCACTTCAAACATGCTTTTTCCGGCACGATCCGGGTGAATATCACATACGCCGGCTATCTCTACGCCTTTTTTGCGCAGTAATACTTCGGCCATACCGCTTCCCATGGCACCAAAACCCCAGATCGCAATCTTAACGTTTTCTTTCTTCACATCATTTCTCCTGTTATTGAATAATTCTTATAAGCTTTTCCAGAAGACTGACAGCTGAGCATCTTTTCAAAACCATGAAAAGGTCTTCGGGCTTCCCGGGCAAGTATACTATAAAAATTGTGGATATCAAGTCTTCGGTTTAGCGGGTTCATAACGATTTTCTTGCTCTCTGATTTTCAGGTGCTATAATGTGGCATTGAAAACGGGTGATTCTGCCGTTAACGAAGATATGTTCGTGTGTTAGTCCGCAAAGTTTTGATAGCCTGAAACACACTTTTGATTAGTAAAAGCGTATAAGCTGGAGGTTTAGATATGAGCGAAGTAAAGGCCGGAACCTGGGTAGAGATCGAAAAGATTCTTCTAACGCCAGAGCAGAGGGCTCCACAGACACCTGAAGATACCCATGCAACGCCATACCTGATGAAGGTGGCAGGGTTTCTGGTTGCCGACGCACCAACAGACTCAGAAGTCACCATCAGGACTCTTAGTGGTCGCATAGTCGGTGGTAAACTTAAAGTTGTGCGGCCACATTATGAGCACAGTTTTGGTGAAACTATCGAAGAACTGCTTATCATTGGTCTTGGAGGTGAACTATGACCCGCGATACCTCTTATCAGGCTGTGATGGCGCGCCGAAATGAAATCATGAAATCTTCGATGGGTCTCGACTATGAGGTCTATCGACAGGGCGAGCTGGCTTTTGACTACGAAAGAATGATGGATGACTGCGGTTTTACGCTTGAAGATATAATTAAAATTCAGGCCGAAACCAAGGTCGGGAATACACCGATGTATGAACTGCACAACCTTACACGTGCAGTCAGAAAAATCAGTGCGCCCGGCAAAGGTGCGCGCATATTTCTGAAAGACGAGGCCGCAAATGCATCTGGCAGTTTTAAGGCGCGTCGGGCTTCAATTTCGGCTTATGTTGCAGCGCAAAAAGGCTATAAAGGCGTAATTGCTGCAACCTCTGGAAACTATGGCGCCGCTGTCGCTTCGCAGGCTGTTCAACGCGGTCTGCGCTGCATAATTGTTCAGGAGGTATTTGACTCGCACGGCATCGGTCAGCCCGAAATTGTCGAAAAAGGTCGCAAGTGCGAGGCTTTTGGTGCCGAAGTAGTTAAACTTTCGGTCGGGCCCGAGCTATTTTATTATCTGCTGCTGGCTCTTGAAGAAACCGGTTACTTTAACGCCTCACTCTACACCCCGTTTGGAATCAAGGGGGTTGAGAGTCTTGGTAGTGAGCTGACATTACAAATCCGTAGCATGACAGGAAGAGAACCTGATGCGGTGGTAGTCACTCATGCCGGTGGCGGCAATATCACCGGAACTGCCCGCGGCATGATGGCAGCCGGGTGCCAGGCCAAAGTTGTTGCCTGTTCAGTTGATTTATCCGGTCTGCACATGGCTTCTGATCACGATTTCAACCGCAAATCATTCACTACCGGTCATACCGGTTTTGGTATTCCGTTCGCTACCTGGCCTGACCGTGTCGATGTGCCCCGTAATGCGGCGCGCAGCATGCGTTACATGGACGACTACGTCCTGGTTAAACAGGGCGAGGTCTTTTATATAACCGAGCTGTTGGCCAAGTTAGAAGGTATTGAGCGCGGGCCGGCCGGCAATACCAGCGTTACCGGAGCTGTTGCTCTAGCCCGCGAAATGAAACAGGATCAGATCATCGTTGTTCAAGAAACCGAATACACTGGCGCTGGCAAGCATCACAACTCGCAGCTGGCTTTTGCCAGGAAGATGGGTATCGAAGTGCGTCGTGGAAACCCGGATGATGGGGTAAACGGCAAGAGCATTGTCATTCCTGAGCACCTGAGTCAGGTTAAAGGCTGTAAACAGGATATGGAAAAGTTGCGTAACTCTTATCTCAAAAATGCAGCAAAGCAACTTGCTCCCGAGAAATGGAGTGAAGTCGACCGCCGCTTTGTTGCCGCCGACGTCAAAAAAGATCTCACATGGCTCGATTCTGCTCTTAAGCAGCTTTAATCAGCAGATTTATCAGGCTATCACGGAACAGCAAGAATCCCCCGCATTTGCGGGGGATTCTTTTGAAGTCGATTAAATGACGTTCGCAGTTGCAGCAAATTACCCTGCTTTATTTTCCTGGCGAACTTCAACAGGTTTAAGTTGACCAATTTCTGGGCTGACGCTTTTAAAAGCTGGCTGCTTTTTCTGAACCGCTAGCCCGACTGCCACTACAAGCCAACCAGCTATAATGCCGCAGGTTGCCAGGATGGCGGGGTTGTTGGCCATGTAGAAGAAAGGCGCTTCTGGAGCGTAGCGGTGAATTATTGCCGGTATGAAATAGAACAGGGTAGAGGCGATAACTCCGCCACTGACCAGCGCACGGGTGACGCTGGGCAGAAAGAGACCGCAGGTGATCGGCAGAAAGGTTGCTGTAAACAGTAGATACACGCCGTATTGCGCAAAAATGGCGACAGAGCCACCAGTTGGGTTTCTCAACTGCCAGATTGAGAGGAATACACAGCCGATACCGACGAATATCAGTGAAATTCGACCAAAGCGAAGGGCCTTTTTGAGGTCCTGCTCTCTGGTTTCAGGGTTGATCGGCCTCAGGGTCAGGTAGATGTCGCTGGAAAATATTGCAGAAAGAGCCAGCAGTAGTCCTTCGAGGGTTGAAATCCCGGCGCATAGCAGGCCTATGCTGATCAAAACCTGTGTCGCCGATGAAAAATTCATGGCAATGTATGTGGGTACAACCATGTCGATTCTTGTCACTTCAATTAACGAGACACGCGCATAAAGACCCACAAGCATTACCGAAACAAATACTGTACCGGCGACTATCGCAACGGTCAGGTAGGTTTTGATCTGACTCGTGTCTTTCAGCAACAGAGATTTTCCAAGAATGTGCGGCTGACAGACTATTGCCAGGCCTACGATGAAATTACAGATAAATACTTCGAAAAAATTACGGAAGTAGAGTGAACCTGGATTGGTAAGTGAGCCCAGTTGCGGGTTAATCGCATTGAGCTTGGCCAGCAGACCATCGCCGAGGAAGTGCTCATAGCCGCTTCCAATCAAAATTATGCCGACAAGCAGCATTACCATGGCCTGAATCGCGTTAGTGTAAGTGGAGGTGTTGGCACCTCCAAGCAGAGTGTAAGAGAACACAAAGACCATAATGCCGACTACCAGCCAGGTGGTCTGGTTGATATCTGTCATCTGCAGAAGCGAGAAAAGCGTAAGCGCTATGGCTACTGCGATCAGAACGATAAAGCTGATCAGCGTAAGCGAGATAATTGCAAAAAACAGGCGGAGCCATTTTGACTCATATCTGGCACCGATCCATTGCGGTATGGTCAGAGCCTTAACTCTGTCGCCAACCGTTCGAAAAGGCCCTGATAGGACGCATAGTCCGGTTATGATGCCCATGCCGGCAGCGAAGCCGAGGCCGACAAGAGCCGAAAGGCCATAATGATAAACAAGTCCAGGATTTACCACAAAGGTTGCAACGCTTGTCAGCTGAGCTGTCAGCGAAAGACCGACCCATGCCGGTCCAATGTCGCGGTTGCCGACGGCAAAGCTGGCCAGATCTTTTGTGCGACGCATGCCTCTGACGGTTAGAAAAATAGTGATTGAAACATAAAGAATCAGAGCGGACCATACCATTACTGAGTGACTCATGGCGAGCTTGCCTCCATTTACCTTGCGTTTTTTTTATGAACACAATTCTGCCATAAATGCTGCAGTGCGTCAAGGGAAAAAAACCGTTTTAACAAGATATTTGAAAAAATACGTTGCAGAGCAATAAACGGCAGCTTTGAGAGTTATGTAAACCTGACAACAGGTTTGCCAGCCACCAGATTCATCCGATACCGGTAACAGAATGGTTACGGTTTTAAGCTGACTCCGAGATAGATTTTGAGTTGATATCAGATCGTTTTTTTGAGAATCATCAGCGTCAGGTCGTCATCTAGCTCTTCAGCAGAAATTTCGGAAATTTTTGCCAGAATACCTGTGCGCATCTGCATTGGTGGAAGGTGTATAAATTCCTGGCACAACGCTGCGAAACCATCTGTCCCCAAGGGTTTTCCTGATCGGTCATGCATTTCAACAAAAACATCTGTGTAAAAAACCAGGCAATCACCGGATTGCATAACAATTTCTGCTGTCGAAAATTCCTGGTCGCTCAGGTTGAAACCTAATGGGGCATGAAAAAGTTCTGGAAACGGCAATCTTTTACCGGCAGAAAAGTGCAGTGGCAAGGGATGTCCAGCGTTAGCGAAGCGAGCCATGCCTGAAAGGCGATTTAGAGACATTGCAAAAAGAGTCATACATTTCCTGCGCTTAAACTGTGAATACAGCATTTTGTTCATACAGACAAAAAGGTCTGTAATAATAAACTTCTTTGCTGCGAGACATTGTATAACAATAGCCTTGGCCATAGCTGTCACCAGAGCTGAACTTACCCCATGTCCGTTTACAGCGCCGATGACCAGGAGCCACTCATTTTCTTTGACTGGTTGAATGTCACAGTAGTCGCCACCAAGATCGGCAGCTGGCAAATAATACAGATCGGCCAGGTAACCTTCTATTGGTGGTGCTACATCTGGAATTATCTGCGCCTGAATTGTTTTGGCGAAAATTACGTCTTCAAGGGTTTCGATAGTATGATTAAAGTTCGCTGAAAGTCGTCCCAGTTCATCGTTTTGCAGGATTTGAATCCTTTGACTGGTGTCGCGACGCCGCAGAGCTTTTACGCCCTTCATAATCTCTGCCAGCGGCAGAATAATGGTCGATGAAAACAACCGACCAACCAGGAGCGCCAACACCAGAGCCAGAATTCCACCCCACGCCAGATCCCTTTTGATGAGAGTAGTCTGATCATCAATTTGCGACAATGGGTATAGACTTAATACAATATTGCCTACAAGCTTTTTACCTGGAGCGCCGGCAGCAAGCCACTTTTCATGCTGCCACTCAAGCACCCCGGTTTGTGGGCTGTTGTTGCGACGCACCTGACCGATAAAATCTCTGAGCTCTCCAGTGGGATTATTTTCATCGGAACCAATAAGAATCGTATCTGCTGTTGTACAAGCAAGTCGGCGCATAGCGCCCTGCTTATATACTGATCGGTGAACAAGTTTTTCACGCAGATATTTTATGACATTCGCTTGAATGTGCTGATCACAAAGCATAACAGCAGGTTTATAGTCGGACTGTGGAAAAACATTCCAATAAAAAAGCAGATCCAGGCCCCCAAATGAAACAGGATTCAGCTCATCAGGACTTTCAAATATCCTGGCCCAGCCGCCAAAGGGACTTTCGAGAAATTCCTGTAGCAGCATTTCCTGGGCAGAAGGCATCAGAGTCTGCTTTTGCGGAAGTTTATGACTAAGAAAATGATCTATGCCATATCTTGCAAAAACTTTGCCGATAATGCCAATTTTGCTCACCGCTTCAGGATTCTGGGTGGAAACCAGAACATTGGCGTGTATATCGCGAATTTCTATGATGTAAATCAGTTGCTTGGCATCCATTTCCTTAAAATATGGTTGCAGGGCAGCAGTATTGGTCGCCATATCAGGTAAATCCTGGAATGAACGATAGAAATTGAGAATTTTAAATTTCTCTCTCTCGAAACCGTTTTCAAGCTCGTTTATGCTGTTCTGGCAGGCAATAAACGCTTCCTGTTGCAGAAGTTCTCGACGCTCGGCAACGTATCTCCAGCCAAAAAAAGTAAGCCCGGACAGAGGAAGAAATACAGCATATAAAATGAGAGCAACCAGTTTGTATTTGATTGAAAGACTGTTAATGCGCTCCTGCAACAAAACAACTTTCATTAAAGTAGCAATAATCACTACCATTAGCACTATGATTAGATGGAGCATGGTTCGGGCAGATCCAAGGGATTTTTCAGAAAATCCTTTCTGAAAATAAACAAAACTGTTGCCAATAGTTTTACGCAAACGCAGCACTTCACTCTGCTGTTCGCCGTTCTTAATCGATTTATCTCCATCACGCTTGCTATTATGTCCACGCGGCTCAATTCTGAGACTTATATTGCTGGTATAGGATGCTGGAAGAAAGTTGGCCAAAATTTCCACATCAGGAATCGTCCACGCGACAAGCAATACTCCATCTAACGATTCTTCTGGACCAGTTTTGGCATAAAACAGCAATCCTTTGCCTTTGCGGCCGGTGAACTCAACCAGCTGTCCACCGGAACGCCTGACCTCAATCAGTGCAAGCCCATTGCCAAACCAGGCTTTAGAGTCTTTTTTGTCCTCCAGGTATGGCCTGACAGGCTGACAATGTAAATACCACCACAATTTCCGGATAGTCTCTCCGGAGTCATCAAGAACACTTTCGGGGGTAACAAGCACACCATTTTTGAAAACGTAGGGTATAAATCTCAGGGCTTCGCCAGTAAAACTCTGATACAGACCTGCAACCTTGTCAGAATTGATAGTATTCCAGTCTATAGCCGCATTAAAGCGCCGAAATTGCCCATCAAGAAAGTTGACGGGATCAAGAAAAGTGCATATCCGTTCAGCATCTTTTTTCAGAAGATCTATTGAATCGCTTTTTAAAAGGTTTGTATTCTGTCTTATTACTGCATTGCCAAGCACCCAAACTACCAGACAGGGTAAAATCAGGAATAGAAAAATATTGCTGATTACTAACGACCAGCTGGCTGCAACTTTATGTGTGTTATTGCTGGTCATTATCAGCGGGCCTCCTGCTGACAGTTTTTCAACACCAGCATGGTTAAGTCATCTTCGCGAATCCCGCCAGCAATAAATTGCCGCCATTTTGTTTCTAAGTGATCAATCAATTCCTGGGAAGACTTACCATGCAAACGTGCAAGTTCCTGATAAAGCTGTTCATGCCCATAGACCTCGTTATCCGGCGACCTGCATTCTATCAACGCATCGGTGTAACAAAATAGAGTCTCGCCTGGGTTAAGTGTTTGTGTGACTTGAGAGCGGGGGCGCTTTGATGCACGAATTCCGAGGGGAAGTCCCACTGACTGAATTTCTTCAACCTGGCCATTTTTTCGCAGAATTAAAGGCCAGTTGTGACCGGCATTGATCATTTGCAGTGTGTAATCATCTGTGTCGAGGAGCACAAAAAGCATGGTCATCATTCTCTTGCGACTCAGAGTTTTCAGCAGCAAATCCGACAAAGATTCCGTCAGTTCTGCAAACATCAAACCATCGCTGCAGGCCTTAAAAATTGCGGCTTTAACCATAGCCATGCATAATGCTGCGGGAGTTCCATGACCACTCACATCACCAATAAGCAATAACCACTGATTTTTAGTTACCTGTAAAACGTCACAATAATCTCCGCCCAGATCAGTAGCAGTAAGATTAAAAATGGCGGTATCAAATCCATCAATCTGTGGTTTTTCCTGTGGAAACAAAGACTCCTGCACCACTTTGGCCAACTGCATTTCCTTCAGGTCGTCAACCATCTGATTAAAGGCCGTTCCAAGCTCGCCAAATTCATCACCTGAATCAATAACGACTTTGGCATCGTTGCCACGGTTCTGAACCTGCACCATTCCCCGGGCAAGTTCATTAATTGGGACCAGAAAGGTTCTGGCAAGTAAACGAGCAATGGCCATGGCAACAAAAAGGATTGCAATGATTCCTGCTATCAGAGCAAAATACAATTGATTAATCTGAAATCTGATTTCAGCATCGCTGATTAAGCTCACCAGACTATACGGTGCCAACAATGTCCCAGGAAATGCCATCGCGATAAATCGACCATCGGCAAGATCTACAATACGTGCTTCTGGTTGTTCCGAGATCTGAGCCGTCTTGATGGTAGCAGCAACCGCCTTTGCTCCTGAAAATCCACCTTTTAGCCAGGTCTGACGGTCGCAATTGTAGACTCCCAGTTTCCCTGAACCGGGCCTGCCTTCATCAAGCACCTTGCTCAGGAAATTTTCCCGGGCGATGCCAACGGACTGAATAACTGACAAAAATGCGGCTGGATGACCCGGCTGTGAAATGTATGTCCAATACCAGAAAAGCTCGTTTTGTCCGAAACGAAAAGAATGAACTCTGTCTGGAGATTCGCCAACCTGGGCAAACCCGAAATCACTGCTGGCAAATAGATCAGTAAAAACCTCATCAGGTGGGCGTTTCAGTTCAACTTTCTCATCTTTAAGTCGCTGACTGAGATTTTGCCTGATTAAATAGCGAGAAAAAGCATCGTTGATCTTTTCCAGGCCTTCAAAATGACCGCCAGCATTAAATATGCTGATTAAATCACCATTCAATCCACGCAACTCTATCCTGATCACCTGGCGATGCTGCAATAGCTCTTTTGACTCTTTTTGGAATATCTGCAAAGAAAATTGTTCAACAACCTGGCGACGCAAACCTGAGCTGATGCTGTTAAAACTGACTTCTTCACTGATAAAATCATCTTCAATCGCCGAAAGTCTCTGCTTTTGTTCCTTTTCAATTTGAGACAGCAACACCTTTTCGTGGTCAGAAATGGAGACAATTCCGGTAAGCGTCAATGCTGAAACCGGGATAGCTATAGCTACAAGCAGAATTGCCGAGAGCTTGTTTCCAATTCTGATATAGGAACTCTGCAGATTCAGCTGACTATTAAAAAGTATTACCAGCAGAAAAACCAGAACCATGACAAAGCAAAGATTCAGCATTCCTCTGACGCTCTGCAGTTTGTAAGCTGGCGTTGGTAATGACCCAACAAACACACCAAAAGTGGTATTTAAAATCGCCCACAACCGGTGTGACTTCATAACAAAGCTATCGTTGCTTTGTTCAAGCCTGTTTTTAATCAATAACGCAACATCTTGACTGAAATTTGTAAATAAAGGCTTCGGAGATTCCAAGTCCCAATAGGACAGCCTGAACCTCTGATGGGGAGTTTGCCCTAAATGCTTCTGCAAAATGGTATCAGTGCCGACGCTTGGCATGATAAAAAAGACCACTCCAGACTTGCTTTCTGGCGAAAATCGTTGCCAGTAGAAGAAGCCTGGCATTTTTTTCTTTTTAAGGCTGATCAGATGCCCTTCAAGGTTTTTCAGACGCCCGGCATTGGATTCTGCTCCAAGCAGCAGCTGAATTCTCTTCAATTGCTTTTTTTCGTCCTCGCCAGGCTGGTAGTTGTCAGTTTCGGCAAGAATATCCCATATTTTCCCGATGATAAAGCGGTTGGGAGGCGGTGTCGGTGTAATCTTAGTCATTTCGCCGCGGTCATTAAACAGATATGAGATAAAATCTACTTTGTATCTGGTGGCGCAATTCATGGCCAACGATTGCGCAGTCGATAGGTGACCAGTGGCATGGGCATTACGCAAAGAAACATACAACCGATCAAAGATCTGAAAATAGAAACCTTCCGGGTTGGCTTTTTCCGCAACTGCAATTAATTGTTGCCGAAGCTTTTGTTGAGCTGCGTCCAGACGATTCTTTTCGGCAAAGTCGATTAACTGACTGGCAACCAGGTAAATCGCTACGGCTGGTAACATGCCAAAAATAAATATCACGAGTAGTTTTTTAGAAAAAGACCTTAACAATTTTTTTCCTCTGAATCCTCTAAGAAGCTTAATGGTGAGAACAACAATTGTCCAGACAAAACAACCATCAAGACCAACTTGACAACAAGAATCAGGAAAAAATATTCTGCAGCAAAATTGGCTTTGGCACTGTCAGCAAAGTCATAAATAATGTCAAAAACAAGACAAATTGACAGTAAGCTACATATCAGGCAAAAACATGTTCCTGCATGGAAAGAGGTCGATGAAAATGCTATCCCAGGCGACTACAAAATCAAACTTTTGCTCAGACTCCCACGTGCAGATGTCTTGGACATGGAGTTATACGTCTGGATGTTCTGCTTTGCAGCTGATCACTTCTTTAGAGACAACGATTCCAGAGTATTGCAAAACCACGCTCTTGTAAGACACGAATAAATCTACCACCAGTACAACAACCGACATCCAGAAAATTTATTTCTTGTCAGCTACATTCTTATTTTTCGGTTTGTCTTTGTCTTGATTCAGATACTCGCCGTAATTTATTTCAGCGCATTCAGGGCAAACACCATGAGAGAATACAGCCTCAGAATGATCATCCATGTATTTCTCAAGCGATGTCCAATCTTCACCTTGCCGAATCTTTTTGCAGAATGAACAAATCGGCAGAAATCCTTCAAGGAGTTTAATCTTATTCAAGAAACGCAAGGATACAAACATGGTAAACGTGCCTAACGCAATAACATATATTCCTTCAATTATTGCCTCAATCCAGTTTATTGGTGTTGGAGGTGCGCCAAATATGATATGAGGAATATCAAGGACTTCATCTCCGACAATAAGCAACAGCAAAGCTAAGTGCCCGATTACCTGATACAAAATCAGTCGTGTCATAATTGTGTTTCTGGAAACAGGGCTCTTACTCATATTTATTCCGTCATTTTATTGTCTTTTTACTCTTCTTATTATGAGCTTTGGAAACTGCTAAGTCAATTCCTTTCAGAAAAGCGCTGCTTTTCTGCTCTCCAAATAATCTATGCAGAAACCAACTAATTCATTTTTGTAGAACGATCAGATTGCTTGCCAGAATATTCAAAATAGGTCATTATAGTAAACATAAAAAAGTGAAATACAAGTGAGTGGAATCCGAGGAAGATCATGTAAACCGACGTGCGACAGCCACAGATTAGAACCTTGGGTTTAAACGAGACATAACAGCCTTTGTCGTAGATTGTGAGGCTGCTGAAAAGCAAAAATCATGGAGTTGAAAATGATCAGACGTAATTTGACAGTAGTTCTCTATTTTATTATTTTGTGTGCGGTTCCTGCTTCGGCAAAGATTCTCTGGCAGGATTTTAGCGCTACCCTTTTGAATGGCTCTGATTATCGCGTTGGCGATAGAAACCGCAATGTATTCACCTTTGAGCATACTGCTGAAACCAGTTTTGGTGACAGTTTTCTGTTTTATGATCACCTGCGTTCACGCAATGGTCAGACCGAGAATTATGGTGAATGGTCTACTCGTTACGGTCTTGGTAAGATTTTTAAAAAAGATTTTTCATCGGGCATTATCAAGGACTATTTTCTGTCAAATACCCTGGAAATGGGCGACAATATTAAGAACACTCTCTATGGCATCGGCATAGATTTTAATATCAAACCTTTTCAATATTTTAAAATTGATTATTACCGCCGCATCAACGATAAGGTTGAAAATAGCTGGCAGACAACAGTGGTATGGGGCCTGCCGTTCAAAATCGGCCATGAAGACTTCGTGTATGACGGATTTATTGATAAAACAACCTCGACCAAAGATGAAGCGGCCAGCATGAATTTTTCTTCTCAGCTTAAATGGCTGATTACGCCCCATCTGGGAGTCAAAGACAAAGTCTATGTCGGCATTGAATATGAATACTGGGACAACAAATACGGTATCAAACATACCAGTGCTTTTCCCACTAACGAGCGCAATGTTAATCTTCTGCTTCAGTGGCATTTCTAACGATCGAGGAAAAGAATAAAAAGAGGGGAAGTAGAACAATATGAAAGCTAACAGAATCAAGTGTCTGATGTTTTTGATACTTGTCATGCTGGTGGCAGATTTCTGCTTTGCAGAAACACTCGTAGAAACGTCTGCAAAAACTGAATTTGTAATTGGCGTCGAGCGCATTGATTACATACCTTTTTATGGCTTCAACGACGAAGAATATATTGGTTATGCCCGTGAATTTTTTGATGCCTTTGCCAAAGAAAAGGGTTATGTGCTGCGCTATAAAATTCTGCCGGTTAAAAGACTTTATCTTGAGTTTTTAGATGGCACAATCGATTGCAAATTTCCAGACAGTCCTTTCTGGCAGCAGGATTCCAAAAAAGACATTACTATTCATTACAGCGATTCAATAGCTGATTTTATTGATGGTCTTATGGTGTGCTCGGAGAATCAAAGCTGTCCCGTTGCCAGTCTTACAGTTATTGGCACAGTAAGAGGGTTTACGGCATGGGATTATCTGGATTTAATCAACTCTGGAACCCTGGGACTCAGCGAAAATAATTCTTTGCATGGTTTATTGCAACAGGTGATCATGAATCGTATTGATGGCGCTTACGTCAATGTTGCTGTAGCTGATCGGGTGCTCAAAGAGTCCGGCACTGATTCGGCAGAACTGGTTTTTGCCGAAAACTTGCCACACACCAAGGGTTCTTATCTATGTTCCAGCATTAAATACCCGAATTTAATTGCTGAACTTAACCGATTTCTCGAAGAAAAAAAAGATCTGATCGATGCATTACGTAGTAAACATCAGGTTAAGATGTTCTCCCAACCGCAACAACTCAAAGACAGCGCTCAACCTGAATGCGATATGCCGCGCGCAGGCGATTGATCCAGCCTGCATTTGAGGTTCACTTGCAATGATGTCATTTGGAAAGTCGATATCGAATAAACTGCTTCTGGCAGTGCTTGCGATATATTTTGTCTTGTCGACTATAGTTGTTTTATTGCAGTTCTGGATTGAATATAGTCATACCAGAGCTCAAGTAGCCGGAGAACTTGCCCGTCTGCAGAAAACTTTTTCTCCATCTTTATCGACAGCAGTGTGGCAAGTAGACAATAGCCAGATTGAAGCTATTGCACATTCAATATTTGATTTACCAATGGTTCTTGGCGTTGTCGTGGAAGATCCCGCCCACAAAACTCTTGTTACCTGCGGAAACCTGACAACTGCGACCAACAGCGCCGGGTTGTTTGTTCATGAGTTTCCTCTTAATTATGAGTTCAGAAATAAAACCAATCATATCGGCAATGTCAGATTCTATTCGGGCCCATCAGTTATTTTTGGCAGACTAGAATTTGGCTTTTTACTGATCACCTTGTCGTGGTTTATTAAAACCGCAATCCTGGTGTTTCTATTTCAATGGGCCTTCAGGTTTTTTCTTGGCCGCCACATAGCCTGGATAACCAATCATGTAAGTAATTTCAATCCCGGAGAATACGAAAAAAGGCTCGCTGTAGATCGCGATGACGAAGTTGGCACCCTGGCCGATTCTTTTAATAAATTGATTGAGCGACTCGGTCGTGCTCAATTCCAGCTTGAAGAAGCAAACAAAACCTTGGAACAGAGGGTCGAAGAAAGAACGTCGCAATTAGAGCATGCAAAGAAAAACGCCGAAAGCGCAAACGTAGCCAAATCAAACTTTCTTGCCAACATGAGTCATGAAATACGAACGCCAATGAACGGCGTGGTCGGCATGATCAATCTGCTTCTTGATACCAGGCTGACTGAAGAGCAGCGGCAATACGCTCAAATTGTGAACAGTAGTGCGAACTCATTGCTGACTATCATCAATGACATTCTTGATTTCTCAAAAATTGAAGCAGAAAAACTAGACCTGGAAAACTTGGATTTCGATCTTGATACTTTACTGGATGATTTTGTAGCAGTCACGGCTTTTAGAGCACACGACAGGGGGCTTGAATTTATCTGCAGCATTGATTCACATGTTCCGACTTTTCTTAATGGCGACCCGGGGAGATTGCGGCAGATACTAGTCAATCTTACTGCTAATGCCATAAAGTTTACTCTTTTCGGGTCTGTTTATGTTGAAGTATCGCTTGATTCAGAAACAGAAGAAGCTGCGGTTGTGCGCTTTTCCATTCATGATACAGGTATCGGGATCGCAGAAGACAAAAAAGCGCTGCTTTTCAATAAATTCACTCAGGTAGATAATTCTACAACCAGAAAATTTGGTGGAACCGGGCTCGGTTTGTCTATTTCTAAACATTTATCTCACCTGATGGGTGGTCAGATTGGCGTAGAAAGCCCGACTTCTTTATCAGGTGGCACTAGTGATCAACCGGGGTGCACCTTCTGGTTTACCGTGTGTTTGCGGAAACAGAAAGGTATCAAAAAAATCTCGGAAAAGGTTCCGGCTGAGCTTGCCGACTTACGGGTTCTGATTGTTGATGACAGTCCATTTAACAGACAGATGCTCAGCAAAAGCCTTAAAGCTTGGGGGTTGCGGCCGGTTGAGATTGATGACAGTGCAGCGACTCTCGACATCATGCACCAGGCACTAAGCGAGCACGACCCTTTCCATTTGGTGTTTTTAGATATGGAGATGCCGGGATCGAGTGGTGATGATCTGGCGTTATCGATTATGGCCGATGAAAAGCTGGCCTGGATTTGCAAAGTTATAATGAATTTCCCGCTGTCAGCTATTAAGCCTCGATTGTTGGGCATTCCGAAGGTAACCTACGTGAACAAGCCGATTCGTCATGTTAAATTGCTTGGTGTGCTTGCGGCCATGTTTGCCGGGCAACCTTCGACAGGTCCGACCGAGAGAGTTACATGACGCAGGCAGGATTATTATATCCGCAAACTGGTTAACGCTAAATATCAGAAGATTTTTTTCTCTGCATCCGGGATTTTTTTACCGCACGTTTTGAGGCAGACGTGCGAAGATTTCAGAGAGCCTTTCCATATGAGAATAACCAGGATTGCCATATTTACGGCGTTTTATTTGCTTTATTGCCCTGAAATAGCGATGGGAAATTGAAAAACCTTCCGGAATGTGATTTAGTAAAGGTTGCAAGGCCATAACTTCATCACCCGAAAGGTTTTCAATGAATA
>JAHISQ010000196.1 GCA_018818125.1 Candidatus Rifleibacteriota bacterium
CAACCCTGGCCATTTTTACTAAAACCCGGTCAGCAGAAGACAGTTAAAATTCCATATCTGCCAATTCCCCGCGGTTCAGTCCAAAAAGGCTTTTGCACCGGCAAGCGATGCAAAAACCTAAAAAATTCTGTAAACCTCACCGGCCCTTTGCTCTCTGGAAACAGATTTCTAAGTTTTTGCCACATCGAGTGCACCGCAATACAATGAAATAACCTGCCAACTAAAAATCGATTTTAGGGCCATTGCCGTGCCCTTTACAAAGCACAAACTTTCCAGACCGACCTACGCCCATAAAACTAAAAAAAACGCCGCTATCGTTCACTTTTTGAACAACCCTTAACTGAGGCCGGATTCTTTTATCATTTTTTTCTTGTCAGTGTAAACACTCTTGCGAACTATGACTTTTTTAGGGTCAACATGTTAGTCTTGTAAAAGATAAAACCCGCATCAATCCAGAGAAATACTTTTTGAATTGCGAGAAAAACAGGGTGTTATATCAATTCTACTTAGTTTTAGACGTATATCAGCAAACAAGATCACCGACTGTACAGGAATAACGAATATTTTTTTGAGGGTTTGCTATTATTTGTATAAAAAAAACGAACATACAACCACAAATCATCGAATTATTTGTAAGCAATCTCTTGTTTGTATGTTTTTAGTACTTTAGTACTTTAATACTTTCGGCTATCTGGAAACAGCATTAGATCAAAGTGTAGATGGTCGAATTGCGAGAAAAACAGGGTCAACTACGAGAAAAACAGGGTCAATTGCGAGAAAAACAGGGTCAAATTGCGAGAAAAACAGGGTCAACTACGAGAAGTTAAAAACAACTCGCAAAAAAGGAATGCTAAAAAATCATCTCGCATGTTATCGTAGTTTCACTAGATGCTTATGGAGGGGACAATGAAAAACAACATCGTGAGAAAATCCAATGTTTTGGTAGAAGCTTCCTATAAGCTATCTACGCAGGAACAGCGTGTTATTCTGTTTCTAGCGTCTTTGCTGAAGCCGGGAGATGAAGACTTTAAGGACTATTCCATTTCTGTAAATGAGTTTTCAAAACTAGTTGGAGTCAATAATAAAGGCAAATACAAAGACATTAGGGAAATCACCAAAAAGCTTATTAGTCGTGTGTTCACAATCCATAGCAACGGCGAGGAACTTCAAATCAGCTGGCTTTCCTCGGCAAAGTATATCAGTGGGCAGGGCGTTGTAATTCTGAGCTTCGATCAGAAATTAAAGCCTTACTTGTTGCAGCTGAAAAGCCATTTCACAACATACAAGTTATACCAGGTCATGCAGCTGAAAAGCTCATTCTCAATCAGAATTTATGAACTTCTAAAGCAGTATCAGAAGCTTGGAACCAGGGTGTTTGAAATGAAGGAACTACGCGAAAAACTAGGGATTGAACCAGGTCAGTATAAAAATTTCAATGATTTTAAGCGATTTGTTATTCTAGCTGCTCAGGAAGAACTGGCAGCAAAAACCGATCTCGCTTTTGACTATGAGGAAATCAAGGTTGGCCGTGGTGTTGGTAAAATCCGTTTCATCATTAAATCCCAGGCTCAGCAACCATGTTTGCCAGAGTTCCCATTAGAACTCGAAAACGTCGAGGATCCACAGATGAACAAGCTTTTAGATATTGTTCCTTCGCTATTTCGAGATAGAAAAAGCATCAAGACAATCATTCAAACGACATTTGCAAGTAAAGGTTTCGATTATGTGATGCGCAATATCATTTATTCGAATGACAGATCCAACGCTCTGAAACCGGGCACAGATAGCGAAAAGGGCAGTAACTATCGTGTTTATCTTGCTAAGGCTCTAAACGATGATTACGGTCTGGCTTACTATGAAGATCAGCTCGTCAAGAAGGAAGTAGCACAGGTTAAACAGAAAACTCTTGCTGAAGCTGAACAGCAAAAGCAACGCGAAAACCACAAGATCGACCAGGAACGCGAAAACAGGGAAAGAGCCCGCATTTTTATTGCGTCGTATGCTCCAGAAACAATGCAGGCATACGAAGAAGAAGCCAAAAAACTGATGTCTCCAGAATCCTTGGCCCGTTATCTCCGGAAAGATCCAATCGGTAACTTTGAATTCAAACGCCGCCTGGAAGATATTGTCATGAAACATACTGGTATCCGCAAACCCCAACCGGAAACCGCGTCTGAATCACCGGAAAACAAGCCAGCAGGCCTGGAAAAAGAAGCTGCTGCCGAATAGAACGGCAGCCAGGTTCTCGATCGGCACACGACCCACGTCCTGTTGACCCGGCCAACGCTCCGGCAGCTTTGCCGCCTTCACTTTTGCCCAGGTCTCGGAAAGCCCTGGCGGGCTTCCGCAGGTGCGTGCAATGTCCA
>JAHISQ010000183.1 GCA_018818125.1 Candidatus Rifleibacteriota bacterium
CAACAACATTGTCAAGCAGTGTCCAGTAGACGAGATTGCGTGCGTCAATAACCTCCTGGCTGGTCGCTTCGAGACAGCCGGTCAGTGCCTGAAATACCGTTTTCTCATCGTCGTCAATGTGAAAATCGTCACGGGTGATCATAAAATAAACTTCTGCCAGCAATCTGGTCACAAAGCAGTAGTCTTCGCCCCATTCCGTGAGATCCCAGAGTTCGTCATCCTCTATTACTGCTACCCAGCATTCATCTGCGGTTTTCTTGATGTGAATGGTTCTCTCGTCTATCTTGCAGAATGGCGCAAAATCTTCGTCGACAAGATCTGCCGGTTTCAGTTCATCACCGACACCAGCAGTGAGTTTGCGTTCAGCTGGTTTGTTACTGGACATTTTGTTGATCATGCGACCCCAGAAACCAGATTTTTCTGCGGTCTTGCGCCCCTTTTCCACATAATTCTGCGCATAGTCACTCAATAACATGACTCGTGATTCCAACATTTTATGTCTCCTGCTTCATTTTGTTCAGACTAACATAGAGCAACTCTATTATTCAATCGCGCCGACTTCTTCACTTCTATAGGTGACTCTTATGCCCTTTGCCCATTAGAGTCTCGTATCCCGCAGTGCTCACCGGGAGTGGCATATATGTAGGCTGCTACGGCTGCAGTCACCGGAATTGCCAGTACCATGCCAAAAAGACCGGCTAGCGAGCGCATGACTTCGGCGCAGATAAATTCCATGTTCATTATCTTGATCAGTGGAAAGTCCTCCTTCTGCATTGCAAACAGGAGTATAAGTGTTAAAGACGCACCTGTATAGGCGAGAATCAGAGTGTTAACCATGCTGCCGATTATGTCGCGACCAATGTTCATGCCACTTTCAAAGAGTTTTTTGCGATTGTATGTCGGGTTGGCCCGCGATATTTCAAGCAGTGACGATGCAATCGAGATTGCCACATCCATCACCGCTCCGAGAGCACCAATGATGATGCCGCTGACCAATATGCCGCGCAGGTCAATCTCGGCGTTCAGCAGTTGCAGATAAGTGCTTTCATGGCCAGTGTAGCCGGTAAGCCTGAGCAATATGGCTGCCAGCCAGCCAAAAAGCCCGGCCAGGATTACTCCACTGACGGTACCTATGAGCGCGATCAGTCCTTTTTTCGTTAAACCGGCAATAAAGGCGAGATTGATGACGGAAATGACGAGAGCCGAAAGAATGGCCAGAGGCACTGGTGCCCAGCCGCTCAACAACAGTCTCGCCATAACGCCGAAGATAATGATTAGTGTGCAAAACAATGCCAGCATCGCTTTAACGCCGTTGACGCCAGCAATACCAGCAATCAGCAGCAATACCAGCATCGATAAAAACAGCAGTTTGCCTGATTTGTAATGTTCGTCAATGCCGATTATCAGCTGGCCTTCCTGCTCTTCAGCAACAGCCAGGACGGTCTGGCCAACTTCAAGATCAAGATTGTAGGGTGAGCTAGGAGTTTCAAAATGTTCGGTTTTCATGGTCTGGCCGGCGTGGGGCCCGGCGGTAAACTCAAACTCGACTTCGAATACTTTTTCCTGAGTGTCGGGCTCGATTGCTGGCTGCTGAACAATCTTTTTTATCCGGGCAGTTGCATACATGCCGCTATTGGTGCCGCCAAATACATAAAACAACAGCGCGAACATTAACAAAAGCCCGCCTGTAATAAAGGCAAGATTTTTTTTCGCTTTCATACTATGTTCTTACTCCAATTACCAGAGCTTAGCAGCTACGGCTGATTCTAGACGTGCTTCTGCTTCATCCGATAACGGCCAGAAAAAATCGAGCTTCGTCAATTTCTGAATCTCGTTAATGCTGGTCAAAAAATTCTCGATTGGCTCTTTGCCTGTAACTGTTTGAGGTATCAGAAATGCCATGGTTCTTATGCCGTTTTCATCTTCATCGATCAAAATCTTGAAAAAGGCGTCTGGAACCTCTATGTTGTTGCCAATCGTTTTTATATGTTCGTCAAAGACAGGGCCAACAATAACCCATAGTGTGCCGTAGCGGTTGGCATACTCGTCTTCAAGCTTTTCGAGGCGCTGCCAGACTCGACGATTCAGTTCTGGCGTCTGTGGCACAATGTTGCTCATCATGAAAGTTTCAAGCTGTGCTTCCTTGCCGTATCTTGTGGCGATAGCAGAGTTCGGCGCCATGTGCCCGCGGTCATAACCGCTCTTGCTGTAATCCTTAGGATCTATTCTCGATAATGTGCGATGATCGATTTTGAACGATTTAGGTCGACTGAGTTTGTGCTCGAAATCCAATGTATCAAGCCGATAAGCAACCCACAGGGGAGCGTGTCTGTCGTCAGAGTAACCGGCGTAATAGCCGATGTTGTGCAGGGTAAGCAACTTGGTTTGGGTGGCTGTGCGGGGAAGACCACCATATACCATGTTTTTCTGGCGTCGTGTTTCTTCAACAAGCGCGGGTTCAATCGCGATGAACGATGGTCGGTCTGGTGGGGGTGGTTTGCTGACTTTACTCTGTTGCCAGTAGTAGATACCAATTCCGATTGCCGTAATCAGCAGTATTATGGCGATCAAATGAGTTGGCTGCAGTGCGCCACGTTTTGTTTTAACAGGTTTCAATATTTTGGTCCTGCGCTATAATCAGCTCATTGCCTTTTCAGGAAGAACTTCCAGCCAGTAATTATCGGGGTCTGCAATAAAATATATGCCCATGCCCGGGTTCTCGTAGCAGATGCAGCCCATATCCATGTGTCGTTTGTGTACTTTTTCGAAATCGTTGGTGGTAAAGGCCAGATGAAATTCGTTATCACCAAGATTGTATGGTTCTTTGCGATCACGCAGCCAGGTTAACTCAAGGCGGTGAGCGCTCTCGCCATCGCCAAGAAACACCAGGATGAAACTGCCATCTTCGGCTGTGCGACGACGCACTTCGACCAGGTCGAGAGCCTTTTGGTAAAAAGCCAGACTCTTTTCGAGATCGAAAACGTTTATATTATTATGGTTGAATTTGAATTCAGGCATTGCTTCCTCCTTTATCTGTGATGACTGCAGTTAACTACCTTCCTGATTACTTCACAAACTGTTGCTGCGTCGAGCTTGTGGTGCGAAATCATGTCTTCGAGTGCCAAGGCTGATTGCGTGTAATCGCGTATGCCAATGCAGACTGGCGCTATTTTTCCTGTTGCTGCAATAAAGCTGCCCAGGCCAGTTTCTCGGCGATGGTCTTCAAGCACGAACACACATTTGGCGACTCCAAGCAGGTCTTTGAGCTGTTTCTTATTGTCGGAAAAATGCACTATTGCTGCGAGGTCAAGCGGAATCCCTTCTTCTGCCAGGATTTCTGAGGCCGAACAGGCTATTTCGAGCATGTGCGGGCCACTTGTAAACAGCAGGTTTTCTGCAATAATCTCGGAGCCGCTGGTAAAAACTACCGGTTCGTCAGCTACGAATGGATCAGCATAAAAATTGTCGCCGGGAGTGCGGTGCAATCTTATATAAGCTGGCCTGCAGCGTCCCGATTCTTTCAACTCGTTTCTCATGCGATCAATTACGTGACATAATACCTCTTTGGTATTTTCGGCATCTATCGGTTCGAAAATCTCGATGTCTCCAAGCGCTCGCATCAATCCAATATCGTTAACGGACTGGTGACTTTTACCATCGGTAAAATAGTCTATGCCAGCATAATGACCAGCAAAAATCACCGGCACTTTTTCGGTAACACAGGCAAAAACCTGGTCTATACAGCGTTTATAAAAAGAGGCATATGTGTTTACCACCGCAATCTTGCCGGTAAGACCCAAGCCGGCTGCAATCGAACACATATCCTGTTCGCTGATGCCAATTTCAAGATAGCGTTCGCCAAAAGCTTTGGCAACCTCAGTAAGCTGGCATGATTTTTCGAGATCGGCATCTAGTACATATACATCCTGGTCTGATTCGGCCAGTTCAAGTAATGCCTGACCAAAGGCGGCTCCGGTTGATGTTTTTATGCTGTTTTCGATCACAATGCTGCTGTCGGTGTCTGCTGCAGTTGCAGTCTGGTTCTTTTTATGCTTTGCCCAGACATCGTGCAAAGCCTGGCTGTCAACCTTTTTGACCAGTTCTTCAATGATTTCGCTGTATTCATTGTCGTCTGGTATTTTCCCGTGCCAGATACCATGATGCCGTAGCGTGTCAGGCTGCATCGTAGTTTTGCTGGCGCCGCCGCCTTTTCTGGTATTCGCAATTATTATTCCGGGTTCATCTGATTCGAGCAGGGCACTGATTGCCTGGTCGATCTCGCCAATGTTGTGACCATCTATTTCTTTTACAAGCAGACCGATGCCGGCAAAGACTGCCGCCCAGTTGTCAGCATCTTTTACATCGGCGGTCTGACTGTCAGACTGTAGGAAATTGCGATCGATTACAGGTATGCAGCCCCAGGGTCTGAGCTTTTTGAGCGTCAGCAGAGCTTCAAATACCTGGCCTTCCTGCAGTTCGCCATCGCCGATTATAGCAAAAACCGGCGAGCGGTTGGCATTTGCTTTATTGCTTATCGTATTGCCGATCGCCTTGGAAAGTCCCTGGCCGAGTGAGCCGCTGTCAGAGTCTACTCCTGGTATGTTGCGGTCGCAATGTGCTGGCAGACCGCCAAACATCTTGTAGGTTGCGAGCTTTTCGGGCTCGAAGCACCCAAGCGCAGCCAGAATCGCGTATTGTGCCATTGCCGCATGCCCTTTTGACAGATGCAGCGACGCGCGTTGCGTTAGCGGCTGCATTGGATCTGTTATGTGGCGGTGGTAAATGCAGGTTAGTAGTTCCATGCTCGAAAAGCATGCGCCAAGCCAGCCGTGTTGTGCGCTCATCAGGCCGGCAAGACAGTTTATGCGATGCGCATGAGCCAGTTTTTGCAGGTCAGTATCGGTTTTTGTCGGAAGCTGCGCGAGAGTTGGTCGGTCAATAATAAATGGTTGCATAGCTTTAATGTTGTCCTTAGATTCTCAATCGGCCTGAGAATAGCCCTCAATGCCATCTTTAGTCCATCTTACTATGAACATGTCGGCTTTGAGAGCGCTGATACCTTGTTTTACCTGTTTTTCGCTAAGGCCGGTTCCTTCGGCGATCTGGGCCAAAGTTTTAAATGCCTCACGGTCAAGAGTCGCCAGAATCTTGCGATTCTGCTCTTTCTTGAGGGTTTTGAGTAACTGTTTATGCAGAGCTTTGCCCTCGGCAAGAGTTACCGTCTGTGGTGCGCCCTTGTGTGGTTCACTCACTACTGCCGGTAATCTGGAGTTCCAGAGGGTTTCGAATTCAGCCTTGAAGCTGTTGATGATTTTCTGGTGGTCCTTGCAAAAGGAATTCAAAAACATGACATTCTCAAAATTGAGAAACTCGGCTGAGTTAGACCAGTTATAACTGCCTATAGCCATTTCCTTATCGTTAACAGTCACATTTTTATGGTGCAGAAACAGGCTCAGGTAGCTGAGTAATATGGGTTTTTTATCTTCAGCGCTGTAGCCGTAAGCGTTGCGACGAAAGCGGTAGCGAACCTGCACGTTTTTAAGGTCAAGCTCGACAGCTTTTTGTTCCAGCCAGGGCCCAAGTTTGCTTTGCATCGGATCTTCGTCGTCGAGCTGTGCGTGATCAAGCATCAGGCGAAAACGTGCGCCCGGGTTGCGTTCGGCTGATCTCAGGATTGCTTCGGCCAGTTCGATGCGGGTCAGGCTGAACATTGCAAGATCCAGACTCCCCGAAGCTTCTACGCGATTAATCAGGTTTATCAGTTCACTGTCGATTCTTGTAAGTTGCAATTCGTCTACTGGCTCAGAGTTAAAAACAATTTTTGCGTAGCCAGGCACCTGCTGAGCTTCGATATACTTCTCAGGCAGCCATTTTCCATAGGCTATTTCTGAATATTCGTTCCACAGGCGCGCAAATTCTTCGGCAAACAGGCGGGCAACTGCCGGCTGCTCATCGAAGAATACACGGTTCTCGGCATAAATCTGATCAGAAGTCGGCGAGACATTAGCGCTCCCATTGAAACTGCTGTGCGGTATCGGGTTGCCGGGTCGGTAGAAAACACCAAATTTTTCATGCATGGTGCCGTAGATAACAGTGCCATCTTCGAGCGTGTGCTCGCGGCCATTGCGCTTCATAGCCTCGGCCGTCGCTGCCGCCAGCTGAAAATCGAAGGTTTTGCCGGCTTGAGTTGCTTCGGCAGCAGCTTTTTCAACTGCCTTGGCAATGCTTTCGCGGCTGCTTGCCGACCAGGTTGATACGCCGCAGAGTAGCAATTTAAAGCTAAGCTGTTTTTCTGCAACTGCTTTGAGTATAAAATTGAGAGTCTGGTAATCGCTCATAGAATACATCGCAATCTTAACAGTGCTGCCTGGCTCAAGCTGATCTATTCGGTGCATCAGGGCATTGGCCAGAGTTGCCGGCCTGACACTGCCATCGCTGAAACGAAGTGTGCGCGCATTATTGACACGGCTGAAGCCGCCTTTGGGTCCGTAATAGATTTCAACTGATTCGGCAAAAGCCGCAGTCGAGCCAACCAGAACCAGACAGCAAATCGCCATCACTGCAAAAAATCTTTTCATCTGCATGCTCCATTCGTATTTTCCGGCCATTGTACCGGAAAAACACTTTATAAGCAAACTCTCTGTTCAGTGTCAATAGGTAGGGGGCGCGGGAGGGGTCACGTGCTGACAGCATCTGAAAAGTTTGAGTGAACGAGCCAGCATTTGAGTGCGAATGCCAGCTCGCGCGGTTTCTTTTTTGTCAGGATTGGCAGTGTCTATTAGCAGCTCCCACTGCGCTTCAAAGCGTGGTAGAAAAAAATCAGTATCACGCGCTGAGGCGTTTAGTAAGAGCAGAAAATTGTTGTCATGCAGTGGAATCCCGTTTTCGTCAACGTCATCGATTCCGGTGCCAGATAAAAACATGGTCATACCCCGCGTGTTCGGGCTTGTCCAGTCTTCATCATCCATTTCGCCTCCGTCCGGCCTGAACCAGATAATGTCGCGCACATTACTGCCCCTGATCAGTCGCCCCTGAAAAAACTTGGTGCGATGCAGGGCCGGGTGCTCCCGACGGATGCTGATTACTTTGCTGGTGAATTCAAGCATCTGTTGGCTTTCTTCGCTAAGATCCCAGTTTAGCCAGCTGATTTTGTTGTCCTGGCAATAAGCGTTATTGTTTCCGTTCTGGGTGCGGCAGATTTCGTCGCCGCCGCACAACATCGGTGTTCCCTGTGAAAACAGCAGGGTTGCAATCAGATTGCGCATCTGCTGTTGGCGAAGCTTTTTTATGTGTGGGTTAGAAGTTTCGCCTTCGTGACCATAATTGTATGAACGATTGTCGTTGTGGCCGTCACGGTTGCCTTCGAGGTTGTTGTTATTATGCTTGTCGTTGAAAGAAACCATGTCTTTAAGCGTAAACCCGTCGTGTGCGGTAATAAAATTAACGCTCATATATGGCCGCCGGCCATCGTTCTCGTAAAGGTCGCTGCTGCCGGTAAGTCGATAGCCAACTTCGCCGGCGTGGCCGCCGTCACCTTTCCAGAAAGAACGCACTACATCACGGTATTTAGCGTTCCATTCGGCCCATAACACTGGGAAATTGCCGACCTGATAGCCGCCTTCGCCTACATCCCAGGGTTCGGCGATAAGCTTAACCTGGCTGATGATTGGGTCCTGGTGAATGATGGTAAAAAAGCTCGAAAGCTGGTTCCAGTAATGCATTTCACGGGCTAATGTCGAGCACAGATCAAATCTGAAGCCGTCTATGTGCATTTCGCAAACCCAGTAACGCAGTGAATCCATGATTAACTGTAGTGTTTGCGGGTGAACCACGTTGATGGTGTTGCCGGTGCCGGTGTAATCTTTGTAATAACGCTGGTCATCTTTAACCAGACGATAATAGGTCGGATTGTCGATTCCTTTGAAGCTCATGGTTGGGCCGTTGTTGTTGCCCTCGCAGGTGTGGTTGTAAACCACGTCGATTATTACCTCCAGGCCCGCCTTATGCAACTTTTTAACCATTTCCTTAAATTCGCGCACCGGCCCGCCCGGGCTCTTGTCCGAACTATAGCGAAATTCTGGCGCAAAAAACGATAACGTGCTGTAACCCCAGTAATTGCTGAGATTCTTTTCTTGAAGAAATGGGTCGTCAATGTGCTGATGAACAGGCAGTAGCTCAATTGTGGTTATGCCAAGCTTTTGCAGATATTTGATGATTGGCTCAGAGGCCATTCCCGCGTAGGTGCCGCGCAATTCTGCCGGCACATCGGGATGCAGCACGCTCATGCCTTTAACGTGTGTTTCATATATAACCGCGCGGTGAAAGGGGTGGCGTGGCGCTTGATCGCCTTCCCAGTCGAAGCGACTGTCGATTACTATGCCCAGCGGGGTGCCAGAGGCATAATCAAGACTGATTTCTAGATCTTTGCGCGGACTTAACATATTATAGGCAAACAGGCCTTTGGCATGGTCTTCTATTCCACTTACCGCTTTTGCGTATGGGTCAAGCAGCAGAACGCGCGGGTTGAAGCGCAGGCCGTCCGCGGGTCGATACTGACCATGAACACGGTAGCCATAATGTTGCCCGGGTTGGATGCCTTCAATGTAGATATGCCAGACAAATGCCGTGCGGTGACGCATGGCAATGCGGGTTTCGGTCAGTTCCTGGTCAAACAGGCAAAGCTCGACCCCCTCGGCGTTCTCTGAATAGATGGCGAAGTTAACCCCTTTACCTTCCCAGGTAGCTCCGAGAGGATAAGGGGTTCCAGGTTTAACGTGCATTGATTACTCCAGTTTGATCTGCATACCTTCGGAAACTGCAAAAATTTCCAGATTTGCAGATCTGGCCGCTGCTTTGTTCTGCAACTCACTGACAATCCGGTCGAGCTCGGCATCGGTTCGATCCGGGTCGTGATGAAACAGGCCGAGTCTTTTTACATTGGCGTTTATGGCCAGATCCAAGACTTCATTGTAGGTCGAGTGCCCCCATGTTCTGGTTTTGACATATTCTTCATCAGTGTACTGAGCGTCATGGAATAATAAATCGGCATCGCGGGAAAACTCAACGTAGTCTTGCGGTTTAAGCCCATCTGGGTGCTGGAAACCAAGTTCGTTGTCGGTCAAAAACACAAAACGCCTGCCATTTTCGCTGAATCTGAACCCGAAGCCGCCGTTCGGGTGACTGAGCGATATTGATTCCACTTTCAGGTGAACACAACTATCGCACCCCGGCCCTTTGCAGCTAAAATTAAAATTGGCTTTGAGTTGTTCAAAGTTTACCGGAAAGTAGGGAGCTTCAAGCTGCCTGGCCAACGACTGTGCCATGTAATTCCGGGCAGACTGTACGCCGCAGACGTTTATTCTGAATCGGCTGAAATAGGCTGGAACAAAGAATGGAAAGCCCATCAGGTGATCCCAGTGGGAATGGGTCAGCATCAGGCACATCTCGTCGAGCCCGTTTTCCTGTATCAGCTTTTTGCCGAGATAGCGCAGTCCTGAGCCGGCATCGACTATTGTCAGAAACCCCTCTGCGTTGCGAATCTCAAGGCAGGTCGTATTTCCACCATATTTTAGCGTATGCGACCCCGGAGTCGGGAGTGTTCCACGGCAACCCCAGACAGTGATTTTCATAATCCTTCTCCACGGTTTCGTCTCTTTTGAATTTACTAAGCCTGAATAATTAGAAATATCCGCAATATTCTGCAAACTTCAGATGTTGCTAATTATTCAGGATTCCGGATTCAGTATATCGCTGACTGGTAAAAAAGCCAATAGCTTTGCACCAGCCAATTGATGGTCAGCTGCGGCTTATGATCTCGATGAGATGGTAGCCGAACTGGGTTTGTATCGGGCCATATACTTCGCCGATATTGCCTGAGAATACCACCGTATCAAATTCTTTAACCATCATGCCAGGCTTGAATTCGCCAAGATCGCCGCCTTTTTTTCCTGATGGGCATTTTGAGTGCTGCTCAGCAACAATGCCAAAATCTTCGCCTTTGTTAATACGTTCGAGCAGGTCGAGGCAGTCTTTCTTTGTAGGTACCAGAATGTGTCTTGCGCGGGCTGTAGTCATAGTTGAATTCTACCTTTCATTCGTTTATTTCTGGCAGACTGCCAGAATGCTTTCTGTTGTTTCGGAGTCGAAATCGCAGCCGACCGACCCAAAAAAATTGATTTCGCTGAAGCCAGCTGATTTTAACATATCATAGAGCTCTTCGCTTTCATAAAGTTGCATCTGCCAGTCGTCTTTAATTTCTTCCGGTTTATGCGTGCCATCTTGCGCTCTGGTCAGCGATTCAATTCTCAACTGGCGACTGTCTTTGAGTAACGTGCAGTTGCGAACGTGTTGCACAAGAAGACCGTCGATTATCGCTTCGCGTCGCATGCGGCGATATTGCGCGAACGCTTTGCCGGTCATGGCTTTATAATTGAAGATGTCTGTTACGAATATTCCCTGAGGGTTCAGATGTCCTCTGGCATGGGCGAAGAAGGCTCTGCATTCTTCACGCGTGAGATGTCCGATCGCATTGAAAATGCAGATTGCTGCATCATGACTACCTAGTTTGGCAGTTCGCATATCAGCTTTAACAAAGGTGACGGGTAGATCCGTAGCCTTATCGCGTGCCAGTTTGAGCATCTCCGCGCTGAGGTCGGCAGCTGTAACCTGATAGCCTGAGCGCGCCAGGCCAACCGCCTGAGCACCGGTGCCGCAGGCGAAGTCGAGAACTGTTTTGACGCCGTTTAATTCGAAGAATTCGTCCAGGAAAATGTTGAGTTCTTCGGATTCTGAGCAGCCAGCCAGCTCGAAGTAATCGTAAAATCTGGCGTAAGCAGCGTAATTTGGCTGCTTCATTTCTTTTGCTTTTGCGCGCGCATTGGGCATGGCTGCTATAGGATATGTGGCAGGAAATGCGGCAGCATTATTTTCCACCATGGCCAGTCATGATCTACATCGTGACCCCAGAGATCGACCCATGCCGGGATTTGCTTCTGCTCAAGGATATGCTTGATGCGGCGGGCGTCTTCGGGGTATTCCCATGGGCCTTGACCAGAGCAGATAATTATTTTTGCCTGGCGAATCTGATCGATAAACCAGCTGTCATTAAGGTTTGGCAAGTAGTCCAGTGGTGAATTTAAATAGACATTCTGATCGTAATAGTCACCAACCACTTCTTTGAGTGAATAAATCCCGGCGAGAGCAATGCAGGCATCGAATACATCAGGGTGTCTGAGCAGAAAGTTTACTGAATGATATGCGCCCATGCTGTTGCCGGTAAGAGCGATTTTAACGTTGCTCTGACAGTGATTGCGAATGAAGGGCGCTATTTCGTTAACTATGTATTTATCGTAAGCTTCATGACGCCAGAGGTTGTCGCCGATGTGCCCTTCGCGGCGCAGAAACGACTGATTATCAAGGCTGTCTACGCAGAAAAGCTTGAGGCGGCCTTGATTAACCTGGTCACGAACTACGTCAAGCATGCCGAAATCTTCGAATTCATGAAAAGTGCCGCCAGCGCACGGAAAAATCAGTAGTGGCCTGCCGTAGTGCCCGTAAACTTTTAACTGCATGTCGTGGCCGACATTTGTGCTGTACCAGCGATGATATTCGGTGTGCATCTGAGACTCCTTGTGTGTGACAAAATCATGTCGGCATCGCCGCATGCAAAATTATAACAGATCTCAGCCAAATTGCCAAAACCAAGTTATTTGTTGTTTTCATCGTGTTTGCGTCATGGTTGGCGCTGCTGTATAATCAGAGCAGTGAAGCTGCAGGAGGATATCATGACTATAATGCGATTTTTAACTTTAGCTGTTGCTTTTATGGCTTTGCCGGCGTTTGCCAGCCAGGAATTCTATGTTCCGCCTCGTTCAATTGAGCTGAAGATGACTCAGATGACGGCCAAAGGCGAAAATTATCAATTTACCGCTGAGATTAAGTCGTTAATTGGTTCTTTGCGCGATATTAAAGTGTATTATGAAGCTGTCGACGGGGCCAAATGTCAGCCGGCCTCAGCGTCTGTAGAAGTTCTTGCCGAAGATGAAACCAGAAAATTCACTTTTTCGGTCAGGATTCCTGAAAAGCTGGCTGCCGAACCGCAGAGCTGGGTGCGTTTCCGAGTCGAATATCTGCCAGATTATGAGACAGTTAAAAGCAGAATCCAAGCTGATTCAGTATCTTATTCCGATATAAGTCTGCGCAATCAGTTGCTCGAAATCGTAGAAAAGAATCGCGCCGCCAAAGTGCATGCAATTGATGCTATTCGCCACTTTTCTAAGAAAAAGTCTTAACGAGGGTCGATCAACGCAGTAAACTGATCACGAAACTTGCCGGCTCCGCCGTTGGCCGGGTGCCTGACCTCGAAATACTTCAACTGCAGCTTTTCAAGCTGTAGAGCCGCTTTTTTGCCTACTGCGACAATTTTTTCCGGTTGCATAAGGTCAAGCAGTTTTTTCAGGCATTGCAGGCCGGCAGCAAATTCCTTGTCGACCGGGGTGCGGTTACTGAGCATGCCTTTGCTTGCATGGTAAGGGTGCCAGGGCAGGGCATTCCAGATGGTAAAGTCGTAAGGGTCAATGCCGGCTGCCAGCAGATGTCCCCAGGCTATGGTTGCGGTGGGCTCCGAAAAGCCGTCTTTGCGAACATCTTCGCGACTGGTACGGGTAGCTGTGATTGACGTAAATATATGCTCAGGGCGAATGCCTTTTTTGCTCAGGTGCCCAAGCAGCATGCGCTCAGAAGTCATCGCAATGCCAGAAAAATGTCCGCCCTGATAGCCAAGAGCCTCGCCGACCAGTAGAAACTTGCAGCGACCAAGTCGTTCCTGCAGGTAGAATTTGAGGTGATGTCGCCTTATTTCAGCTGAATTTGAATAATCGTCGTGTTGATCATCGTGCTGCCACCAAGGATTAAAAAGGTTCCCCTCGGGTGCTTTGCGCAAAGTTTCGATAAAGCTGTCGACGCTTTTCATGGCTTGTCTCCTTCGGCGAACTGTAGTTCGTAAAGCTTGTGGTAATGACCCTTGTGTTCCAGCAGTTCTTCGTGGGTGCCCTGTTCGACAAGGCGGCCATGATGCAGCACCAGAATTCTGTTGCAGTTTCGTATCGTTGAAAGGCGGTGTGCAATGATCAAACTGGTGCGTTGGCTGGTGAGATGCTTTACCGAGTGCTGAATGATGCTTTCGGTTTCTGAATCTACCGAAGAAGTGGCCTCGTCAAGTATGAGTATCTTCGGGTCGGTTACCAGGGCCCGCGAAAAGGCGATCAGCTGGCGCTGGCCAGCCGAAATGTTGCTGCCGCGTTCATAAATCTGTGTCTCTATGCCCTGCGGAAGTTTTTTTATCAGGGTTTCCATCTGCAGCTCTGAAGTTATGCGATCAAGCTTTGCCTGATCAAAGCTGCCTTCGGCGAGAAATATGTTGTCAAGAATTGTGCCTGAGAAAATATTGACGTCCTGCTGTATCAGGCCGATTCTGCGGCGCAATGACGAGCGCGAAAATTCGCGAAGATCAATGCCGTCGAGCAGTATCTGCCCGCTCTGATAATCGTAAAAACGTTTTAAAAGTGAAGCAAGCGTGGTTTTGCCAGCGCCGGTGTGCCCGACAATCGCGACTCTTTCGCCTTTCTTTATCTTGAAGCTTAATCCCTTAAGAATTTCTTTGTCGGGATTGTACGAAAAATCAAGATCTCTGAATTCAATCTCATCCTGCAGGTCGGTAAACTCGCGGCCGCTGTCAAGGTCTGGCTCAGCTTTTTCGTCAATCAACGAAAATACTCGCTCAGCTGAGGCCATGGCGCTTTGAAAGACCGAAATTTGTTCGCTGATCTGGCGCACCGGGTCGAAAAAAGCCTGAACATATGCGATAAATGTTATCAGTAGACCTATGCTGATCTCGCCGGTGCTGACCAGCCAGCCACCGTAGGTCGTTACAATGGCAAGAGTTATCGCACTAAAAATGGTTACTGCTGGTACAAAGAACGAATTGTAAAAGACCGAAGTGAGTTCCGCTTCGCGTAGATCAGAATTCATCTGGTCAAACTTTGCTTCGCGAGCCTTTTCCTGATTGAAAATGTGTATAACGCTCATGCCCGAAATGTTTTCTGCCAGCGAGGAGTTCAGCATGGCCAGCTTAGCACGCGCGAGTCTGAAGGCGTCACGCATTTTAACCTTGAGTATCCAGGCAACATAAAACAGCACTGGTGCGGTTAACAGAGCAGCCAGACCAAGTTTCCAGTGCAGCACCAGCATCATTGCGCCAATTCCGATGATAACGCAGATTTCGCCGCTGACGTTGATCAGTGCTGCTGAGAATATTTCAGCCAGCGTCGATACATCATTGGTTATACGAGTAACCAGTCGTCCGACCGGGGTGCGATCAAAAAAGCTGATCGGCAGCTTTTGAATGTGCGAAAACAGATCGTTACGAAGCTCGTGCAGCACTTGCTGGCCTGTGTATTGCAGCAGCCAGTTGCGGGCTGCCGAGAGCGCAAAAAAGGCCAGGTGAGCAGATCCATAGAGCAATACATAATGCCACAACAATTCATGATTCTTCGCTTTGATGCCGAGATCAACCGTCTTGCCCAGAAGTAGCGGCAGCATGATTTGTATAGCCGTGCCGGCCAGCACAAGGAGAACTGACAGCAAAAAATGCGGTCGCCAGTTACGCAGATAAGGCAGCATACGCCTTACCAGCCCGGTATCCCATGCTGGTGCCTTGATGTCGTCTTCGTTAAAATAATCTTCCATCGCTTAGCTGCTTTCTTCCAGTTGTGCCTTGATTCGTTGTCGCTCCCAGGCCCGCGTATAACGCCCGCTCTTTTGCAGCAGCTCATCATGACTGCCCGCTTCGGCAATTTCACCGTTGTCTAGATAAATGATCAGGTCAGCATTCTGTAGGCTTACCATGCGGTGAGAAACAATAATGCAGCTGTGCTTCTTATTCTGCCTGCGCAAAGATCTGAGTATTTCCTGCTCGGTTTCGGTATCGACAGCGCTGGTGCAGTCATCCAACACCAGTATCGGTCTATTGGCTGCCATTGCGCGTGCGAGAGAAACTCTCTGCTTCTGGCCGCCCGACAGGTTCACGCCGCGCTCACCCAGCATGGTCTCAAGTCTGTCGGGAAACTCAGTCAGATCGACTGCGAGACCAGCCTGTGTGGCAAATTTATCGGCCAGCTCGCTTTGATCCTTGTCGTCACAGGCAAATAAAATGTTTTCGCGAATGGTCTCAGAGAACAGAAAGGTCTCTTGTGGAACGTAAGAAAATAGCTGGCGCAGCGCGTGCAGATCTATGCTGCGCGAATCCTGACCTCCGATTCTGATCAGGCCTTCAGCTGGCGCAAACATTTTCATTAACAGTCTGAGCAGTGTGCTTTTTCCGCTTCCCACTGGGCCGGTGATGCCAAGAGTCTGGCCTTCGGCAAGCACAAAACTGATATTCTTCAGCGCTGGTTGACTGGCTTCCGGGTAGCTGAAGCACAGATTCTCTACCTCAAGATCATACGCAGATGGCGCTGTCGCATTATCTGTGTCAGCAGTTGTCTCTGCAGCTCCATCAACCAGGCTCCTGGCTTCGGGCTCACGTAGTATCTGCAGGCAGCGTTCCAGCGATGCCATGCTGCGCTGATACAGGTTAATTATCCAGCCCACAGCCATCATCGGCCAGCTGATTTTTAGCATGTATGCCTCGAAAGCGATGAATGAACCCAGCGTGATGCTGCCGGCGACGACCATGCTGCCGCCAAAATACAACAATACTACCATGCCGGCGGCGATAACCAGATCAAGTGACGGATGAAACAGCGATTCCACATTGGCAAGTCTGATTTTGTCACGCACAAACTCAAGCCCACAGCGTTTGAAGCGGTTTATCTCGCTGTCTTCAGTTCTAAACCCTTTGATGACACGAATGCCTGAGAGGTTTTCTTCGGCCTTTGACGACAGGTCAGAAAGGCGCGCCTGAACCTCGCGTGATCGATTATGGATCAGGCTTTTGACCAATACCACCATCACCGGAATCAGAAGAAACGGCAGCATGGTGATTAGTGTGAGCTTTGGCGACAGCCAGAGCATGATGAACGGGACGGTCAGAAAATAGAATGAGGCGTCAAGAGTAACCAGGACGCCAACGCCAAGCATGAAGCGGATTTCCTGGATGTCGTTGGTCAGGCGTGACATGATGTCGCCGGTGCGGGTTCGACTGAAATAATGAAATGGAAGTTTGAGAAGGTGCTCAAAAAGACTTTTGCGTAGGTCATAAACCGATTTATGTGAGGTGCCAAGAAAGAACTGGCGCCAGAAAAATCTGAATACCGCCTGTACCGATGCTGTCACAATTAGTCCGATACCACAGTAAACTATGGTTCGAATCTCGTTTCCGCGCTCAATGGCGTCAATCGCCAGCTTTAGCAAAATTGGCGGCAGAATATCAGCAATATCTACTATAATAAGTGAAGTCAGGCCATAAAGCAGATGTCGGCGATATGGTCTGAGTAGTTCTACAATAAATTTTCGCGGCTTATGATGATTTTGCGCCTGCTGATTCATAACCGCAAGGCTAAACTGCGCCAGTCAGATTGTCAATCACGGTTTGCAGCATTACTAAAATCCATCTGATTATGACTGTTCTACAGTAGTGCGAATTCTTTGCCGGCCTTATGATTTTTATTTGTCAACTTTAGCAAAAAAAACCGTTCAAAGCTTTTGCATCTGGTTCTTTTTGTCGCTTGTTGCCGGCCTGGTGATTCTTTTTTTGAAATCTCCCGGGGTCAGACCGATGATGCGGACAAATATCTTTCGAAAAGCTCCGATATCTGCGTAACCAGACTTTTGTGAGATGACGTCAAATGAAAAGTCGGTCGTCTCGATCAGATCACAGGCCTTCTGAATTCGCAGGCGCTGCAGGTATTGTGATGGTTTCAGTCCGGTGGACTTTACAAATCGCCTTAATAACGTGCGCTCAGTTAAGCAGCAGATCGTTGAAAGCGCCGCGACAGAAACTGTCTCACTGAAATGTGCCTGCAAGTAATGCTGTATCTTTACAATATCTTTATCGCCATGATCAAATTGTGGCGCAAAGCTCTCATAATAGCGTTGTTCACGCCTGCCAGAATCAACAACCAGAAGTCTGCCTAGCTGGCGCATGATACTCGCTCCGGCAAATTGTGCAATAAGTTCCAAACCCAGATCTACCCACGCCATGAGGCCGCCTGCGGTAATAATATCGCCATCGTTGATCAGAATTTTTTCTGTGCTGGTAATAACTTCTGGATATTTATGGGAAAACTGAGCTGCCAACCCCCAGTGTGTCGTCGCCATTCTTCGCCGTAGCAGACCGGTAGACGCAAGCATAAACGCTCCAGAGCATACTGAGCAGATAATTGTTCCCTGTGAATGATGTCGCAATAGCCAGTCATTGAACCGTTGATCCTGATTAGAGTAAACCGCAGATTCTATGCTGGGTGGAAGAATAATAGCCTGGCAGGGAAGCTCTTCGCCGAGACTTTGGTCTTTCTGCGCAATTTCCAGGATTTCTTCAATGTCTGGCGTATTGACCGAAAACGACAGCTTTAGTTTGTGTTCAACGCAAATCCGGTTGGCCAGAAAGAACATCTCTTTAAAGCCATGTATCGCTGATTGCAGGGCGCC
>JAHISQ010000184.1 GCA_018818125.1 Candidatus Rifleibacteriota bacterium
CCCCCCCCCCCCCCCCCAATTAACACGCAAATCAAATTTTTACGCGAATTTTAATATTCGGTAATTCTCAGAAATTGTGAGTGTATTCGGAGCGCGTAGCGAATTGAATATCGGAGTATCTGCCTGACGAATAGACTATTCCGGGTTCTCTTTGGCTATTCTTTGAAATTCCATCGACATAAGCCAGGCTGAAAGCACTGCCAAGATCGAAAAGACCGTCAAAATCATGAAAACCTCTGACCAGCCAAGTTTGTCAGAAACATAACCAGCTCCCCAGGCTGCCAGAGCACCGCCAAGATAGCCAATTCCGTCAATCAGTCCGGTGCAGCTTCCGGCACCTTTCGCGCCAGCGATGTCAAGAGTCAGACAACCAGACGACATTGCGTATGGCCCAAGAAGAAAAAATCCTGACATACCCAGCAAAACTACGATCCAGTTTTGATATGAGGCAGAAACCACTGTGCCGCTGGAAAGAATCGCAATTCCAACCATACAGACAACCAGCCCACACAACATTATCCACATTGCCCTTGCTCTGTCGCCATTAGTAGCAAACTTATCAGTGTACCATCCCAGCAAAACAGTTCCCACACATCCCAGGAAAGGGAACAGGGCCGATTTGAGAATGGCGTAGGTTGAGCCCATACCGATGTCGACGAGAAATTTTGGGGTCCAGAAAAAGAAAATTGAACGTAATAGGGTTGTTATGAAACTGTACAACAGTAAATATCGAAAGAGACGCATTCCCAGCAGTCCGCGCATGATTTTAAAAACATCTATGCTGCCGTCCGCCTCTTCTGTGATGGTGGCAATAGCTCCTTTGTGACCAGCATTTGCACCGTAACGCACGCCGGGAATGACATCCTGCGGGCTGTCTTTAGAAGCTCGCGCTGACCATATAAAGATAAGAAATAGAAGCAGGGCGGGATAAATAAATAGCTTATCCCATGTGCAACCGAGGGCAACCAGACCTCCCGCTAGAAGAGTAGCAACCACGCCGCCAAATTGAAAATTCAGGGAAATTACTCCCATTACCGTGCCATTGCGCTCAGGTTCATACCAGGCACCGATGGTTTTTGTTAATCCTCCCCAGCCCATAGACAAAAAGTATCTACAAATGCACCAGACAGCAATAAAAGCCGTTATGCTGTGCATCTGGGAAAAAATCAAATTCATCACAATCGCTCCCAGCATGCCGAGCAAAAAGATGCGGCGCCCGCCGATTTTATCTGCCAGAGGACCATTTATAAATTTGCCGATTGCATATGCAATTTCAGAAGCCGACGCGATTATGCCTAATTGCGCATTAGAATAGCCAAATTCCTGGCTCATCAGGGGAAATGCTGCTGACAGGTTGCCCCTGCAGATGTAGTATCCGACATAGCCAAAAAGCATTACGGCAAACGTCGATTGCCGCCAGTCATCCAGAACAAAGCGCATGAGGCTTTCCAGATGGGATTGTTTCTCTTGCTCATTTATGAAAAGTGCTGGTGGCGGCAACTCTATCTGTGCAATTGTTTTGTTCATTGTATTTCAGCTATTGCTTTCTATTGGTTTTTCACTCAAAAGATTCTACAGGAGAATTGCCTGAACGTCAGAATTAAATTCAGTTGCCTTTCACACTACCGTATGTAACCGCACATGCGGCGCAGTTCGGTTGTATTTGCGCCTCAAATAAACATGCCCGAGATCAATGAAGAAAGGTAATTTTGCACCTGATTGTCGAGCCATAATGCTCACGTTTGCCGCTAGCATTTAGCGGCAAAAGCAACTAGTAATGAGCCAACTGAAATGCGACCACAGTGCGGACGCATTTGTAGTTTCGTTAGAGCGGAATCACATTTCAACCCTTACCAAGAGAGATTGTGGCAAACACTTTAAAGGCAAAGTAATCGCGAATATTATCTCTCAATCGCATCAACATTCCCTAAGGTATGAGACTTTTGTAGATATACTGGCAGCCGTTGTCGTTGCATCTGGTTATCTGCAGCTTGCCGCCGATTATTTCGCTTCTGATCTTGTGCGTGGTTACTACCTTGCCACCCGCAACAAGAGCGACATGGCGCATGATGTTTTTCGCGGTGAATTCCTGAAGCTGCCGGGCAGAGTCTTCTGTAAGAACTATCTGCAGGGCAAACTCATACCTGTCATTGGTATTTGAAATATCAGGTGCCGTGGCCAGCACGAAGCTGACATCAGGCTTATCTCTTATCACCAGATATTCTCTGGCGCGAGCCTCTTCCGGCGATCGCGTTGTCAGATGATCGTAGGAAAACACAACAAGCCTGAAACCTGCCGGCAAATTCTGAGCTCTTTCAGGATCGCTGAGCTTTGCATGAATGAGATACAGACCGTTTTCAAGGTCGGGATAAATATTCTCGACGGTCTGCTCAATGATTTGCGTGCCGGAAGCAGGCACACGGATACTTCTTGCCAATAGTGGATCTGCAAACAAAACGCAGATCGCCAAAATACTAAATAGACAACAACGCAATCTCATGTTCTCGCTCCCTTGCCTTATCTGTTGATCGCCACGTAATTATCGGTGTTTTTGCGGAGAAGAAACCTCTTGGCTGCTGGCAACCTTATCTGCTTTAGCGGATCGCTGAGACTGGCTGCCATCTGCCGCCAGAAGTTCACGCAGTATCGGCGTATTAGACGGAATCATGGTTATCAAGGCATTACTGTCTGCCAGTTTCTGAGCTTCAAGAATTTCAAACAGTGCTGATGAAATTTCCGGGTCTTTTGAAATTTCCTGCAACGCCTCACCAACGATCATGGGGCGCACGGCAGCAGCCTTGGCAAACTCAGCGGCAGCCTGATTTTCGGCGGTACTGGCGATAATGCTTACCTGATTGGCGCCATCCTGTTTAATAGCTGATGTAACCTGACGCAGACGGTTGACTACCTTTTCCTGAATCTGGAAAATCATTTTGGCATCGCGAAAATGAACTTTGCGAATATAGACCGAGCCAACTTTGTACCCCCATTCGGCCGCCTGTGGCGTAACTTCCTGACGCACCCTCAAACTCATGGTATGACGGTCTTCAAGCATGTCGCCGAGCTTCATATTGCTGAGACAGCGTATTGAAGCACTGCGCACGTTCGTAGAAAGCGAAGATCGTGGATCAACATTCTTGAAAAGGTATGACACTGGATTTGAAACGAACACTTCATACCAGATGCCGATTCCCATAGGAGCACCCTCTTCGGAATTTACCGGCTGGCTGCGCAGATATTCCTGGTCAATGCGGGTATCAACCATTTTGCAAGCTCCGAGCAGATGAACAATTGGTGCCTTAATCCCGAGATGCCAGGGAAGGAAATAGAACCCGGGTTCCTTGAGAACGCCAAGAACCTGCCCAAACAGAAGATATACATGGCAACGACCTTCGGAAACAATTGTGTAAATGCCTAAGAAACGAAGCAACCAAAGCATAAGGGGCAGAAAAAGAAAAGAACCGATGAAGGTGAGAACAAAACCAGGAATAAATTCTTCCATTATTTTTCGACCTCCATAATAACCTGTTTAACCTTGGAATAAAGCGCCAGCTTCACATTGCGAACATACGCCCGCAAAACATCGGGGCCGTTTTTTTTCAACACAGACAATTGCAGAGCTGTACTCTTGAGCGGCTCAACCTCAGATTTGGCGCGCAAGGTTTCAATTTCGGTGGCGCGGCGCGATTGCACTATTTTCTGATCGGCTGAGGCTTCAGCCAGACTGATTTCTGAAGAGACTTCATTGTGGGCTGTGTTAATGGCAGCCAGGGCACCCTCAACTTCATCCGGCGGATCAATACTTGTAATCAAAGATGCTTCAAGAGTAATGCCGTAACGGGCTGCAGATTGCGTGCATTCAAGCATCATGTGTTCGTTGATTTCATGCAGATTTTTACGCAGATCGTTGATAGAAATTCCGGCCGTTGTTTTGTCGTCTTCGGCTTTTTTTGCTTCAAAATTGGCGATTCGTTCACGCAAAACCGAGATAAAATAAGCCATCACGTGTACTACGGGATTTTTTACGCCAAACAGAAAGGCATATAGATTCTGGTCATTGACACGGTAGCGAATTTGCCCATTCAGAGCAGTGTTGAGCTGATCCTTGGTCACCGCTTCCAGATAGTCACCACCGTGATTTGCCATCGGATCTTCTGGGTCATGTGCCATATTAAGGGTTTGAGTGGCAATATTCACCTTATGAATTTCTTCCCATGGGAATTTAAAATAAGGGCCACCGGGAGGGATCACTACTACCTGTGGGTATGCATAGCGTTCCCTTTCTTCTTCTACCAAATTGATCGCGTTAGCCGTTGAAAGAGTAGTCTTACCTTCAATTCGCTGAGCTCGACCAAAAACAGTTTTTACTGCCCGTTCATTCTGGTCTACCGTGTAAATGCCAGACCAAAGATAATTGTACAGAAACCACACTACAAAACCTGCACCGCAGCCAAACAGAAATGCCATATAGCCTCCCTTAGCTTCACTTGTTTGCTTTGTCATTTTATCCTAATCGCCTGGAAATTCACATCTTTATCTCCCCCTGCGCGAATGAGTCGACCTTACTCGCCTATAACAAGCATCTCACCGGTTTTCTTGTTGATGGTCACGCGAAAAGCAATGGGGGCTTCATTGCGTTTGTTGGTGAAGTAA
>JAHISQ010000185.1 GCA_018818125.1 Candidatus Rifleibacteriota bacterium
ATGGTAAAGGAAGGCAAATGCCGCATGGATCGAGTTATTCCGATCGGGTCGCGTGCACTTGCCTGGGTGCAGAAGTATCTGAAAGAAGTCAGGTCAACATTCGTCAGAGAGCCCGACGAGGGAGCCATTTTCCTTCAACCGGACGGAACAAGAATGACCCCTTCCACGCTTTCGCACATCGTCGCAAAGTACGTCAATCAGTCCGGAGTCAGTAAAAGCGGTTCCTGTCATATGTTCCGGCACACCATGGCAACGCTGATGCTGGAAGGTGGCGCTGATGTTCGGTTCATTCAACAGATGCTCGGACATGCCCGTCTGGAAACCACGAGCATTTATACTCATGTGAGCATCGAGAAGCTAAAGGAAGTTCACCGGGAAACCCATCCCGGAGCCACTTTGAAAAGCAAAAAGAACAAGAAGAAAACCAGCGATTAAGGAAAATTTCCCAAATCTCGAACTCTTTTCTTTAGTCGCTTTCTGCGCTACAATATTCACATGAAAAATAAAGCTTTACTCGGGATCTTTTTCTTTCTTTTCCTGCTGACAGCTTCCGGCGTTTTCGCTGCAATGGTCGAAAACTTGCATCAAGGCTCTTTGGCAATTTCCGTTACTTCGCAACCGGGTTCAACTGAAAATGCCGCAGAAACTCATCAGGGGTTAACCTGCGTCATACTCAATCCCGTGTCGGTCGGGGCATTTATCTCAAAAGACCCGATAGGCTTCAACGGAGGGATGAACCTCTACAGGTATGCTGACAATAACCCGATGAGATGGGTTGATCCGTTTGGGTTGAGTGCCGATGATTGTAACGAATACAAAAATTTTACTTTAAATATTCTGCATGTAAGTGAAGGCGGGCGTTTCCCGTTTGATACAAGTTACATTAACCATGCTTTTAAATTTCTCTATGAAGGAAATAAAGTAAATTTTACAATCAAATCACAATTAATCCATGATTATGCTGATAAATCTGACTCTTTTTCGGATAACGGTACTAATTTCAATTACTATCCCACAATAATATTTGGTGTCTACTCATCTTTGGACGATGAAAACAATGCCTATGCGAATATAATCTTGTCTGAAACGAAATACCCAAATGAGAAGCCTGGGTGGTTTACTGGAATGATTAAATATGGTCAAACCCTCAACAGACGAGCGATGGTAGACTGGAATAATGGCCAGCATTTAAACAATCCAAGTGCTGTGTCTTTTACCTTATGTCACGAAGCTGGTCACATTCTCGGTTTAGCACATAGCGGCGGCATTATGGCACAGAACAATTTTTCTGCTACTGCTTTTGATGACCCCAGTTTAATCTTTAAAGCTCTTAAAAAGTAAAAAGCCGCCAAATGTTACGCTTTGCTTTGGTTGCCAGCCTTTTTGGTTTAGTGTTTCTTTTTCTTCCTGCCGTATACATTGATTACCACTGGTTTGGTATAGCAATTGAAAGCAAGAGTTTTCAGATTGTCAAAGCTGTTTCGGTTTTTATTCGAGGAAATAGCCTTGGATATTGCTTTGCCTACTTTGCAATGGTTGCTGTCTTCTGTTTCATCCCGTTGGATTCAAAACAAAGAAACAAGTTGCTGTGGCTTTTGGGCACAGCAACTTGTTTGCCATTTATTCTAGCATTTTATTATTTGGTCAGGATTTATTTTTTTTACCTATAGAAGGGCACTACAAATGAATTATCAAGATTTATGCAATGCGTTTTCGAAAAATCGTCAGAGTTGGTCCGCTTATCGGCATGAGGTCTTTCAAGTCTTTTTCACCATGCATTCAGCTTTACTAAAAAAGTTGAATCTTCCAAAAGATGAGGAAGAAAAGCTTGTTACAATAATGCCTGCGGATGAAACAAAGGTAAAGACCGGAACGAAATATACTGTTCCCGGCGCAGTCGATTTCAAACCTGAAGGATGGGCAAATTTTGGTTTTCAAATTACCTTGCGGGAAGGGCCAAACATTTTTCCTCAGCAAGCGTATTCTTTTATATTTTGGCTTCGAAAAAGGAAAGACAGTTGGATTTTTAAAACATTTGTTAATGGGCCAGAATTTGACCTTGGAAAAGCCCCTGATGAAAAAAGTTTTGATGCACCATTTGACGAGCTTCTTCGTTTTCTCTACGAGGGGTTAGAAAAGGGGCTTGAGAATTGTTTGAACGATATTGACACAAACAAGAATACCCCAATTGGCTTCAAGATTTCTGAAGTTTCTAAATAACCCCCACCCCCGCCGGGAGCCCGGCGGCCCCGGTGTCGCGGCACATCCGTTGCTAAACCTCGGGGCGGCTTCGGTCTG
>JAHISQ010000186.1 GCA_018818125.1 Candidatus Rifleibacteriota bacterium
AGAAGAACTAGCTTCTATATATCAAAAAACAGGACAACCAGTTATTATTCCAGGATCAATGGGAACATCTTCTTATTTGCTTGTAGGAACTGAAAAAGCAGAAGAAGTTCCGGTCGAAGCCAGTCTGGTTAAAATCGAAGCCCCTGCTTCTCTCGACGAAGTTGCGCAGACCGAATCTGCGGCTTTGAATAAGCCTCCCAGTTCTGCTGCTGTGCAAGCGCACATTTCCTACGAACGTGCTTATCGCGAATATGCAGACGCGGTAACAGCAACTAATACAAGCGAAACTGAAAGGCAACAGAAACTTGAGCAGTATCGCCAGACTTACGAAGCCTATCGTGCTGCAATAGCCGCCGGTTATTGAGCTTATTTGCCAGTTGGATTTTCACCGCCTGTATCTCTGCAATCTTTTTATGTGGATTACCGGGAGGGAATATTGACTGCCCCAGTTTTCTTGACGGAATTCATGCGTTCCGGCGATTCGCAAGGAATGCGAACATAATTTTTTGCGCTTTGCGGCTAGCCCACAGTTATAATTGAACTTGTGTTAAAATTGTCATTGCGACTGCGAGGCGAAGCCGAAGCAGGAAGCAATTTACTGAGTCAGGATTGTCTCGGATATGGCTTTTGCCTTCGGTAATCGCTCGTCGTTCTGTCCTCGCAATGTTTTGACAAATCAGCGGAGCTGCTCTAAGCTGTAAATAGTAGCCGACATGGCTATCTGGCTTCGAACCGACCTTCCCCGGGAATTTTGATGAAATCCTTCTTTGCCAAGCTGCTGGCGATTTTTATTTTTGGCCTTTTGCCCGCAACTTCGCTTTATCTGGTAGCTCACCAGCTGCTTGGACAACAGCGGACGGCACGAGTCGAAGCGGTGAAGACACAACTTCGCGGTGATCTGATCAGAGTCGCCGATGCCAGTTCTGCCGGGAGCTTTTATTTTCGGCTGTTAGAGGGTCTGCTCGCACAAATATACCATTCTGCAGCTTCTGAGCCTGATCAGGCGGCGCGTATGATCAGGCGCACTCAAAATATTTGTGGGCCTGGGCTGGCGGTATATCTTTTTGATGAAAAGGGTTCTCTGATAAATTTGCCTGGCTATGCGCCACAAAACCGTTTTGTAATCAGCAAACTATGGGAGATACTCGCCGAAACTCCTGAATACCAGGCTGGAGAGGAGCAACGCCAGCTCAAACGAATTCAGACGCTTCTCGGCGCCGAGGCTAATGCCGGACGACTTATAAATCATGAAGGCCAGCTGCTGAGTCTTAAGAAAAAGCGGTCGACTGGTTATTTTTTCTGGAAGCGAAAGTCGCCGAAAAGCTATGCCGGAGCCGTGATAATTGTTTTTCCAGTGTTGACCTCGCAACAGATTCTTAAGACAATTTTCAGGTCACAGTCTGATGTGCCAATGCACCTGACTTTCTGGAATCATGACCTCAAAGATCCGATTTTTTCGACAGATTCTTCAGACAATTTTAACTATTTACGCGAAAAACTGGAAAAGAGCTCTGCAGAATATCTGATCGAAGCAGACAAACTCTGGCTGATACTGAATACTGGCGCCGGGGTCTATCTTGGATCTATGCCAGTTTCGGGCCTGAATCGCCAGAATTCAGCGGGGATGTTGAATCTTCTCATGGCCCTTGTGCTGGGGGGATTGGCGATTCTGCTGTTCAATTCATCATTCAGTCTGCAGAAGATGTATCTGCGCATAGGCAACAAACTGCTGGCGCTGCTGCTTGTCGCTATAGCTATTCCTGCTGCTGGTCTTCTTCTTACCGGTCTGACTGCGATTTCTACGCATGAAAAGGTTTTGTGGTCACGTATCGAAAAAGAGAAGATTACCAGGTTGTCTGCCATTGAAGACGATTTTTATGAAGAGGAAAGAAGTTTTCACAACCATTGCATGTCTTTACGCAGCCTCATATTTGAGAAATATTCTTATCAGGAATATGCGAGGCAGGCTGGCGAACTGATCGCGTCTGGTCAGGCGGTAAGACTGGATTTGATCGCTCTTAACGGGGAGCCGATAAGTTCATTGAATAAAGGCGGCTGGTTTGAAGGACTTGAGAAATCACAGGATGCTTATGGGAGATTTTTGATCGAGAAACTGCTGAAACACCGAAGCAAAAGCGAGGGTGTGGCGTTGAAGCGTCGTTGTGACGCTGTTTTTACCGATGCTTTTGCAAGCTCAGACTTTGGCTTTGCTCAGATAACCGAGGCGCCAGATCAGGTGCACACGGTCCGCTTTGGCGTGAACGAGCTGTTATGGTATTGGACATTGATCGATGTGCCTAGGCATCCAGCAGCAGTGCTAAGCGTGTTTCAGGCGAAGAATATTGCCCGTGAAAATTTTCTGCGTCGGGTTTTGCGCAGGAGTGAGGGCGAAAAAGATGTGCTCGCAGTCTATGACCATGCTCGAAGAAGCTGGTTGAATAACGGGGCAGGGGTTGAAAAGGAATGCGAAGAACTCATGCGCGCTGCAATATTGACTGATAAGCCAGTTTTGCGCAAAATCAGCGGCGAAAAGCGGAGCTGGCTGGCTCTTGCATTTCCAGGCAAAGTTCTGACCCCTTACAGTCTTTTGATACTCACGGATGAACAGCAGGTGCGATCACGTGTCAGCCTGTTATACCAGGCGCTGGCCGCCGGCCTTGTCGTGATTTTCGCAATTGCGCTGCTGGTTGCCTGGCTATTGACCGAGGCTTTTGTTAAGCCGGTTAAGGAGCTGGATCGTGGCATGACACAGATTCAGAAACTTCAGTCGGACGCGAAGGTAGAAATCGCCACTGGTGACGAATTTGGTGAACTTGGTCAGGCGTTTAACCAGATGGTAGACGAGTTGAATGAGATGCAGCTGGCAAAGTCAGTTCAGGAAGCGCTTTTTCCGCAGGAAAAGATGCATGTTCCGGGCTTCGACACAGCAATCTTTAATCTGCCGGCAACCGATCTGGGGGGCGATTACTGTGATTACATGAAGCTTGGCGAACACAAGTATCTGTTTTTGATAGGTGATGTGAGTGGACACGGTACTTCTGCCGCCATGTGCATGGCCATGGCAAAAGCTGCTATTTTTAAGGCCTGCCGAGAAGGCCTCGATTTTATGGAGCTGCCTGGCAACATTTCGTCACTGTTGCTGAGAACCGTGAAGCGCAAAAAGATGATGACCATGCTTTTTGCACTGCTGGATTCTGAAAATGCGACTTTGCAGCTGATCAATGCCGGACATAACTGGCCAGTGGTGATCAGATGCGACGGAAGTACCGAAGAGATCGAACTTGTCGGCTTGCCGCTGGGTATCTGCGGAGTTAAACGGAGGGGCAGGGGCGTGTCGCAAAGCAGATGTATCGAACTGCGTCCCGGTGAAATTCTGTTTTCTTACACTGACGCGCTCATAGAATGTCAGGCTCCAAATGGTGATATTCTGGGTCACAAGAGTATGTATGTTGAGCTGGCAAAACTCGCCGGTGGATCGCCTGATTCCATCGTTGCGCATATGGAGACTTTCTGGGAGCAGTTTCAGGGTGGTGGAGTCCAGCAGGATGACCTGACCATGCTGGTAATCAAGAATACTGGAGTTGAGTCTGCCGATGCAGTCTGAAATCAACAAAGAAACAAGGTTCAGCAGCTTTTCTGCCGTTGCCGGTTTTGTTCTCCTTTTGCTGATACCAGTTTCGGCAATATGGATTCTGGGAAGTGCCGTGCTGGACCAGTTTGCTTCCAATCAGCTGAACGCCGCTACGCATCAGCTTGAAGAAAAAGCTGAGGCAATAAGCGATCAGCTTGATCTCGAAAACTTTTTTAACAGCCTTTTCCGTAGGTATTATGATGAACTATATAGTGGCGGGAAGATTGACTCTGAGAGGGTGGAACAGCTTGCGACAGCATGCAGTGCCGGGCAACTGGGCTTCATTTCCGCCGTGTTTGTAGATGGTATGCTGGTGACGCCTTCGGAACAGCTGGGCGAGTATGAGTCAACACTGGTTAATACCTGGGAAATAATGCATGAATACACTGCTAAACCGCGTTTTGATCAGGTTAAGAAACTTAATACTCTGTTTGGTGCCACGTTTGGCATAGGTTTGCTGCTTTCTCATGAGGGTCGTATCATGCGTTTTAGCGGGCATCAGGGAACGGGCTTCATTTTTTATGCGCGTCGCCCTGATAAAAGCAAGCTTGATGGTGTCATTATTGTTTTGTGGTCGCTCCCCGATATAAACAAAATTGCCGGTTTTTTGCCCTCTCATTTAACTGAAGGTATTAACCTGTCCATTCAGTCGCAGATCTCTGAAAAGTCTGCGAAAGTGATGCCATCAGGCCACAGAGTGTTGACAGTCAGAAAAAAAATCGGCAATCGTTTTCTGGTTATCGAAGATGACTTTACTGGTCTTAATCCCGAATATTTAAAAACTCTGCTAAAGATTTTTCTACTCTTCATGATTCTGACCATGGGTATGCTGGTTAAGGATTATGGGCTTTTGAGCCGAATGGGCACTGCTTCGATAAGACTCAAGCTGATTGGACTGGTTCTTTATGTCGTGGCTTTGCCGCTCTCTGGCCTGATCTATTTTGGCTGGAAATATGTGGCTGAGCGTCGCGAGCTATTGGTGCAGGAGGCCTATATTGCCTGTCATAACAGCCTCAACGATCTTGAAATTGGCTTTGAGAAAGAGAAGGCTGAGCTGCTTGCCCGATTTCGAGGCTACAAAAACCGCCCTGAAATGAAGACAGATCCGTCTGTACTTTTGCCCATGTTTCGGGATCTTGACGAGCAACAGCTTACAAACCTGGTTGAGGTTCGAGATCTCAATGCTAATACGCTTTTGACAACTCAGAGAAAAGAGACTGCGAAGCAGATTGGTGTAATTGGTAAGGCTGTTGCCCGTCTGGGCATAAACAATTTTCTTGGGCATCGTCTTGGGCCAGGTAAAAGCTTGACGCTTTCTGCGTCAGAAGTGGTGCTTCAAGAGTTTCTCGAGAGCCCGTTCGGTGGCTGGGCAAGAATTTTTGAAAGCCCGGATGAATTGCATCAGGTTGCTTTTGGTGGGTTTGATATTTTCTGGTATTGGGATGTATTTAATGATCAAGATGACAGAGCTGCTTTTATCGTTCTTGATCAGCATGTTCGCTGGGAGGTCAGAAGATATCTGCTCAAAAGTCTTGCGCGCCGGTCTTCTTATGGCCAGGGTGCCTTGCGTTTATTTGCATGGTCTGGCGTTTATTCCAGGCTATGGCCGGAAGAAACCGAGAACTCAGCAGCTCTTATGCCGTTTTTGGGGCAGGTAATGCGTGCCGGCAGTCCCCAGAGTGCAATTGTCAGATGGAACAATGCGGACTGGATCGCTGCAGGTGCTCCGGGCAAAAGGCTGTCGGACAGCTTTCTTATCAGTCTTTATCCTCTCGACGAAATTGAGCGCGAAATCAGTGTTATTAGCTCCAATCTGGCATGGGGCGTAATTTTTACGCTGATTCTTGCATTGCTTGTTGGTACACTGTTCTCTCATACCATTCTGAGGCCGCTTGCCAATCTGATTCTTGGTGTACAGGCATTGCGCCGGCAGGATACCAGTTTCAGGCTTGAGATTATGCAGAACGACGAGCTGGGGCAGTTATCGGCAACCTTTAACGCAACCACCGAAACGCTTGCTGATATTCTCTCTGCGAAAGCCGTACAGGCGCAGTTGATTCCAGAAAAAGCTCCAGAAATCGAAGGTTATGCCGCTGACCTGATCTATATTCCGGCTGCCGATCTGGGCGGCGATTACTGTGACATTATACCGATTGGCAGTTCTCGCTGGCTTCTGGTGATAGGCGATGTAACCGGGCATGGCGTCAGCTCTGCCCTCGTAACTGCAATGACCAAGGCTATAGTGTCTGAATACGCAATGAACAGTGAACTGTCGCTGCAGGAAATGTTTGTCTGTCTTAATGAGCTTCTTTTTACCCAGTTTAAACGCAAAAAATGCATGACTTTTTTTGCTGCACTGCTCGACAGCGTGTCTGGCAGGCTTGACTGTTTCAACGCCGGGCACCCGATGCCATTGCACTTTTCCGGTGGCAGTCGGCAGCCGTTTCCAGTTCTTGGCCGACCACCTCTTGGTTTCAGCATGCGCAATCAGGAGTTTCCGCAGGCAACTCTGCAAATCGCGAACGGCGACTGTCTGATCTTCTACACGGATATATTTATCGAATCAGCTGATGAAAATGGACAGCCTTACGGCACAGCCGGTCTGGCAAGAATATGCGAGAAGTATCTGCACCTACCTCCAGACGAGATGAGAGCGGAAATTCTCAATGCCGTCAGGGGCTGCTCAGACAAGGAATTGGACGATGACCTGACCCTGATAATTCTTAAACGAAATATCAGCACCTGATTTTGTGAGAAAGTTCTGGGTGGCAGCCTGACTTGAGTGTGCCGTGGCATGATAGA
>JAHISQ010000187.1 GCA_018818125.1 Candidatus Rifleibacteriota bacterium
CTTGGTGCTTTCAAGATCAACAATTTTTTCGGGGTCAAAGTTGGTGAAGTCCATGTGTGATATTCTAATTCTCTGAAGGCAAAAAGTACACGCTTTTCTTGCGAGAAAATTTTTAGTACCGCGAATTATTGAGAAGATACTTTTTTATTGCCATTTGAGCAGAGTAACATCAAAAGTCCACTCCTGCAAATGAGAAGTTTGGTATTTGTCAGCAAATGCATTGAAAAAGTAGAATGGTTAGATTAGCATCATGGCATGGTAGAGTTCATTGGGTTATCAGTTGGCATTTTACTGCAGATACTCTTCTGCGCTTTTCTGGCAGGTTCATCAACAATTATTGCAAGACAACTTCTGCCAAAGAGAGATATTGTTGAACAGGTATGTGCCAGCGGAGTAATTTTCTTCTGGTTCGCCAGCCTGATTTTTAATATTCTGATAAACCTCAAACTTTTTTATCCGATACCGGCACTGGCTTTATCGGCAACAGTGTTTTTAGTAGTTTACAGAAAAACACCAGAAAAACAGTATCTACTTAATTTTTGGAACAAGCTTTTTAAATTCTCTGGCATTGTATTTCGACTATGCAATAAAAGCATGACCGGTGCGACATTCACTTTCGTTGCATTTGCCTGCCTGCTGCTTACTCGCTCAATGCTTTTGCCTATGATTAGCTGGGACTCACTGGCATACCACACATTAAAGGCCAATTTATGGGTACAGAGTGCCTGCCATTACACATTAGAAAGCCCTGGACTGTGGGAGTCCTATAGAACATTCTTTGGCGGTGGCGAGGCGTTTACTGCTCTGGCAATGGTTTTTACTCGCAACGATCTGTTCGGTAGCATCCCAGACTTTTTGCTGTGGCTTCTAATGGGATTCATGGTCTATTCGATCGCACGTGAACTTTCCATAAAAAGTAGCTCTGCCCTTTTGCTTTCAGCAGCTTTCCTGACCACTCCGGTTCTTACAAACGTGGTTGGCAGTGGATATGTTGATAACGGAATGTCTACATTCTTGCTGGCTGGCATACTATTCTTTTTAAAATTGCTGAAAACAGAAAAACCCTGTTACCTTTTTCTGTCAGCAGCCTCCTATGGTCTTGCCGGTTCAATCAAGCTCAATGGCCTGGCAATAAGCCTTATCATGATAACTTTTCTGATGATTATGACAAAAATCAGAAATATAGCATCTACCAAGCAAATCGCTCTGGCTCTGATTCTATTTGCATGCCCTGTTGTTCCGTGGCTCTGGTTTAATTATCAGGTGTCAGGCTTTATTCTTGGTTCAGCACCGGCAAAGCTTGGCTCTTTAGTCTTAGGGAAAATGCCGCTCAGCCTTGAATATTTCTTCAGTGACCCCGATATTCAGGCCTATTCATTTCAGCCTGAGCTTAAATCTTTAGTTCAAGCATTGTCTTCAACTGGTCTATTTTCCATAATTCTGTTTTTAGCAGTTCTGGGCACGCTCATCCAGATAAAAAAAAGAGAAACAAAGCATTGGATAGCAATTATACAAATTTGCGCTGGCCTTGCACTATATTTTTCCCCTTCATTCTCGGTTATCAGGCTCCTCTGGGCAGACTCAAATTGTCGATTCATCATTTCTTCTATTATTCTTCTGATCGCCGTTGGCTTCCGGCCTGTCAGTCGTATCACCACAATAAAGAAGGCAATTAGCAGCGTTTGCCTGCTTTCAATTATGACAAGCTTTTTATACTATATATGCAGGTTCATATTTTTCAGTAATCAAGTGATCGAGTTACCTTTACTGGTTGCAGCCATTGTTTTATCTGGCTCGGTTTATTTGACCCTGAAAAAAACACCCTCTACAATGAAGCTTTCCTCGACTAAAAAACTACTGGCACTATTCTTTTTGCTTTTTTGTCTTCCTCTGCTGGGAACAATAAAGAGCAGCATCAAGGGAGAGGCTTATGAAAACTCAGTGTTTTTTCATGATTGCCCCAAATACTGGACAGGAGCACTTGCACGCATTAATGGTAAAAAAGATCTCAGCATTGCATTTTCATATGGAATGAACAAATTATATCACAAGGCCTTCATTGCACCATTCTTCGGAGAGCAGCTGCAAAACAAAATCAGCTATGTTTCGCCACTCACCAATGGCAAAACGCCGATTTATCATCCAGACTACATAAACAAAGAGTCTTATTCTTACGAAAGCTGGTTCAAAAGACTGCAAGATGCCAAAATCACCCATCTGCTGTGCTTCGCCCCGATATGCCAGGAGTTATCATGGGCAAAAAACCATCCGGAATCCTTTATTCAACTTGAAAACAGCAAGGAATGGGGATTCTTCGAGTTGAAATAAAGGTATCTATTTCGGCTTATATATATCCTGCCGAAACTTCCCTTCGTTATTCATTAAACTACCGATCAATACGTAATCCCGCTCTAGCGACAAGTCATTGGCAGTAAGGGCCGCGAAAGGAATCGCCCTGGGTCCATCTGGTTCAGTAAGAAGCCACGCCTCTTTTAAATCCTCATTTTTTACAGCTGCAAGCGTTACGATTGCGAACTCAAGACTTCCGGCGTAATTACCAAGGATCCATGGTGCGCCTATAGCTTTCGCACCAATGAAGTATAAGGATGCGGGATATCTGCCCGTCAAATCTATCATCGGCATGCCTGATTTAAAGCCATTATCCTTTACAAGAATCTGGAGTTGGACAAGGTAATTTTCAGTCTCTTTTGATACAATTATTTTTTCAGCAGAATTAAGGGCCGCAACGGCACCAGTGTAATGTTTCAAGGCATATGGCTGGCGATAGGGGTTATCCATTCCGGTATTGATGAGCAATATAGCCATAAACAGGATGAAAGCTGACACTGTAGTCATAAATGCAGTAATTTTCTGCTTATCGATAGTTTGGTGAAAGGAAGTTATCAATTCCAGTATTGGGAGTATCCACAAAGTTGCCATACCTTCTCCCTGGTTCCAATAGTTATAATTAGTTCCGAAAGCATAAATATAATTAAAAAAAACATATAGAGAAAGTGGCGCAAAAATACGACAAAAAGCTTCTATTTTCATTTGCTTGCTTAAGGCAAGAGAATAAGCAAATGAAGCTGCTACCCCAAACGAGAACAATAAAAACATCAGTGAAAAAAGGTCTTTTCTAATAGTCATCTGAGGGGACGAACATAGTCCCAAAACGATCAAAAAAGAGAAACAGGTCAACGCCAAGGTAATTATGTTCAAAAGACTTTTTGATATCTTAATATTAAAAAGCAGCAGGCATGTAATGAAAAATGATGCAATGAAAACCAACAGAAATAGAATTGTATGAGCAAGATCAAGAGGCACTGGGCTAATTTTAAAAATTTCCCATACAGTGTGGGCACAGACTAAAATTGCATCTTTTTCCATACCACGCTGGAACCTATGAATAAAAGCAAAAGGTGTTCCATCGGCGTATACGGTAAAACTTACCAGCAAAACTATTGCAGTAGAAGCTGCAATCCACAGCATTCTCCAGGAAAAGCATCTAAATAACGTCATGAAAATCAATACAAAAATAGGAAGCAGCATGGCAGAAGATGGCTTTCCAATAAAAGTAACAACCCCACCACAACCAAGAAGAACTCCTGAAGTTATAAGCCGCCGGCTGTCTTCACGAAAAATCAGCAGTGATAACAAAACGGCTAGCATGCCATGACAAGTTAAACTGTTATAATCAGGAGTCAATGTTGCCCATGGCCTGAATATAAGAAGCCCAGCACAAGCGAAGGGAAAGGCAATAAAAGCGATTTTTCGTTCAACAATATTTTTTAACGAGTAAAAAAATACCATCGAAGAAAGAAAAAAAGTAATTAGGACGTTTAAATAGCGAAGTTTAACAATGCTTCCACCTGACAAAAAACACATTGGATAATAAAAAAAACCATAGGAACTTATGGAAGCGTTGTAAATCCAGGGATTTGAAATCCAGTTCAGATTACACCCTTCGTCTGTAAAATCCAGGCCATATTGACTGTAGTATAAGACCTTAAAAAGAAATAAAATACTGACGATAACGACAATTAGTGCTATCGAAAACTGGCTCACTTCTTTATTTGATATCTTTTCCAAAAAAAGCCTTTACGTCAGCGAATGCTTCAAACTATCACAAACCTATTTCAAAATTTCTGGAAGCTTGGACGGCAAAACCGCAACAATGTTAAAGACAGTTGAGCAAGACTGACGACGTCTTAAAACACCCTCTTCTCCCACTGCTCACACCTTCCTTGCGACAAAATTGCCTCCCAATTATAGGGCATTATTAAGAGGTAAGCTATTACTTTATTAGCACCCCAAACATCTGATCTGAAGCGTGCAAAGAAAAAATCATGGTTCAGCTATTGACAGCAGGTTTTTAACGTACTACACTTGTGCACAGCAAGTTGTATCGGAGGGTCGTTGTGAAAAAAGCGAAGATTATTTCAATTGTGGTGATAATGCTCTCAGTCATTGCTCTGGGCGTTTTCATGGGAAAACAGATGTTCAAGCTTATGGAAGCTGGTAGTGCGACGCCAGGGCAAACCGTTGTGGCAGGTGGAGACAATGCGACCTCTTCAGTAAAAATACTCTACAGTGCAGACAAACCCGGTGAAACAACTTCGACAATAGCTGCTCCGACAGTGATTGAATCCGGTGCTAACATCGCTACATCAGAAGTTGCGTTGGCAAAGGAACCAGAAAAAGCGGATGACTCCGGCTTTGATCCGAAGGGGCCAAAATGGTTTGCTTACGCATCAGGCGATGGCATAAATGTGAGATCAGGCTCTTCTGTTCAGGACAAGTTGCTTTTTAAAGTCGCCAAGGGCACCAGAGGCTCGGTTATCGAAAAGAAAAACGGCTGGACACATATCAAGTGGGATTTCAACCGCAAAGAGGGCTGGGTTCGCGACGATCTACTGGTGCAGGGACCAGCAGCAGTTATGCAGACTATGGTTGCCAACACTGAGGATATTACCAAACTAGACCTGAACAAGATCACTAAAGAAACCGCCAAAGAAGTGCTCAAAGAGAATCGAATTGCAGTTGCGCTTGCCAAGCCGGCACCCGTCTCTGAAACTGTTAAAACATTTGTCGATGGCGAAAACCTGCCTGAACAGGCCCGCATCGAGGTGGTGACTTTTGCCAATATCAGAAGCGGTCCGAGCGTCAGAGACGACATGGTCGCCAAGCTGCCCAAAGGCATGGCTGTTAAAATCAAGTCAGTCAAAAAAATTGGCAAATGGCAGTGGTTTGAGATTCTCTTTCAGGACGGCAAGAAATCAGGCTGGACCCGCGAAGACAACCTAAAATTCTGACTCATTTAAAAACGTCGTCGGCAAAGGGCTGGCGATGTGCGAAATCGCGGTTTATTGCTTCGGCCGTATCCTTAGACAGTGATACCGAGAGCTTGCCACTCTTGAATCTGAACTTGTCGAGAGCAAGCATTTGATTGGCTAACTGCTCAAAAAAGAACTTTCCGGAAAAGTCACGACGCCCCAGCCAACTGCAGTCTATTTCGCGAGCTTTACCTCGACGAGTTTGGGTCTCACGAAGAAGTAGCGGCGCACCACAGGCATCAAACTCTTTAACCAATTGACCGGTTTTTTCGACCTGCCGCATATAAGTCCATAACGCGGCAAGCTGGCGAATCTGGTTCTGGCGCTCACCTTCTATTCCGGTGAACTGCGCATAAACTTCAGAATCGATACTGTATCCCAACGGCCGGCAGTTTAGGATGAGATTCAGGCGAAAGGTGTATTTTTTGCCGCGTTTTTCTGGGTGCATCGCAGAAACATGTATTATCACCTGGGTCTTTTCGGGTGAAATATCTTTGAACCATGCAACGCCGCAACCAAGGCTTTTGAAACCTTTTTTCACCGTGCCTCGATACTGTGCGTTGATTCTGAAAAATTGCCATTCTTCATTGGCAGGGGAAACCGCTGCAGCTGGCAAATCAGCAGCTGCACCAACCAACACGACAGTCAAAATCATCAACACCAGGAAGCGCATGTAAGTATTGCCAAGAAACGGCCGCCGCTCAGAGCGAGGCCTAATCGCCTGGGACTCTTTTTCGCCAGAACTCTTCATGAAAATCCCCCCCTCAGCTTTCGCTGACCTTCAAAGTAAAATCTCTCTGCTTACGCAATACTCTTGAACCGCAGAACCCACAAAAGCGTGAGCGCTCAATCGAAAAGGCACCACAACCGGCACAGATCCTCAAGCCAACCTCTGGGGGCTCATCAACGCGCAGCACTACTATCCAGGCTTCCTGAACACCAAAAAAGAACAACACTACCAGGCTAACAATGACTCCACTGGCCGCCTGAATATCAAAATGAAAAACAAGAAAATCGAAAAGACCGTGTATCAGCGCTGCTATCAGCACACCAAGCAGAATGCGCAAAGAAACCGCCGAAGCGGTCCTGGTTGAGCGAGATAGTGCAACAGCAGCAACTGCCGAGCTAACACAGGAGAAAAACAGGTGTGCACTTGAGCTGATCACAATTCTGGGCAAAACAATTCCAGCTCCAAATAAAAGATAATATTGAATATTCTCTAGCAGCGAAAAAGCCAGCGCAGTACCGGCAAAGGCCATAAAAATTGCTGCGGGACGCTTCAAAAAAGAAATCTGATAACTCGCAAGCAATCCGGCACCGCTTTTCAAGCCTTCTTCAACTATTCCGATCACGCCAACACTTGTCAAAAGAGTAATCCACCAGGTGCGTGGGCCAGAAATAAAGGTGCGCAAATCGGTTCCCAGATACATTTCTATTGGCACGTATGATAAGCGCGTAATGAGAATCGCAGCGCCACCAAATAACAAGCCGGTTACAAAGGCATTGCGGAGCTCGACATCAACCCAATTTCGCCGAAAAATCAGGTAAAACAGACATATTGGCAACAAAAGCAGCACCGGAAAAAGCAACGCGTCAATAGATGTCAATCAGTTACCCTGAGGCTCAGATTTGAATCGCGCAAAATACAGGTTGCGATTGTTTGCAATGCTGGCGTGAAAAACAAAACCCGAGCTGTCGGCGGCCCAGACTGGTCTAAAATAATCAGCTTTCCCCAGAGGCCTGATCACAACCTCATCACCGCTTAGCAATTGGCGTATCACCAGCACGTTTTTGCTTCCGTCATCGCTCTCTGACCTCACGTAGGCCAGCGCGCTTCCGTCTGGAGAAATATCAGGCAGCCAGTTTCGATGCTCGTCGGCAACCACTGGCTGTGCTTCACCAAGAGGATTAAGCTGAATCTTCATGATATGCGACTTTTTCATATATGTATAAATTCTGGAAAAATACAAAGTCGAGCCATCTGTCGACCAACGTGGCTCACGGTCATCCTCAGGGCTGCTAGTCAATTGCAACAGGTTGTCGCCATCAATGCCAATCAACCAGATATTGTTGGCGCCGCCCTTCTGGCTAGAGACAAAGGCTACCAGACGACCATCAGGCGAAACCGCACACATCATGTTCTTGCTGTCACCGCTGGTTAATGCTTTCGCCTTACTGGTTCTGCGATCATACACAAACAAATGTTCAGGACTGGCACTGTCGCTGGAAAAAACAATCTTGCCGCCATCTGGCGTGAGTTCAGGTGTCCAGACGTTACCAGCCCACTCAAAGACGCGCACAGGCTGATCTGCGAGCATAGGTTTCTTGCTGAAGCACTGGTAAATGCTTTTGCCATTAACCTTAAGACGATTAGAGGAAAAAATAAGTTCGCTGCCATCGCGAGAAAGCGAACCGTGGTAGTTGCTGCTTGAGCCTTTTTCGAGAGTATCGACACTGGCATAAACCAGGCGACCAAGCTTTATCGGCACACTCGCAACCGGCACAGTAACGTCAGCAATTTTGGCAACGCCAACTGGAATCTGATCTGCTGACTGGGATGCAACCACGCCCATTGTCTCGGAAGCAGCCACTGTCTGGATCGAAGCCGACGCATTCCCAGTCTGATCAATCACTCCTTGTGCCGTCGGAGCTTCATGAAAGCCGACAGCATCGGCAGACTCAATAGCTGAAGTTGCAACCTCAGCTTGCCCGTCTGGACCTGTGTCTGGAACCGAAACCGCTGTCAAATCAGGCTGGTTCGACGCAGACGACTGGGCAACAACTGCAGCCTGGCTGGCGGTTTCCGGAGAATTGAGGGCACCTAAAAATGAGTGTTCCCAGGCACGACCTTTGAAGACGACTGTATCAAAAAGACTACCGGCAACAGCGCCGGCCAGAAAAATAAACAAACCAAGAATCATGCGACGACGATAGCGCTGGCGCCGCTTTTGCAGGGTATCGCAGTCGGGGCAGTTGACAACCCTTGACGGCAACTTACTTCCGCATCTAAAACAATACATTTGAGTTCTCCTTGAAAATTTCGCAATTGAATTATACCCTATCCTGCCGCTTGTTAAAACACCAAAGGCGATTTTTTGGCATTAATAGGAAAAACTATGGACAAGAAACAGATCGGACAGTTGTTTATTGTGGGCTATCAGGGCGAAGAGCCAAGCAGTGAGTTTTTACGATTTGTCGAGGAATGGGGTATCGGCGGCGTAATCGTTTTTGCGCGAAATCTCTCTGATCCCGGACAGTTGCCAGCTCATCTGGCGCGCATCAACGAGGCAGCCGGACAGCAGGTTTTCACTTCGATCGACCAGGAAGGCGGACTGGTGCTGCGCATATTAAGCCGAGGCAGCCTGTTTCCGTCGGCTATGGCACTTTCAGCAACCGACAGTCTAACTCTAACTGAGCAGTGTCACGAAGCAATCGGGCGAGAAATGCTCAGCCTAGGCCTGAACTGGAATCTCGCACCGGTACTCGACATTAATCACCCCGACAACCCCGGCATTGGAGCGCGCTCTTTCTCTGACTCGCCACAGCGCGTCGCTGATTTTGGCTGTGCAGCAATTCGCGGTCTGCAGAAAGCCGGCGTTTTGGCCTGTGCAAAACACTTTCCCGGCAAGGGGCACGCACGAGTTGACTCACACCTGACGCTGCCGGTAATACCATACGATACCGAAAGACTGGCTCAGTTTGAGCTTCTACCTTTTCGCAAAGCAATAGAGGCTGGTGTAGACGCAATTATGACTGCGCATGTATTCTTTCCAGCCTATGAAAACACTAAAGATCTGCCGGCAACACTTTCGCAGCCGGTTTTAACCGGGCTATTGCGTGAGCGGCTTGGTTTTGACGGCATTCTGGTCACTGATGACCTTGAAATGGGTGCCATAACCGAGTCTTTTGGAATTGCCCAGGCTGCCAGCATGTCTTTTCATGCTGGTGCTGACTTGCTGCTGATCTGCCACAGCATCGATCAACAGAGGCTTGCAGCCGAAACAATATCGAGAAGCCTTTCTGGAAATTCAAAGACCGGCAAGCGCCTCGAAGAAAGTCTGCAACGCATAAGTCGCGCCCGCAGTCGCCTGACCACAGGTGAAGCCAGGACTGAGCTGTATAAACTCAAAGAGCAGCACGCACCTCTTATCGAGAGAGTCCACGCTGAGTCGGTAAGATTTTTGCGTTATGAAAGCAATATGTTGCCGCTGGATGAAAGCGCTGGACGAACAATTTTCTGTGTGCCGCAAATTTCGGCGTTGGTGCAGGTAGAAGAAGAACATCGCCAGGAAAGTCTTAAGTCGCTGATTGCACAGGAATTTCCTGCGGCAGAAACCATTGTCTACGAGCCCAAAGCAGGTGGCGCCACTCTGATAGACCAGATCGGCCAGGAGATCGGCAGCATCAATGACAGAGTACAAATAGTTTTCTTCACCTACAATGCGCATATTTTTAAGGGTCAGAACGAGGCGATCAAGCATTTCTCGCGGCTGACGCCGAGATTTTCCGTAGCTGCGCTGCGCAACCCCTACGATCTGGCAAGTCTGCAGCAGATAAAAACCTGCGCGGCCACCTTTGGTTTCAGAACACCGGCAATCAAAGCTCTGTTAAAAGCATTCAAGGGCGAAACACCGCCGGTAACGTCACCATGGCCAATCGACATTGCCAATTGGTAAAATTTACTAATTTATAGTTCGCAGTATGCCGATGAGTTTTCCAGAGTAAAAAAGATGGAGGCATAATTCATGTGGCAACTTGAAGTAAAAATAATTGCACTGACCCTGGTCTATTTCGTAGGCTGGTTCATGTTTGAAAAGGTATTTTCCGGACTTTGGCAACGCCTGCGCGGCGAGACCGGTAATGACGCCAGTTTCTCGAAGCTGCGACGTAAGGTTGTGCCGCTTGCGACAGTCACTCCTGTTGACCAGACCTGGCGTTATATCAAGGGCTTGAACAGCCCAGACTGGCGAATTCGCCGCATTTCCTGCATTCAGCTCGGCGATCGCCGGGGCACTGCCGTTGTTGAGGCGCTGATCGAAGCTCTAGATGATCCACGCGAAGAAGTAAGTATGGCCGCAGGCGAAGCACTTACCAGAATAGGCGATCCGGCCGCCATAGCAGCATTAACCGATCACTGCGGCAAACTTGAAGCCAATTCGATGCGCTCATACGAGAATTATCGAGCCGCCTGACCCGACAACTGATTTCCAAGCAGACCAAAATGCCGGGACTGTCACTGCGACAGTTCCGGCGTCTGTTTTTAGAACTTTCACAAAACGCGACTTGCGATTGACTGACAGATCGATTGCAGGTAGACTCTGAGGCGCATGCGAGAAAATCACAAACAAGAAAATCCGCTCAAGCTGCGGCTTATAAAAATAAGCCTCGGCCTGTTGATCGTCAGCTTTCTGGTATTGGTGCGCGAACTGGGATGGCATGATATCGGTGTCTGGCCAGCAGCAATCTCATTGACCATTCTTCTGGCAAATACAGTCACGATTGTTTATCTGGCCACACACAGTCCGACGCCACAAAATCGGCAACCTGAAAGCGCATCGCTATCAGGAACTGAGCTTAGCACGGATCAGACCGCTGGTGCAGGAACTGAAATCGACGCAACCAGCATTCATTATCTGCTGCATTTCGCGGAGACTGACAGCGCCTTGAACAAACGCATCAATAGAGCTCTGTGCATGCTTCCAGAGCTGATGCCGGACAAGATTTTCGTGTTATTCTCCGTCACCGAGGGCCATCTGGAATATGCTGGCGGCGCACGGCTGAATTCACGGAATAAAAGCGAAACAATTGAAGCTGCAGACAATCTGATCGATGAATTGACCAGTCGCATCAACAATTGTGTTGATAGTCACACGCTGAGACATTCAGACAAGTTCTTAAAGCCACTAAGTTTCTCACGCAACGAAAACATTGAAGACGGGTTGTTGCTTCCGGTCGCTCACAACGACAAGCTTTTTGCCATTATGGCAGTGATCGCTACGGCCAGTAATAAATTTGATAAAAGCGAAATAGACCTTCTAAGGCACTTTTGTTGCAGCATGGCGATATTGCTCAACAATCAGCGCATTTCCGGTGAGTTTAGCGATGCCTACCAGGTCGCAGCAGAAAACCAACTGACACACAAGCTGTTTGCGGAACAGCTTCCCACTGCTGCTGTCTCTATACCGGGCTGGGATATAGCTCAGCTGGCTGGTTACAGCAGCGAACACAGTGGCGATTTCCACGACTACATAAGCCTTCCTGGCAATCGCATGCTGATAATCGTTGGCAAAACTTCTGGAAAGGGGCTCAAAGCGGCACTGTATTTAACTCGCCTGCGCACTATGCTGAGCTGCCTTTGCGAAACCTGTTCGAGCCCAGCTGAGCTGCTCAACAATCTTTCGGTTCGCCTGACCGGCGAAAAATCACTCGATCTTTTTGCATCGCTTATTGTTCTGCAGGTCAGGGCAAACGACCGCAATCTGACGCTGGCGGTGGCCGGGCACGCAATGCCGCTGATCAATCGACCACGCAGCGGGTATGTAGAAATAGCGCAGCTTGCGGGGGGCGTGCCACTGGGTCTGTTCAATCAAGGGGTTGAGCCATATCAGAATCAAGTTATTCAGTTGTTGCCCGGAGACGGTATTTTAATTTATACTGATGGGGCGATTGATTTTTCAGGGTCTCAGGGCAGTCGTTTTGGCAGTGAAGACCTCAAAGTGCTTCTCGACAAAATGCCTGAGCAATATGCTGACGATCTACTGGCGAACCTGGCAGATCAGCTGATACCCGATAAATTCAGAGAAAAGCCGTTGGAAGATTACACTTTTATATACGCCAGCACGGAGTAGAGCGATGAACGAACCAGATGCCATAATTGAACAACATCTCTTTATGAGCGAACGCAAGGAGCGCGAAGTCTATCAGAACGTCTTCGAGCGTATTTTCACTTATCAGGTTTACGATATAGAGGTTGAGTATGTTGATCAGCCAAACGAGAGCTATTCGACTATCAACGACCGCACCAAAAAGATTCTGCTGAATCTGCCGAAGCTTGATAAGATCAGCTGTGTTTCAGGCCGTTTCAGCGATGGCGGAGATTTCAGACTGCAAAATGGTAATCTGCATATCTGCATTCGCGAAAATGAATACAATTATGAGCTGATAGAGAGTCTCAAAAACTTTCTCTGCCCGGTTTTCCCGATCTGGCTATTCAGAAACCCTTATATATGGGGTGTGAATCTATATGAAGATTATGAACGCCAGCATTTTTTCGATGTTCGCAAATTCTCGGTACGCTCACAGAGGCTTGAAGAACCAGAAACCGACATTTTCCGACGTGATGATGGTATTATACATAAATACCGTTTTTACATGAGAGAGCAATGTGAGCCGGAAGAAGGCCTCAAACTGCTGGCACCACAGTTCATGGCTATGCGCCAGGGTCTGCTTAAGCGCAATTACGAAGGCCTTGAGGTTTTACATATTTATTGCACAGACAGGCCTGCATTCAGGAAACTTGAACCGCGCACCAAGCTGGGCAAAGATATAAAATCAGTTCTATCACTCGATTGATTCAGTTAGGAGACCTGGAATGACAGATAACACGACTTATCGTGAGGGATTGCTCGACGAGGTAATTGACGCCTGCATCAAGCATTTGCGCTCGCATCCCAACGATCATGAAAAGCTGTTTTATCTGGGCAACGCATTTTATCTCAAAAAGCAATTCGATAAAGCCTCTTTCTGTTACGTAAAAGCAGTTAATCAAAACCCGAAAAATCCAGTCTATTACAGTCATCTTGGACACTCTTACCGTGAACTTGGCGACCGCGACCAGGCAGTTGCCTCATACGAATCGGTCCTTACACTTAACCCGCGTTTCGCCGATGCTCACTTTAACGTCGGACTGATTTTTTACGAAAACAAGGCCTTTGACAAGGCTATTGCCAGCTTTTCCAATGCCCTGGCGATCAACCCACGCTATGCCGCTGCCCGCTATCATGTGGCAAGAATCTACGAAGATCAGGGCGCGATCAGCAAAGCGGTAAAAGAATACCGTCAGATTATTGAAGACATGTTGGGCGAAAAACTTGAGCGCAGCAGTGTTACCATAGACCTTGGCGCAGTTTTTTCAGATCTCGGACTGCTCGATCAGGCAGAAAGTGAATATCGGCGACTAATCAAGGATCACCCAGAATATGCTGATCTGCATTTCCATCTGGGTATAATTTTGCGCAAAAAAGAGCTCGACGATGAAGCCATGGAAGAATTCAGAATCGCAATCAGACTCAATCCACACTACATGGAAGCCCGCCGTAAATACTGGGAATCAGCGCAGTGAGCACAGTGTTTACTAAAGATATTCAATTTTAGACCGGTTTATATTATAATCTCAGAGTGGAATTTTACTCACACAATTGATAATCAGCAAGAAATAAGGCTTGACGGCAGATGTTTAAACGCAAAAAAATCGGCCAACTGCTGATCGAAGCAGGGCACGTCGGTGAGAAAGAGCTCAACATAGCCCTTGCCGAGCAGAAAAAGCGTGGCAAGCGCATCGGACAGGTTCTCATCGAACTCGGCTACCTCACAGAAGACAAGCTGTTACCTATTCTTGGTAAGCAGCTCAAGGTGCCATTCGTTGACCTGTCCAAGATTGAGATCAGCCCGGAAGTTCTCAAGATGGTGCCTGAAAAAATCTGCCGCAAACACATTCTGGTTCCGATCAGCTTTGATGGCAAAAGTCTGATGATCGGTATGGCCGACCCTCTCGACGTGTTCATCATCGACGAAATTCAGTTTCAGAATAATTGCGAAGTCGTCAGGGCTATCTGTTCAGAGAACCAGATCGCAGACACAACCGACAAGTTGTATGTTGCCGGTGCCATGGCTGACGCTCTCAGCGCGATGGGCGCTGGCGATGAAGACCTCGGCGGCGGCGCTCTTGACGGCCTTAAAAAGGCGAGCGAAGAAACTCCAATCATCAAGCTGGTCAATCTGGTGCTGACTTCGGCGGTGCAAAAAGGCGCCTCAGATATTCATATCGAGCCAGATGAAGGGGAACTGCGCGTGAGATTGCGCATCGATGGCTCACTTCTAGTTGCGATGAATCTGCAACCAGAAGCGCTGCCTTCGGTTATGTCGCGCATCAAAATCTTGAGCGGAATGGACATCTCAGAGCGCCGCATCCCCCAGGACGGCCGAATCCAGATGGTAATCATGGATAAGCCCATCGACTTTCGCGTCAGCACCATACCTACTGCCTGGGGCGAAAAAGCCTGTCTGCGAATTCTTGACAAGTCAAACGTTAACGTTGCACTTGATTCGATGGGTTTTGCTCCGGAGAATTACACAAAACTGCAAAAAGCTATTGCTTCGCCTAATGGGATGTGCCTGGTGACCGGGCCTACCGGTTCTGGCAAAACAACAACGCTATATGCCTGTTTGAACGCGATAAAAGGGCCAGACACCAATATATGCACAGTTGAAAACCCGGTTGAATACAAACTCAAGTTCATCAATCAGGTGCAAGTGCGCCCGGAAATAGACCTGAACTTTTCGACAGTGCTGCGTGCCTTTCTGCGCCAGGACCCAGATGTAATCATGCTTGGTGAGATCCGTGATGAAGAAACTGCGGGCATCGCGGTTGAGGCGGCGCTGACCGGCCATCTTGTTTTCGCAACGTTGCACACCAACGATGCTCCGAGCACTGCGATTCGTCTCGTTGATATGGGCGTCGAACCCTTTCTTGTGTCGTCGGCATTTCTGTGCATCGTGTCGCAGCGACTGGCCCGCCGCGTCTGCAAATTCTGCAAAGATGTAGACACAACGGTTACGCCTGAAATTCTGGTAGATCTCGGACTTCCTCCAGAAGCCATCAATGGAACCTATTATCGTGGCAAAGGCTGTGAGAAATGTGCTAAAACCGGTTACAAGGGGCGTGTTGGCGTTCATGAAGTCATGTATACCCACGAGAATCTGCGACGCATGATCATTCAGAAAGTCGGCCCGGATGACCTTAAAAATGAAGCAGTGCGCCTGGGCATGAAATGCCTTAAGGATGACATCGTAGTTAAGTTTCAACAGGGGCTAACTACTCCCGAAGAAGTGTTTGCGCTGGCCCGCGCAGATTGATCTGACCAATATAAAGAGGATTAAATGCCAAAATACGAATGTGAAGTAAAGGATTCGAAGGGCGACATCATCAAGACGATGCTCGAAGCGCCAAACATGCAGGAACTGGCGAACCGTCTTTCTGACAAGGGATACTATCTGGTCAAGGCCAAGGAAGTTAAGTCCGGTGGCGGCTTCAGTTTTGGCGGCGGAGTCAGCAAGAAAGAAATGATGATTTTTACCGTCCAGCTCTCTACGCTGGTTGGCGCTGCGATTCCGCTTATCGAGTGTGTTGGCATTCTTGCTGATCAGACACAAAACGCCTTCTTCAAGAACATTCTCAATTCAATCGTTCGAGACCTGCAGAGCGGTCAGTCTTTTTCGGTATCAATACGCAAGCACCCAAAGGTTTTCGACAAGATCTACTGCAACATGTGCGAAGCGGGTGAGGCCGGCGGCATGCTCGACCAGGTTTTACAACGACTGGCAGCCTTTGCAGAAGCTGACGCAGAGATCCGCGGGCGAATAAAGGGCGCACTGACCATGCCTGTTATTCAGCTGGTTCTGGCCGGCCTTGGGGTAATTTTTCTGCTGGTTAAGATTTTTCCGAACTTTTCGACCATGTTCAAAAAGATGAAAGTAGAACTGCCCAAAATCACCGAAGTCATGATCATGATGTCAGATGCGCTCATCTACAACTACGTGGCAGTAGCAGGCGGCTTTGCGATTGTCTGTGTAGGCATATTTTTTGCGCTCAAAACAGAGGTCGGCAAAAAAGGAATTGCCTGGTTTTCACTTAAAGCGCCTGTTCTAGGCGATCTGACTCAGAAAATTGCGGTAAGCCGCTTTTCGAGAACATTTTGCTCGCTGCTAGGGTCTGGCGTTCCTATTCTTCAAGCTCTGCAGATAACCTCTTCGGTCATGGGCAATCCACTTATGGAAGAGATGATAAGCAACATGGCTATTGGCGTTCAACAGGGCAACACTTTGGCGAGCACCCTCACCAAGGTAACCATTTTCCCACCGATGGTAAAAAAGATGATCGAGGTCGGAGAAAACACCGGAAACCTCGATGTAATGCTGACTAAAGCTGCCGACTTCTACGACCGCGAGGTCAAAGAATCTCTCGACGGCCTCACTTCGGCGCTGACACCTATTTTGACGGTTGTGATGGGTATCGTAATCGGCACCATCGCTCTGTCAGTTTTCATGCCCCTCTTCAAAATGACCGCGAGCGTGAAGTAACATTTAGTTAGAATTCTGCTTTACGATAGTTCGGACTGTTCGCGCTTAACGTTTATGCGGAATTGTCTTTTTATTCTCATAGCCTTGATGCACCAGATTACAAAACAATTGAAGCTGGAACAAAATGCAAACTGAAACCGAATATAACGAGAACTATGCAAAATATCAGTCTCAGAAAGGATGGCTGAGATGGTATTTGAGAACGCCTTACCTGAACAATGTTTTAAAACATGTTACTGGCAAGACAATTGATCTTGGGTGCGGAACTGGCAGACTCTTATCACTACTTCCTGCTGGATCTCTCGGATTAGATATCAATCCCAGGTCAATCGAGCATTGCAGGAAAATAGGTTTGGACGCACAAGTTTATGATGCCGAAGACGACCATTTTGCGTTAAGTATTTTCAAACCTGGTGTATTTAAAACATTGACAATGATTCATGTGCTTGAGCATCTTACAAATCCTGTTGATGTTTTGAATAAATTGACTGCCACCTGCAACAGATTGCTGATAGACAGAATCATCATCAAAATACCCGGCAAAAAAGGGTTTCAGTTTGATAAGACTCATAAGACTTTTATAGACACTGACTTCATTGAATCAAACAATCTAACCTGTCTCAATAATTTTAAATTAACAGAAAGTAGCTATTTTCCTTTCAACATCAAAGTCTTGGGCAATTATTTTACACATCACGAACTGACTTTGGTATACAACAGAGGAAATTAAATGGACCGAAAAAACTTAAAAATAGCATTAGTAAATCCTCGAATAGAAAGCTATTCCAGCACAATGCCGCCATTGGGTCTGTTGTATATTGCATCATTGCTTGAAACAAATGGCTTTAATGTCCGGATTTATGATATTTACCCCTATGACGACTCCGACATTGAAGCCCTTATTCAATACAAACCAGATGTGGTAGGGATGAGTGTGCTGACCGACTACTGGAACAGAGCGAAGTATATTTCGGAAAGAATCAATCGCAACCTGTCAGATTCAACATTTGTCATTGGTGGCGTTCATGTTACCGCTCTTCCGGAAGACAGCATAACTCAGTTAAAAGCAGACATTGTGTAATCGGCGAGGGTGAGATTACTATGCTTGAGCTCTGCACAGCGATTGCGGAAAGAAAAGACAGAGTACATATCAGAGGAATAATTTATAAGGAAAATGGCATTTTTGTTAAAACTGCGGCGAGGCCATACATAGAGAACTTAGATGAAATTCCTCATCCGGCGAGACAGATGTTGAATTTTGAATCTTATCTTGTACCGCCGGGAATCATCAGAGGACACTGGTCAGAACGTTCAACGACAATCATGACAAGCCGCGGATGTCCTTTCCAATGCATATGGTGCGGGAGTCAATGCACCTTCGGCAGAAAAGTACGGTATAGAAGCGTGGATAATGTCATTGAAGAAATTGAATTGTTAATCCGCGATCATAAAATCAATGCCATTTGGATCGTTGACGACACTTTTACATTGAGTAAAAAGCGCGTAAGTGAGTTTTGCGACAAGATTTTTGCCAAAAACATTAAAATTGTGTGGGGATGTCAGGCCCATATCAAAACCGCAGATTTAGAGATGTTCAAGCTCATGAAAAAGGCAGGTTGCATCCAGCTTGATTTTGGCGTAGAAAGTGGGTCAGACAAGGTTTTGCAGGAATTGAAAAAGGACTCCAATTCAATGTTAATTGAAAAAGCCTTTCAAATTGCCAGGCATGCAGATTTAAGAACGGCCGCTACTTTTATGTTTGGCTCACCAGGTGAAAAGGAAAAAGATGTGGAGCTAACTTTTAAATTGGCAAAAAAAATAAGACCTGACTTTGTCAGTTCCTTTTTTATTACTCCCTACCCAGGCACCGAGTTTATGACGATGGTCGAAAAAAACAACTGGGAATTTCCCCTCAACAGACATGAGATAGGACTGAAAAAAAAACCCGCTCTGAAAATATACTTCAATGAGGAACAATTGCTCGATATCCGGAAGCGATTTCAGAAAGAGTTCGCATTCCAAAATTTTGCAGGTGTGATCCTGTCGCCAAAGTTCTTTTTCAAGGCAACCATTCTTGCCTTGAGTTACCCTATGGGTTTGTTGGCCGGTGTAAAAAAGTTTTTCAAAACAAAGGTGATCGATGATTTTTTCTTTGAATTTCTGATTTATTATACAAAACAGAAACAATTAGTTAAAAAAAGCATATAGCCAGTATTTGCGTCAGACAAGCCGTTCTTTAAAGCGAACTCAAAAGATTAGTTTTGGTAAGATGAGAAAAAGATGGTGTTACTGCAAAAGATCCGCTTTAACTGATTTGTTGAGATTGAGTTAAAATAATTCAGGAATAAATTGAACAAATGCTTGAGAAAAATATCTGCCACACATTTATAGTTCTGGCCTACAAGGAATCTCCCTACCTGGAAGAATGCCTGCAATCACTCTTGAACCAGACATTAAAAAGCAACATTATTGTAGCGACATCTACTCCATCAGAGTATCTCGAGAAAATTTGCCTGCAATACAGCATTCAGTTAAGAATTAACTTGAATGCGGCAAAATCAATCAGTGATGACTGGAATTTTGCCTACCAGTCTGCAAAATCAGACTTCGTGACTCTTGCTCACCAGGACGATATTTACTGCAAAAATTATACGAAAAAAATCCTTGCAGGAGATGTTGATTTCTCTATAGCATTTACAGATTACTACGAAATTAAGGGAAGTAACATCGTAAGATTAAATCTCAACCTCTTAATTAAAAGGCTGCTCTTGTTTCCTTTTTTCTTTAAAAGCAATATTTCAAACAGCTTTATAAAAAAGGCTGTGCTGGCATTTGGCTCACCAATATGCTGTCCCTCGGTGACCTATAACAAGAAAAAAATCGGAGATTTCAACTTTAACAGCGATTACGGCATTGACATGGACTGGCTGGCATGGCTGGAACTTGCCGACATAAAAGCCAACTTCAAATACATCAAACAACCAGTTGTATGTCACCGAATTCATGACGAATCAGAAACTTCAAATGGACTGCAAGATAATCGAAGACAGAGCGAGGATCTGGCTGTTTTTCAGCAAATATGGGGAAAGCGGTTGGGAAGTTATTTGGCGCGAATATACAGCTATAGTTACAAATCAAATCGGTAGTATTTTTGGAACAGGATTAAAAAGCATTCAACGCTGACAACAAGGAAGAGAGACTACTAATGAAGGGCATCATATTAGCAGGCGGTTCAGGGACAAGGTTACACCCGGTGACTCATGCAATCAGCAAGCAACTTGTGCCGGTTTATGACAAGCCAATGATTTACTATCCCCTCTCGACATTAATGCTGGCGGGCATTCAAGACATATTAATCATAACAACTCATGACGACCAGCCCGCTTTCAAGCGCCTTCTCAAAAACGGATCTCAATGGGGAATCAGCATTAACTACGCGGTTCAAAAATCCCCTGATGGCATTGCCCAGGCCTTCCTTATTGGGGAAAAATTTATAGACCGACAGCCATGCAGCCTTATTCTCGGTGACAATATATTTTACGCCGAAGGCCTTGCCAAGAAGCTGCAAAAGATTGCAAAACGCAAATCTGGTGCGACTGTTTTTGGTTATTACGTTAACGACCCTGAGCGCTACGGAGTTGTATCCTTTGATAAGGACGGCAAGGCTACCAAAATCATAGAAAAACCGGCAAAACCTCAATCAAACTATGCAGTCACCGGGCTATATTTTTACGACCGGCATGTGGTAGATTATGCAAAGTCACTAAGACCTTCTAAGCGAGGCGAACTGGAAATTACCGACTTGAACAGCATTTACCTCGAAAAAGGCCAGCTGTCAGTAGAAATTCTTGGGCGAGGATCCGCCTGGCTTGACACGGGCACATTTAATTCTCTGATCGATGCTTCACAGTTTGTAAGGGTGGTAGAAGAACGACAGGGGCTTAAAATAGCCTGCATTGAAGAAATCGCATACAGAATGGGATATGTAGATAAAAATAGAGTAATTGAGCTGGCACAATCGTTAAAAGGAAATCAGTATGGGCAATATCTGCTAAGAATGCTCGACTCGGCTCCAAAATGAAAATAGAAAGATTAACAATTCCGGATGTAATGCTGATCACTCCCAAGGTGTTTGAAGACTCTCGCGGCTTCTTTATGGAAACCTGGAATTACAGAGAGTATTCGAATAATGGGCTTGATCAGATGTTTCTTCAAGACAACCACAGCAAATCAAAATTTGGAACTCTTCGCGGCCTGCATTATCAGATAAAGAACACGCAAAGCAAACTGGTAAGAGTAACGCTGGGGACAATTTTTGACGTTGCAGTAGATTTACGCAAAAGCTCGCCATTTTTTGGCAAGTGGACCAGCTCGATGCTTTCCTCTGACAACAGTCAACAACTGTGGATTCCTGCCGGCTTCGCTCACGGTTTTCTTGTGCTTAGCGAATCTGCAGAGATTCAATACAAATGCACAGACTATTATGATCCAACCGCTGAACGCTGCATTGCCTGGAATGACCCTGACCTGGCAATTGAATGGCCACTGAGTCAGCCACCCCTTTTGTCGGAAAAAGATAAAAATGGCGGGCTTTTTAGAGAAGCCGAGGTCTTTGAATAGGGCATGTCAGTTAATAACACACAAGCCAGAATGGAAAAGACTCTTTTGATAATTCCATGTTTTAATGAGGAAGCAAGCATTGGCAAAGTTATAGAAGAGCTTCTGCCAAAACTTTCCGACTTCAAAATTCTTATAGTAAACGATTGCTCAAAAGACGCCACCTCTGAGATTGCCCGCCAAACAGGTGATGCAATCGTAATTGACTTACCGGTAAACCTTGGAGTCGGAGGAGCCGTGCAAACCGGCTTTATGTATGCTATCAAGCACAATTTCAGTTTTGCTGTCAAATTTGATGGTGATGGTCAGCACGATCCCGAGAGCATTAAAGAATTAATTCAGCCGCTAATAGACGAAAAAGCAGACATTGTAATTGGTTCTCGTTTTTTGCAGAAAAACCAAGGTTTTAAGTCTACCTTCTGGCGTCGATGCGGCATAAAATTTTTTGAATTTGTTTGCCAGATTTTGACTGGTGGCAGATTAACAGACCCAACGTCAGGATTGAGAGCTTATAATCGGAAAGCGATCAACTTTATGGCCGACCATTATCCGTCTTTCGACTATCCTGAGCCCGAAGAAATCATCCTGGCCAGCAAAAATGGTCTTATCATGGTTGAGTTGCCGGTAATTATGCGCGAGCGACAGGCTGGTATTTCAACGATATCTTCAGCCTTGTCAATTTATTATATGCTAAAGGTAACCCTTTCCATGCTGTTTGTTTACCTGAGAGAACCCGAGACAAAAGGGAGCCAAAACAATGCTTGAGAACATTGAACGAATTCAAGTAATTTCTATAATCGGCAGCCTTGCTTTTTTGCTGATGATTGCCCGGTTAATTAAAGACAGGATGCTTAAAGAGGCTTATGCCATACTTTGGCTGCTCTTTGCAGTCGTTTTCCTAGTTTTCTCATGCTGGAAACGCGGCCTTGACTATTTTGCCAACGTATTTGGCATATATTACCCACCCGCCATGCTGTTTTTAATCTTAATCATTGCGCTAATTCTTGTGCTTATCCAATTTTCAGTGGTGGTATCAATGCAAAATGACCAGATTCGCACCTTAACCCAGGAAATGGCACTGCTAAAGCATGAGCGCTCAGAAAAACTGAAATCTGATTCGTCAAATTGAACTTATACTGCCGACAAATTGCGCCTGGCAGACAGTAGAAATTATTAGTCTACCTCTTCGAGTGATACGCCGTTATCAAGAATATCTCCACCCAAAACCTTGTCCTCGCCAACAAAAACCTTGGCTTTAATTACTTGCTGATCCCTGCTATAAGAAAGCTTGTAAAATGGGTCTGTAGAGATCCTGCCACCAAAATGTGAAGTGGTATAAGGCAGCACAAAAATGACCTTTCCATTCGAATCAGCTGTTGCATTTTTCTTATAAAGAAACTCCTTGTGACCTATTTTCACAGTTATAGAAATAGTCGCCCGTGTTCCTTTGTCAGATATTAACTGAAGCCTTGCTCCATTTACTTTTTCAAATATCAAATAATTGGGAAAAATCAAATCATTTTCAGCTTTTGCTGCATAAACAATCCTGAAATGTGAACCCACTGAAAAAGCGGCATTTTTAGCCATGCCTAACTGCTCATATAACCAGAAATAAAACCAGTTTTTATAGCTGGGGTCGCGCTCAATTTTCTGGTAGATCATATCATAATCCGGCTTCTTGGGCTTGTCTCTGAAATACGACCAGTAGCCAGCCATGCGCGGCGTAACATTCCTGAACGTGGCAAGATAAATATACCTGACACCGTAATCATTGCAGAGAGCAAAAGCCTCGTCCTCATTCTCTGCCGAATAAATGTCGGCCATTGTCTTAAAACCCCATTGCGCATTGTTGACAACTACAGGCCGTTTTGAATAATAAGCAATCAAATTGCCTTCGTCCCAATATGGCAGAATTGAATACTCTGGCCTATCATCACTATCATAACCAGAAGTAAATGGAGTATTTCTGCTTATCCAGTTGAATGCATCCACTTGATCCACTGATAATCCTCGCGACTTTGTTACTTTGGCAAAACTGTTCGAATTATGCAAAAGCAACAGCGGCACCAGAAAAAGAGTCATTTTCGCCAGACGATAATGTTCCTGTCTCAGGTGAGAATAAACCCATGTCCATAGATAGGCAATAACAAGACCAGAGTATATGCCCGATCCGATACTCAACCACCTGATATACCTGACCTGATAAATTGACATACAGATCATTATGAGCAGCCAGTCGCGCAACAAAGAACCGCTTTTCTTACCAATCAGATCGCGAATTGGGGCAAAAGCAAAAAGTGGCAATAAAAAAATTGTCCACCCATAAAATACCAGCAAACCCCTTTGCGAAGTATCGTTAATTACCAGCTTTTTAACATCTAAAATTGGCTTAAGCTCCGAAATAGTCTCGTGAATGGGATCTTTAGCCAGCATTATCCCTGCAGAGCGCATTACCGGCTCATGAAATACAATCGCCAACAATGAGATGCCAACAAAAAAGATAAGCAATACAGCCTTTTTCTCTTTACTGCCTGCGCTAACCCTGCTTAGGAAATAAATGAAAAAGCCACCAGCCAACAAACACAGAGGCTGAAAATACCCATACTTGGCCAGTGAGATCCCGCCATAAATCGGTGAATTAGCAACAAACATCAAATTCAGAATACTGCCGATAAGCATGGTAGAGTAAACATAGGTTAACAAGCGTTCAGTTACCGCTCTAGATAGTAACCAGCTTAAAAAGCAATAAAGAGTAACGATGAAAAAGAACAGTGGCGTTCCTGTCCAGGTGGCAATAAATAACGTCACTGAAACAGCGCCCACAATCTTCCAGATATCTTTGCCAAGATCCTGAAATGCCATCGCTGAGAGCAGCCATGCCCAGATAAAAAAAGAGATCAGAAAATCATAGTCAAGCTTGAGAAAGCCGCCAACCATAAGTGCCGAAAAACCTGGAAGAAGTGATAACCCGCAGAAAAACAGCACCTTAGGACTGTAATCAAGATAAAAAAGAGTCAACAAGATTAATTGCCCGGTCATCCATACGAAAAGAATAGGCAGTAGTCCTGCAACCGTTGTAGGCGAAAATGGCAAATCCGGAAAAACAGTATAAACAAAATTGGTAAAGTAAAATAGAAAATTCAGATGGAAAGGTGGAAAATTATGCTCGATCACGTAAGGATAACAGCCATAGTTATCAGTATTCGTCAGCTTGCCACGCAAAATAGACTGTTCATAGAGCCTGGCAAAAAGAATCGAATCGGGATCCGCCTGCTGAATTATATTTTTCCACGGGTAAAGTTCTACTAAACTAGCTGTAAACCAAACCAGATTTACGACCGATAGTATTAGCAGGAACAGAAGAATCTTGAACTTCAAAGAATTCATTGAAAAAGCTCTTGCATATTAAAGTTGGTGAAGTATACAATCTCAATACTGGGTTTACAACATTAAACTCGACTATTTTAACTCTGTACCACTTGACACTTGAAAAAGCGTGGCTATATTAAAATCAGCCAAGCCGAGGGGGGAAATTTTATGACTAGAACTAGATCAGGTTTTACCTTGATGGAAATCATGGTAGTTATCATCGTTATTGCCGTTTTGGCATCAGTAGCAGGGCCGATGATCGGCTCGATTACCGATCAGGGTCGCGCTTCTGCAACCAAGTCGAAGTTGTCGTCATTAAAAAGTGCAATGTTGGCATTTCAAAGCGATGTGGGACGTATGCCGTTTAATGGCGCACCAGGCGGGTCCAAAACTGCAGCTAATTATATTCAATCTGTTGTTCTGGGTGACACCATAGACACCAATGTATTGGTCTGCGAAGAAGACATTGCCAGCACATCTGTCTCGTTCTATAAGACCAGGCGTTGGAAAGGTCCATACATGGATGCAGACCCAAGTGACTTCATGTATGATTCCTGGGGTGAACAAATTAAATATCACGCACAGGCAGGCATAAGCAACTTATATCTCTGGTCTAAGGGAGCAGACATGGGTTGGTCTGACGCCACTGCCAATGATGGCTCCAACGTCGAAGAAGTAACTTGCCAAACATCTATCGACAATGGTGATGTCGATGACATAACCCTCTCTGTAGCTAAAATTAGAGGCGTTTTCCTGTAATTTGATCAAACATATTTCAGCCCGCTCAGGCGGGCTGATTTTGTTTTAGCCCGAAATCGTTAATTGAGAGTTGCGTCTATCCGATTGCTTATTACAGAGTTTTAATTTAGGTTATACGAAGATACTGCATCAAGGTTAATTATGAACGAACAGGCACCAGCAGGTTTTGAATCATTTGTAGCTGTCGATATTGGCTCGTTTTCGCTGAAATTTGCTTACATTCAGAAAAACGAGGAGGGCGGCTTTGTGCTCAAAAGTTTGGCGCAGATGAATATTCCGCCCTACGAGCATGAACTGACAGATGAACAGCGAGAGACCATGAGCAAAGACAATGTGCGCGAACATTGTCTCAAAGAACTGCGCCAGTTTCTGACCACGCACATCACCGAACTGCTCTACGACAACGAGATTCAGACCAAGCGCGCAATCACCTTTGCTTCAAACCGTGAGGTGACCATTCGCTGCATTGAAATTCCACCGGTGGTCGAACAAGATAAACTGGTTGAAGCTGTAAATGTCGAGGCCAACAAGCAAATGCCCTTTTCCATGGGCAATGCCGTACTTGGATACAATGTACAGGGCGACACCATGCGCGATGAGAAGGCACTAACCCAGATAATGGTCGCTGCGCTGCAAAAAGATATAGTCGACTATGTAAACCAGAACTTCAAAGGTGCCGGACTTTCTAATGAAGGAATTCTTACCATTCCACAGGCACTGGAATTAGCACTTGAAAAACAGATGGCACCATATGCATCGGGCGACAAAAAAGTTGGGGTAATTCACTGCGGAAATTCTACCACATCAGTCATGATCTATAAAAATGGCAAAATTCAGTTTTTCCGCGATGTCAACATGGCGGGAGCGACGATTACCGAGGCCATTTTTGCTGGCGGCGAGGTAGACGGCCAGGAGATAAAATTTAAACATCTCAACGAAGCGACCGAACTAAAGCATAAGCTCGGTGTAATGCCCCCTGATGAAATGCAGGCACTCAAGGGTGCGGAGAAATTCGCAGCACAAAAAATATTTGAATCCGTAGAAAAGATTTTTCAGCACATTCAGCTCTCAATTAGCTTTTATATCTCGCAAGCAGGCGAGACTGGCCTCGACAAGATAATTCTCACTGGCGGTTCAGCTGCCATGAGTAATTTTAAAGAGTTCATTGAAGAAAGTCTTGAGGTATCAACTTCGATCGCCCAGCCATTTTCGCGCATGAGTATCGGCGAGATAAAATACGACGAAGAAAAACGGAACCTGGAAGCTGCAGCACTCGCTCCAATACTTGGAGTCGCCATGTATAAAGGCGAAAAAGAGATCATCAACTTCATCGATATCCTATTCCCGAACCGCAAAAGTCAGAGCATCAATCTTTCTGGTGTCAGCTCAAAATTTGGCGGGGGGTTTTCAGCGAGGCTATTTGAGCTTGACGAAACAAAACTGCGCATAGTTGCCGGACTCCTTGGCGGATTGCTGGTTCTGGCGGGGCTTTACCCTGTGGTAAAGATACGGCAAAAAGTTACCCAGTCAAAGGATCAGCAGAAAAAAATGCAAGATGATCTGAAGCGCCTAAATTCTTCGCAGGGAGATATTACCAGTCTCTTGGCCGAACAGTCTCGTTTAACCTCGATGGCTGGCCTTGACGGTGAGTTGAACCGGTATAAAATCATCAATTCAGCTATCATAGTTGAACTCGCAAGTGCTACGCCATCACAAATTTTCCTGACAGATGCAACTTTTAATACTGATGCAAAGCCGCCAACCTTCAGGCTCCAAGGACACGCCGACAACTCTGACAGTGTTTTTGAATATCTAAACATATTGGGCAAATCACCGATTTTTGACACACCCGTGCTTGAGTCAACCAATGAAATGCCAATTGACGATACACGTTACTTCATAAGATTCGCACTAAATGGTAAGATTAAAGCAGAAGAGCTTAAAAAAATGGCGGGAATTGCTTCAGAATCCCAAACACCCGACGAGAATCTCGGCGAAGATGCCTTCTTCGAATAGGATCTTAGCACATGGCTGAAGAATTCAGTATTTCAGAATGGCTGAAAAAAGCCAAAGGCGATCCAAAAGTCGCCGCACAGCCGCTGATTATTGTAGCCGCTCTCTTTTTTGGTGGCTACAAAGGACTTTATGCACCCAAAGCTGTCGAACTATTAAAGGAAGATAAAAAAGTCAAGAGCGTTGAAGCCAACATAAAAAAAGTGCAGTCTGCTGTAGACAACATTGAAGACATTAAACTCGACATTGAAGACAAAAAAAGCAAACTGAACCAGGCCATCAAACGCTGCTACCGAAAGTCTGAGATGACTTCCTTTTTGAGACGAGTCAGAGAACTGGCAACACAGGCAGGGATTCCGATCAAAAGCGTCAATCCACAACCCCTTACCCAGGAAGCGCTGGGCGCAATTACAGTTGAAAAATTTCCCGTAACTTTCAGTTTCTCTGGCGATCTGGTTCAGCTCGGCACTTTTTTGCGACTGATCGAAAAAGAAGAAAAAATCACCTTTGTCAAAATGCCAAACCTGAAACCAAATGCCAGTGGTACCTTCGATCTTGATATTACGCCCATCGCCGTTCTGATAGCAGACGAAATGGCGGTGCAACAATAATGGGCAAAAAGCTATTCTTTCTAAGCCTGATAGTATTGTCGGTAGTGATGGGCATGCACTGGCTGAAGAATCGCCCAAAAATCCGCCCCAAGCAAGCACGGGAGCGCGTCGCACTGAACCTTCAGGATCTGCAGGTTCAAGACAAAGAACCGGGCGAAACCAAAAATCCAGACGACAACCCTCCCAAGCAGGGCAACCCCGACCAAGGCGACGAAAATAGCGATACCGGCAAGCCTGAAGGTGCCGATAGTCAGAATAATCCTGACAATCCTGATGAATCCAATACTCCAGCAGAAGTAAAACCCGGCGACGTGATTGCCGACGGTGATGACCCACTAATGGCAGATCCACTCATCATTGCTCTACGCAGCATGCGGCGGAATCCTTTTGAGCACTCGCCATACGCGCAGCTTGTTCAGGAACTCCAGAAGAAAGAAGAGATCGCATCTAAGCCCGGCGAAAAAAAATCGGTTAAGCTGCTTACTGCTAATTTTTCTGCAACCATTCAAACACGTAAAGAACTGGTAGCTGTTATTGATTCACGCTTGTATCGCAAGGGTGAATTTTTTCAGGACAAGAAAATATCTGAGATAAAATCCGAAATCATCGCGCTTGAAAGCGGCACCGGCACATATTTGATTCCCAAGCGTGGCGTTAATGTCAGCATTGCTGAAGATGGTACCTACACGTTCGTCGATAACTTTCGCAAAAACTGAGATTCTTTAGTTGATCAAGCTACCGATGGCAAACGCCTGCTCTTGTGGATATCATATCTCTAAGAAATGCAATGCTTCTGCCCTACGAACTTTCAACTTCATCCCAGGTTGCATAGCAAAGACAGTTAGCCTCTAACTTGACCTTGTTACCATTTGCATCCTTTATGGTAATGACCATTTTAGCGTTTACCGGTGAGATATCCGAGCTGGTAAACTCAAGCAAAGTATACAATCTGGTGTTATATGGGTTCATTGGAATCGTTATGGATCCGCCAACCGGAATACTGAGATGGTATGGTGTTTCCAGAACTTCAGCAGCGGCTATGGGCTCGCCAAGCTTGGTTGTATATGAGATCGAGAATGAAACCATGTCTGCTGGTATCTTGAAATCAGAATTCAGAGTTACTACTGTGGTGGGTATTTTGGCTTTTCTTGTTGTCACCCCTGTTGTTGAAACCGTTTCAGTTATGGTAGCACGCAATTTATCAGGAGTAACGCTCACCACTGTAAAATGGGCTTCCGGAAAAAGAACTTTATCTATACACCCGGTCAGGCCTATAGATAAAACAAAAGCCGCAGCAAATAGAACATTTTTTTGAAAAAGCTTCATCGTAAAATTATCGGCAGGCCTCTGCACGGCGATTAAGATTTTTTTTGGTCACACTTCCTAATCGTAATCGTGTTTGTAATCGAACTCCAATATCACCCGACAGATTCGACCCGGTGATCACTTCGAGACAAGCCGCTCTAATTGCTGAAGCCATTAGAGCGGCCTAATCCTGTGGGGGCAAGTATGCTCACATCCATACGAGCACAATTACGAGCACTAATCTCTGAGCACGAAATATTATAAAAGCAGCAAGCTACACATAACCAGCAAACCTGTCGATAGTGAAACTGCATAGTATTTAGAAAATCTCTATCGGAATCAGGAGCAAACATTGACATACGGGCAGAAATCAAAGCTTCTGCACAGCATGGTGCTCGGCGGGTTATGCCTTGCCAGCTTTGGCGCTGCTCCCATCATGGCCCAGAACAGGCAGCAGTGGCAATCTCTGAAGATGTCCACAAGAGGTGCAATCAGTCATCCTCGCGAGCCTGCCCCGACAAACTCATTTTACCCGATAATTCGCGAATCGGCACCAGATCTGCTCCAGAGCAACACAAGTGCCAATCAGGGACCCGGCTGGGCTAATTTTGGCAATGGATCCCGCATCAAAATACCTGAAAAACAGAGCAAAAACGAAAATAAAAATGAAAACCGCCTGTCACCAGATGTTCTTGAAACAATCAGGCAGCTCAAAGAACAGTCCCCTGAACCTCGCTACCAATTGTCTGCGCAGGGACCTATAACTGGCGCAACGCCAAACCCGTTACAGTCGCCAGCAGGAACTGGCGCAACATCAGCTACAGCCACCATCCAGAAAGAAAAGCAGGCGCTTGAATCATATCTCAAACTGCCACGCGATAAAAACATCAAAATAACTTCTCTCGACTTTCGCAACACGAATATCAGCGACGCCCTGCGCTCATTATCTGAACTGATCAGTGTTAACCTGATGCTGAGTCAGGGCATAACCGGGCAGGTTACGATACTTTTCAGCGACGTTACCATCGAAGAGGCTTTTAACACTCTTCTGTCGGCCTATGATTTGTCTTTCTCATGGGAAGGAACCATTCTGCGTATCTTTCCAAAAGCAAACGCCCCAACTATCACCAAAATATTTCCAATTCAACACACCAACGCAGTCGAGATCAAAACCATAGTAGACCGCATGATCAGTCCGGCGCCGCGCGGCAGCTGCGAAGTTGATGCGCGCACAAATTCTCTCATGATCACAGATACATCTGCCAAGCTTGCAGAAATCAGCGAGCTACTTCCAAAGGTAGATGTCAAAGAATCTGCAGTTGACGTAAGCTCACGCCCAACAACTGAGGTTTACTATCTTAATTATGCAGATGCTACCGCCCTTTCAGAGCCTATCAAAATGATATCAAGCGCAGTGCAGATTAAGGAATTCTCATCGAGTCAGGCCTCACAGGCTGGAGCTGCCGGTGGTGCTGCCAGCACTGGACGCAAAGATATGATGATCATTACCGATACGCAAAACAATCTCAACCGAATTCGTGAGCTGATCGAAAAGCTTGATATTGCACCAATACAGGTAACTATTGATGCTCATATTTACGAAATAAATAAAGACGAAGAAGAACGACTTGGTGTTAACTGGCAAAAATCAATACCAGTAGCAGGTGGCGCCGATAACATTTTCGACATGACAATCGCTCCAGAAGCAGCTGACGCCGGAGGCACCGGCGTATTCAGGTTTGGCAGCCTTGACGTTAATCAATTCAAGGCTCTGCTGGCTATGCTCAAAACTCACAGCTTTGCTAAAGTGCTCAGCAACCCGGTAATTACAACATTGAACAACCGCGCAGCCAACATTACAGTTGGGCAGGCAATTCCATACATATCAGGATCGGGTATTTCCCCCGATGGCGTTGTAAGCAATACAATTGGACAGGCAAATGCCAACATTACCCTGGATGTTACGCCGTCGGTAACAGGTAACGACGAGGTTTTTCTCGACATAAATCCGACAATATCGAGCGTTCTCGGCTATAGCGAACTGGGCGGAAACTCTACCCCAAATATCAGTAACCGCAGCGCAAAAACCCAGGTTATCTGCAAGAACAACCACACCATCGTCATCGGCGGCATGATCAAGACCGATAAAAGCGTAACGGTGAGCAAGGTGCCGTTTCTCGGTGACCTGCCAGGTATCGGCAAGCTGTTTCAGAAAAAAACCACTCGCGAGGTTCGCACAGAACTCATAATTTTCATCACCCCACATATAGTTCGTCAAGACTCAAACCGCATGGCGAGCCAGACAGGCGACTCCAGCGGCTATGCTGCCCCACGCCTGACCCTGCAGCCCTGAACCAAAATATAATTTTGTTGCAGTGAGCCGGGCTTGTATTTAGAATAGTTGCTGAACAAGTCACAAAAACGGGCGGCATCATGAGCGAAGAAAACGAGCTGATTGCCCAGCTTGACTCAGACAAGCGCAGTGTCAAGATCCAGGCTATTGTCAAACTGACAAGAGCTGGAAAAGGTGAGCAGGCCATCAAGGCGCTGCTACCCTATCTTGCCAGCACCGACCGTGAGCTTTCTTTCTTTGCCAATCAGGCGACAGGGAAAATAGCCGAGCGTGCCAGAATCGACCTCAACCAGCTTTCAGGCAATAAGCCGGTCGCTGCTGTTACGCCAGATCAGTCAACCGAGCCTCCATTAAGCCGTGAGACATTCCTAAGCGCCAGCAAAGAACAGATAAACACTCTACTCGACACGATCAGAAATGCGCCAGAAAAGATTCCCGACGAAGTATTACCTGCCGTTGGTGTATTTTTGAGCCGACACGGCGGCATAAGCGATGCTGGCTTCCTCGAAAGAAGCCTGCTTAAAGACAACTCAAACCTGGCGCTCCCCTTCATCAATGCTGCGGAGAGCATTGCACCATCAATTCTACCCAGGGTTCTGCCACACCTGCTCGCCAGCAATGAGCCGTTAGTGCGCAGCCGCTCAGTCAGTGCTCTGCGCAAAATTGATCCCGAAGAAGCCGAGAGACATTTTTCTGACCTGCTGACCTCGCGCAACCCCGAAAATCGTCTCGCCGCCATCGGCATTGGCTTTCTGTTTCCGTTTGAGCGTGTAAAAGGCTATATCTTGTCGATGCTGCCCGACGAGCGAGACCAGGAAGTTCTTATCGCCTGCCAGACCGTGCTGGCATCAAACCCTGAAGTTGACACTGCTCTGAGCATACTAGACTGCATAGATGCCGTTGCGGCAGAGCAAAAGCCGATGCTGACGCTTATATTCAGAACTGCCTGTCAGGCTCTGGCAGCTACCGGCCTTCTGCCCATCGATCAGGCTTCACCCGAAGCCATGATAAAGCTTTGGAAACAGCAGCGCCTGGAAAGCTTTCTCTTCGACCTCGAAATCCAGCTCTCTTTTGCTGATGCCCAGAAAAAGGCAAGTATCATCGGCTGGATCGAAAAAAACCGGCAACACCCGAAAGTTCAGGAACTCATCGAGCGACTCGGTAAAAATCCGCAGACCGAAGATGTTTTTCGCCAGCTGACTCGGCGCCAGTCGAGCTCAGTGCCAGCGCCACAAACGACTACCACTGGTGATAAATCAGCACAAACCATTTCCGACAAAACATCGACTACGGTGCAAGTAAATCCTGTTGCCGCTCAGGAGCCAAAACCGACCAATGCCGGCGAAGCATTGCCACAGCCACCTTCAGCTCAAACCAAAGACGCCGAGAAGCTGCAAAAACTCCGCAGCATGGAGATCGACGAGTTTGCTCCAAACAAAAGCTGGATTATGAAGGACGCGCGCACAGGAGAGCCTGGACTGCGCGCTGAAGCGCTCAGCACTCTTTTGCGCGTGCATCCGGACGGCAAATTAATAGATATTGGCAAAGAGGCGATTGTCTGTGAGGCCGTCGAGGTGAGAACTGCCGCATTCAAAATTCTTGAGCGTCTTGACCCTGATTTTCTTAAAGATAAAATTTTGGCCCTGCTGCAGGAAACAGACCCAAATATGCGCATCAGAGCCGTTAGATTCGGACTTAAATACAAACAGGCTGAATCTATCGAAGCCCTCAAACGCCTGTTAAAATCGGATGAGCAGGCGGTCAGATCAAATGCAGTCAGCTGCCTGGCAATTTGCCCATTTAATGCGACCTTCGGATTGCTGATGGATCAGCTTGACTGCGAAGATCACCCGGTTATCGCCAAGCAGATAGCCAGCATTCTGCTGAACAACCCATCAAAATCCCTTCTAAAAGCGCTGGACAACATCACAAAAACCTCCAACCCAGCGGTTTCCATGGTCATATCACAGACACGCAACGATCTATTTGACATAATCTCACAGATGCCCGAAATCAGCGAACTAGAGCCAGCGCCAACAGCAGAAGCAGCCGAAAAGCCATATTCAGTAAGCAAGGTCAGAGAGATTGCCCGCCGCAGCAAAGACTGGAAACCAGGCTACAAGCCAGAAGCCGGCGGCAAAAATCAAAGCAAAGAATCCTCTGTCAACTGGCAGATGATCATTTCCGGCAGTGTATTGCTGGTTTTTCTCGCACTTTTGCCAATCATGCTGCTTTCTGATCGCGGACAAAGCGAAGAGCCTGCCGAGAAAAACCAGCAGGAATGGCGCAATGGCGAGCGTGGCACTCCAAACAAAGTTGCAATACCAGAGAAATTCAGAATGAATCGCCCCTGCTCGCTTTCTGGCACTATAGAAAAGATAGTTTCCGATGAAAGCATGGTCATAGTTCATGATAATCAGCAAATCATGATAAAATTTGAATTCGCAGCCTCAAAGGAACACTCGGTTGGCGAGAAAATTTCTGTTACAATTATTCCTTACCGGGTAAACCCTCATGGCATAATACTTTCGCGCGGCCAGGAAATAGCAGCGGCAAAAACTGAAAATACAGAACAGGGTGATAAACAATGATCTGGCTGAACCGACTCGAACAAAAATACGGGCACTGGGGCCTTGAAGGCCTGATAAGATACGTTTCCATGTTGATGCTGCTAGTGTTTTTTCTTGACCGTAGCGGCATGCTGCCATACCACATGCTATATCTGAACCGCGACGCAATTATCAGCGGAGAGGTCTGGCGACTGTTCACCTTTCTGCTTATTCCTTTCAGCGACAACATGTTTTTTCTGATTTTTGAACTTTCTATCCTGGTAATGTGCGCTGACGGGCTCGAAGCAAAATGGGGTACATTCAAGCTCACTGCCTATTATCTGACCGGAGCTATTTCTAATATTCTCGTGGTTCTTATCATGCCAGAGGTACAAATCGGCAGTTATTATATCTATATGAGCCTTTTTCTTGGCTTCGCAACTGTTTATCCCGACTACGAAATTCTGCTGTTTTTTATTTTGCCAGTAAAAATCAAGTATCTTGCCATGATTTCCGGTGCCCTCATGCTCTACAATCTGGTGTTCGCACCAGTTTTTATGAAAATCGCCATAGCGCTGTCTGTCGGCAATTACCTTCTTTTTTTCTCACAGGATGCGCTCGCAACTATCCGGCACAATCGGCGTCAGTATGCGCGTAGTGCTGAGTATGAAAAATCGTTTGCCAGCACAAAAGATTACCGTCATCAATGCAGTACCTGCGGCATAACCGATGTCAGCAATCCCGAGGCCCAGTTCAGATACTGCACATGCCCGGCCTGCGGCGAAAACGGGGTACCATTCTGCTCTGAACATCTAAAAGAGCACAAACAAAACAACTCCCAGCATCAGAACTGAAATATCGACAGGTGATTTCACCCAAAAAAGCATTTTACTTTTAGTAGAAACTAGTTCAGCTTCTGTAGTGGTATATTTTTTCGCGCTTTACACCCGGAAAAGGTTCTTCTATTATGTACATATCAACAGAGACTGAGGCTTAAGCATGAATTTTCTGCGAAACCGAATAACTATATTGTTTCTACTTGCTTTATTGATCACCAGTGGATGCAGGATCATCCCATGGTTCGGCAACTACAGCGATTCGCCCGACCCAGATATCAGGGGCGAAATTATTCTAAGCCGAAACGTAGAGGCGACACAAGCGCTCAGTTTCAGCTCACCGCAGTTAAAATTATACATTCCGGCCGGAGCCCTCAGATACGATTCGCGGGTCGAAATCACCAGATACCCGCTGCTGCTTTCAAAACTGAACCTTCCTGAAGAATACAGACCGGCAAGTCAGCTCTTCTCAATTGATGTGCTACCGGCAATAACAACTCTCAGTCAGGCCGCAACCCTCAAGTTCTCTATTGCCAATGCGGTAGCCGGGCGCTCTTACATGGCCGCATATCGTGGCAGCGACGAGAAATGGAAATTCGCCAGCCCACTGCAACAGAATCAGACAAACGACCTGGTCGTCGAGACACTGAGTTTTTCAGACTGGCTGATCGTTGAACGCGTCAAAAGCTTTCCCGGCGCACTGGCACAGGGAATGCAGATCACCGCTTCACCGACAGCAGCCGTTGCCTCGACTACCGGTTTTTTCGAAGAGGATATCGAAATTAGTCTCAACCTGCATTCAGATAACCTGCTTAGTCTAAATCAGGCGTCCAGCATTTTGAAAATGCAGCTTTCGAACTATAACAAATTCAGCCTGACTGTTGCCAACCCAGGCGCGCCAACTACCAGTCGCGAATTCAATTCTGATGCCGACAATTCTGTTTTTATAGATCTTCTCAACACCAGTCTTGCAAGCGCACAGGTCGAAGGCAGCAATGCCACCTATACTTTCAGGATCGCACTCAAAGGCAAAACACCCGCTGAGTTGCCGGATTTTCTGGCCTTAGAAGCTCTATATACCACTGTAAACGGCATAAGTTACAGCGCAGCCCAGACTTTGACTTTCAGCGAAGCGCCCGATGAAAGTGGTGATATAAAGCCAACAGCACCTCAAATTACCGACTCATTGCCCGAAAACGGTGCAAACTATGTTGCCAGCAACACTGAGATAAAAATCGTATTTGATCAGAACATGAACATTGACACGATCCAGGCAGCAATAAAAATTAGTGACCGGGCCGGCAATGCTGTTAGCGGTTCTTTCCACTGGGAAAATGATCGCATAATGGTCTTTGTACCCAACAATCTGCTGTTACCATCAACTGAATATGTCATCAGATTCGTTGACGGGGCCACAGGTGAAAACGGTCTCGCACTCGTAGTCGAAGGCGAAATGGTTTTCACAACCATCAGCAACGAACCAGCAGAACTACTCAATTATAGCCCGGAAAACAATACCCTGGTTGAGTACAACACACCGATCATTTTAAGTTTTTCACAGCCCATAGATGCAAACAATCTCAACTTTACAATCACCCCGGAAATTCCCGGAGGTTATGCAACCACCTGGAATAAAGCTAAAACCGAAGTCAGCATAATTTATGGCAGCGGCTTTGCCAGTGGTCTTGTTTATACAGTTAATGTTCTTAACACGTCCAAAGACATCTATGGCCAACCAATCATAGATAATTACAGCTTCAGTTTCACCAGTAAAACCTATACTGAGAGCCGTCTGACCGTTATCAGTCCGGCCTCTGGCAGTGTTGGCATTGCCCCGACCAGTGACTTCGTACTTACTTTTGACAAAGCCATGGATCATCCCAGCGTAGAAAGCGCTATCACATTTTCTCCCATGCTCACGGGCGTAGTGAGTTATGTTTGGTCACCTGATTCAATGAAATTGACCATTGCCCACACGGAAAAATTGCAATTAAGCAAAGATTACTACCTCAGCATAGCTCAAAATGACACCAACCTGCTGATTACCAGTTACCAGATCAGTTTTCAAACAGTCAATGCTCTTCAGGTGATAGAGACTACACCGGCAAACAATACCGCTGGAGTAACTACTGCTCAGACGGTGGAATTCAGATTCAACAACCAGATCGACACGGAAACACTCGCCGTGTCTTTCAGCCCGGAGCCGACAAATGGCTTCACTCAGAGCTGGAGCGACAATAACACCAGACTGCTGCTGACCCCCTCCCCTGCCCTCGACGAATCACGCAATTACCAGGTCAGCATTCTGACTGCGACTTCAGATGTCTATGGCAGCACTCTGGGACAAAACCACGTTCTCGACTTCTCGACTGGCGCCTTCACTCAGCCCCAAGTAACTTCAACCCTGCCTGAGAATAATTCTCTGGCAGTTACAGTAAACCAGCAGATCAAAATATATTTCAACAAAAGCATGGACAAGACTAAGACTCAGGCCGCACTGACCATTCAGCCTTTTACGTCCCCGGAATTCTCCTGGCAGGACAGTGGCAAAACTATGCTCATTGACTTTGCTGCACCACTAACTGCCGGCACAACTTATGCGTTTACTCTGAACACCGAAGCTACCGACCAAACAGGTTTAAAGCTTGCCCAGCCATATACGCTCAGCCTTAAAACTGCTGCCCCAGACAGCCCCAACCCAGCAACTCTGACTGAATATGAGCCGACAGACAGTTCTACTCCTGTTGATATTTTCGCGCCCGTAGTGTTGCGCTTCTCAGCGCCAATAGATCAGAAAACACTGGACTTTGAGATTTCGCCGGCTATTGCCGGAGATTTCAGCACAACATGGAACGAAGCCGGCACCGAAGTCAGCGTCAGGTTCAACAGTGGCTACAGCAGCGGCATAAGCTATACTTTCAGCGTATTAGCCACAACCAAAGACATTTACGGGCAAAACATTGCAGAGCCTGATGATTTCAATTTCACTGCTAAAACCTACGTTGCCACCCGCCTGATTGGTGTAAGTCCGGCCTCCGGCAGTGCCGGGATAGACCCAAGCAGCACTTTTGAATTGACTTTCGACCAGGCCATGAATGAAGGCGATATTGTAGCCGCCATCAGCTTTTCTCCTGCTCTGACCGGCGCAGTTAATTATGCCTGGTCAGATGGCTCGAAAAAATTGACCATCACCCACACAGATAAACTGCTGCTGGGTACAAATTACCTGGTCACCATCGCCCAGAGCTATGCCAACCAGCTTATCAGCAGCTACGCAATCAGTTATAAGGTCGCTGAAGCGCTGCAGATAGTCGAAACTACCCCGGAAGACAGTAGCACAGTTACAATCAACCAGCCCGTAGAATTCAAATTTAACAACCAGATCGACACGGAAACGCTTGCCGTTTCTTTCAGTCCAGAGCCGACCAATGGCTTCACTCAGAACTGGAGCGAAAATAACACCAGACTGCTGCTGACCCCCTCTCCTGCCCTCGACGAATCACGCAGTTACCAGGTCAGTATTCTGGTCGCAACAAAAGACATCTATGGCAACAGCCTGCCACAGAGTCACATTCTCGCCTTCTCGACTGGTGCCGTTACTCAGCCCGAAGTAACCTTGACTCTGCCTGCGAACAATTCTTTGGCAGTTGCAGTAAACCAGCAGATAAGAATATATTTCAGCAAGAGCATGAATAAGGCTATAACTCAGACAGCACTTAACATTCAGCCTCCTGCCATCCCAACCTTCTCATGGCAGGACAGTGACAGCACTATGCTCATAGACTTTGCTGCACCACTCTCTGCCGACACAACTTATGCGTTTACCCTGAGCACCGAAGCTACCGATCAAACAGGCTTAAAGCTTGCCCAGCCATATACGCTCAGCCTTAAAACCGCTGCCCCGGACAGTCCAGACCCGACAACTCTGACTGGATATGAACCGGCAGACAGCTCTACTCCTGTTGATCTTTTTGCTCCCGTAGTGTTGCGCTTCTCAGCGCCAATAGATCAGAAAGCCCTGAACTTCGAGATTTTGCCAACTATTGCCGGAGATTTCAGCACAACCTGGAACGAAGCCGGCACCGAAGTCAGCGTCAGATTCAACAGTGGCTACGGCAGCGGCATAAGCTATACTTTCAGCGTATTGGCCACAACAAAAGACATTTACGGGCAGAACATCGCAGAGCCTGATGATTTCAATTTCACTGCTGAGACATACGTTGCCACCCGCCTGATTGGCGTAAGTCCGGCCTCCGGCAGTGTCGGGATTGCCCCCAGCAGCACTTTTGAATTGACTTTTGACCAGGGAATGAATGAAAGCGAGGTTGTAAACGCCATCAGCTATTCTCCTGCTCTGACCGGCACAGTTAATTATGCCTGGTCGGATGGCTCGAAAAAATTGTCCATCACCCACACAGATAAGCTTCTACTAGGTACAAATTACCTGATCACCATAGCTCAGAGTTATGCTAATCGGCTTATCAGCAGTTACGCAATCAGTTATAAGGTCGCTGAAGCGCTGCAGGTAGTCGAAAACACCCCGGAAAACAATGCCGCAGGTGTTACAACCAGTCAGAACGTAAAATTTATATTCAACAACCCGATCAACACGGGAACACTGGCCCTTTCTTTCAGTCCAGAGCCAACCAATGGATTCACTCAAAGCTGGAGTGACAACAACAGAATACTGCTGCTCACTCCCAACAACCCCGGTCTTGTAGAATCGACCAGTTACCAGGTCAGCATTCTGGTCGCGACAGAAGACATCTATGGCAACAGCCTGCCACAGAGCCACATTCTCGCCTTCTCGACTGGCGCCGTTACTCAGCCCGAAGTAACTTCGACTCTGCCTGCGAACAATTCTTTGGCAGTTGCAGTAAGCCAGCAGATAAAAATATATTTCAGCAAGAGCATGAATAAGGCTATAACTCAAACGGCACTTAGCATTCAACCTCCTGTCAGCCCAACCTTCTCATGGCAGGACAGTGACAGCACCATGCTCATGGACTTTGCTGCACCACTTGCAGCCGACACAACTTATGCGTTTACCCTGAGCACCGAAGCTACCGACCAAACAGGTTTAAAGCTTGCCCAGCCATATACTCTCAGTTTTAAAACTGCTGCCCCGGACAGTCCAGACCTGGCAACTCTGACTGGATATGAACCGGCAGACAACTCTACTCCTGTTGATCTTTTTGCCCCCGTAGTGTTGCGCTTCTCAGCGCCAATAGATCAGGAAACCCTGAACTTTGAGATTTCACCACCTATTGCCGGAGATTTCAGCACAACCTGGAACGAAGCCGGCACCGAAGTCAGCGTAAGATTCAACAGTGGCTACAGCAGTGGAATAAGCTATACCTTCAGCGTATTAGCCACAACGAAAGACATCTACGGACAGAACATCGCAGAGTCTTATGATTTCAACTTTACCGCTATAACCTATGTTGCCGCCCGCTTGATTGGCACCATCCCGGCCTCCGGCACTGCCGGAATTGCCCCCGACAGCACTTTTGAATTGACTTTCGACCAGGCCATGAATGAAAGTGACGTTGTAAACGCCATCAGCTTTTCTCCTGCTCTGACCGGCGCAGTTAATTATGCCTGGTCGGATGGCTCAAAAAAATTAACCATCACCCACACAGATAAGCTTCTACTTGGTACAAATTACCTGATCACCATAGCTCAGAGTTATGCCAACCGGCTTATCAGCAGTTACGCAATCAGTTATAAGGTCGCTGAAGCCCTGCAGGTGGTCGAAACTACCCCGGAAAGCGCTAGCACAGTTACAACCAGCCAGCCCGTAGAATTCAAATTCAACAACCCGATTAACACAGAGACACTGGCACTTGCTTTCAGCCCTGAACCAGCCAATGGCTTTACTCAAAACTGGAGTGACAACAACAGAATA
>JAHISQ010000188.1 GCA_018818125.1 Candidatus Rifleibacteriota bacterium
CATAAGCGTAAGCTTTGAAGCAGGCACGATTGACGCTACGAGTGCATGGAATCAAGCCTTTTCAACTTGTCTGGCCTGAGTTCTGCATGCACAGCTCCCGAACAAAAAATCTCGGATGACACCAGTTGGTGTGTTTTTTTGTCGTTTATTTTACGCCAAGTTCTCTGCGGTCGAGCATGTCGTCCCATTTGCTGTCGCGAGAGATATCGAGAGCCTTATAGAACTTGTGATACTTCTGATAATCAGCCTTTTCTGGCCAGGTAATGCTGATGGCTCCTGTGCGGGTAACTTTTGCTGCATCTACTGCATCCATCAACTCTTTGCCCATCTGTTTGATAACTGCACCATTGCCAGCTCCATTCAGTTCGGAATTTTCGCGATAAAATGCTTCGCCGACCTTGTAGAGATCCCAGTAGTTGGTGCCTTTGCCAAAGGCGGACTGGTTCTTTAGACCGAAGCCTTTGGACGTTTCTTCCATAGCGTTGAGCAACTGCATGGCCAGCTGATTAACAGCGAATACCAGTTGTGATGCCTGTGCGGTTTTCCAGGCGCCAATAAAGCTGCTGTTGAGGCTTTCGGCAATGTTGGCTGCAAAGTTTTCTGGCGAAAAGGTTGAATTGCGACTCATGAAGCGTGCCATGGCATCGTAATTGAAGCCGGTGATCGGGGTAGTTTCGGCGCTGCCTACCATGAAGTCGCAGGAATCGCGCAGCTGATAAAGGACTTCAACGCTGCCGGGCATGCAGGCATCAAAGGCTACAAGGTCAAACTTGCCGCCGTTTTTGTAGCGTTGGCTGAAAACTTTAAGAACTTCGGCAACTTCAAAGATGGTCAGGGCATCTTTGTCAGTGTGGTCATAAGCAACAAAACGGCCGGCTTTGCGATCCGGGTTAAAGACGACTTTGCCTGGTTCAGAGCTACTGACAGAGCCCTCGCCCCACCAGGTGAATACGCCGCTGCCGTGACTGTTAATTACGAGAGCGTAATGTTCAGCCGGGTATTTTTCCTGCGCCCATTTCAGGCAGTCCCAAAGGGTTTGCGGAGAACCCATGTTGACTTCGCCGAGAGTGCCTTCATCAATATATTTGCCTTTTTCGATGCGCAGGCGGCTGCCACCTTTGTAATTGAGTTTCTGTTCGTCAGAAGAGCCGGTTGACATGCCGTCTAGTTGCACAAGAAGGGTGTGGTTCTCGCCGGGATCGTAACTTTTTAGATAACCGAGGTTTTTGAAATTGGCGTTTTCGAGTGTAGTGTCTTTGTCATCGTTTACCATGTAAACAACAACTGTCCATTCATTCATCGCCATAACACGTGCTGGCAGACCAAATAGAACAACAAAGGTCAAAAGAACCATGCAGATTTTTTTCATATTTGACACCTTACTCTCCAGAATTTTATTTAATCTTCATGATACCTGACTTTTGTTGCAATGACAATGCTATGACAAAACTCCTCCGACATGGCCGGAGGAGCGATAAAAGACGTTATGGCTGTTTGTTAGAGAAGGGTTTTTACATGGGCTTCGATGGTGGCTGAGTCAGGCGCAACCGGGTTTGGTATGGTGCACACGGAGATTGCTGATTCGATGTCTTTGAGGCCGTTGCCGGTAATTAGAATCACGACCTTTTCGTCTGTATCGATATTTTTAGCAAGGGCATGTTTTTTGAAACCGGCAAAAGCGGTGACACCGGCCGGTTCTCCGAATACGCCGGTGGCGCGGGGCATTTCTAGCAGAGCAGATTTGATTTCGTCGTCAGTAACCGAAATGCAGTCGCCATTTGAATTTTTGAGAGCACGCATGGCTTTGAGTCGATTGCGCGGAATTCCTACTGCGATCGAGTCAGCAATGGTATTGCCTTCTTGCGCGACAAATTCGCCGGTCTTGAGCGCGACTTCGACGGGGTTGCAGCCTGCGGCCTGCACTGCGATGATGCGGGGCAGGCGGTCAGTGAGACCAAGTTGCATCAGGTCGTAAAAACCTTTGTATATGCCTGATGTTATGCAACCGTCGCCAATTGATACATACACGCGATCGGGCACGTCGAAGCCCATTTGTTCCCAGATTTCGTAGGCTACTGTTTTTTTACCTTCGACCAGAAATGGGTTGTATGCGCAGTTGCGATTGTATAATCCGAATTTTTTAGTTATTTCGACTGATAGCTCAAATGCCCGATCATAAGTATCATCAACAATTACAGTTTTGGCACCGTATACCAGTAGCTGGGCAATTTTGGCTCGTGGCGCACGTTTTGGTACGAAGATTACGGTTTTAATTCCTGCAGAAGCAGCAAATCCGGCCAGAGAACTGGCTGCATTGCCTGTAGACGCGGCGCAGATTGTTTTAGCGCCGGCTTCTCTTGCCTTGGCGATGCCAACAGCACTGGCGCGGTCTTTAAGCGAAGCGGTCGGGTTGCGACCGTCGTCTTTAATGTAAACGTTGTCGAGGCCGAGCATTTTCTCTACAGCATGAGCGCGGTAGAGTGGTGTCCAGCCAACCTGCAGTGGCGGTATTTCGGTTGAATCGGCTACTGGCATCATTTTTCGGTAGCGCCAAAGCGAATAATCTTTTGATGCAGCGATTTCATCGGTCGTTATCTTAATTGAACTGTAATCATAAACTACGTCGAGAATGCCATCGATTCCGCAATCGTCACAAACGTAGCGATCAGGAGCATCTGGATATTCCCTGTTACAATTCATACACTTCATGGTGAGAACTTTCATTGCGTATCTCCTGCTTAATTCGTATATCTGTAGAGGATTATAGAACAGTGCACAGAATATTTCCAGAAAAACAGCACTTTTATTCGTCAGCCCCTTTACAAGTTGTCCAATTATTCTTATGATCGTTAAATACGGAGGTGACTTAATGAACTTAAAACCCAGACATTTGTTGGTCGCATTGGCTGTCTCAATGACTCTTTCTCTTTCACCGGTCAGTGCTGGCGAAAACGTAAAGGTACTGATTATAGATTCTGGCAGTGATTTTACCCACAACGCTCTCAAACCTCTGGCTTTTGCCAATCAGGCTGAATTGACCGGTAAATCCGGTGTAGATGACGACAATAATGGTTATGCTGACGATGTATACGGTTGGAACTTTGTTGAAAACAGCAACACTTTGGTAAACCTGAAAGATACACCCCCTAAATACGACGAGGTTCTCCGCTGCATGGAACTGCTCGGCAAGCTCCAGGCATTCGGCCAGGAAGGCATGGATCCTGCTGAATACAAATATCTGGTAGATCATTATAAAGACAAACCCTTCTGGGCATGGGTTGAATTCTCTGGTGGCTGGGCGCATGGCACGCATTGCGCCGGTATCACCTCGACAAAAAACAGCAACGTTTCTCTTAATGCTATAAAGCATATCCAAACCGGTAATGGACCCAAGGAAGAAGCTGCGGAAGCACTTACTATGGTCAAACACAATATGGCGCATCGTCGCACCAGAACCGAGGCTGCCGCCGATACTGCCGACACCGCCGTTAAAAAAGTTCCTCTCGCTGAGCTCGAAAAGTATTTTGTCCAGGCTGGTCAGCAGTATGCCGCACAGATTCAGCCAAAAGCTGAATATATCGGTAAGTTACAGCCGAGAGTGATCAATTGTTCGTTTGGTTCGCCCAATAGTGCTATTATTGGCATGATAAAGCAAAACATGGTTGAGAGCTGGGGCTGGACAGACCCGACTGACGCGGAAGTTCAGGAAGTAGCCAATGCTTTTGTTAACAGCGCGTTTTTGCCGAGAGATAAGGCATTGTTTTCAAAAGTAACCAACGCTTTGATCGTTATCGCCTCAGGCAACTCATCTGAAGATCTGGATCTCTTCGTTTCATCTCCGAATGATGTTCCGATAAGCAACAAGCTGGTTATTGCCGCTACTGACGAAGACCAGAAACTGGCTCCATTCTCCTGCTATGGCAAAGAGAAAGTAGACGTAGCTGTTCCAGGCGTAAACATCTTTTCCAGCTATCCGAATCAGAAAATGGGTTATATGTCTGGCACCTCTATGGCATGCCCACTCGCAGTTAACTATGCTGCGCAGGTTTTCTTTGTGAACCCGGATCTTACACCTGTTCAGGTTAAGAAGATTCTCATGGATACAGTCGACAAAAAAACCTGGCTGACTGACAAGGTTAAATCGGGCGGCGTCATTAACGTAACCCGCGCCATGCAGGCTGCCAGTCTGATCAAAGATGGCAAAACCATTGCTGTGGCGATCAAAACCGCACGCAAGACTGTTGCTGACAAGGTTTCTCGATCAGCAAAAAGAACCCGCCCAAATCTCAACGATCCGATGGTCAAAGAACTCTACTTCTCCGTTATCAAGTAATCTGCTACAAACTGAATTTAAAAAGCTCCCGGTCAGAAATGGCCGGGAGCTTTCTTTTTAAAAGATTATTGTGTCGCGTTTATCGCTTTAAAACTATCGATAATGCGGTTGTCAGCTTGAGGACATCCTGGTTGGCTTTGCGAAGTCGGTTGCTGATCATGACTGCCAGGTTTTTAGTGGCGATTAGACCAGCTTGAGGATTCTTAAGGCAGAATTTTACGAACCTGTCGCGTTGAAGAGTCCGAGTTACACAATCGCCTATTGCCTTTACTGTTGCTGTTCTTGTTGAGCGTTCAAGCAACGCCATTTCACCAAAAATTGGCAATGAATCAGCTTCAAGAACGATCAGGGTTTTGTCTTTTTCCTCAAAATCCTGATCTTCTCCCCTCATGACCAGGGTTTGAGATATTTCAACCTTGCCCTCAACCAGAATGAGGAGCTCGTCACCGGTTTCACCTTCCTTTAAAATCATGTCACCGGCTTTAAATCTTGCTGTCCCTATGTAATCAGCGACCTCAGCACGCATTTCAGAATTCATGCCGCTGAACAGGCTTACCTTGGCAATCAGTTCGCTGTCTGATGGTTTATTGCTCATAGCATTTATTAACTCAGCGACTGGCAATGATTATTGCCATGTCGTCCTTCTTGATGATGTAGTCGCGCCCAGGATTCATTTTCAGTTTCGAGGTCGGCTTACCTTCTGTAAGGAGGTTTTCTTTTGATTCCTTGAGTTTTTCCCGGATAAAATTGTCTATGGCTGAGCCGTCTGCCAGCATCTTTTCGAGGCTAAAGCCCTTTTCATGCCGAAAAATGCCGACCAGCACTGCTGACTGTTCGACCAGAAAACGGGTCATCGCCTGCTCAAAATTCAATCCGACCATATCTGACGGAAAAGCTTTTGAATCAAGCTTTACATCACTGTCAGAAGCGCTGAGGGTCTTAATTACCATTGGCACCTCTGGAGAACTTGTTCCCCGCGCCAGCAGGAAACCGCTCATGCCGCCCTGCACAACAATTTCGTCGGCTCCGGCTCTTTTAACATGGTCAATCTTTTCCTCATCCATGATTTCGGCACAAATTCTGATTGTTGGCTTCAGATGCCGGATGGTCAGTGTGGTAAGAATGGTTTTGTCATCTACCAGGGAGCCAGAAGTGGTGTCTGCTGAAGCATCTGCCAGTATTATGACCGAAGATGAGTTAAGAATGCCAGCTCGCCGAAGCACTGTTTCCCTTGTATAATCGCCTTTTACGAATCGCAGCTGCACCCGTTCGGCAAAATTTTCGCGAAGTTCGGCAAACTGTTCTTCATGCATGTTGTTGACCAGAACGATCTCGTCAGTTGCGCCATTTTGGGCAAGCTCTTCGAGCACCCGATGCAGATGTCGGTTAATTCCGCAGAGAACCAGATGATTATTTGATAGCACAGCTTCAAGACCTTTCCCTTCTCTGATACTTCGTTCTACCATCAAAGAAGCCATGGTAGCAGTAAACACACTCATTATTATAACGCCGCCAGTTATTACCAGCATGCCTAGCACTTTTCCCTCAGGAGTCACCGGGCACTTATCACCATAGCCAACTGTGGCTACCGTAACCAGCGCCCACCACAGTCCATCGGCAAACGCATAATGCCAAGGTTTGCCACCGTTCTCAAGCCAGGCAAAACCAGTGGCTGCCAAAATCAAAAAGACCAGTGCAATAAATGCGAGTCTTAAAACCGTTGTGTCAGCGAGCATTCGCCGAAATCTCTCGATTTCGATCCAGAAGTCAAAAAAATGTCGAACTCCGCTTTGTTTCATGCCTGGCTTTCACAGTTATCTGTCATTTTGCGCGATCGCATTATATCATAAACCAGAATCTGGTATACATCCTCTAAATCTGTCAAGTCATGGCAGATCAGATAAAATACGTGTCAAGGCACAGACTCAGCGGGTAGTTGCTCAAGTGCGGCTTCGATGTCGGAGTGGGTGAACGGTATATCAAGAACACGACTCCAGCCGTCGTATTCTTCGCGCAAAAAAAGTGTGTTGCCTGATAAATACAGAATATAATAATTGTCGCCAAACTTGTTTTCGGCCGGCTCCAGCCAGAACTCCAGATCATATCCGTCAGTGATTGTGTTGTACCATAAGTGTTGATAAAGAATATTAAAAGGGTTGCGCGAAGGTGTTGCTGATTTTTCGATCATCTCTTTCAATTTGATCGCGTAAAAGTTCTCAAACTTGCGGAACTTGTCCGATGTCTTTATGGGCATGAGCGCGACTATATAACTTTCGTTTACCTCAGACAATTCAACTCGGCCGGCATTCCATATTACCGGCGCGCTGAGAACCGCAAGTAATAATGTCACCAGAAAAGCCCTGGGAAGCCAAGATCTAATATTAGTCTGAACTGTTTCTCGATGAATCCATTTGTTCAAAAGTATTATCCCTCAGAAAATCGTGTGTCGCCACCTGGATTATAGCTGTCTAAAAAAACCGTTGCAAGCTGTTTGAATCTTGCAGGAGAACTGTCTGTTGTAGTCATCTGAGGGTCAGTTTAACGCAGAAACATACAAAGTCCAATTCATGTATGTTAAACTTCTATTACAAACTTTGTCAGGCGGTAATTTCTGTGGAATTTCAGCAATTATTGAGCGTTGAAGAGCTTTTTTTTCAGATTTCTCTTGAGTGCTGTGTCGATGGGAAAGTGTCTGCCGATGAATTCAAGCTGCTGCGCAAGGTTTCAGAGCTGTTGGGGATCAACAAAGAAAAGGCAAATGAAATTGCCAATCGTGCTGCCAGCCTCTTTAAGAAAGGCGAGCTTCAGGCTGCCAGAAAATCAAATCCAGACTTTCTATACCGGGATCTGTTGATAAAGCTCTCGACAGATGGTGTCCTAGACGCTGAAGAAGATTCAGTTCTGCAAAGCCTGAAAGATATTCTTGGCTGTGATGTCAAAAACTTCCAGAAGCTCGAATGTGGGGATGATCAAAAAAAAATCAGGCTGAAACCTTTGCTTTGCAGCAATTGCAAAGGACTGCTTCCGCTCGAAAAAAAAGAATGGATCAGTTGCCCGTATTGCGCAAAGAAGAATAGTATTCCCGTGTCTTATCTTGATGCGATAGCAACCCGGGCATCATTAAATCGTCATAAATCCAAGCTTCATGAAATCAGGGATGTGGTCGGAAGTATCCCGACATATTTTGAATCGGTGATTGCATATTTTCCAGATTCGCTGGTTTTTTTTCTGTTTGTTCTTTTTCTCGTTTTTTTTCAGAGCTATCTCAACATGCTGCTTTTTTACCCGGTAGCGCTTTATTATGAGAAATATCTACTGAAGAGCTTTTTTGATTTTGCCAGTCCTACTATGCTGGCGGTTATGAAAGCCAGTGTTTTGTATGTTCTAATATCTATTCCTTTTGCATTTATTTACAGGACAAAAAGAAAAGTTGCCGTTCTCTGGCCGCTGCAGGTGTCTATGGCGGCTGGCCCACCGGTAATCCCGGGAGGCCCTGCTACCTGTAACAACTGCGGTGCCGGACTGGTGATAAAACACGATTCACACATTGTTTCCTGTAACTATTGTGAAACTGAAAATCTGGTAGGGTTGCCTGAAAACTGGCTGCGAACAGCAAGGTCAAGGTTATCTGGTGTACAGAAAAGCTCAACCGAGGTGATTCAAAACTTTAAAAAAGAAACTGGTCGGCTCTACGAAACTCTTATCTGTCTAGCAGTTTTATTCGTGATATATGGTTTTATTCTGAACGCTTTTTATGCGGATGCCAGAAGTAACAATTTTCTCCCCCAGATTACTGGTGACGAGGCTCAAAGTAAGGTCATCTATACCGATAGAGCCGTCATGCCTTCCCTTAAATTTGGCGAATGGGTTCAGCTCAATTTGAGTTATGCAGGGACTTCGCGTGAATTTGCCGACCTGTTTTTCTTTATGAATGCCGGAGAGAAGGTCGAAGTGAGCTGGAAACCAGATTCACAATACTATAAAGAATTACAGCAAAAAAAGTATTATTTGAAAGATCTGCCAGGGCCGGATCGTATTGATTGCGAATTTTTTCAAACTTTTTCCTATAAGAGATCAGGACAAACTGAGATGGAAAATAAGCAGGCTCTGGTTATGAGAAGCGAGGAAAATTATGAACTAAAGGCTGAAATCAGCGGTTACCACAACCTAAGATTCAATTTTTCTGAGAATTTATCCCAATTTTATATCAAAATATCAAAGACTGAACCATGACAGCTGCTTCTGAAGGTGAATCGATGACCGGACTGGGCAAGAGAGTTTTTTTGGTAAGCCGCAGTCAAAGCCCCTGGCAAGGCTATACTGGAAATTACGAGCAAGAGCAGGCGGGGAAAAAAATTGCGGCCATTCCCATGACTCTAGATCTGGAAGCCGTTCCCCATCTTGCCAACTACACGGTGAATGGACTTCCTTTTCTGGCCATCGATCGTGCTAATAAACGGGTTGTGGCCAATGCCGATCTCTTTGGCTCTCTGCAACGCCCGAACACCACCCGGCTGTGTGTCGGAGAAAAGGTGGTCATGGGAAAGTTCAACGCCGATAAGCTTCAGATAAAACCCTGGGAATTGGTGGCCTTTTTGCTCGAGTCTCATCTGATCGAAACTTATCAGCATCTGGAGGCCACCTTACACGTGCGCGCGGAAGAAGACTCGCCGGCCA
>JAHISQ010000189.1 GCA_018818125.1 Candidatus Rifleibacteriota bacterium
CAGACACCTTCCTCATAAACAATATAGTCGCTGCACACCGCGACAGAGTCTGATTCGGGCGACACCGACAGCACATGCCTGCTGCCATCGACAGCAGAAACCAGCAGAATTTTGCCTGGCTCCCGCTCTGAAGTCCCGCTGATGTATACATTTGCCGACTTGCCCGGCTCCTTTGCCGGCATAACAATAAATTCGCTTAATTTGAAATCGCTCTGGGCACTGAAAACCACTTTGCTGCCACGCTCTTTTTCATAAAGAGAAAACTCAGTGATTACATTCTGGCCATTTTTGACATGTTCGGTATAAATAAATCGCTTATCATCAATCAAACGAGAATATTTCATATTTTCGCTTGCCGGCGACGGCAAAGCTATGAGCGAGTTACCATCATGGTCGAATATGGTAGGGTCAAGCCCCCTGAGAAATCCGACAGTGTACCTGCTGGATCTAATATATACGAAACCTTCATTAGCTACACCTTCATAGTCATGGAAAGTGCTCATGCGGCTACCGATCTGTTTGACCTCGTTAGTTTCGAGATCCTGCAGAATTATGCGCGAGGAGGAATCACATCGATGAGGATTGAGAACATCCCACCATGGCGTCTTACCCTCAACCCGCCACAGAATCTGCCGCCCCCCATTGAGCGGAACCCAGGCAGAATTGCTATATTCATCTATTGCCCAGAAGCGTTCGGCAGCGGCATTTATCGAAGTCCAGCAAGTCAGCAGCATCACGATTCCCGCTACCAGAAGGGCAATGCCCTTAAAACCCCGCCAGGGTGAATTCATGGCACGATCTCGCATGAAAATGAGCGCAGATATTACCAGAAACATTGGAATTAAAAGAACCAGTCCCAGTTCATAGTTCAAAGTAGAGATCGTTAAAGTGTTCAGGCCGATTGCAAACCCCACGGGCAAAATGATCAATGCCGAAAACGTTGCAAACCCACGGGGAAGCATGCTGGTAAAGTAGCCATAAGAAATTATAAGAAGAGGAATCCCAAGCACCACCACAGGACTTTGCAAGAACAACCTGTAGAAGTCATTCCAGCTCTCGCCGCAGATCAGTGACAAAACTATGTAGAAAGCATAAAGCAGTAGAGCATAAATTGTCACAAATATAAGCTTGGCCAGCCAGAGCCTGGCGCGACTTATTGGCAACGAGATCAGAAAGGGAAAGGTACGGTTGTTGACCTCTGAACTAATCTGGTGATTGGCCGCAAGATAGACGAAGAATGGCCCCTGCATCCCAAACAGCAGAACCATTGCAATGCCAGGATCAAGTTGCTTGAAGTATGCTGCTACGAGCAGTGATACCACAGCTACCGCCAGAATAATCAGGAAGTACATTCTCTGTTCAAGGTAGTCTTTTAAGAGTATCGACTTCATAATTCGCTCCTTAAAAATTGCATAAAATTCCGAATAATCAGAACATTTTGCACTTTTAACAGTTGACACTAATTCTGTGCACCGAACTTTGTGTTTTACTGTTTTAGTGTGTTGCTCTACTAATACACTAACCTATTTTGGCAAATGTGTCAACTGGATTGATCTCTTTTTTTAATCCCGCATCAGCAATGCAGGAACTAGACATCTTGCTGACGTAAAACTTCCCGCTGTAACAAAATGTACAAACCATTCGTTAGCATATTGATTTACAGGCAATATTGTTATCTGGCTTCGCTTTTTCCTACAAACTGCCGAAATATGTTACGATTATCTTGTTGGACGCATACATATTGCTCAGGAGAAACCTCGCCTATGGACGAACAACTTGCCGATATTCTGAAACTCGGCAATAAGCTGGATGCTTCCGACGTACATCTGCGCTCTGGCATACCACCGGTATTTCGGGTCGCTGGAGTAGTGCAGATATCTTCGAATCTCCCGCTCAGCGATGAAGAGCTGCATCGCTTTTTCGAATCTACTGCAACTCCAACCATCCGCCGAATATTTGAATCGAGAAAAGACGTTGACTACTCTGTTTCTGTACCAGGCATAAGCCGCTTCAGAGTTAATTGTTTCTTACAACAGGGAACCCTGGCCTTTGTCTTCAGACAGATTCCGTTTGAGATGCCAACTATTGATTCGGTGCAGATTCCAAATATAATAGTTGATTCGATTCAGCGTCGGCGTGGGCTCTTTTTATTGTGTGGCCCGACTGGTTCAGGCAAGAGCACAACCATTGCGGCTCTGCTGCAGTTTATCAATCTAAATTACCAGGTACGCGTAGTCACCCTCGAAGACCCGATCGAATTTTTGTTTCGCGATGCCAAGGCTGAATTTCTGCAACGCGAACTCAGGCGCGACTTCATGAGCTTTCCAGAGGCGCTGCGCGGCGCTTTACGCCAGGATCCAGATGTCATTCTGATTGGAGAAATGCGTGAGGCCGAAACCATGGAACTCGCCCTTACAGCCGCCGAAACCGGGCATCTGGTTATTTCGACTCTGCATGCGAGCAGCTCGTCATCGGCAGTGGCTCGTATAATGGGGGTTTTTCCGACCGATGCCCGTGAATTCGTTCGAGACCAGCTGGCTTCGGTACTTATCGGCATAGTCTCTCAGGCACTGATACCTAAAAAGGATTCGCCAAATCAGCGGGTAGCCGCCCGCGAGATACTGTTAAATACGCCAGCTATGGCCAATCTGATCAGATCAGAGAAGCATGAACAGATATCAATGTTTCTCGAGACCGGCTCAGAAATAGGAATGATCTCAATGAATGCAGCGCTTGAAGATCTCGTGGTAAAAAAACTTATTACCTGCGACCAGGCTTTTCCTTACAGCCCCGACCCAGAGGCTCTGATGACTCGTTTTGAGCGGAAAGGACTGCTATGAGTAAACTGTTGCAGCCATTGATTGAAGAGGCGCTCAAAGTTGGAGCCTACGATCTTCATCTAAAATCAGCATTCTCTCCTATTGTCAGGGTTGCCAACGAAATTCGGCGCCTCGACCTGCCAGCCTTCTCACCCAAAGAGATGGAGCAACTGGTTGTCTCCCTGCTGGATGAAAACCAACGAAAACAATTCAAGGCCAGGGGCCAGATCGACTGCTCATTCACGATTCCTGGCATTATCCGCGTTCGCGCCAACATATTCTTTCAGCGTAACAGTCTGGCGATTTCCTGTCGCCTGGTACCACCCACGCCGCCAGATATGGCAACTCTCGGATTTGCACAGGAAGTAACTGACACTCTGTCAAAAATTAACAATGGCATGGTACTGATCACCGGAGCCACCAACTCTGGCAAATCGACCACTGCCGCCAGCCTGATCGACCTGATCGCACGCACCCATGCACTGCACATTATAACGATCGAGGACCCGGTCGAGTATGTATTTCCCAGATATCCGAAAACTATTATCAGCCAGCGCCAGATCGGCGATGACACGGTTGACTTTCAGACCGGACTGACTTCGGCTCTGCGCCAGGATCCAGATGTAGTATTAATTGGCGAGCTGCGTGATCTGGAAACAGTAGAAACCTGCCTTAAAGCAGCCGAAACCGGGCATATGGTGGTAGCAACCCTGCACACATCTAATGCAGTGCAGAGTATCACGCGCATGATCAACATCTTTCCATCACATCAGCGCGACAATATTCGCTTTATGATCTCAAGCTCACTAAAATGCGTGCTATCACAAGTGCTGCTGCCTTCATACGACCACAAAAAGCGTGTACTGGCCTACGAAATGCTGCCCATGCTGCCATCGGTCAGCAACCTGATCAGACAGCGCAAAATTCATGAGATAAATTCGGTTATGCGATTAGGCCAACGCTCCGGTTGCATACCGATGAACACAATCGTCAAAGATCTGCTGAAAAGAAAACTGGTGCGTCACGAAGACGTGCCACCTGAAATGCTAGAGGAAAAGTGATTTATGGGAATTCTCGACAGCCTTACCGGCGGCGGTTCAAACAAAGAAATTGAAGAACTACGGCGCGAGATAACTGGCCTTAAAAGCCAGTGCAAGCACAGTGAAACTGAAAAAAACCTGATTCACCAGAAATATCTGGCCATAATCGACAAGACACATGCATTCATGGAGCGCCTCAAGATTCTTGTCGGCACTCTCGAAGACAAATTTGTTTTAGAGCGCTGTTGGGATCTGCTTGACCTCGCATTCGGCATAAAAAAAGGCGCCATATACCAGTGCACTGCCGATGGCTGGGTCGCGGACCATTACGTTGGCTTCAAAGACGATGAAATTCCGGTGATTCCGCTTAATGAAGACTCCCTGCCAGGATATGTAGCAGAAAGCGGTGCGATTCTCAGCCTTGCACACCTTCACAAACAGGATGATCTCGCTTATCTTGAGCGGCGCGGCGTTATTCCGGACTGCAAAATTGTCTGCCCGGTAAGAGTCGAAGGCAAAATCGAAAAACTCATTATTATCTGCAATTATGCCGGCAATGTTTTTACCGGCGAAGATGACCTCGACACGGTTGCCATGGTTGCCACCCTTCTTGGTCTGGTGCTCAATAATAACAAGGCGATAGCCACGCAAAAAAGCGAATTCGACCGCCTGCGCAAGCTATTTTCGAGCATGGTTGCGCCAGAAGTCATCGACCACCTCGAAAAAAATCCTGAAGGCATAGTACTGGGCGGCGACAGAAAAAAAATCGCGATTGTATTCGCCGACATTCGCAATTTTACTGAGATGGCCAAAACCATAACCCCTGAAAAAACTATCGACCTGCTTAATCGCTTCTTTACTCTGGTCACCGAAATAATAATCAAGAACCGGGGTACACTCGACAAATATATGGGCGATTCAGTCATGGCACTGTTTGGCACCCCAAACACTCATCTAAACGCCAGTCTTGCAGCGGTTCAAGCGGCGATGCAGATTCAGCGCGCCGTCGAAATCAAAATGCCGCATTGGGTTGCCGAAGGGTTTCCAAAATACGGGATTGGTATCGGTATCAATTTTCAGGAAGTAATTGTTGGGAACGTCGGCTCACAGAGACTATCCAGTTTTACTGCGGTTGGCGATGGCGTTAATTTGGCTTCGCGACTGTGCCACGCGGCCAAAGCCGGCGAAGTTCTAATTACCGGATCATGCTACGAAGAAATAGAGGACTGGCCGGGCGCGGTTGAAGAACGCTTTGGCGTTGCCATAAAGGGAAGCGAACCGGTAACCGTATATTCTCTGGAGGATGCGCCCGGAGATAAGGCATGCTGCCCACAATGTGGACTGCCACTGCCACTCGACGCCAAATTCTGCGGTGAATGCGGCTTCAGGCGAGCCTGACCGACATTTATCAGCTTTTTCGAGATCACACCTTTTACCAATATCATCAAGAAAACCGAACCGTAACTGCAATAAAAAGCCTTACACCAGCGACAAACCAGTGTAAGGCTTTTTTCTTCAGATCAGCTCTGCTGTTCGTTCTGGCAAAGCCAGTAGCTGGTGCAATCCGTAACCCGATCCATAAAGCCGTATTCAATGAGATACCTGCGAATAGTAGTATGATCGTCAAAAACCAGCTTAAGAATCGTATCAACTTCCTTTTCTGTATATTTACGCTCAGCTTCAAACCTGGTAGCGATATGGCGCAAAACGGCGAGCTTGCACTTTTCCTTGATGTAAAAAGTTGTCAGCCGACCGTCAAGACCCTCTGGAAAGTATTTCTTGAGAATCTTATCGTATTCTTCTGGCGTGATCTTGTAACGGTCATCGACCATGGTAGCGGTCGAGTGCGGGGCCAGGTATTTAACCGGTGCATTTTCGTTTTCGCGTATGAGTTCCATCATTGTCATGAGAATTTTAGCCTGCCTTTCTTTTTCCTTGAGCGCAAAGCGGTGATTACGAATAGTTGAAGCGCTGCCAATACTGAGCTGCTGCTGAATTACAGCATCTGGCACCTGATCATAAAAACAGCGCATCAACTTGCACTGGTGCTCGGAAAGACCGGTGATCTTCTTGTCAAGACTGACCAGATACTCAAAAACAGAACCATGCGCCCGCGTAATATGCAGTTCCATGAAGCGCTGCGCCTCATACAGATTTGCTGCATCCCTGTAAATCATGCCTTTCTCGATTTCACGACCACAGATCAGGCATTCGTAGAACTGCCGATTTTCAGTAAAGCCGCGCTTAATACTTTCTATCGGCAAATCGGACCAGTTGATTGACCTATTCATAAACATTTAACCTTTAAGTCTATTTATACATAGATAATACAAAATAAATCTATCAATAGCAAGGGTTTTTACAAATTTCGCCAGCAAACCGGCAAGTTTCTACTTTCGTGAATTTATCAGAGCGCAACGACGAGTTGACCTTTCTTTTACAAAGCCAGTGAGTCCACCAGCAGAGCGCCAATCGGTAAAATTCTGCTGTAAAGGCTTTCAGTTTTACAGTAAAATCGCGATGTAAACATCGTTGACATTGCTGCCGGTATATCCGGTGTAGACGAGATCGCCAAGCTCTTTGAAAAAACCGTAAGAGTCATTGTTCTGCGCAAACAACTCGGGCTCTAATCCAAGCTTTTTAGTTCTGGCCAGAGTGCTGCCATCGACCAGCGCGCCGCAGGCATCAGTCGGGCCATCAATTCCATCAGTAGCAAGAACAGCCAGCAACACATTATCGGCGCCAGCAAGCCCTTGCACCGCACCCAGAGCTATCTCCTGATTTCGACCACCGAGACCACTGCCGCGAACGGTTACTGTCGCCTCACCACCACCGATTATCGCCAGAGGCCGGCCGACCAGAGATGCATCCGACATTCTCACTGCCAAACTTTGTCCGAGCGCCATAGCCTCACCCTGAAGAGGTGCCGGCAGCAGCTGTATCTCTAAACCTTCAGCACGAAGACTATTACAAACAGCAGTCAGCGCTGACTGGTTGTTGCCGATTACAACATTGCATACACGGTCAAAAGCGGGATCGCCGGACTTTGGCGTTTCTTCGGCCACACCCTTTAAACCATCAGTCAACAGTTCTTGCACGGCAGAGGGTATTCGGTTCAACAAATCATACCTGCGCAAAACACTTTCGGCATCAGCAAAGGTTGTAGAATCAGGAACCGTCGGCCCCGACGCGATAGAATCAAGCGGATCACCTATAACGTCAGACAACACCAGATTGAGCACCGTCGCCGGGTAAGCCCGACGCGCCAGCCAGCCGCCCTTAAAGTCTGAAACATGCTTTCGCACTGTGTTTATCTCATTAATCGAAGCACCCGATTTAAGCAGCAGACCGGTAAGCTCTCGCTTATCGGCAAGCGTGACAACAGCACGCGGCAGCGGCATCAGGCTAGAGCCGCCACCAGAGACCAGACTTATTATCAGATCATCTATGCCAGCCATCTCCACCAGCTTGATCATCTGTCGTGTCCCGACTACGCCAGCCAGGTCGGGAACCGGATGGCCGGCGCGGTTAAGCGTGACCAGATTTGTGCTGCAAACTGTTTCGTGCGGAATATTAACGCAGCCACGCGTCAGGCGAGCACCAAGAATCTGCTCAACAGCTGCAGCCATCGCGCCGCTGGCTTTGCCACCGCCAATTACATAAATATTCCTGAATTTGTCGAGCTCAAAACAATGTTTATCGATTCGCAGCATGCCATTCGCAAGCGACAGCCTGGTTTTAACCAGAGTCTGCGGGTCTATTGCCACCAAAGCAGTGCCAAACGCCAGCAAAGCGAGCTCTCGAGCTCGCCGTTCACCGGCCGTATAAGCGTTAGAACACAGTTGTTCAAAATTTTTAATAAGCATGGCCGATAAGCCTGTTGTTGATTTTTCGATTTTGTTATGCAAGTGTAATGTAATACAGTAATAAATTGAAGCAGAAGCAAAAATTTCTAAATGAGGCAGTGCTATGAGTGAACTGAACGAAGCACTTTTGCTCGAAACATTTTTGTCTGATCTGCAGTCAGACGATCTGTTGCTTAGAGAGCTGGCGGTCAGCCAGCTCAGCCGCTTCACCAATTTTCCTCAGACAATCACAGCACTACAGGCAGCAGAACCCAGAGAAATAGACCCTGAACTGAAAAGGCAGATCAAATCTTTAATACAACTGGTAACGGCCGAAAAAGAAGCAACAACTGCCCCAGTCCTGACATATACAGACCATCTCGATGAAAACAGTCTTACCGACAGTTGGCTTTCCGGCAAAATGAACAGTTGCAGCGAACTTCTCGGTTCATTAGACAAGCTCCCGGAACCACTTAGAATCAGGGCAACAGTCACAATTATTGAGAACGAAACCGAACTTTGCCGACTGATCCCTCTTTTTTCATGGCCGACCGGATTGATCACTCAGCCGAAAATCGTAAGCGCTTTTGCAGAGCGGATTTCCGACATTGACCACATATTTACGCTGCGACTGATCTCATTTTTATCTGCACATGGGCCTGACCAACTCACCAGAAAACTACCAAACTTATTGAGAAACCAAAGTCCGCTTGTAAGATCAGAAGCGGTAAGATTCTTGTTCAAAGTTTCCAGGCCGCACGCATTGAGACTTCTGGAAGAATTAATACTGAGCAGCCAAAAAAACAGGCGCTCAGCCAGCACTTTTTTGCTGCTGCTTCCGTTTGAAGACATCAAACACGTGGTTTTGAGCCTTATTGAGTGCGGTTCTCTGCAGGATGAGTTTTTGAAGAAACTGATTTATCACCTTGTCTACAACAACCCTGACATGGATTTTTTCAAACGGCTTACGGTAATTGAACTATTGCGCAATGACGAGTTTCCAGAAATATCCCTTCTCAGAGAAGAAGCGGCCGAAGCGCTGTTCCTGGCAGGAACAATCAAGGAAGAAAAAACTGTTTTCTGCAAAACTTCACTAATAAAAATAGCCGATTACATCAAGAGCAAGTCTGGCATAGCCTTAGCATTAGAGCCTGAGAAAGAGAAAGCTGTTGTTGCCAGCATTAAGCCTGACCCGACGGTTAAAAAGCCTGCAGCAACAGGTAATCTCGCAAAATCTGGCGAAAATCAGCTTGATCTGATGCTATCTCAAAGTGTGCTGTCAGCATACGACAAAAGCTTTATTATCGACATTTTAAAATCATCGCGAGCTGAAGAACTCAAACATCTGCTGTTGAAAGTGCTCTACAAGTTTAAACCCAGAGACGCCGCAATTGTAACCTGGTTTGAAGAAAACCTCGGCAGATCAGACACAGGCGATTCCATCGTGATTTTAAAACTGCTGGCAGAATTGAGTCCCGCACGACTTATGCCACATCTGCCCGTCTTATGCCTGAGTGAAAATGAACCAGTAGCCATACAGGCCATCAGGCTTTTTCGCAAACACAACCCAAAGTTGTTTTTAAAGCAGATCGAAAAGTGGCTTCACGAAGACCGCGAGATCACCTGGAAAGCGGCAAGAGCAGCTATGCTGATGATGAAAATTGAGGACAGCAGAGAGATTCTGACCCGTGCTTTTCATTCGACGCAGAGAATTTCCCTGATTAAGTTCTTCTCTCCTGTTTTCAGGGTTTCACCCGACCACATGACCCTTTATGAACTGGAAAGACTTCTTGATACCTGTCAGGGCAAGAAAAGAGAGGTTCTGAGCGAAGAAATTCTCTTACTCAAAGAAGCTCTGGGCCTGGTATCGCAATCCGAGATATCCAGCAGCGACAGCATAAAAAAGTTTGCAACTCTGCACATCAAATGGGACGAGTTCTGCCAGAGCCTCGAAAAAATTCGCTACATTACCAAAAACCAGAAATTCACTGATTTGCTGGTCTCTTTTTATGACAGGCACGTTGGAAAATTGGCGCTGGCAGTTGCAGCTATTATGCTGATGGTTCTCTGGCCAAACACTGAATTGAGCCAGCAATCAGCAGACAACTTGCCAAGCCTTAAAACAGAATTTAAAGTATCCAGTCATACGCCTGAAGTGAAAATCGGTGAAATTAAAGTGTTTGTGCTCGAAAGCTACGACCCGATCAATAGACTGTGGCAAGCCAGAAGCCTCAATGGAGACCTGTTTAAACTCAAACTGATCAACGTCAGCGACTTCAAAATCGGCTACAAAGGTAATTTTAAGATTTCAGATTATCGCGTATCGGCTCTGGGTCACCCAGTTGTAACCTGCACACAATCTAACTGATCAAAAAACCTGCTCCAAAGTTTTCCATAATTTAATATAGGCAAAATACTCAAATGACATATCACCCGCAAAATTCGTTTTAGTTGTAACAAGACACTGCCAGAAGTAGTTGCGATATTTTTATTGTCTGGAACTGAAAACATCAGAATGCTATTATGGTTTTAGAAAAGTGCGCAGGGGCAACAATATGGTAGGCAAATTTACTTCGGTTAAAGAGGAACAGATCTACATTTTCCACCTCGAAGGTTACGTCGAGAAAACAGTTGCCATAGAGCTGAAGGAACAGTTCAAAGCTCAATGGCAAAAAGGCACCAGACAGTTTTTATTTGATTTTTCGAAGGCAACCCTTATCAACTCCGTTGCGCTATCAGAGGTGCTTGAGATCATATCTGACGCCATAGGCGAGCCTGATGTCATGTTGTATATCTGTCAGATACCCGAAAAATGTTACTGGGGAATTTCGTCACTCGGCATATTGAATCACATGACCGAATTCAATACTTTTGCAGAAGCAGCAAAAGAACTGGGATTAAAACATGACCAATAGAACAGCAAGAGGGTTTTCGTTAATTGAGGTAGTGCTGGGCATCGCGATATTAGCCGCTGTAGGCGGTGCTGCCCTGAGGGTGTTTTCCGACACAGCCTTGCCACAACAGGCAATGATCAGAGATTATACTGTCGCAATGAATATCTGCGAGCGTTTTCTGAATTCTCTTCATAACGACCTGGCAGAAGGAACTGTAGTCGATAATATGAGCGAAAAGGATGTTACCGAATCAATTCTTGATAATCCAGCCATACAAGACTACTTAAAGATATTTGCCGGAGGAGTTGGTAAAGACACTACATCCCTCACCACCAACTTTAAGGCGCTATTAACTGTAAAACCAGGCCCAGGGGCCCAATCAAGCGTAGTAAAGAATATCAAACTGACTTTTATATGGGAATCTGGCGGCAAACATCACAGTTTTGCGCTCGAATCATATGTTTATACAAAATAACCATGCTAAACCAATATAAAAAACGAAGTTCTCGAAAAGCCTTTACCATTGTCGAACTCATAGTTTACATAGGCATCTTTTCATTGCTGTTGGCCGGAGTAACAGCGATGTTCAAATATCTGGGACACTTTAAAACTTCGACACAGCGGTTGGATGTGTTGCACAGTCTCCGTCTCAGCAGTTTCAAGCTATCAGAGGAGCTGGCACTGAGCCAGGAATTCCTTTCGCCAACAGGTGACGACCCAGGCAAAATTGCTCATCAAATCGTTTATTTTAATAACAGCTTCGAGCTGATAGTCGTCTTTATCCAGAAAGAGAAGCCGCAAGATGAATTTGGCCGACTGGTCAAGATCAACTGGACAGAGCATCTGAAAAAGCCCGCCACTACCCCGGAACTTGAGGTTCTGGCGAATGGTGCAATCGAATTGAATGTCTCAAGGCCGTCGTATGATTACCTCGAATACGAAGTAAAGATAAAAGAATTCCGGCAAGAGGGTCAGCCTGAGGGCAAAACATTTACTTTGGCGAACGGTGCCAAACTAAGGAGCAAGTGATGAAAAATCAATCCCGATGGGTTGGAAAATGTTGTTCGCACAAACGCGGTTTTTCGATGGCTGTCGGGCTGGCGGCAAGCATAGTTGTTCTGCTGGCAGTAACCAACCTGGTTTTTTACTCATCGCATGAAATCAATATTGTAAGAACCATGCTCGGCATCAAGAAAGCTGATTTTGCGGCGTTCTCAGGCCTCAACGTGGTCAATGCCAGGTTGCACGAGAACCGCTGGTATCAGCCAAAAAGCATTCCAAATCAGCTGCAGAAGTTCAAAAGCAGCCACACCGAAAAACTCGCAGAGTATTTTACAGACGAGAAAACATTGGATGCGACGATATTTATCGACGAAATCCCCCACCCCAAGGCTCAGAAAAGTGGCAACGACAATACCGACGGCTCAATCTGGGTAGAAGTTGCGCCAGATAAGCGGCAATACCGCGCATTACTCGACCATATCAGAGTTCTTTCGCTCGGCACGGCCGGCGATGAAAAGTCTTTATATTTCGGAAAATTCATCATGACACCAGAGCCCTATCTGGCGGATGATCAAAGCGTTGGACATTATGTTGAGAGTCCTTTGGAAGGCGAAGATCTGATTCCGATATACCCCGAAGCAGTATGGGATAACAAAGGCGAAGAGGGAAAAACCGCTAAAGATCGCAAAGGCGTGGTCAGCGTAGCGGTTTCACCAGGGCAAAAGGTAAAAATGGGCGATATCATAATGGTTCTCGCCTTCTATATGTCTGATGGCGGATCAACCACTCGACGCGAGCCGGTTGTATCGCCTTATTCCGGCACAGTTAAACAGGTCCTGGTTTCACCCGGACAAGATACGTTAATCGGGCAGCCCGTAGCCTACCTTGAGAAAGACCCGGGCAATCTTTATTCTAAAAAAACTCTCAGAAAAATGGTTCAAATAACCAAAATTCCGCTCTCGGTATTTCAGAATCTTGATCTCAACAATCGTGAAAACAGGTTCAAGGTTTACGCACATGTTTCTCGAATGATGCTAGAAAGCGTCATAAACCGGGTTCCGATGCAGTCAATTCGCGAAGAGGTCACCGATAAGTTCAAAGGTGTCAATGAAACGAGTCTCACTTTTAAACAGACGACAGACATGTTGAACTCCATTGGAAAGCCACAATGGGGCGTAGATGACATTGAGAAAATGTTCGCCGCTCTCAAGGCAAAAAGCGATCAAAACCTCGAACCCGACATTGATGTTTCTACGGATTACGACAGGATCTATGCACAAGCGGGAAAAGCAGTTATCAGCAGTCTCTGGTCCGGGTTCACACCCGATGGCCGGCTGGCATCTTCAACCCGCAAAGCATTTCCCGGTATGGCTGGATATAAACTGGGAGTGCAGCCCAGCAATTTAAGCGCAGAAATGATCAGCCTGATCAAGCTTGTTTCCGAACAGCACGGCATAGATTACATGGCACAGCTTACGACTGAGCCACAAGAGCAATTAAAGAACAATGTGGATCTCTATAACATCGCCTCGACAACAAACCCGAAAGTCGGCACCGGCTACTGGGAATACATGCGAAATAAAAGCAATCTTGGTGAAAAAGGCGACAATGTAAAAGACTATATCGGAAAAATGGGCCAATTAAAAAATGGCGCCAAAAAGGCGGTAATAAAGCTCGACCAGGGCACTCCATGGGAAGACGCACCCTTCAAGCAAATGGTCGCTGACGGCACCGCCAACCCCGACGATTACTTCTGGTGGCCTGAAAAAGAGGGCTGGTATAAAAAGATACCAAAAGAAAACGTCGTCATCAAGGAATATGACATTCCCTACGGATACAACAACCAAAGCAACCCGGACGACCCTTTTCAGATGGAAGTCAGCCAGATGATGCAATACTTCAGAAAGCACTACACATTTGGCACGACTCTTCCACCCAATGACGATTACTGGGCCGAAAACACGATTACAGACACTCCACAGGCACCCGGACCGCCTGATTCTACTGGGGCGAAATACAGCGGTCTTTCAAGCTGACAAAAGCAATTTTTCTATCAAACAGAGCTGCTGGTAAGGCCGATGATCATCATTGTCATGTCATCCTGCGGCTCGGTAGCGCCGAGCCAGTCTTTATAGTCGGACAGCATTGAATTATAGAATTCTTCACTATTTGCCGACCAGTTTTTCAGCAGCAGATTCTGGAAACGCTCATAGCCAATTTCTTCACCGGCAGGATTTCTTGCTTCCACGATGCCATCAGTGTAAAAGACCAGCGTATCACCAGGCTCAAATCTGATTTCCATTTCTTTGTAGCTGCCTTTTTTAAAGGCGCCCAGTGCAGCGGCAGGTAGAGACAATTCGGCAATTTTGCCGGTAACGCCATTTACCAGGAAAGGGTTGCAGCCGCCGGCATTTGAAAGAACTGCCGTATGAGCTATTTTATTCACAACGAGATACTGAAATGTCATTATTTTTTTCTGTTTTCTGGTTTTTGTGCTGTAAATCAGGTTGTGAAGCCTTAAAAGCAACTCAGCCGGGGCTCTAAAGTAAGCGCTGGAATTGAGGATTGCAGACTTTGCCATGGCCATTATCATTGCTGCTCCGACGCCGTGACCGGCGACATCTCCAAGAATTGCCGCAAAGTTTTCTGCGTCAATTTCAAAATAGTCAAGATAGTCGCCACCAAGATCCACCAGAGTAATAGACCTGCCAAACAGATCAAACGCTCCTGTATCAATCTTTCCCTGCGGAAACAACTGCTGTTGAACCACCCTTGCAACGCTCATTTCTTCAAGATCCGCCACAGCCTCATTAAAAATGCTAGCCATTCTTCCCATTTCGTCATTACCCAGATCTGGCAATCTATAAGTAAAATTACGAGAATTTATGGCTCTGGTGCCCTCTTCTAGCCATTTCACCGGACCCAGAAGCATGTGTGAGAAAAAGAAAGAGATGGCCAGCACGATTAACAAATTAAGTGCGAAAAGAAGCAGCAGGTCATTTCTTTCGTCGTTCAGTCTTTTCTGAATTTCGTCCAGGGGGTATAAGGCAATGATCCCACTGCCCTTTATTACCGTGCCATTATATCCGGAACAAATCCAGTCTCGACCTTCGATGCTTATAATTATAACGCTGAGAGGCGGGTAATCAGATAATTTAAAAAAAACTGGCAAAAGACTGTCTAAATCCTTGAAGGGCGCTATTCTCTCTTTGTTTCCAACTAAGCCACGTGCGAAAGCAACTTTTATTCCATAACTGTTAGCCAGTCTTTCTCTTTTCTTGCTCATCAGAAAGTCAACGGCCCGATTCTCCTGATTTAATTGATAGAGACCCATATAGTCTGCTTTTTCAGGATTACTGAGCGATACAATGTCAATAAATGACAAGCTGGAATTAGCCCCAAATCCAAGCAGGCCAATCTTGTGATTGATTTCGACAAACAGATGCATCGCTTCGTCAATGGGTTTACCAAACATCATCTCTGCGATTAACTCAGTCTCGGTCAGGGTTTTCTGACTTACCGGGGTTTTGTTCCAGAAAGAAAGATAGCAGCCCCCTATCTTCATCAATAGCTCATCAAGTCGGTTCAGTTCTAAAGCCTTTTTTTCAGTTCCTAGCGCCACAAATTTATTGTCGCGAAACAAACCTGTGTTTGAAAACAACTGACCGGAAGTGCTTGCTATAAAATAAAATGAAACTCGATTCTTTACTAATGTTTTATTTATCTGATCAGCAATTCGATAATTGAGTGAATGCTCCTTGATATCAGCTTTAAACGAATCAATTACTGAAAGAACTTTGCCAGGGAATCTCTCAATTTCGTTTTGATATTCCTGCTCAAGCAATTGAATAAATTTCACTGATTCTGCCCGCTTATCATCGATCAACACCAGATATTTTTGAGCCAGATATTGCCGGGTAAATATAAGCAGAAGACATAGCGGCAAAATGTTTGAAAGCCCTATGAAATAGTAAATTGCAGTGTTGATCTTTAACCCGTCTGCAAGTCCACTTAGAGAGAATGTCCTGAAAGCCAGCAAAAGCATAAAAAACCAGATCAATACAAAAAGCCCCTCGATTTTAGCTGCCCACAGCGATCTATCTGCTCTGAAAGCAATAAAGAAACTGCCATCAGAAAGCTGTTCGCCAAAATATAGACCCTGCCTGAAACGAAGAACTCTTTTTCCTGTGATTAAAAATCTGGATCTAATTTCAGCAAGCTTCTCGACAGAAATATTACTGCTTGAACAAAGCTTGTCACCGTTTAAAAGAGCATACTCGTCATTGTTTTTCCTGTTCACAACAAGTTGCTGGAAAAAAAATCGAACTCCTTGAGTTTTTTTGAGAATTGAAGGAGGCAATAAAACCATTGAGGTAAATTCTTCTCGACTGTTTACCCATACCAATGGATGTTTCAATGAAAAATCAGATTCTATGAGTCCAAACTTTAATTTTCTTTTTGCCTCATAAAGTCTTGTCGACTGCAAATGAGGACCAATCATTTTTTTGAGGAAAAAGTCATCACGCAAATCTGGCTTAAATCCAGGAATATCCAGAATACTTTTCAGTATCCTGCCAGTTTTCTGCCATCTCGCATGTTTATCGTTTCCCAGAAAGTTACTGCAAAACGACGACGACGCAAACTGCCAGATAATATACTTCAGCTTTTGCCCATGTTTTTCAGACAGTAGTTCAACACTTTTTTGAAATTCTTTAATGTCCGCGCCAGCTAGAAAGACTTCATTCAGTTGATTGCACCAGAAGCGGCCATTACTCAAAGACACCTCCAAAGAAGGAATCAGAGGCTCGGACTGGCTTAAGAACAAAGTATCCTCAAGCTCCATGGTGATTTTGCTCAAATAGCGATAACCAGTCGAAAAGATAATTACCGGCATAACAAAGGCGATAAAAAAGATTGAAAAATAGACCCTCGTTGAGCTTATTCCAGTGTCAGTTCTCATCGCCAGTTCTCCGAATCAAAACAAAGGTTATATCATCGTCCTGCGTCACACGCCACTTTTCGTAACCTGCAAACAGGTTGTCATAAAATGTTGCCAGATCTGCGCAGAACGATTCTTTTATCAGCTCGATAAAACCAGGCAAACCAAGCACTTTGTCGGCTGAGTTTACGCTCTCAAGAATTCCGTCGGTATAGAGAATTAATGTTGAGCCCTGTGCGAGTTCAATCGCATCTGAATGGAATTTTCTATTTTTCTCAAAACCGAGTGGAAGCGACCGACAATTAACAACTGTGACTTCTCTGCCATCTGAGGAAATGACGAGGGGCGGCCAGTGTCCGGCATTAACCAGTTCGCAATTATTTTCTGATGGCGAGAAAGTAATGATCTGGCCTGTAAGCAGTGTATTAATTTCGGACTTTCGCAGATTTAAAAAAGTGGTATTTAAACTTTCCATTATCTGTTCACTGGCAACACCATCATTTTGAGCAAGCAGCAACACAGACTTTGTCATAGCCATCATCAACGCAGCCTGCACACCATGCCCGCTTACGTCTGCGATCATTGCAACAAAGCGCCCCTCTTGATTGACAAAAAAGTCAAAGTAATCACCGCCCAGCTTGGTCATTGACCTGGTTTTTGCATAGATCTCGAAACCTGCTATTGTCGGAGCACTTTCTGGCAATAGCGATTCCTGCACAGTCTGTGCAATTGCCATTTCCTGAAGGTTTTCCATGGTTTCATTAATTGAAGCTCCAAGATTGCCAAGCTCATTAGCTGTTTTAAGTGCAACTCGATAAGCGTAATCGCCGGATCTTACTTTTTCGACACCAATAATCAGCTGATTAACCGGATTGAGGATCTGATAATTCAAAAGATTATACAGAGCTAATGTAAAAAACAAAGCAGTCAGCAGTAAGCCAGCAAGGGCTATTTTATGCTGTTCAACCTCACTCATTATTGAATCAAAATCCAGCAGAACCGCTGTAACAGTGCCAGCAAGGTTATTCCCTCTAACACCAGCTATAAGATATTTTTTACCAGAGCCAGTTACGTATTTTTCAAGCTGCAGACCTCGCAGATCTACACGTTTGAAATAGTCCTGCAGATCAACCCAGAAACTGTTAGCTGGAACTGCGTAATTGCCCTCGACGAAAAACACAACCGGTGTAAGCTGCTTGTCTGTCGCAATACTCTTCGCAAAATTTCTGAAAAACTCACGTTGCAGCTCTGTAACATCCCAGAACATTTGAACAATGTATTCATAACGGCCTGTAGCTGGGTTCGGCACGACCTGCTGATAATAATAAACAGTTTTTTCAGCAATATTGAAAACTCTGATTGCTCTGTTCGATTTAGAAAAGGCCAGTATCGTTGCTTCGGTTACAACCGTAATCGGCTTGATTTGAGCACTCTCCCGGTCATTGAGAAAATCCAGCAGATCAACTGCAGTGGCCTTAAGAAGAGTCTGATCCGCAATCTGATCAGAGAAACTTCGCGGGAAAAGGTTATTCCCCTTCTCATCCATCATCATTACTGATTGTGGAGAAAACTTCTGCTTAATTTGAGTCGCAAAATGAGCAAGATTCCTTGGAGTTAAATCATGTGAACTGGTTGCCAAAAAGAACGAATCAGTGAATTTACTCAATGCCTCAGCCCTTTCCAGCAAAAAAATGCTGAACTGGCAATCCATTTTTGTAAGCAGCTGAACAAGTTCTATACCTCGACTACTTTCGCCCCCTTTTTCTTTCTGCGCAAGATGTTCGAAGCCGACTGTTGAAAAAATCATCAATGGAATAGCAACCGTGTAAACAAATATTGCAAAAAGCTTCCAGCGGATTGAGCTGAACGGATTCTGGTGAACGAGCAAATAACATTTCAAAACAAAAAAACTGATAAAAACAGTAGCCAGCAAACGAAACATAAGATTCCGATTTTGCGCTTTAGCATCGGTAAATCTGCTTTCATCAATGACTGCCACAACCCACCAGTCAGATGCAAGCTTCTGAAAAACATAAAAGTTTTTGCCAGACTTGAGCTGCTCTGGTGGTGTTAAAGAGGTTGTCTTCTTAAGACTTATCGCCAGTTCTTTCTTTATATGCGGCGCTGCATCGGGAAACACTTGCAAGCTCTTTTCGTGTATCAGAAAAAATTTGTGCGAACCTTGTGCTTCAGAACTTTTCCGACAAATAGATCGAGAAGGAATCATTGAGTTGACCAGTTCATATGGTATGTACACAAACACAGAAAACTCGCTTTGCGTCCAATACCAACCATAGGCGCGCTTGCCCTTTGCCTGCATCTGAAAACATTTTGCCGGATTGTTGGGCAAAAAAGCTTCTGCAATTTTAACGCTCGAAATAAAAGGACCAAGAAGCTGTCTGAACTTCCTGACCCGTTTTTTCATTTCATTGGAAAACAGCGGAGTTTGCGGGAAACTTGAAACTGTAATTTGCTGAAGTTCTTTAAGGTATGCATTGAATCTATTTTTTACAGTAACGTAGCTTTTGTCATCGGTGAGACCCTCCAGCAACATTCCATTTTGATCCCAGACGATAAATTCAAGTTCGTCAGGAAATGCTTTTTTTAAACGCCCTATGCGCTGCGTCAACTCTTTAGACAATGCCCCTGCGACAACTGGACGTGCCAAAACTCTCTTGAAGAGTTGATGAAAATAGCTTGTCCCCTCAGACTGCACCCTGATCTGAGCAAGAGTTCTCTGAGCCTTAAGCAGCTCCAAATTTTCCTGTTCCTGCTGAATCATCGAAAAATAACGATTCACTGCCAGATTCATCAAAAAAATCGGAAAACAAAAAAAACATAGAATAACCAAAGTCCAGTAAATCACTGGAAAAACGATTCTGCTGTTTTGTTTCATTTCCTGTCTCGCATAGGAAACCTTATCAGAATCACCGTCTTTTTGACAACTTAAGTATTTCACACAGTTGCAACATACGTATTCGCGGGTAGACACAAAAACCTGGCCGGTTTGACACTTTTCCTGCTTGAGGGTACACTCATAATATAGCCATGATCGCGGAGGTAAACCGATGTTTCAAAAAAATAGTCAGCTGCTCTGGCAACTGTGTTTTGTACTGTTTATAATGTTCAACTTCACAGTCAGCAGCATCGCAGCAGAGACTGACCTCGTCGGATTTTCCGAGGATCGCATTAAAGAGATAGAAGAGGCTGTAATGCCTGTTCTTAAAGGCCAACCAGTCACCGATCTGCCCGAAGAAGACCGACAGCTGCTGTTTCTGGCGGAAATGCTGTTTGCTGACTCTTATGAGCTTTTTCTGCGGCACGGCGAATATCTGGCTGACGTAAAGCACGATTATACCCAGGCAATTCCGCGATTAAAACGCGCCTTCGAGCTTAATCCAGAAGAGGTGACCATTCTGGAAAAGCTGGCTGAGTGCCACCAGGTTCTTAAACAGGCTGCTGACGAAGTCTCATGCTGGGAAACTCTGCGCGAGCTGCTTGACGAGGACGAATCAGCAGAAAAACACGACCTGCGCAAACGCGTCATGGTAAATCTTGAGCGCATGGCCCGCGAAAACGCGATGATGATGAGGGCAGGCCGAAGATTTATCGTATACACACCCGTAGACAGCGGCTATGCTTACGTGACCAATGAACTCACCGATGAGCGCCTCGAAGAAGTTTATCTTCAGGTTACTGGCGATCTTTCATGTGTGCCTGCTTTTCGCACGTCAATTCTGGCGCTCGACCCGATCAAATTTGAAGAAGTCAGTCCGGTCTCATGGGCTGGCGGTTTTGCTCAGGGCGGCAAGTCGATGACAGTTAAGGCAGAAAGCTTTCCACGCTCAGAACCTGGCACCAGACTTCCTGCACGCAAGATGCTTTTGCATGAATTCACCCATAACATCATACACATACTGGGCAACGGCACCTGCCCGACCTGGCTAAATGAAGGCCTGGCGGTGTTTTCTGAGAAGAAAGATGACGGCTTCACTGAATTCAAGCCTTATGCTCCGGCTCCATCAGACATTATGACCATCGCCGAGCTCGACCAGGAATTCATCGACATCAAAGCACTTTGCGGAGGTTCGCTCGAAAGAGTTTATAAAGCCTATCAGCTGGCCGGGCTGTATGCTCGCTTTATCATTCAGAACAGCACCATGGCTGCGCCCAGGCAGATAATCAATTGCCTCAAAGCCGGCATGTCAATCGACGAAGCACTAAAAACCGCGATTGATCTCGATACAAATCAGTTCGAAAATGACTTTAAGTCCTGGGTCGCCGAGCTCGCAAAAAATTAGCGATAAACCTCAGGAAAATGCTGTTTTCTGCCTCAAACAGATGTTTGACTTACTGGCATCCCCAGTAATTTCTGGAATGACCGGAAAAAAAAAGACCGGGAGTTATCCCGGGCTGAAAAATAAGGAGGCAAACAAATCCATAAACCCCTTCGGGCATAAATGATGCTTTGTTTAGCTTAATTTTTCTGACAAAAACAGCCAAACACAGACAATGGCCAACACTAAAAGCCCTATTTCAGCGCTGGTACGTACATACAAACGAAAAATAGTTTAGCTTTCAGCATTTTTTTTTTGCAGGCGCACGTTTATGCCTTGGTCAGTTGCTCTCAAAAATATCAGGCACGCTGGAAACTCTTGATCAGATTAAACTGCCATGTAGTATCGAAGCAAAGCCATACTAAGAGCAAACAGAAAACCATAAAAAAAGTTATCCAGACGTATTGGCTCTTCACCGTTCTTGTCTCGCACACGACCAATCAGGCTCATCGCCATACCTGCGATAACAGGAGTCAGAAAGAGATAAACCAGACGACCATTGGCGGATTTTATAAACGAATTTGGAAAGAGAAACAAACTTGTTACGCCAAATATCATACCAAGCCCGGCATAATAAATCACGGAGCCAACCCAGCTGAAAGGCTCCAATGCTTCTGGATCTGGCGTGCCAGAAATACGTGCACATGCAACTTTGGCATCATATTTTTTCTGACGCGCCTTCTTGATCTTGTGCCCACTAATCTCTGCCGCACCTTCAAAAGCCAGACTTAGTATAATCTCAAGTAAAAAAAGCAATATTTCCAAGCAACTCTCCAACTGACTCTTAACAATATCATTAATCAATGTTTGAAACGCGAAGAAAGGCGCATCAAAAGCGATGCGCCTTTCTTAATGTTTCAGAGCAGGTTTACTTAAAGTAGCTGTTAGAAATGGAAGTTTTAGTAAAAGTATCAAGCATCGGGAGCAACTCGTCATAAGCAGCTTTGCGCTGATCTTCGCCAATATCCATAAGCACATCAGCCACCACGCCACGAACAAAGCGGGTGCTGGTCATTTCTTTAAAGGCAGCTTCGCCAACCAATTTCTTAATGTAACCCAGTTTGTCTTTGGCAACCATTTTCTGGTAATCAGTATTAGAAACAAGGTGAGCGGCGAGCATACCTTCATGCAAAGCTCCAACTGATGGCCAACAGGTCTTTTTGGCATCAAGCAATGTTTGTATATGTTTCATCATGCCGACAAGATCGCCTTTCTGTCCTTCTGGGGTTGTTGCCAGATAATTCACGATAAGATGGACTTCAAGTTCATAGGTCTGCGGCAACTTATTGAACTGATTGCGCAATTTTGCATAAGCGTCAAGCCGTGCAGGCGCCTCTTTTTCGCTTTTAATGCAATCATTGAAAAGCCGGACCATCAGATCACCGCTGAGATCTGAAGACTTCAATTCCTTGCTTTCCAGTTGCTTGTTCAGTAATTCCAGGCGCTGTTCAGAGCCGGCGTTAGCAAAAGCGTCCCCCGCAACAAGCTCGGTGTAGGTTTTTGGAGCACCGCAGACAATTGCAGCGGCCATAACAAAACAACAAAGAACAAACAACGAAATTCTTCTCATGTGAATCCTCCAGATAATTTTGACTGTGGCAAAGGCTAGCACAGAACCCACGGCGTTAACAACTAGATTTTAAGCTCACGCAAACCCGAATGTCTCACCAGTAGCAGGTAGCTTTTCTAAATGCTCATTAAACAATGGATCTATTCATAGCATTGCAAATATTTTTGAATGTTTTGGAAGTTGCAGCATATGCTGGCAAAATATTGCATTGCCAGCATTTCTGGCGTATTCTGTGCCAGAGTTCAGGACTGTAACAAACGGAGAAAATTATTGCCGGTTGAATTTGTCGTTAAAACTGCGTTAAGCCTTGTCGCAACCATTTTTGTGGTCCGCTGGAGCTGGCAACAGTCGCAAGCGGCAAATTCAATGACAGCCAGCGCCATGCATCGGCTTAGAACGCCGATTTTTCTTGCTGCTGCGTTCTTTGTCTGCAGTCTACTGCTCTCTCGAACCGGCATGCTTGGCATTATCCTTGAATTTGATCCGTCACTGCCGTTCTGGTTCGTATTATTATCCTGCAAATTGCTGTTTCTCGCATTTATAGTTAAACGCGTGTTCAGACACGCAAACCCTGAGCTAAAAGGAGTGCGGAACCTGCTCATCGCCGCTATTTTCATAGGTGCAACCGCTGTAGAAACAGTGGTTATCCTGCCGGCAGCACTGTTTGTCGGACCATCAACAATCGATAAAAATGGCGTAACTTTGCAAACACTTCAGGTAACCTGCATTCCATCTGCTCTTTCGACGATCTGTCGGCTATATGGTGATCCCATAAACGAATACGAAGCTACCCGACGCGTAAAAACTCTGCTGCCGGGCTCACTGGTCAGCCACTCGATCACTGGCTGCCACGCGCTTGGCTTTGCTGAAGCAGCCTACACTAAATTGTCGCTCGAAGAAGTTCTCTTAGAAAATCTGCCGTTTATAATTACGGTGTCTGCAGGCGTAACCAACATTGAACATGCCATTGGCGTTATTGGCTGGCGCGAAGGCAAGATTTACCTTGCCGACCCGCTGCGCGGTCTGGTCATTACCAACAGGGATCAGCTTGAGAAAATACGCGAGGATGTCATCAGACTCGGGCCACGCAAAGGCACCGGGCAGCAGGCATTCCTCAATCAGTTCACGCCAGAGCTTCTTGCTAACCTCTGAATTGCCATGAATTACAAACGAACAGAAACGATGAGGCTTGCATCCAGTGCTTTCCGGCGCTATAATTTTTCGTGATCCCGTCGACCCTCAAGGGCAGTTAAAGAAAATCCTGCCGCAGATTGCGTTAACACCGTTAACCATGCAGACAGCTGATATTTTTCTACAATTTTAAAGAGGTTATAAACAAAATTATGAATAAAAAAATCGCAATCATTGGTGGTGGAAACTTAGGCTCAGCAATTGCGCGCGGTTTAATTTACACAAAAGCGACTTCGCCTGAGCTGATTCACGTCACTCGCCGCCGCGTCGAAATGCTTTCCTCTCTCGCTGAAATGGGCGTTGTCGTGGGCAACGACAATGCCGCAGCGGTAAAAGACGCTAAAATCGTGCTTTTTGCAGTAAAGCCATACCAGATTGCCGAAGTCTGCGAAGAATTAAAAGCGCACTTCGCTGAAGATGCCATTCTGATTTCTCTGGCCACCGGGATTGAGAACAAAAAGCTTGTGCAGATGACCGACAGTAAGCATGCAATATGCAGAGCTATGCCCAACACCGCCGTAGCTATTGGTGAATCAATGACCTGCCTTTCAGGAATCAACATGACTCCTGAACAGGAAAAAGAGATTGAACAGTTTTTTGCAAAACTGGGCAACGTTTTGTTTATTCCAGAAGAATTGATGGCTGGAGCTACTGTTCTGGCAGCCTGCGGCATTGCCTTTGCCCTGCGCTTTATTAGAGCGGCGACGCAGGGTGGCATAGAAATTGGTTTCAGCTCTGATTTCGCGTTGAAGATTGCCTCGCAAACGGTTAAGGGTGCGGCTCAGCTGATCATTGAAGGTGGCACTCACCCTGAATCCGAAATTGATAAAGTTACAACTCCACGTGGTATAACAATTTCCGGGCTCAACGAAATGGAGCATCAGGGCTTCAGCTCTTCGTTGATTAAAGGCCTGCTTACCTCATTCCAGAAAATTGAAAACCTGAGTAAATAACCAGAATTCGAGATGATTACCCGTGTATAAATCAATCACAGTAAAAATCGGTTCAAACGTATTAACACGCCCTGACAGGCAGCTAGACCTTGAGCGCATCGCTCATATAACCGATCAGATCGCGACGCTTCACCAGCAGGGAATAAAAATAATACTTGTTTCATCGGGTGCGGTTGCTTCTGGCAGAGGCATGGTTAAAAGCCCCCCGAAGAAAGATCCGGTTTCTGAAAGGCAGCTGCTTTCTTCAGTCGGGCAGATAAAGCTGGTGTCGACTTACGCATCTTTGTTTGATCTGCACGGTATTACCTGTGCTCAGATACTGGTTACCAAAGAAGACTTTAGAACCAGGGAACATTATCTGAACATGAAAAACTGCCTGTCGGTTTTGTTGGAAAATGAAATAGTTCCAATTATCAACGAAAACGATGCGGTCTCAGTAACTGCGCTGATGTTTACCGATAACGATGAACTGGCTGGCCTGGTGGCAACGATGATGAACACCGAGGCCTACTTTATTTTGAGCAACGTTAACGGAATATACAACGGCAATCCCAGCGACGAGGGTTCGCAGCTGATTGAAGAAATCACCCGATCAACAACCGACCTTTCGGCATTCATAACCGCTAAAAAAAGTAATTTTGGCAGGGGCGGCATGCTTACCAAGGGCCGGGTGGCTCAAAACACTGCCGCGGCCGGCATAGCTGTTCACATTGCCAATGGCACTCTGAACAATGTATTGCTCGATCTGGCTTATCAAAACGGAAAAGTAGCACATACAAGTTTTGTTCCTGGAACACCGCGACCAGCAGTGAAAAAGTGGATGGCGTATTCGGCAGATTTCACCGATTGCGAGGCTCATATTAACAAGGGCGCTCGTGAAGCCCTTTATTCAAATAAAGCCTCCAGCTTGTTACTGGCTGGCATCACCAGCCTGAAAGGTGACTTTAAAAAGGGCGACCTGCTGCGAATTGTCGACCATGAAAATCGTCTTATTGGAATCGGCAAGGCCCAATACGATCGCGGCAGAGCCGATGAGCATCTGAAGGATGCGAAATACAAGCCATTAGTACATTACGATTACTTACATCTCTTTCCGTAATTTAATAAAAGGTTAAAAACTCATGAATGCAGCCGGGCAGATAGTTAAAGCAAAAGAAGCAGCGAGGCTGATGGTTCGCGTTGATAACGACACCAACAAAAAAGTCTTACTGGATCTTGCCGACAGAACTGAAAAGAATATCGAAATTTTATTGTCTGCCAACCAGCTTGATCTTGCCAGAATGCCGGCAACCGACCCGCGTTACGACAGACTCATGCTTACAGCCGAGCGCATAAAAGCCATTGCACAGGATTTGCGCAACGTTGCCAACATGAACTCACCCATCGGTGATATTCTTGAAGAGCGAACAATGCCCAATGGTCTGCAGCTTAAAAAGATTCGCGTGGCTCTTGGCGTAGTCGGTGTTATTTACGAGGCTCGCCCCAATGTTACATTCGATGTTTTCGCGCTTTGTTTCAGAACCGGCAATGTATCGGTTCTCAAAGGCGGTCAGGACGCCGCGAACTCGAACCAGGCAATCACTTTGCTCATTCACCAGAGTCTTGAGGCTTACCATGTTTCGCCGGAGGTTATGCAGCTGCTGCCCCCAGAGCGTGAAGCTGCGGTAGAATTGATGAACGCTGTCGGCTACGTCGACGTTCTAATTCCGCGTGGTTCGCAGGGTCTAATTGACTCGGTGCGCAATAATTCGAAAGTACCTGTTATCGAAACCGGAGCAGGCGTGGTTCACACCTATTTCGACGAGACCGCCGTTCTGGAAGTGGGCAAAAGAATTATCTACAATGCCAAAACTCGCAGAGTCAGCGTTTGTAACGCGCTGGAGTGCTTAATCATCAACAGCAGCCGCCTCGGCGAACTTTACGACCTGATCGCTCCAATGGTCGAAAAGTCGGTTGTTATAGAAGCTGATGAGCGTGCAATCAAGGCATTATCAGGCAAGTATCCTGAAACTCTGCTTAAAGCCGCCGGCAAAGAATCGTTCGGCAAGGAACATCTTGACTACAGGCTGTCGATCAAGACGGTAGACAGCCTGGACGAAGCTCTGGCTCACATTGTTCGCTACAGCACCAGACACAGCGAAGCGATCATAACGACCAGTGACGAAGCAAAACTGCGCTTCGGCAAGGAAGTTGATGCCGCAGCGGTTTACGTAAATACTTCGACCGCATTTACCGATGGGGCGCAATTCGGCATGGGTGCCGAAATTGGCATAAGCACGCAAAAACTGCATGCCCGTGGCCCAATGGGTCTGGCAGAATTGACCAGCTACAAGTGGCTTATCGAAAGCAATGGCTTAACCAGACCCTGAAACCTGGCTTCACGCAACGATTTGCCTGGCAACACTTCAAGATTTCATATCCTTTTGCAGCGAAAACCGTTAGAAACAGCAGGTTTGCTTAAATTTCCGAACGTCAGACTAATTTGAAGGTTGAAACGCAAATAAAATAAGTGTTAGCCTGTAGCAGACACTTTCATTTTGTCATCGGCCAGTGCTTACGAGCACACTCTATCGCAAAAGCGAAATTTTAGCGGCCGGACAGACCTTTTCCGGAGGGCTTCTAATGTCTCTTTTAGACTATCTGATTTTTGCTGCCTATATGATATGTGTGCTGAGCATAGGCATCTACCACTTTCTCAGAAACAAGGATCGTGAAGACTACTACGTTGGCGGCCGCACGATCGACCCGAAATATGTTGGACTCTCAATTGTAGCGACCGACGTCGGTGGCGGCTTCTCGATCGGACTTGGTGGCGTTGGCTTTGCCATGGGCCTTTCCGGGAGCTGGTTATTGTTTACCGGTCTGGTTGGCGCCTGGCTGTGCGCAGTTCTGATCATTCCAAAAATAAAAAGCATCGACGCTAACAATGCCTTTTTGACTTACCCGGATTTTCTACGCTTCCGCTACAATGAGAAGGTAGCAGTAGTCGCGGCTCTGATCTCAGGAATAGGCTATCTCGGCTTCGCAGGCGCGCAAATGCTTGCCGGTGCTAAGTTAGCTTCAGCAACCATTTTGCAGACCAATCCATTTGGCATGGATCCGATGACTTTTGCACTGCTCATCATAGCGGCGGTAACTATTCTTTACACCGCATTAGGTGGGCTTAAGGCGGTTATTTACACTGACGCCGTGCAGTGGGGAATTTTGCTGATTGGGCTGGTAGTGATCACCATTCCGGCAGCACTCCATGAGATTGGCGGCCTGCAGGCTCTTAGAGATGGGCTTCCACCTGAGTTTTTTACCCTTACAAATATAAGCTGGGTTCAGTTCTTCAACTGGATGGTAACAATCATACCGATCTGGCTCGTTGGTATGACACTTTATCAACGCATGTATGCCTGCAAAGACGAAGCTGCCGCCAAAAAGGCCTGGTATATTGCCGGAATATTTGAATACCCGATAATGGCATTTGCCGGAGTCTTTCTTGGCATGTGTGCCCGGCTGGTTTTTCCTGAAGCCGAAGCCGAAATGGCCCTGCCAATGCTGATCAGAGATGTGCTACCGGCTGGCGTGGCGGGCATTGTTATCGCGTCATATTTTTCGGCAATCATGTCAACAAGTGACAGCTGCATGATGGCGGCCTCCGGAAATTTCCTGAACGATATAGTTGAGCGCTTCTGGCTGACTTCAGATAAAGATAAAGAATCTGTCAAATACTCAGTGCTGATGACTTTTATCGTCGGTGTTCTCGCAGTTTTGCTGGCATCACAGTTCACGATGGTTCTTGATGCGGTTTTGTATGCCTATGCATTCATGGTTGCCGGCCTGTTTATTCCGACACTGGGCGCCTTCTACTGGCCTCGTGGCAGTTCCACCGGCGCGATTGCCTCGATGATTGGCGGTGGCACCTTTACTCTGCTGCTGCAACTGTCTGTTATCAACCTGCCCGAAAGCATCGACAAAATAGGTATTGACGCCTGCTTCTACGGCATAGTAGCAGCAACTATTCTTTATATCTCTGGCTCACTGCTCTTTCCAGACATGCAGCATAGACTGGCGCCGGCTTCTCACGATCATTGACTGAAAGTCTGCAAAAAAGTAAAATAGTGGTGATACTGTCGAATAGTAAACTCAGATATGGAAAAAAAGATGTCGCCTGAAAAGTCTGCCCATTTTAATAGACCGGCCGTTTTATTGTCTGCCGTCGCACTGCTGATGCTTCTGAGCACTGCCTTTTGTCCTGCTGCCAGAGCATTGTCCTATGATTCTGAAACCATTTCAATGTTCACCATGAATTCTGTAAATGCTCTGAAACGCATCAGAAACGGAAATTTTTCGGTTCTGTATCGCGGCTTCGGATCGCGAAAAGCTGGCGAAATCGACCACGACGAGCTGCTCGGATTTCGTTTTCTTCTTGATACCCCTCATCAATCACGAGCCCTGCGCACTTTGATCGAAGAGAATGAAAAAGCTGGAATGTCTTCTGACGAGGCTTTTAATAAAGCCAGATCCCAGCAGACAAAAATTCTGCAGAAAATATTTAATACAATTGATTCAACCAAAGAACTCTATGAAAATCGCCGTGGCAAATCTTTTGAAGCAGCCAAAGTCGGAGTGCCCGACCCCGAGACCCACTTTATTTTCTGCTCACCCAGAATCGGCGTTGCCAGAATGTACGGCCCGATAGTAATTGTGATCCAGGAAACCAGACCGCGCGGCATGGATCTTAACGGCATTGCCCGTGCTGCTCGCTATTATTCGCTGGGGCGTTTTCTCAAAAATGTCGGCGATCTCGATTTTAGAATGATTATGGCAGATTACGTTGCTGACCGCGATGAATACGTAATTCCTTCATATATTCTCCCGGTCGACATTTCTGGTCTTATCGTTCACAGCACATCACCCGTAGTGATCGGCAACCGTCTCGCTGTGCCGCCGCCGGCTGTGCGTAGAGTTTATCGCAAATACCAGCACAAGGGCGCTATGGTAATTGATGTTCTCGACAACAAAGACCGGCTGATCGCTCGTCTGAGCACCGTCCCGGCCTTTACAACGGTTGAAGCAGACGTAACCCGTTCGCCCATGCCCTTGCCCGACAACATCCAGAAAGTCTGGAACGACTACGTCAAAACAGTTCGCAGTAAAAAATGATCTGCACATTGAGCTCGCAAAGCCTGGTTCGAAATGGGCTGATCAGGGTGGACACATTTTTTTGCGATAAATCAAAATAGAATGCAAATTATGACCAGCCGAACAACTTCTTGGTGTGACCTGGCCGATATTCACATTGTGTTTTGCGACTCACAAAAAACCAGGGGCACAATACACAAAACACGTTTTTCATGGTAAATTATTGGGAGATAGTTTTCAGGAGGCATTAAATGAGAAAGAGTCTGTTCTGGCTGGTTGTTTTTCTTTTTATCGCTGGTATGACCAGTGTTTATGCACAGGATAGCGCTAAGGATCTGCGCTGGGCAAAAAGCTTGATGGAAAAGGGTGATTACGCCTACGCGGCCCAGAAGTTCGAAGATATTGCCAGGTCACACAGTAATCCTACGTCAGTCAGAAAAGAAGCCATGTATTATGTTGGCTATTGCCACGTTAAAAACAATGATCCATGGCAGGCCACGCGCGTTCTTGAGCAGTTCATTGAAAAATATGATGACGGTTCTTCTAATGATTTTGTTCCTGACGCACTTTATGTCCTTGGTCGCGTATACGAAGAAACCGGAGATCAGCGCAATGCAATAAAGGTTTATCGTCGTTGCCAGAGAACCTATCCCCGCAGCTCATTTGCCCGAAAATCGGCAGAGCGTCTGCAGGAACTGGGTGGGTCAGGCAGCAATACCGACCCCTTCGACGACAACCCCGGCAACGGCGGAAACTATGACCCAGACAATAATAATGGTCATGGCAACAACAATGGTCATGGCAATAACGATGGTCATGGCAACAACAATGGTCATGGCAATAACAATGGTCATGGTAACAACAACGGCCCCGCATCAGGCGGTATATCACGTGAAATCAGAGAGCTTATTCGCATTGCAGAAACTGTAACAAACAGCTTCACCCGCGACCAGATGCTGTTTGAAGGCGCTGATCGAGCCAGAACCGGCGAAGATTTTGTTGCTCTTGCCAAGGCAATCAATAACGACTTCACCCGCGGACAGCTCATTGACAAGGTAACCCGGAACAAAAACTACAACACCTTCACTACCCGCAGTATGCTTGAACTTGCAGCTCAAATCAACAACAGTTATACGCGCGATACATTTCTCGTCAATTATGGCAGCGCTATGGCAAATCGCGATTATGTGAACAATTATGAATTTGTTGAAGTATCAGCAGCCATGAACAATGATTCTTTGCGCCAGCAGCTCTTTGACGCCATCAGCAAAAGCACAGCATTCAAGTTTATCAGTGCCATGACTATGGTAGAGCTTGCCCAGACCTGCAAGAACTCTTACATTCACGATCAATTGCTGCTCACTGCTGCGCAGAAAAACAATTACAGCTTCCGTGACCTCAGAGTCCTTGCCGACGCCTGCTCTAACTCATTCACCAAAACGCAGATCCTTCAGGCTGCAAAAGACTACAATAATAGTTACCCCAATTCTCACAGACCATCAAGGAATGCTCCAGCAGCAAATCTTGACAAAGCTGAATCTTCTGATCCATTTGCCGGCTTTACCTTTAACAAAGCTCAGATTAAGAGAATCAGTGACTTCAGAAAAGCCATAGACAGCAAAAAAAGAATCAGAGAATCTGTAACCCAGCTGAAAAAATCTGACCTGGGTACAACCACTGTTCGCGAATACATGGAAAAGTATAAAACTCTGCAGAAATTCGAAACTCTGCATCAGCGCTAACTGAAAACCGTTTAAAAAACTGCCTCTGATCTCAAGTCAGAGGCAGTTTTTATATGTAAAAACCATAAACAGATAGAAATATTGCCAGGTTTAAGTTACAGATGGCTCGCCCCGATACTCATACTCAGACGAGCTGATGAATAAATAAAGTCGAGGGAAATTCATGATAAAACGTTTACTCATAGCGATATTCTGTATGTGTCTTCTACTTACCAGTGCCACATTTGCACAAGATGTTTACCAGCCGGCCAATCTATCTGCCGACGAGGTTCTGCGCTGGAAAGACATGGATGCAAATGCTGCAGGCAATGCACTGCTGGAGCTTAGAGATAAAGATGACTGTGAAAATTTTGCAATTCACCTTAAAGTTCTGTTCGACGAGGGCCGTTCAGTTTCAGATATCCTGCATATACTGCACATTGTTGGACTACCCCTCCAGAATGATGAAGTAGATGCGTTGTTGGAACTGGCTATGAATACGCCGATCCCGATAAGAATCAGAAATCTGAATGAACATGGTTACTCATTCGAAGCTTACTACCCGGATCGCCTTGAACTGGTTCTGCTTAATGAATCAGAAAAAGCAATCCACGCTCGTGCAATAGAACTGGCTGCCGAAAAAAAAGTCAGTATTGCCACCAATCTCTCGTCTGACCTTGAGGGCCGACTGTGCGTCTGGACAGGCGAGCGCAAAATTTTTCTGGGCGGCAACCATGTTGCATACGAAACCGCTGCAAGCATTCTGAGCCATCCCGCGACTCCAGAATCTCTAAGAGCGCCGGCTGAAGAGTAGAACGCGTATCTGAAAAAGTAGCTTTTATCGCTATAATTCTGCCTGCTCGCTTAAATCCGACTTCGTTTCCGCATGATGAATCGGATTGAAGTGGTTTATCATCGCGGCGCAGGTGATGTCACCGGAAATATTAACGGATGTCCGGATCATATCGAAAATGCGATCGGTAGCAATATACAAAGGCAACACAGAAAGTGGCACTCCGGCAGCATTCAACACCGATATAGTCAAAATACTTGGGCCAGGAACTCCGGCGGCTCCAATGGAGCCGAGAGTGGCAGTTAGAATAATAAGAAGACACTTCTCCAGCGTGAGATCCATCCCGAAAAACTGAAGACCAAAAACAGCATACAAACCAAAGTTGATGGCGCTTCCATCCATGTTGATCGTTGCCCCGAGAGGCAAAACGAAGCTGGAGATTTCAGGGGAAACCTCGAACTCATTTTCTGCGGTTTCCATGCTGGTAGGCAAAGTAACCAGGCTGCTCGCAGTGGTGAAAGAAACGAGCAGAGGAACTTCCATTCTCTGGAGAAATTTAAGAGGAGACAGTCCGGTAAAAATCTTCAATGATCCGGCATAGACAACGAAGAACTGAAATACAGCGCAGAAGATGTATACCAGAAGCAGCTTTAAAAGAAGATAGAGTGTCTCGAAACCGAATACTCCGACGGTAACGGCCATTAGCCCGAATACGCCAATCGGAGCCGCGTACATTATGGCGTGAACCATGGCGAGAAAGGCTTTATTGAATCCTTCCAGAACACTGATAACCGGCTTTTTCTGTTCCGAAGGGAGGCCAGCAATGCAAAGGCCAAGAAATACCGAAAAGAAGATGACCTGCAAAATATTCATATCGATCATGGCTTTTAGCGGATTCTCTGGAATAGATGACATAAGCGTCTGAAGAAGCCCGGGCGGCCGGATCTTTTCGGCCGAGTCGTCCACTGTCACTGTTTCCTGAGCTTTCAATTCGGCCTGTACTGACTTCAGTATTTTCTGGTCAATCCCTTTCCCGGGCTCGAAAAGAAAGCCGAAAAACAGGGCAACACAAATAGCAAAAACCGTAGTGATCATATAAAAAGAAAACGCCTGAAGACCTATCTTGCCAGCTTTTCTTACGTCATCGAGACTGGCTGCGCCAAGAGTAATCGACAAAAATACCAGGGGCACGATGACCATCTTGATGAGAGTCATAAACAGATCTCCCAACGGAGTCAGAACGGATGCTGTCTCACCAAGAAAATAACCGGCAACAATTCCGGCAACTGTGGCGACAGAAATCCAAAACGTCAGACCTTTTTTAACTAGCCAGGATTTCATGATTCCCCCTCAGTTGATGCAGATTACATAACACAATTTTTATTCTCTACGTGAAGATACAATGCCTTACCTTGGAAGTCAAAAAAATACCAAAATGAAGCAATCTCACTCTATTACATAAAATTTGTTACGAGCACGTTTATTAGTCTATTACAGAAACAACAAAAACTGTTCCTTGAGATAGCATTGTTTTGACGATGTAATATAAGAAGAGAAGTTCTCTCTTATAAGTGAACTGAAAGAATCGCCATAAGGAGTCAGAAATGTTTAATTTGAGGGGAATTGTCGGCTTAATTGCCGTGTTTGCACTGGTTTTTTGTCTCAATCCACTTGCTGCGCAAGAGCTGAATACTAATTTTGCCCACTCGCTCGGGGTCGGCAGTTCTGCTTCAAGCTATGAGCATCGCATCGACCTTCCTGAAAACTGGGCGGCCGAAGGCAAATTCTTCATTGGCCGTTCACTGAGCCTTGATGGCAAACTGGTCATCGAGCGCGAAGAGCTCACCAAAACCTATTACTACGTAAAAGTTCGCCTGCCCAAAGCCACTTTGTGGTTTGCCAAAGGCACCATTGATATAACCCTTAAAGCCGGAGCCGCTCAAGCGTCTATCCCGGTTTTAGATGCCCCGGTCAACCTAAAAGTGGCTGGAGAAAGCTATCCCAGCTTCGGCTGGAGCGGCAATGGCGCCTACTCAGCTATAAGTCTGCTGGATCGCAACAGCGGCAGCACTCTGTGGGAACGCGTCATTCTTAACGATCAGAACTGTGTTATGGACGAAGGCAGTGTCAAAGTTGGCGGCAAATACACCTGGGCAGTTAAACAGACCGACGAAACTGGCCGCTATTCAAGTGAAACGCAAGCCCAGTTCAGGGTCGGAACCAAACAGGAACGCTGCCGTCATTGCTTTGGCAACGGCTACATAACCTGCAAAAGCTGCAACGGTTCAGGGCATATTGTCAGCAACGGGCCAAACAACACTCCCGTTTACAAGGTCTGCTATACCTGTAATGGCACTGGCCGTGAACGCTGCCAGTTCTGCAATGGTCAGGGGCACGTAACCGTCCCGGCGATTATTCCCGAATAACTGCAGCGAGAACACCTAATGCCTGCAATCTCAGGCAATCTTTACGAGCAAACGCTGAATAGGCCTCTGATCTTTATCAGAGGCCTATTTTAATTATTCACTGCTGCCATGGTTACCCCGAGATTTTTCAAGGGCAATCCAATAAAGTGTCTCCCGCTAAAATTTTGCAGCAAAAGCTTGCAAAGAGTTCAATTCTCAAGTAAAAAGAGATATCTGGAGAGATGCCGGAGTGGTCGAACGGGGCGGTCTCGAAAACCGTTGTGGGTTCTGCCTACCGTGGGTTCGAATCCCACTCTCTCCGATTTTTTTTACTAATTTCGTCGAGTTGGCAGAGATGCCTGTTCAACAATGAACTGATAGCAAAACCAGGGTGAGCTGTACAGTGTATAATGATGTGTCAATAATCTTTATCATTATGGGTCTTTAAATGTGACAAAAGTCAGAATCAAATTGCTGCTCTTTGCCATGATAATAGCCATCCTGGTGACAATCTATTCATTCTGGCAGCTGCCTTCTTATTCATCAGTAGCGCCAGATGAAGAATTTAAAATTGTGGTTCGCCGCAATGAGCCACTGATAGCTGAAGACCTTGCTTTTTTCGCCAACAATGCAGATTCTTTCCAGAAAATTCATGTAATTGAGGGTATATCAGACCAGAAATTTTTTGCTGTCAAAGACCCCGCTACAATCAAAAAAATCGTTGGAGCGGTCAGTCTGGAACCAAAACCGGAATGCGCTTGCGCTCATTTTGACGAAGTTGAATTTTTCACTAAGGATACTTCTCGAACCTTCGTTTATTGTGATCATTGTTTTGATTCGTGCCAGACAATGAGCTGGCAAACATATCACATGAATCCAGAATTGTATGAATTGTTAACTGCAATCACTGACGAAAACGGCTCAGGCTCATCTGATATTCGATAGGTAATTTCGGCGAGCTTCCAACTTGTTCATTCCACTCTCTTTTTTTTAAAAATTGAATATATTATTGAGTGGGTGGATAAAAGTTTTTTTCTATATACCAAAAAGGGTTTTCTGATTTTCCGCCCACTGAGGAGGTTTTATGAAAGAGAAGATTGGTGTTTGGATTGACCATCGGAAGGCATGGATAGTAATTCCGTCTGGCAAAAGGGGGGTGGAACCAACAACAGTTCAGGTAGAATCAGGCATAGAAGAACATGCCCATATTGCTAAAGGCTTGCGCTCCAACATTACGCCAGGATCTAAGGACAGAGCTTCAGAAGACAACCATCAGCGCAATGTTCTAACACAACTTTA
>JAHISQ010000016.1 GCA_018818125.1 Candidatus Rifleibacteriota bacterium
AAAAGGCAAAAAGCAATTGTGCGGTGCCTGGTCTTTATTTTTATGATAACAACGTCGTTAATGTCGCAAAAAGCATTAAACCCAGTGCCCGTGGGGAGCTTGAAATAACTGATGTAAACAAAGAATATCTCAAAGCTGGCAAGCTCAACGTGCAATTATTGGGCAGAGGGTTTGCCTGGTTGGATACTGGCACCTACGACAGTCTTATCGAAGCTGGACAGTTTGTGCAGACCATTGAGCATCGCCAGGGCTTTAAAATCGCCTGTCTTGAAGAAATTGCCTATATAAATAAATGGATTTATTCAGAGCAACTCCTGAAAACTGCAGAATTCTACAAAAATTCAAGCTACGGCGAGTATTTGCGCGAATTAATCAAATAGATTTGGAAAAAAATGATAAACGTAACTAAGGCTTATTTACCAGACAAAGAGAAATTGTTTGGTTATATCAACAAAATATATGAATCTGGATGGTTGACCAATAATGGTCAGTTCTGTAAACAGCTTGAGACACGTCTCAAAGATTTTCTTGGGGTCAAGAACCTGATTCTCGTATCGAACGGGACTCTGGCTTTGCAGGTCGCCTACAAAGCTCTTAACGTTACTGGTAGCGCGGTAACTACTCCCTTCAGTTTTGTTGCAACAGCCAGCTCATTATTATGGGAGGGCATTAGCCCCGTCTTTGCCGATATAAATCCACTAACTTGGAATCTTGCACCAGAAAATATTGAAAAAGCTATCAAGGCAGACACTTCTGCAATTGTGCCGGTTCATGTATTTGGGAATCCGTGTGATGTTGAAGCAATACAGAAAATTGCTCAAAAGAATGATCTTAAGGTTATCTACGATGGCGCCCACGCTTTTGGTGTAAAATACAAAGGTGAGTCAATTTTAAACTGGGGTGACGTAACAACTTTGAGTTTTCATGCCACCAAGCTTTTTCATACAATTGAAGGTGGTGCAATCATTACCTCAGATGATGAGTTGGCCAGAAAAATCAGGTTGTTGATAAATTTTGGTATTACTGGCCCTGAAACAATAGAATGCGTGGGGATTAATTGCAAAATTAACGAGTTTCAGGCAGCGATGGGTCTGTGCGTTCTCGATGAGATGGAGGAAATAGCCACATCACGCAAGAAAGTCTGGGATTATTACCGGAGCAATTTGCCAGCAAATCTTGTAATGCAGCAATGGAATTTGCATAGTTCACAGAATTATCATTATTACCCAGTGCTTTTCGAGTCAGAATCGACCTTAAAAAAAACTCAACGTGCTTTTAATAACGAGCAGATTTTTCCTAGAAGATATTTTTATCCGTCCCTGGATTCATTAAAATTCTCTGGCAATACCAGCAATATGCCTTTATCGCAAGATATTTCCAGACGCATTTTGTGTTTGCCGATTTTTCCGGAATTGACAACTCAAGAACAGCAGCAGATTTTAAAAATTCTTTCAGCATACCAATAAAGTCAAATGAAAAGGGCAATTAGAACATGAGTTCATTTTATTCTCAAGAGGATTTGAAAAACCTTGGGTTGGGAAGTGTTGGGAGCAATGTCAAAATTAGTAAGATAGCCAGTATTTATTCTCCCCAAAATGTTTTTGTTTCTGATAATGTAAGAATAGACGATTTTTGTGTCCTTTCAGGTGGTTCCGGTATAAGCATTGGTAGTTTTGTTCACATTTCAGCCTTTGTCGCCTTATACGGCGGTTCTGGGATTTCTATCGGAAATAATTGTTCAATTTCACCTTTTACAGCCATATTTTCTGAATCTGATGATTTTTCTGGTAATTCACTTGTGAGCCCTTGGTATCCAAAAGACTTTAAGCCGGGGTATAATGCCGGAAAAGTTGTTTTGATGGACCATTCGAATGTTGGTTCCCATTGTGTCATTATGCCCAGAGTTATCATTAGAGAAGGTGTGGCGATTGGAGCAAATTCTTTGGTTCTCAATAGTTGTGACGAATGGTCCGTTTATTGCGGTTCACCAGCAAAAAAAATAAAGGAAAGATCAAAGGATTTGCTTAGACTCGAAGGTGAATTTATGCAATTACTGAATGGCGAAGTGCAAACACGTTCATAATTTCAAATTTGAACATTTAAGGTTTTTGGGTTTAATTAATTTATATGATTTTACATATCGCAACAGATAGCATGTTTTTGGACATGGCTTACAGGGAATTTGAACGGGCTAGCCCTGGTCAGAACGAATTTGTTGTTATCTCCGATAAAACTTCTCTTAAGTTTTCCAAGCTGGCTAAAGTCAGAATTTTATCAACTAAAATCCTTTTTGAAAAGGATTTTATAAAAGGGCTTTCTGCTTATGAGGCTATAGTTGTTCACTATTTAAATAATGATAGCGCAAAGTTAATCGCCAAAGTCCCAACTAACATGAAGATTTTATGGATAGGTTGGGGCGGTGATTATTATTCCTTAATGCAGAATAGTAATGAAAAAATATTTTTATTGGATAAAACAAGGGCTGCTTACTCTAAAAACAGAAGCTTTAAAGCATGTGTTCGGCATCTACTGGTTTTATGCCGAGATATGTTTAGAAATAGCAGGAAAACACTCCTTGATGCCATCCGGCGAATTGACTTTTTCGCACCCGTATTGCCAGAGGAGTATGCCATGGTTAAAGATGCTCTCTGGGGCTTTAAGGCAAAGTATCTTTCCTGGAATTATGGTTGTTTAGACGATTTTATTTTGCCTGAGAAAATCTTGTCAGGCAATAACATTCTTTTAGGAAACAGCGCGACTTATGCCAACAACCATTTGGATGCATTTGAGCTTATTAAAGGCTTCAAACTGCCAGGGAAGATAATCACTCCACTTAATTATGGCGATAAAGCTTATGCAGAATCTGTAATTAAGCGTGGTAAGTCATTATTCAATGCAAATTTTGAACCAATTCAGACCTTTTTGCCCCTAGCTGATTATGTTGAACATGCAAGTCGGTGCTCATATGTAGTAATGAATCATTTAAGACAACAAGGGCTTGGGAATATAATTATGATGATGCATATGGGGGCAAAGATATTTCTTAATGTCCAGAATCCAATTCTTAGATTTTTCCAATCGCAAGGTGCATTCCTTTTTACTACAGAGCACCTTAAAGATGTTGGTGATTTCGAATCTATAAAATTAACACCTGAGCAGATTCAGCAAAGCCGTAATGTTCTTGCCAAAATTTGGGCTCCAGAGCAAATACATCGTAGAACATTAGAAGTAGTTTCTGCAATAACATACAAGCAGAGCAAGTCATTAATGGTATAAAATTGACATACCAATCCTAGAGGACTAATAGTAAAGATTCAGTTACAGGTGGGATTTTGATTATTTCGTGCTCATAGCTTGTACTTTTTTCTGATTCCTTTTATTATTGGGCTCATGGGATACCACAGGATAGCCAAAGAAAAATCTAGCCCACACTGTTCATTCTGCTTCGAAAAACAGCGAATCATCGATGAGCTGCAAGAAGAAGTAATGCAACTTAAAAAGCAGTTGAAGGTTCAAGAATCATTCACTCAAGATGGCTATTTTGGGAGTTCTACTCCCTCATCAAAACTTCCTTTTAAGGTGAATACTGCTGACGTAATAAAAGGCAAGCGTGGAGCAAAAAAAGGCCATTCAGGTAACGGCCGAAAGTCTCATAATTACGATGAAGTTGAGACACATAACGAAGTGTCTTGCGATTATGATAATTGCCCAGACTGCGGTCATAAACTTGAGATAAAGTCTTACTCAAGTCGCAGCGTTCTGGAATCTCCACCGAAGAAGCCTGAAAAGCGCTATTACATGGTTCAGAAAAAGCATTGTGCTTGCTGTAAAAAAACGTTCCAAAGCTCTATCCCTGGCGTCATGAACAAGAGTCTTTTTGGCAACCAACTTATTACTAATATTGCCGAAATGCATTATCTGCATGGAGTTCCAATCGGCCGCATTTCTGAATTAACTGGTGTCGGAGATGGCGCCATTGTAGGTATATTTAACAGGCTTTCTAAGATCTTTGAAAATGTCTCTGAGCAGTTGATTTCCGAATACAGAATCGCAGAAGTTAAACATGCTGACGAAACCAGCTGGAGAGTCGACGGGAAAAACGGTTATACATGGCTTTTTGCTACCGATAAATTGAGTTATTTTTGTTTCGGAGAAAATCGATCATCTGCTGTTCCCAAAAGGGTTTTTGGAGATAAACAACTGCCCGGAGTTTTGATCGTCGATAGATATGCTGCCTACAACAAGGCGCCGTGTAAAATTCAGTATTGCTACGCTCACTTGATCCGGGATATTGAAGATCTCCAGAAAAGGCATCCGGAAAGCAAAGAAGTCGAGAGATTTGTAGCTGTGTTGATTCCTCTGATGACTGAAGCTATTAAACTCAGAATGAAGCCCATTACGGCTGCTAAATTTAATAAACTGGCAGCAAAAACCAAAGAAGAAATAATAAAGGTCATGAGCTTACCAGCCAAGCATTTGGGGATAAAAAATATACAGCAACTGTTCGTTAAAAATGAAAGTCGCTTGTATCATTGGGCAAACAACAGAGATATTCATGCCGACAACAACCTTGCAGAAAGAGATCTGCGGCCAACTGTTGTGGCGAGAAAAGTAAGTTTTGGTTCAGCTTCGCAAGAAGGAGCAAAAACCAGAGGAGTATTGACCTCGATTTTTCATACGCTCAAAAAAAGAACCAGAGATCCAAGCGCAAAATTTAAACAGACTCTTGACCTGGTAGCTGGCAATGAAAAGCTCATTCCAAAGCAGATAATAGATTTTTTGTTCTGCCTGGAATAGCAATTAAGCCATTCCCACCTAAGACTGAATCTTTACGACTAATACGACAACCTCATTTACAAATGTTTTGAAACATACTATCCTTGAGAAAATCTTGAGGGGGGGGCATTATAGTCATTGGAATCCCGAATGACAGTCCCAATCGTTCGCGACCTTGCAAGGCGAGTTCTGTAAACACGTGCAGGATTTTCAAAAACGGAATTCTTTCTGAGTTGGCTCAAGTTCAAATTTCTGAAAAGGACTCTACTAAAGAAAAGTCGTTGCCGGGAAAGGCATTGCAGGCTAGTCCCAAATGATGTATGGTAGTCATATTAATTGATTTCTGAAAAAACAAGAAAAGTATAATTTTTTTAATGAACTATAAGAAAATTGCCCAATTTTCATTAGGACCGTTGCTTTCTGCTGCCCTCAGCATGGCGACTCTACCAGCAATTGCCTGGTTTTTCACAAAAGAAGATATTGGTCGCATCGCGATGTTGCAGGTAGCCTGTTCTTTTGCTGCTCTTTTATTTTCACTTGGTCTTGATCAGGCTTACGTTCGTGAATATCATGAAACAGAACGCAAGGGTAGTCTTTTGTTGCTTACGATCTTGCCTGGTTTTCTAATGTTGATTTTGGCTGTTCCTTTTTCATATTTATACAGAGACAAACTAATGCTTATTATTTATGATCAAACAAGCATGAATTTGTATTTATTGACTTTAGTTACGATTTTTGCAGGTTTTGTTTCACGCTATTTTTCGCTTGTTCTAAGAATGCAGGAGAGAGCAATGGCTTATTCTCTGAGCCAAGTTTTGCCTAAAGTAATTTTCGCATTAGTGGTATTCTCATACTGGTTATTTTCTGTAACAAAAGATTTTGAAAAGCTGGCTTTGGCTCAAATGTTGAGCATATTGTCGGTTTTAATGGTTCTAATCTGGATTATAAGAAATGATTTGTTAGCTGTAATCAAAGAAAAAATTGATTGGGGGAAGTTGAGAGGTCTACTAATTTTTGGGGCACCTTTAATTTTGGGAGGAGTTGCATTCTGGGGGCTTTCTGCGATGAGTAGGCTAATGCTTAGGAGCTCTGCGACTTATTCTGAGCTTGGACTTTATTCTGTTGGGCAGAGCTTTGCTGGCGCAGGGTTAATTTTTCAAAGCATTTTTTCTACTGTTTGGGCACCTATGGTTTATAAGTGGTCGGCCAAGGGTGAAAATCTTGAAAAGATAGATAGTATAACTGAATATATGTTAGCAATGGTTGTGTTTACATTCGTAATATGTGGTATGACTTCTTGGCTAGTTCCACTCTTTTTGCCCAAAGATTATGGTAACGTGCAATATATTATGGTCGCATGTCTTGGCCAGCCATTGCTTTATACCTTGTCAGAGACCACCGTTGTTGGAGTTGGCTTGGCTCGAAAAAGCTTATATGCAATGTTGGCTCCGATATTTGCACTTATTGCAAACTTCTTTTTGTGTTGGATCTGGGTTCCTGATTATGGTGCGCGTGGTGCAGCAATGGCTACTTTTGTTGCATTTTTTGTGTTTTTCCTTGTTAGAACAGAGAGCTCTGCTTATGTTTGGCGAAGTTTCCCAAGGAAAAAAATATACTTTTGTTTGATAATTCTTTTATTCGCTACGGGTTTAACGACTTTAGGGGGTGAGGAACGTTTTCTTTTAAGTATCTTGATTTGGTTGGCGATTTTTATAATTGCTACTTATAGTTTTTGGGAGATCGTTTTTAAAGTTTTACTTAAACTGCGATTGAGCGTAAAAAAGCTTTTACAGGTTTAGCACCTAAAATCTAATATAGGCAATGAAGATTCAGAAACGTATGAACTTTTGTTGCAATGGGGGGCATGAAATGGGCCTTTTAAATGGTATGAGTAATAGCTCAACACATTGGAAAAATTATTCAAAGCTGTTGATTTTTTTTTTATTGACAATATTAGTTTTGTTTGCTTTTCTGATTCATTCAGCTAGGGGTGAACAAGAATATCAAGTCGCAGTGTTTTTTTTGATAATGCTTGCTTTGGCAATATTTGGTTTTTTTATGCTTTCAAAGAAACTTGTTCTTTTCGAGCCGGTGGTTTTGTTTAGTGCGTATTATTCAACTGTGTTAATCGCAGGCGGATATTCGATATATAATAATTTTGAAAATAATTTGTTTGTTCAAAATTCTACCTTTAGCCAGGATATCCCCACGCTGATGGGGCACGCGTGTATGTATTTATTTTTTGGTTACATTTTTATGTTGTTTGGCTATTATTTTGTGAGAGAGAAAAACCTAAAGGTAGAGTTATGCTTTGAAACCAAAGCAAAGATATCGGATACGGTCGTAAGTGTAATTATTTTGATTTTTCTTTCAATTGGAATTTTCAACTTTTTGTATAACGTTTTCATATTTGCTGGTGGTAATGCATTCAATTATATGGTCAATCTCTCAATGAGGTCCTATGAATTTGAGCATACAGGAACTACCCTTGGCTACTTGTTTGCCTATAATGCTATGTATCTCTGGTTCTTTAAACTTTTAAGACATAAAAAGAATTGGTCATTCCCTTTTGTGCTTTTTCTCGCAGCAACAATTGTGATACAGGCTTCCACTGCAAGGATTTTTTCAACAATTTCATACATAACTAGTTTTGTTGGGTTATTCTATTTTGTTGAAATTAGAAGAAAGCAATTGCCAAGTAACTCAAAATATTGTTTTGCGTTACTTGGTTTAGCAGTTTCTGGGTTACTTTTCTATTTATTGAGAATTGTAAGTAATCGTTTGATTACCGGGCAATTGATTGTTAGTGTCGCACAGGAACTGTCTTCACTTCTAGGTTTGTTGGGGCATTTTGCTGTTGAAAGTGGAAATTTACCAAATATTGGAGTATTTATAAAAATAATTGATGCATGGGATAAAGACATCGGTTTTCTCAACGGGCAGTCATTAATTTCATGGGTATGCAATATTCTTCCCTCTTCTTTTAATTGGGTCGTGTTGCAGCCGAGTTACATGATAAAGGAGGTTTGGTATTCACATCTCCCAGGTGGTCTCCTTCCACCCACTGGTGTGGGTGAAATGTACGCTAATTTTGGTTTTTTTGGTCCATTCATTGGTATGTTTTTTTTTGGTTCATTTTCTGCGTTGTTATATAACTTAACTCTTAAGAGTAAGAATTTTTGGGTCTATATAGTTTCAATGCAACTTTCAATTGGGTTTATAATGCTGTATCCTAAAGGGGAATTTTTTAATCTTTCCTTGTGGAAAATACTTCCGATTCTTATGACATTTTTGCTTTTGAGACTTTTATCTAGTGTTCGCTGCCAACAAGCTGGTAAATAACTCGATTTGCAATTTTGGTTTGAGAGAAGTTCGGCTTTGATTAAGGGAATATAGATGCAAACTTTAAAAAAAGTATTGATGTTGATTGTCTTGGCAATCATTGTTACCCATTATTTCGAAGGGGTGCAAACAATAGCATTAGTGCAAGTGAAAAATTTATTTCTCACAGGCAGTGTGTCAAAATTTAACGAAGAATCATTTGAGACAAGTTATGGTTTTTCCGATCAATTTAAAATAAATCCTGTTCACATATCACAGTCTGTTGAAGAACTTTCTGATTCTGCTCTCAATTGCTACGTGGCAAAGGATTTTTCAAGTTTAAAAAAGTTAGCAAGCAAAAAAAACGTTGATAGAATCGTTCGTGCAGCAGATTTTCTTATCTCTATTGGTGTTTATTCAAATTTGGAGGATATTGAATACATTGCTTTCCCGTACAATTTTGATTACCCAAGTTATGCTAATGTGTTGACGGCTCCTTGGTATTCTGGAATGGCTCAGGGGTTAGCTATAAAAACTTTTTTGTCTGCATATGTCCTAACGGGGGATATTAAATATTTTAAGGATGCACAACTTAGTGCAAATTTACTGAAAGTGCCCGTTGCGTCTGGAGGGGTTGCTATTTACCTGGGCGATAGCGGTGTTTGGTTTGAGGAATACGCAAAAAATAGCAATCCATGTTCATATGCTCTGAATGGTCACATCTTTGCGGTTTGTGGTCTTGAGAGGCTTGTATGTTTTGATAAAAATTATAATGATTTATTGAAAAAATCAATTGCAGCAACCGCCACCATGTTGCCTAAGTTCAATGCTTTGTTTTATAGTAGATACGATCTCGTAAAATATATGGCGAATCCAAGCTACCATCAAATCCACATTGATCAGCTTGAACATCTAAAAAATGTATACACAAACAGTGAATTTAAAAAATTTTATTACATTTTTCTCTTGCAGAAATATATTCCACTGGGTGTTTTTTATCGTTTATTATTTTATCCCCATAATTCGCTTTTGATAGCTACTGTATTGAATATCATAATTGTGATGATATTGTTTCGTTTCGTTTCCTCTTTTAGGGAACGTAAGCTTACAGTGAAAGGGTAGTTGAATGTGGGTGTGCATGCAGATAGCTGAGAGTATGCAAATTGTAAAAATCTTTTGATTAGACAGAGGTGGCCGGTACGCCGCTGTGGGTGAAATTTTGTTTCATGAAAAGTGCTAAAAACTTATGGCATAAAGATTAATTGTTTGGTTCGTTTTGCCTATGATGTTTGGCTTTTTAGCATTAAGGCAAGGCAGTGTTGTCAGAAAAAAAGTTGCAAAAATCTATAGAAATATCGTGGAGAATTATAAGTGTTAAAAGTAGCTCATCTTACTTCGGTTCATCCCCGGAACGACAACAGAATTTTTTTGAAAGAGTGCAGCTCTTTATCGGAAGCTGGTTATTCTGTTTCTTTTATTGTTGCAGACGGCAAAGGAGACGAAGACAAAAACGGCATTACGATATACGATGTTGGCGCGTCTGGGGGACGTTTGGGCCGAATGTTCAAGACTACTAAAAAGATTATTGCCAAGGCAATAGCCTTAGATGCAACAGTTTATCATTTGCATGATCCAGAGCTTCTGCCCTGGGCTGCAAAACTTAAGCGACTTGGTAAGATTGTTATTTTTGATTCTCACGAAGATTATCCTGCCGATATTCTAACTAAGCCGTATTTAGGGAAGATCGTCCGGAATGTTGTTTCCAAATGCTTCGCTGCTTATGAAAGAAAGGTGTGCAGAAAGCTTGACTATATTGTCTGCGCCACTTCAACTATTTGCAATAAATTTACCAAAATGGGCTATTTGGCTGAGGATATAAACAACTACCCAAGGCTTTCTGAATTAGAAAACTCTGCAGATTGGTCTAAGGACAGGAGTCTGGTTTGCTATATGGGAGCTATAACTCCAATCCGGGGAGTTTGGGAATTGGTTGAGGCAATGCGCTTTGTCAAATCAAATGCCAGGCTTGCTATCGCTGGAGTCTTTTCTGACGACAATATTGAGAGGCATTGCAAAGAGAGCCCGGGCTGGCGCAAGGTGGAAGATGCTGGGTATGTGAGTCGTAACGAGGTCAGAGATATCATGAGTCGTTCAGCAGCGGGATTAGTTACCTATCTGCCAGCGCCAAACCATGTAGATTCACAGCCGAATAAACTGTTTGAATACATGTCAGCAGGAATACCGGTGATTGGCTCTTTTTTCCCTTTGTGGCGCGAAATAATAGAAGGAAATCATTGTGGTATATGTATTGATCCAACTAACCCGGAGGCCATTGCTGCCGCAATTGATTATTGTTTTACTAATCAAGCTGAAGCACGTGAAATGGGTTTGAGAGGTAAGGATGCTGTTATAAATAAATACAATTGGAGTTACGAATACCCTAAGCTGCTTGCCATATATGAGAAGCTATTGCGAAAGGTTAAGAATAATGGACTGTAAGGAACTGGTAAGTGTTATTATTCCCTGCTATAACCACGAAAAGTATATTAGTCAGGCAGTTGATAGCGTTTTAAATCAATCATATAAAAATATTGAGCTAATTGTTGTGGATGACGGTTCTAAAGATGAATCCCCTCATATCATTGAAGCGCTTTCAATAAAACATGGTTTCACTTTTATTAACCAGGAAAACATCGGGATCTGTAAGACACTTAACAAAGCCATTCGAAGGTCAAAAGGCGAGTATGTTGCAATTCTGGCTTCTGATGACTATTGGCATTTGGAAAAAGTTGAAAAGCAGGTCAAATGCCTGAAACAGAATCCCAATTCTCAGTTCTCATTTACCCAGGCAATAGAGTTTGACGATTCTAATAATGCTCGTCATATCCGTGTGTTTCCTGCAAAACCTCTGAGCGGAAAAGTCTTAAACAAGGTTTTTCTTCGCCAACACGTACCTGCCGGTTCAATATTGTTTTCTAGAAAACTTTACGATAAAATTGCGGGTTTTGATGAGAATTTGAAAGAAGAAGACTGGGATTTTGTAATCAGGTGTGCATCTGAAACAGAGTTCAGCGTGGTGAAAGAACCGCTGTTTTACTATCGTTCGCACAGCGCTAATATTATGAAAACACGCAATAGAAGCGAAATATTTCGACAAAAAGCATTAATTCTTTCAAAAAATTACCATTTAGTGAGACCATTGAGGTGGCTTGTTGCAATTTTAATTCATTTCGTTTATGATAACTACGCTTTGCCTACCTTGAGTTGGCTAAGAAAATTCTATTGATAGAATGCAGATTTTTTTCGAGAATCTCCCCTAATTGCGGAATGTATAAACCAAAAGAATCATCAAGGAAGTAGTTAATGAAAGGCATAATTCTTGCCGGAGGCTCAGGAACACGGCTTTATCCAATAACAACGGTTGTCAGCAAACAGCTTTTGCCTGTTTATGATAAGCCGATGATCTATTACCCGCTTTCGGTGTTAATGCTTGCCGGACTGCGTGAGATTTTAATAATTTCTACACCGAACGACACGCCGCGCTTCAAAGAGCTGCTGGGCGATGGTTCGCAATGGGGCGTTAGCCTCAGTTATGCTGTGCAGGCTAACCCTGGCGGTCTCGCACAGGCTTTTATCATTGGTGAAGACTTTATCGGTTCTGATTCAAGTTGCCTTATTCTTGGCGACAACATTTTCTACGGACAGGGCTTTTCGCCAGTCCTAAAAAAAGCTGCGACAATTGCTGATGGTGCTGTAATATTCGGCTACCCGGTTAAAGACCCTGAGCGGTATGGAGTTGTTGAATTCGACAGTGAAGGCAAGGCCATGAGCCTCGAAGAAAAGCCGAAAATAGCTAGAAGCAACTATGCTGTGCCTGGCCTCTATTTTTACGATCGCAACGTCGTTAATGTTGCAAAAAATATTAAACCCAGCGCCCGTGGTGAACTTGAAATTACCGATGTAAACAAAGAGTATCTCAAAGCTGGCAAACTAACGGTACAATTATTAGGCCGAGGTTTCGCATGGCTGGATACCGGCACCTACGACAGTCTTATCGAAGCCGGGCAATTTGTGCAGACAATCGAGCACCGTCAAGGCTTCAAAATTGCCTGTCTTGAAGAAATTGCCTACATTAATAAGTGGATTTACGAAGAACAGCTTCTGCAGGCTGCTGAATTCTATAAAAAATCAAGCTATGGCGATTATCTCCGTGGTCTGCTCAAATAGCAATAAACTGGGGCGGAAAAAAGTTGGAAACTAAATTTTATAATTTGCAGGTTAGAGGCGATGATCGAGGTTCTTTGACTGTTGTCGAAGGGAATATAGACATACCGTTTGAAATCAAGCGGGTTTATTACATATTTCAAACAAAAATGGACGTTCGCCGTGGTTTCCATGCTCACAAAAAGTTGGAACAGATTGCAATTTGTGTCGCAGGCAGTTGTAAGTTCCACCTCGACAATGGGCGGGAGACCTCCGAAGTTCTATTAGATTCACCATCAAGAGGCTTATATGTCGGAAAAATGATTTGGCGAGAAATGTACGATTTTACGCCAGATTGTGTTCTCATGGTTTTTGCCAGTGAACACTATTCAGAAGCTGATTATATAAGGAATTATGATGACTTTAAGGCGGTTATATGATTCACGCATTAAGTGATGTTCAATCCAAAAAAATTGGTTTTGAAACAAAAATTTGGCAATTTTGTGTTGTTCTTGAGGGAGCTAGAATAGGGGACAATTGTAATATTTGTTCACATTGCTTTATCGAAAATAATGTTGTTGTCGGCAACAATGTGACAATAAAATGTGGGGTTCAATTGTGGGATGGAATTACCATCGAAGATGATGTTTTTGTTGGTCCAAATGTGACTTTTACAAATGATTTGTATCCGCGCTCAAAAGTGTATCCTGGAGAATTTTTAAAAACCAGGATTTGTAAGGGTGCATCAATTGGGGCGAATGCTACTGTTTTGCCTGGCCTCAATATTGGTTGCGGGGCAATGGTTGCTGCGGGGGCCGTGGTTACCAGAGATGTCGAAGGAAATACTCTTGTCGCAGGCGTGCCTGCAAGATTTGTAAAAAAGTTGGAGAAAAATGATAAAATTTCTTGATCTTCAGAAAATTAATTTGCAATACAAAGATGAGCTTGAAGAAGCATTTGCAAGGGTTTTGGAGTCAGGTTGGTATATTCATGGTTGCGAAGTTGAAGCTTTCGAAAGAGAGTTTGCGGCTTACTGTGGGGCTAAGCATTGTATTGGTGTTGCCAACGGTCTTGATGCACTTATTTTGATCTTTCGTGCATATAAGGTGCTTGGTCTGCTTAAAGAGGGCGACGAAGTTATAGTGCCTGCAAACACCTACATTGCCTCAATTCTTGCTATTACTGAGAATAATCTGGTTCCAGTCTTGGTTGAGCCAGACATCAATACTTATCTTATTGATCCAGGCAAAATAGAAGAAAAAATTACATCTAAAACAAAAGCTATATTACCAGTTCATTTGTATGGGCAGGCATGTCAGATGGATAAAATAGTTGAAATAGCCCAAAATCATAAACTCAAAATTATTGAAGATTCTGCGCAATCCCATGGCGCATATTTTGGTGATAGACGCTGTGGAAACCTCGGCGATGCAAGCGGTTTCAGTTTTTATCCTGGGAAAAATCTGGGCGCTTTAGGTGATGCTGGTGCTGTGACGACAAATGATAGTGAATTGGCTGAAACTATTCGAGCCTTGGGAAACTACGGTAGTCACAAAAAGTATGAAAACCTCTATAAGGGTGTTAATAGCCGACTAGATGAGCTCCAGGCTGCATTTCTACGGGTCAAATTAAAGTATCTTGACGACGAAATTTTGAGAAGACGTGATATCGCCAGATATTACCGGGAAAGTATCAATAACGAACTGATTGTGTTGCCTTCAACCTCAGATGATCTCAGCCATGTGTGGCATTTGTTTGTTATAAGAAATGCTGCAAGAGATACACTGCAACAATATTTGTCTGCAAATGGCATTCAGACTCTGGTGCATTACCCGATACCTCCCCATAAACAGCCTGCATTTCTCGAACAAAATGCCACATCCCTTCCCTTAACAGAAAGGATTCATAAAGAAGTTATTAGTTTGCCTATTTATGCTTGCTTGGGCGATCGAGATCTTGAAAAAATAGTTGCCGTGATAAATGAGTGGGATGGGGCAAAATGTTAGCTGTAAATACTGCATCTGAAAGCAATTTGTCTGACATTGTGGCGCTCCATAAACAGCAGTATAGTCGGTCTCACTTTACATCTTTATTGCCTGATCATGTTCTGGGAAGGTACTATGAATATTTTTTAAGAGATAAGTGTGTGATAATAATTTCTGAAGCCAAAGACGGCGACAAGACGACAATTAATGGCTTCGTTGCCTGCGGTGAGGAAATTCCGAACAAAATTGCCGTATTTAAGAAAGCAAACAGAGCCGGCTTGTTTTTGGCAGCATTGCTTAATCTGTCGACAGCGGTCAAAAAGGTCATAGGTGATATATATTATAAGTTTTTTGACATGCCTGTGACATTTACTGAAGCAAAGTTTCTTATAATTTCGATTGTCAGTAAAAGAACAACAAAAGGTATTGGAAAGGCATTGCTGGAAAAGTGCTGTGCTGTCGCCATCAATATGGGGCATAGCTCAATAGGTTTATATGTGCGCGTATGCAACCTTGGTGCCCTTAAGTTTTATCTTAGGAATGGTTTTTTAATAATTGGTTATGTTGCCGGGCAATTCTACATGGAGCTTAAAATAGGCCAAGGCACGACTGATTAAATTGATTGTACGGTGGCTCGGGTTTATATAAGTATGGTTTTTTCGTTAGCATTGGTGTAAAATCCTTTTTGCATTTCTTAAACTACTAGTTAATTCTAGCTGAAGGTATTTTATGAACTCTGAATTTTTGCCTTTTGCGTTGCCGTATTTAGATGATGCCGAAATAAACGAAGTTATTGATTCACTGAAGAGCGGCTGGATAACCACTGGCCCCAAGTGTAAGCAGTTTGAGGAAAAGTTTGCTGCTTATGTTGGTTCGAAACACGCAGTAGCTGTTAATTCGGCTACTGCCGGTTTGCATTTGGCGCTCGACGCCGCTGGTCTGCAACGGGGCGAGGTTGCATTGACTGTGCCCCTGACGTTTACCGCTACAGCTGAAGTTGTCAGATATTTCGATGCAGATGTGGATCTTATTGACGTTAAGTCGCCATGTGGCACTCTTGATCCAGCTCTGTTTGAAAAATACCTTGCCGAAAAATGCGAGGTTAAAGACGGGATCTGTTTTAGAAAAAGCGATTCAAAGCGGGTTCGAGCTGTGCTTCCTGTTCATTTTGCCGGGCTTGTCAGCGAAATGGAAGCTATTAGCCGACTGGCAAAGCAATATAACCTTGTCGTGATTGAAGACGCGGCACATTCTTTCCCGGCCGAATACAAAAAACAAAAGGTTGGAACCATTTCACACCTGACAGTGTTCTCGTTTTATGCAACCAAGACCATTACCACCGGCGAAGGCGGTATGATTACCACAGACGATGATGACATGGCTGAACGAATGCGAATCATGCGCCTGCATGGTATAAGCAAAGATGCCTGGAAACGCTATACCGCTGAAGGCTCCTGGTATTACGAAGTAATAGAGCCAGGGTTTAAATACAATCTTACCGATATTGCTGCAGCGATGGGACTGCATCAACTCGACAAGGCCCTGTGGATGCGCGATATCAGACAGAAGTATGCTCAGAAATATTCTGCTGCATTTGCTGCCATCCCAGAACTGCAGATTCCCTGCCATGGCTCGGCTGGAAATCAACATGCGTGGCATCTTTATACGTTGCGTATTCGACCAGAAAAGCTCAATGTTTCGCGGGCTGATTTTATCGAGCGATTGAAAGACAGCGGCATCGGAACCTCTGTTCATTTTATTCCACTGCATCTCCACCCATACTACCGTGACCGCTACGACTACAAGCTCGGTGACTTTCCTGTTTCAGAGGATTTATACGAACGCGAAATTTCGTTGCCGATCTACCCGAAGATGAGCGAAGCTGATGTCGAAAGAGTAATATCAGCAGTGCTCGAAATCGTGAACAAATACAGAAAATGATAGACGCAGTATTGCGGCGAATAATGGATATCGCTGGAGCAGTTTTTGGCATCTGGCTGACCGGTCCGATTATGGCCGCCGCCGCACTCTGGGTAAAACTCGATTCAGTTGGACCGATCTTCTACCGCCAGGAGCGCATAGGCCTGCAAGGGAAGCCTTTCAAGATTTTTAAATTTAGAACCATGGTGACCAATGCCGACAGAATCGGTACGCTCATTACTGTTGGCGATCGCGATCCGCGTATAACTACTGCCGGTTACTGGCTGCGTAAATTCAAAATCGATGAGCTGCCACAGTTTATCAATGTGCTGTTTGCCCAGATGAGCTTTGTCGGTCCCCGCCCGGAGGTCAGAAAATACGTAGATCTCTATACCCCAGAACAGAGAAGCATTCTTGAGGTAAGACCTGGCGTAACTGATATCGCTTCGATTGCCTACCGCAACGAAAACGAGATTCTCGAAAAAAAAGAAAACCCTGAAGAATACTACAAGTCAGTGATCATGCAACGCAAAATCAAGCTGAATAAGTTGTACCTGGCGCAACGCAATATCTGCTCAGACCTGCTTGTGATATTTCGCACTGTATTTCGTCTCGGTCGATGAAATTTGTGTTTTATGCGAACTGCTCAGAATTCCCTCTGTTTTGTTCTATTTCATCGAAAAGCGGGCGATAGAGGTTCTCGATTTTATTGTTGAGATCTGCTTCCTGGTTTAGCAACTGCAGGAGCCTGAAGCGGTCGATTAAAACCACATCAATAATTTCTAGAGGATTATACCATTCCAGAGAATCCTTACGGAAATTTCGCGGGATAAAATGATAGGTCAGGTAGGCATTACAGAGATGGATATAATTTTTCCATTTTGACTGATGGGCATCGAATTGCTTGTCTACCCAGTCTTGCCCACAGGCGCATTGACCAAAAAAGACAGGTTGTGAAAACTGATTGTCGCCAAATTCAAAGAAGCCGACCCAGTCAAGGCCACCGTCGCCATTGTTATGTCTTCCGGCATTTTCCCTCGTGAAATTCGGGTGCGGTCGCAAGTGCAGCAAGCTGCACAGTTTCGTAACCTTATCGAAAAAACTGCCGGTTATCGTATCAGAAAAATTTCTGTGAGAACCTGAACCGAAAAAGAAATTGCTCGCACCGGCAGGGGTTAAACGCCTGAATGCAGGTTCGCAAAGTTCCTCAAAAAGATGACCAAGACAGTTTATGCCGGTTCGGGTAGCCAGTCTTAACAATGAAGAAAATAAAAGTGCAATATATAGCCTTTGTACGGGAGTTAAATTGTCTCTGATCTTGATTGAGCAGTTTGTGGTAATAAAAGGATAATCATCACCGTAAACCCGTGTGCGGCACGCTAGAGAAGTGAAAAGGTTTCGAATTTTGTCAGTAACTCGATCGCGGAGTGGAGAATCATACATGCCTGGGTCTATGATCTCATCCTCGATCAAGTCTGAAGAATCGAAGTAGTTTTCTGATAACTCCGGAAAATCAAATTCGTTTCCAAGCGCCAAGGCGGCCGTCTGTAGGCAGTTGATGTTTTCATCGAAAAAACGGTCGACTACGGCGCTTTCTGTAATGCTTCCATCTTGAGATATGCAGCACAGAAATTCAATATGGTCAAACCAGTCGTTTTGTTCAGAATTCTCGCCTGGTAACCTGAAATTAGCAATGTTGATATAAACCATGGATGTTAACCCTGATATTGCTCTCTAAGCTTACCGTTTAAGGCTTTTAGAATTAGTTCTGCAGAATCTATTATTTCTTCCACGACTCTTTTGTCGCTTTTATCTGGGTGGCTGCTCCGGTGAACGATTTTTTGTGCTTCTGCCATGTTTTGCATGGCTCTCGAAAGATAGAGCCGAATATTTTCGTCGGCAAAATCAGTCATTTCTGCAGCCTCAGACAAGGTTTTCTCACCAGATGCAAATGCCTGCACGGCGTTGGGACTCTGCACAACCTTGTTTAAAACTCTGAGATTTCTGCTTTCGCCAACCCGCGTTCTGCCATTTGCTAACTTTGAGTAAAGCCATTCAGTTACCTGCTTCAGTTTGTCATTTTTCAATTCTTGAAGTGGCCAGTCCGTTTCCGTGGAAACCCCCATATATTCAGCAATTGCCGGGTGCATGGTCAATGCGTCAGTAATCAGTGACAAATCAAAGTTTTCTTCATCCAGGTCAGAGATATTATAAAACTTTCTGCTTTGTATGAGCTCAAAGGCCTGGTAACCGATCAGAAGGCGCCTTACGTAAGATGCTTTGCTGCCGATTTCTTTGGCAAGATACTTATACACGTCAGGGCTTTTTTCTGTTCTTTGGAGGAACAGGCTGTTGAGGTATCGGGCTTTGGAGATAACCGGCCAGGATTTGACGCCTGTAACATGCCTGAACGCAAGGTAGTTGCCAACTTCATTTCTATTCTCGACGATATAAAGCCAGACTTTCTCTGGAATACTGTTCTTTTGTCTGGCTGTGACTGAGAGTGTTTCTACCGCTTTGGGGCTGACAACGGCCAGTTCAGGGGTGGCAAGCAGCCTGATTGCGGCGAGTCGGCGATTCCCTTCGATTACGACGTAACCATTTCCGTCATTTATCGCAATTATCGGTTCTCCTGGGAAAAAACCGTTTTCTGCAATTGATGCCATCAGATCTATCAGCGTGGCATCGGATAACATCCAGTTGAGAATAGTTTTGTCGTCGCTGCCTTTGAGCTTTTCGGGCAAACGGGGATTCTGCCGGTCCAGCTTGAGCTGACCGATCTTCACTTCATTGAAAATGGCTTGTTTATTCATAAGTTTTCTTCTGCAAAAAGTTGATTATTAGCATAGTAATTGGCGATGCGGCATGTGTCAATCATTTCGATATCATTGGTGTTCCCCAAAGGGGGAAAGCGCCCTGCCTGTGGATTCAGGCCGAGATACCTGATTGCGTGCAGTGAGTTTACGGTAAAACAGTCGTCGATGCTTGAAGTCGCACCAGGTCACTTTGTCGCCTGCCTTTCATCCTATTTGTATTTTTGCGTGAGGCCGGTTTAACTGTTTTTTCGAATAACAGAAACCCAAACCATGCCTTCAGAAATATCTCCGCATCCCGGCGCCACTGACCAAAAACCTTCACCAGATTGCTTCTCAGCGTAAGTCTTATATTCGATCTCCTGCTCTTTACCATGGCAGGTTTTTCTATCTATTTCTGCAGGACGAAGTGTGTCTTTATTTACATAAACCACTCCCTCGGACGCACCGGCAGCGCCTGAGGCTAAAGCCAGTCTCGTATTCGACGTACCTTTTTGAACTTTAACCTCTGATTTCAATTTAACCTACTCCTTGTGAAAGCTTTAGCCCTATGTTTTGCAAACCTAGCCATTCCAACACTATACTGCAAACACAAAATTATGATCAAAGAATTTACACCTTGGCCATACTACGCGACGACGAAAGAGACGCCGTTCAACAGCTCTTATTGAGCGGAAAGGTCAACTACTGGACCGGCGACGAAAGTCGCGGGTTTGAATGTGACTATGCCGGTTATACCGGACGCAAATACGCTGTTGCCGTGTTCAACGGAACCGTTGCCCTTGAACTAGCATTATATGCTTACGACATTGGCGCCGGTGACGAAGTTATTGTCACCAGTCGCACCTTTATCGCTTCGGCCAGCTGTGCGGTGATGCGTGGTGCCGTGCCGATTGTGGCTGATGTCGATCCTGACAGCCAGAACGTAACGGCTGCAACCATTGAGAAGAAAATCTCAGAGCGTACGCGCGCGATTGTTTGCGTGCATCTCGCTGGTTGGCCATGCGATATGACTCCAATCATGGAACTCGCCGCAAAACACAACCTGATCGTCATCGAAGACTGTGCCCAGGCACATGGCGCACGCTATAACGGAAAGCCGGTTGGCTCGATCGGCCATATTGCCGCGTTCTCGTTCTGCCAGGACAAAATCATTTCAACCAGCGGCGAAGGCGGTATGCTCGTTACCGACGACGAGGAAATTTTTAAAAAATGCTGGGCTTTCAAAGACCATGGCAAAAGCTACGACGCAGTTTATAATCGCGAACACGAGCCTGGGTTTCGCTGGTTGCATGAATCATTCGGTACCAACTGGCGCATGACCGAAATTCAGGCTGCCATTGGCCGTATTCAGCTGCACAAACTCGACGGCTGGATCGAAACGCGCCGCGCCACCGCTGCTCGTTTTAATCAGGCGTTCGCTGTTCTGCCGGCGTTGCGTCTTACCATTCCACCAGCTGAAATCTATCATTCATATTACAAATACTATCTGTTCGTCAGACCGGAACTGCTCAAACCCGACTGGTCACGCGACCGCATCATGGAAGAAGTCAGTGCCACCGGTGTTCCCTGCTATAGCGGCAGTTGCAGCGAAATTTACCTCGAAAAAGCTTTTGATCAGCCGCTGCACGGTGTGAATATCCGCCCCGCCGAGCGCCTGCCAGTGGCGAAAGAACTTGGCGAAACCAGTCTGATGCTGCTGGTGCACCCGACCCTGAGCACAGAAAACATCGAAGATACCATCAGCGTAGTCAAAGAGGTCGTTGGCAGGGCTACCAGGTAGATCTTAATCTTTCGTGCTCGTGGTCACATGGATGTGAGCATACTCGGCCGCCACAGGAATTAGGTGGCTCTTATGACCTTTGGTTATTAGAGCCACGTATCCCGTAGTGCTCACCGGGAGCGCGGCCGGGTATAATCGTAATCGTAATCGAATTCTCGCACAAAGCCGCAGAGACACGAAGAAGAGAGTAATCCGCAGATTAATTAGAAGGCAGGCAGACCGATATTGTCAGCTGGTGCCGGGCGTGGCTGTTGGCGTATTATAGCTGGAGCTCTGCAGGATGCCTTGGTCGACGCTTCTGAGCTGGTAGCCGCGCGGCTGCGTCTGACCGTTTCTGACCAATTCCTTGAAATTGTCAAGAGCTGCTTCAAGCTTTGCCAGGCCGGAGTTTTTCAAAGTAGCTGGTACCTCGGTTTTTTTCAAATCTTCAAGCCTTTCGCTTAAACTTGTCATAAGAATCTCCTGGTATGGAGCATACCGTTAAAGTTCTGCATTTTAATAAAGTCGATTGCCAGGTAATGATAATCTCTGATCAGCTTTTGTAGTTGCTTGTCTTCGCCATAGTCGGTGATTACCAGTCTGATTTCTCTGAGTGCTTCCATATTGATGGGGCGACTATGTGATTTCCAGATCTTGTTGTCGCTTAATTTATCGGCAATTTCTTCAGCTCTCTGGATCTTTTGCGCATCTGAAACCTGCTGCCCTTTCAGACTTTCGTCTGTCTGATGATTGATCCAGTTTTTGAACTTGTACTTCACCAGCCACTTTTTCAACAAATCGATTGTAAGCTCTTTTGCCTGCTCATATTTTCTCAGTTCTGCCAGATCAAGATCCTTCAGGATCAGGAACTCAGCCTGAGAGATAGTGCCTGCCTGTGCTTTATCGAGTAGTTCTTTTACCTTGTCAAGATAACCCAGCGCCGGGACATAGCGCCCCTCTTTGTTCGGAACCTGAGGATCTATAGGGCCCAACACGCTGCTGTAGTCCATAAGTATGTTATCGCCAGACATGCAGTAAATTGTTCCGGCACTGTAGGCGTAATCAGGTATAATAAAGTTGACTTCTTTGTAGTTGCCTCTGATGATGTTGACGTATCGCTCTACGGCTGTGGCGCTTCCACCGGTTGTAGTCAGGCAGATATACAGGGTGTCATGCTGCTTTTCGTTGGCGATCTGTTCGACTATTCTCAAAAACAGGGTTTCATTGCCATCGATAATTGGCCCATCCTGGCAGAGAAAGTCAGCATCTAGCCTGGTTTCGAGAGCGGCCAGCTGTTCGTTGAGCAGGTCACGTATTTTTTCGGTTGCCGGAAACAAAGAAATGGTCATATCACCCTCAACACTAGTTTAGACAGAATTTCCTGCAAAGTCAATGTGCCAGAATTTTGCCGATGCTCAAACCCGGCTGGTCACGCGACCGCATCATGGAAGAAGTCGGTGCCGCCGGTGTTCCCTGCTATAGCGGAAGCTGTAGCGAAATTTACCTCGAAAAAGCTTTTGATGTGTTCAGGGTTTCTGGAAAGCCGGTTTCTAATCCGGTTTCAGGGGACACGATCCCGAATTCTGCGAATTCAGGTCATGTTCCCGGAAACCTGCGTTTGCCGGTGGCGAAGGAACTCGGAGAAACAAGCCTGATGCAGACAGGAGGTCTGCTATACTCGGGCGCATCAGGACGGAAGCGCCCGGGTGAGCTGCTCGTTCACCCAACTCTGACGGAAGAGAATATTTCCGATACCATCAGGGTTGTTAAAGAGGTTGTTGCCAGGGCTAGCAGGTAGGTCTGGAATGGTCTGGTAAAATTGTCCATTTTTACTAGACCATTCCAAAACTCAACGGTCGTGGTAAAAACTACTATTTCTTAGCATTACGCCTGTGAGGCTTTGCATTTCTCGCCGGTTCATACTCAGTGACAGTCTCGGCGACTTTGCTATCGCATGGTGGCAATTGAAAGTTTTCTACTATTTCGTTGCGGGAACATCCTCGAGACTGATCATCATCCTCTTTCCCAGCGCAATGGCGGCACGGTAGAGGGTGTCCAGTTGAACCCTGTCATTGTCCGGATCGAGTAGGCGATCGAGTTGGCTGCGACTTGTTTTCATGCGGAGTGCCATTTTTGCTTTGGTTACGCCTTGAGAGGCCATGGCCTTTTCAATCTGCCAAGCTAGAACACGCTTGACAGCGAGGGTAGTGGTTTCCTCAAGTTCCCCTTCAGCTTTCAGGTAGTCCTCAAACGAGGAGCCAATTTTTCCATTTTTCTGTGCCATCATTTAATCTCCTTCATTCTCTTTTTTGCCAAGGCCAATTCTTTCTTCGGGGTCTTCTGCATTTTCTTGATAAACCCATGCAGCAAAACCATACGGTCCTGGGTAACACAAAAAAGGACCCGAGCAATTTTATGGCTTGGGAGACTTGCGGTCATCATCCGGAAGAGCCTTCAACCATTCTCTAACAGGCTCTTTCCCGCTGGGCGATTGATAGAATGATGCCGGAACCCTTTTTAAGTCTTTTGCCATTGTTAGACCTCATTACAAATGTACTCTATAAGGTACATATTGTCAAGAAATGGGATCGGGGGGATCAGGGGACACCATAGAATGGCACTAAGTTAGGGCTGCTTGTTCACCCAACTCTGACGCAATATGGGCAAGCATACTGCTCCAAAATTTTTGACCGTATCGCAGTGGAACGGATTGAGATAAATGGCCGGTTGCATTGAAATACCTCGCTATGCGCATTGCAGGACAAAGTCATTATTATCTGTGTCGCAGGCACGGTCAAGCTGTGGCTTACTTTGTGTCTCAGGAGATCGGGGACAGCTTGCTTAACTCTTGCAGATGCTTATTTGTGGTGTTTGAGGCTGCTGAGGAGTTTGTCATAGTCAGAGTGTGAGCCGACCCAGAACCAGATAATTTTTTCGCTTTGAATGATACCTACAGCTCGGTAGTCTCTGGTGATGAGAGAAGTCTGATATCTTTTGGCAGTTCTTGATAGTGCTTCCAGAATTTACTGGTGGCTTTTGAGATCACAGTCTGTCTTCGTCGAGATCTGTTGTCTCGTTGTTGGATTCTTCCAGCAACGCCGCCCGGGCAAGTTCTGCCAGCATGTCTTCAGACTCGGCGAACTGTTTGTCCCACTTTCTGTCTGATTTGAGCTCTTCGAGCACCCATCTTGCCAATGCGTTCTGCTCGATTTCCGGTAATTTTGATGCTTCGTCAAAGGCCTTTTTAAGCATACTGGTCATTGTGTTGTCTTTTCTCCTGGTAGCATCTTAATTCAAGTTTACACAGGGCAATCGAGAAAATCAAGTTTCCGCGTCGTTTTTGGATCGGGGATCAGGGGACAGCGCGCGACAGCATCATGGCTGAAGTCAGCGCTGCCGGGTTCCCTGCTACAGCGGCAGCTGCCGTGAGATTTATCCTGAGAAGGGCGCCGATTATTTTTGGGGGGGCGGGCTGGTGGGCGTTTGGGTTTTCTGGTGGCTTTATAGGGTGCGGCAGGTTCGGCGACGCGGTTTCTCAAGAAGAGTGAAATTTGAGGTGGGCGGTTATTGCTGCAAGCTCAGTTTCTGAAAAATCGCAGGCGTAAAACCTTTTAAACAGCTCTGTTTTCAACTCAGCGTCAGTGATTTGGCCCATTTGTTGTCTGATTGATTCTTCAACGAGTATTTTTGCATCTGTAAACATGCCGGAAGCCATGTGAAACCTTTGCAGGGGAGACAGGCGCATCAGCATTTCCCGATATCTGATTTCGACTGCCATACTGGTGTCATTCATGAGGCATCGCCTTTTCTAAATAAGATTCGGCTCCCAGTATCTGCGCCCATTTAAACACATAATCAAGATCCAGACTGGTAACTGCAGAAAGCAGGTTCTTTATGTCGCGCAGCTGCAATTCAGAATCTGAATCTTTCCCCCAGAGCAGCTTTGAAATAACCAGGTCTTCCGGGGCAACAAGAAAAATCTTCTGGCCGTCCAGCTCTATTGACTGGCGGCGCGAAAACTCGACCGGCGATATTCTTCACTTTTCCTGACGATGAAGTCTGCCTTGAGAATGAGCTTATTGCTGATAATATTGAACATTCCCGAGCACTCGACTGCGCGCTTAACGCTGGCCGGGTCAATGTAACAGTCGGTGGCAAATAGATCAATTGCATAAAATACCATGGCAATCGATCCGGTGAACATATACTCAATGCCGGCTGAATCAAGTCGCCTGGCAATTTCTTTTACAAATTCTATCTGCTCGTTCATACGATATGTTACCTGGTTAATTCTTCCAGAATAGATGACAGTTCTTTAAATAACCTGGGAACACCGTTTTTTGCTGTATCAGGATTATGATTCATAGCACTTTCGGGTTATTGAAAAAATGCTCTCTTTCAGATAGGGGTTCTTTATCGCTTCTGGCATTAACAGATCTTCTCTATTTCCGGCAAAAATGGTTCAATTTTAAACATCATCAATAATTTAGAATTTGGCAAAGAGATAATCAGCACTTTCTCTGTGCAACTGGGCTGACTGGCTGTTCCGGAAAGGTTGGCGAGCCGATTTTCGATCTGCTCGCGACAAAAGAACTTGGCGAAACCAGCTTATGCTGCCTTTGCAAGCCGTGCGTTTATGACATTCCAAAACCTGGAAAAGGCCTTGGATTTGCCGTCGAAGTAATCTTCGAAAAAGCCAGGCTCTTTTAAAGCTTCTGGGTATGAATAGCGCTCACCATCTTCACCGTAGACTGTAACCCAATTTGCCGGTTCCTTCGAGTCGATTACCTCAAAAAGATCGGCAGGGTAAAGGTATGGTTTGCCAAGGTTGTTCAGAAGGCGGAAATCATCTGCCTCGATGCCAATCACGAAGTATGGCTGTTTTGGGGAAAGATCAGGGTAATCAATCCTTTTTTTCTTAAGTTTAACAATCATAAATCTAAATTCGAACAAGTCTTTCTAAATCTCGTATTGCTTTGCCCTTGGCAATGGCACGGGAGCGAACAATCATCTCTTTTGTAAGCTCAGCAGCCGGCATAATTACCTTGTAATAATCTGCAGGTTTTATTCTTGTAGCACATGAAAAAAGTATACTTTAAATTTACTGCCTTGGGCAAATAATTTAAGAATAGGGTAAGCGCCTACCGATCAATGACACTCTTACGCGCGGCGGCGGGGCTTGGTTTTGCGGGCGGGTTTGTAATCAGCGGCTGGCTCTGAAACGCGGTTTTTGTCGCATGCCAGTTTTTCGAGCTGTTCGCGGCTCAGGCCGGTGATTTCTGAAATTACCTCGACACTGATACCTTTACTCAGCATTTTCTGGGCTATTTCCTCACAGACTTCGCGTTTTGCCAGGCCGTAATCTGAATATAGAGCCATGCTTGCCTGGTAATGAAGATCGTCAGAATGACGGCTGTAGGAAATTCGATCTGATTCGCTCAGTTTCATGATGTCAAGACGGCTTTTGGCCTTCTGTATTCCTTTGGCTTTGAAGCCAGGTTTGATTTCTTCGTTTTTCAGAAAGTAGATCCATTCATCAAGAGTGTTCCTTGCCACATCGTTGAAATTGTTGACCTTTATCAGGTAATACTCCGGAAATATTTCGCTGGGTGAAGTATGATCGAACAATTTTTGTTGTTCATTGCTCAATGAAAGTTCATCCTGGTAATTGAGTCCGATAAAAGCGGTCTGACCATGATAAATATAGTCCTTGCCGTGCCCGAGATCGAAATAGAGGATATTGACCGAGATAACCTTAACTACCGCCGAATAGGGCGATCCCGCCGGAAGGTGCTCGCAGAGAGTTTTCGATGTGGCGAACAGCATGCGCTGGAAATAGTCATATTCTCTTTCATACTGAATTTCGATTATGACGATCTCGTTTTTGCCATTGGCGACTTTCAGGTCAAGCCGGTTGGATTTTTGTGTTGGAAAGTCCTTGTTGCTCTCGCTTTCGAGAAGCGACAGTATCTTGATCTCATCTTTGAGCAGCTCAGACAAAAAACCTTCGAGAATGTCAAAGTTGGCCTTGCTGCGCAAAAGCCTTTTAATAGCCCAGTCGAAACTGACCAGTTTTCGTTGTTTTTTCACGGCTGGCTCTCCAGGCAGAATAAGCAATTCAGCTTGTGGTTTCGTTATCCACGAATCCAGTATACTTCAGAGCAAACCTGCGGGCAAGCATACAACTCCAAAATTTTTGACCGTATCGCAGTCTGACGGAAGAGAATATTTCCGATACCATCAGGGTTGTTAAAGAGGTTGTTGCCACGGCTTCGGGCGCTAAGCTCGGCGGCGGGTCTTTTTGCTGGCCTGGTAAGGTGTTGCTGTATCAAAGACGATACCGTCGTTAAGCTTGTCGTAAGCATGAATAATAATGTTTCTGAAAGAAATAACTTTCTGCCAGTCACTAATGTTTGCAAGTAACTCTGGGGTCAGCTTTCTTACGCGATTCAAAGCTTCTCCAAGAGTTTCAAACTGTCGCTCCACTGCAAACCTGGTTTTTGCATCATCCCTTAGGATTATGATTCATAGCACTTTCGGGTTATTGAAAAAATGCTCTCTTTCAGATAGGGGTTTTTTATCGCTTCTGGCTTCAAATTTTCTGCAGATCTTCTCTATTTCCGGCAAAAATGGTTCAATTTTAAACATCAGCAATCCTTAGAGATGGGTTTTGTTACTCACCTTGCTTTGCGTCATTGTATATCAACCGGCAATTATCCGCAACCTGCCTGCGGAGAGCAAAATCAATATTTACCCTGATTAATCAAACTCAATGGAACGAACTGGTGTTGGCAGAGTGATTGTTTGCTTGTGGATTGTGATATAATGCCAGAAAAGCAGGAGGTGCTCGATGTCTTTTTCGGTCAGAAAATTCGCTGCAGATGCCCCGTTCTTTCTTATTGCCGGCCCCTGTGTCATCGAGTCCGAAGACATTTGTCTCTATATCGCGCAAAATGTTAAGGCAATCGCCGAAGAGCTCAATATTCCGGTGATCTTCAAGGCCAGCTTCGACAAGGCCAATCGCACCGCCGGAAGTTCTTATCGCGGCCCCGGAATGCAGCGCGGCCTCGAAATTCTCGATTCGATTAAGGCCAAGACCGGTCTGCCGTTGCTTACCGATGTTCACGAGCCGCAGCAGTGCGCCGAAGTCGCCAAAGTTTGTGATATTCTGCAGATACCAGCCTTTCTCTGTCGTCAGACTGATCTGACCGAAGCCGCCGCCATGACCGGCCGCGTCGTTAATATCAAGAAGGGGCAGTTTCTATCGCCCTGGGCCACCCGCCACCTCGCCGAAAAGGTGCGGAAAACTGAAGGCGCCGGCGAAGTGCTGCTGACCGAACGTGGCACCTCGTTCGGCTATGGCAATCTGGTCGTCGATATGCGCGCTTTTCCGATCATGCGTGAATATTGTGATGCAGTGGTCTATGACGCAACTCACTCACTGCAGTTACCTAGTTCGGGTGGTTCCAAAACCGGTGGTCAGCGCGAATTCATCGCAACGCTGGCGCGCGCCGCCATTGCTACCGGCAACGTTGACGGTCTGTTTGTCGAAGTCCATCCCGAACCCGAAAAATCGCCATCTGACGCCGACAACATACTGCCGCTCGATGATCTTAAAGGTCTGCTCTGTGAACTGGCAGCAATTAAAGAGGCTCTGACTGCTGCCCAAAAATCAAATCTGTAATGAAACGGTCATCTTTTTTCCTGTGCTCAGCTATTTTTTGTCTGCTTCTGATGGCTATGACCAGTCAGTTGGCCGCCTCCGGGCTGACGCTCTACTCATATCGTGACGAGCGCGGCCAGACCATCGTTGTTGACAGCCTCGAACGTGTTCCCGAGCAATATCGGGAAAACGCTGAGCGCGGTTTTATCCCGCCATTTCGCAGTCCGCCGCCGCCGCCCGCCCGCTCTGCGGTCATCGAAAGCGTGCCTGATGCTCAGCCTCTCGAAAAGCCAGCGTCGAAGCATTCTGAACAACTACAGGTCAGTGCGCCGCCCGACGAAGTAATTGTTGATGCTGGTCTAGCCAGCGCCACTCTTGCCATGGAACAACTTCGCCTTATTCATCTTAACAATGAACGCATTTTAGTGATTGTGCGTACTTACGGTTTGCAACATGTCTCGGTGAACCACCTGCATGTTACCAACGGCCAGCTGATTCTTAATTTCCGCATGCCCCCAGAAATGAGCACCGAACCCGGTAAAATCTGGCTGAAAAATGCACAGAACCTGTTCGAGCAGCTTAAAGCCCTTCAGTTCAATATCAGCCGCTGGATCACCACAAGTCCACAGGAATTGCTCGACACCATGCCGATCCTGCTTACCCGTGTAAAAAGCCTGCTCAACGACCTCGAAACCAGCTTCACCGCCATCCCTGCGGTCGCCACGATTCCCGCCGAATAAGGCGCGCAGATATAAAAGACTGATCAGGCTGCCTTAGTGGCAGGCTCGTTTTGAATTATTACTCGGCACAATTATATCAGCATGGCAAATTGTGCTGACTGGTTGACCGAGGTGAGTCTGCCGATAATATTGCATGAAGCAATCAAATCCGCAGGAGAAAGATATGAAATGCACAAATTGCCCAGACCGGGAAGTCTGCTTTAACTTCGGAAGTATCAATCATAACAAACACGACTATCAGCAGCTTAAACAGGCTTATCTGCGCACTTTGCGTTGCCGCCACCAACGCTTCGGCTGAAGCTGGATTGTATCGAAAACGAGTCTGGTTAATAAAAAAAACAGGCAGGGCGGCGGCAGGTTTTTTATGCAGGATGCATTTATACCGGGCGGCTCAGGATGGAGTCCGCCCGGTCTCATAAGCGTAAGCTTGTGAGGCGAGCAGTTTTGACGCAGAGAGTAAGCTTCTACCTCAGATTCCATTGAGCCGAATCGCTGTAGCGCATGAGATTCTGCCGCGCAAGCCCGACATAGTCACATAACCCCGTTATTTCTGTGTAAAAAACAGGCGGGTCGGCGGCATGTTTCATTATAAGCTGTAGAAAAGATACGAGCACGAGCATGAGCACGAGAAGTACTTAGTAAGCGATGGTGCCGCCGAAGATGAAATTATCGTTGCGCTTGTGCGAAATGGCACCTGGCAGATTTTCGTAATCACCGTCTGAAACGTAGGCAGCGTTAAGATAGAACGAATTCTGGTAGTTGAACCTGAAGCCGAGACTGAATTTGTCGCCGTTAAAATCGTAGACAAAACGCAGGTTATCATTCACCGGCACCGCGCCGCCAATCATGAAGAAAAACGGATCGGCATAGCCTTCACCTTTGTCGTAGGCGTAGTTGTAGCCGCCGTAACGTGCTTTTTTGATCTTGTCCCAGCCATTATAGCTGAATCTGAAGTCGTCAGCGCCAAAATTGACCCCGGCTCCGACCCAGGCAACCGGCACGCCGGCCCCAACCCAGACCGAACTGTAGCCGTCACCACCGGAAAAACTGCCGCCCAGCGTAACATTCCCCGGCATCTGGTATTTAAAGTTCAGATACAGCGGATCTGGTATATCAAAGCGATCCTGGTTCGCGAAAGCCTTGTCAACCGAAACCTCGATGCCGTCATCGACACCCCAGGCCAGACTGACATTAGTATTAAAATAATCCTGGTCAGTGTATTTTACGTCATTGATACTGTAAAGTTGAAAAGTCTGAATATGAACGCCAAGAGCCGTTTTGCCCGGCTCCAGAATCCCTGGCGAGGGAATCAGCGTCGCGCCAGTGCCGCCTGCCATCGCCACTCCCTGCCGTGGCGTAAGTCTTTCGGTCAACAACGGCCGCAGCTCATTTGGTACTCGGGTTTGCGGAGGCAGCAGGTAGCGCTCTCCATCGCGTTGTGACTCACCAGATCCGAGCGGAACAAACTGCCCTGGCTGGCTGTGAACGTAGTATGCGTCAGCATCGGTATTCCCATACGGGCTTGAATTAGCAGGCATCTGTAGTTCCTGAACCTGTGGCGCTGGCTTAGCCTCCTGCCGGCGGGGGTTAGACATGAATGCCTGAAATCTGCTCAAATCAAGAGCAAAGCCGCTGCTGGCAACTGACAGCAATATTGCGGTGGCGGTACAGATTAAAGGTTTGCGACTTTTCATGCTGCCTGTATCGGCACACATTCTATTTTTTTATACCGAAAAATTCATAAAACATATTTTTCGCAGTCGCCCACAGGAGGTGGGTGATACTCGGACGCATCAGGACGGAAGCGCCCGGGTGATTACGCAGAAAAACACAGATAAATTCGATAACCACCGCCCATTAACCAGATCCGATATAAAAACGAAACTTTTTATCTTAAGCGATTTATCGACGCGCCCGATTAAAAGAGCAAAACTCCTTAACAAGAGCGCGGAGAGAGGTCGCGTTAGTTTTTGCGCAAGCTTGTGAGGCGAGCAGTTTTGACTCAAATGTATAGCTTCTATCGCAAAATCAGAGAGCCGAATCGCTGGAGCAAAAACTTATGCGACCGATCGACGCGCCCAGTTAAGCAATGTACAAAGAATTACCGGTAAGGGTTGCCCCTTTTCTTGACATTGTCTGATCGCAAACCTATAATGTCTTGCTAATAACCGTTTATTCTTGAAACAGGTGTACATGAATCAGATCGATATCGAAAACGTTCTATTTCAGGACGGCAACGTCTCTCTATCAAAGGCGGCGATACTCTGCAGCATGATCGACAACGATTATGATGAAGAACTCGTCACGCTACTCTCCGGCCATGGCGTGCGCGCCGTGATTACCCGTGCTGGCGGCAGCGGCGATAACCTTAAAAGTAAGATTCTGCGTAATACTTTCGGCGCCGCCGAAAACAGCGGACTCATCGCGATCAACATGAAAAACCGTCATGTCATCATGCAGCTCGTTGACGGCATTCTACGCTCGTTCGATAGCCCACTCATGAATGTCGCCGGCGGCGGCCTCAAAATAGGTCTCGCCGTGCGCGGTAACGATATTGCCATGGGAATCTTCGGTAATCTCGGTCTGCCAGGTCTTGACGTCGACTACGAAGTCTCGGCCAGTCGTGTTCTTTACCACTGCCTGGAGGACTGAAACAGATGATCGGAATTGTAGTTATCACACACGGAAGCCTTTCTGAACAGTTGCTGGCAACCTCTTCACTGATCATGGGCGCACCTGAAGATGTGCATGCTGTAACCTTTACCGCCCGCGAATCGCTTGATGATCTCAGAAGAAACGCCGGAAAGGCTATAGATCCATATCTGAACGAAGGCTGCCTGGTTCTTACCGACATCATGGGCGGAAGCGCCACCAATATCTGTGTCGAATTCATGAAAAACGAAAAGGTCGAAGTGATTACCGGTGTTAACTTACCAATGCTGCTCGACGCAATTGGCCGTCGCGAAATCGCCGACCTTAAAGAGCTTTCCCGCAAAGTTCAGGAAAGCGGCTGCAAAAGCATTATAAACCTCAAAGAATTTTTCGAAAAAAGAGCTTCAAAAAAAGCATGACTAAACCTACAGCATTTTTACGCATTGATGACCGACTTATTCACGGTCAAGTTATTGTTGGCTGGTTGCCCGAAGTAAAACCAGATCGCCTGCTCGTGGTCAATGACAAGATCAGCGAAGATTTTATGCGCCAGGAACTCATGGCGCTCAGCGTTCCGCCAGAAATCGAACTGCAGTTCTTTTCAACCAGCGAAATCGCTGCTGAATCGGTCTCTGAACAGTCTTTCATTCTCGTCGCTTCGCCACGAGATGCCTGGGAATGTCTGCAGAAAGGCATCGTCCCGCTCCGATTCAATGTCGGCGGCATGCATTCCCGCGATGACAAAGAGGAAATATTCGAAGCGCTGCACGTCGATACCGAAGACCGCCGCTACTTCGATATGATACTAAACCTGGGAATAGACCCGGTTTTCCAACCCACACCCCAGAACGAACCCATGCCGTTAGGTGATATACTTTAAAGCGAGGATAAAAAATGGCTTCCATTAATTTTTCCAAGGTAGTTAAGACTTATGAAGGCGCCAAAGAGGCGACCGTTAAGGGAATCGATCTCAATATCAATGACCGCGAATTCGTCGTGCTTGTTGGCCCGTCTGGTTGCGGTAAAAGCACCAGTCTGCGCATGGTCGCCGGCCTCGAAGATATCACCGAAGGCGAAATCCGGATTGGCGACGTAGTTGTGAACAATTTGCCGCCAAAAGATCGCGATATCGCCATGGTTTTTCAGAATTACGCACTCTACCCGCATATGAATGTGCGCGAAAACCTCTCTTTCGGACTCAAACTGCGCAAGTTCCCGATGGAAGAAATTAATCGCCGCGTCGAAGAAGCAGCTGATATTCTAGGTCTGCGCGAGTATCTTGAACGCCTGCCCAAACAGCTTTCTGGCGGGCAGCGCCAGCGCGTCGCACTCGGTCGCGCTATTGTGCGTGAACCTAAGGTTTTCCTGATGGATGAGCCCCTTTCAAACCTTGACGCCAAACTGCGTGTGCAGATGCGTGCCGAGATCAAGAAGTTGCACCAGCGTCTTAAGACTACCTTTGTCTATGTAACTCACGATCAGGTAGAAGCTATGACTATGGCCGACCGCATTGTGCTTCTCCACGAAGGAATTATTCAGCAGTACGATGTGCCTGCTGTCATCTATGACCGCCCTGCCAACGTTTTTGTCGCTACCTTCATTGGCTCGCCGCCGATGAACATGCTCAAAATCAAGCGCAGCGCCAAAGGCATGGATTTGCCCGCGAAAGATGGCAAAGGCATGGCTCACGAATGGCAGATCAACCTTGGTGAGCATTTCGCCGGCGATCTGGAAGACAATATGTTCCTCGGCATCCGGGCCGAGCACATCGCTCTGGAAAACCCCGAAAACCTGCCGACCCTGCAGTTGCCCTGTCGCGTTGATCTCATCGAGCCAATGGGCGCCGAAACTTACCTGTATCTTGTCGGTAACGGGCACAGCATCAACGCCCGGGTTGAGCCATCGGTCAAGGTCGAAGTCGGACAAAACGTCACCGCGCATATTCCGATCAAATGCCTCCACCTTTTCAAGCAGTCTGACACCATCAGAATTAAACGCAAACACGACTGACGCCGCCAGGCGTGTTGATAGATTGTCTACGTGAAGGAGGGATTCAGTGCCCTCCTTCTCCGATTTTATGAATATGAGCAAGTTTAAGGGAAAAAGAATCGCATTGCCGGTCGCTTTTAGCGGCCTGCTGCTTCTTCTTTTCCTGTTGCCAGGCTGCTGTAGTAGCACTGGTAAGAGTGCTGACAGCAGCGGTGGACGGATTCATCTCGAATTCTGGAACACCATGGAAGGCGCTGAAGCGCGTATCATGCCAGATCTGATCCGTGACTTCATGATTGCCAACCCTGATGTCGAAGTAACCCAAATTATGGTCGATTTTTACAAAGCCCGTGAAAAGTTTATTCAGGGCGTCGCTGAGGGGGCTGGTCCAGATATAATGAGGGCTGACCGTTTCTGGTTGCCTGATTTAGTCGCGAAACAGGTGGTGCGAGAACTGGCAGAGTCGCAGATCAGCGAAGAGCTTGCTGATATGGTGCCGATCGCACGCGGTGTTATTACCCACAATGAAAAATACTGGGCTATTCCGATTTCAGTAGATTGTCTGGGATTGTTTTATAACAAAAAACACTTTGCTGAGAAAGGGGTTGAGATTCCGACTAACTTCGATGAATTCGCAGCTGCCGCTGAGAAGCTTACTGACATCAATCTCGGGCGCTACGGTTTTTTTATCTACCCCAATGGCTGGTATTTTGAACCCTTTCTGTTCGGCTTTGGCGGTCAGTATTTTGCGCCTGACGGCAATCTTGCCATTAATTCCGACGCGACTCGTAAGAGCATGGAATTTTTGCTTCATCTCAAAGATACCCTTAAAGCAGTTCCTCCGGTAAGTCTGCGCGCAAGTGCCTATCAAACCATGATGCACAGTTTCGGGGGAGGGCAGGTCAGTATGATCTTCTCAGGTCCATGGGCGATCAGATCAGTTCTTGCCGGCACCGCTTTTAAAGATGACACCAACAATCTTGGAATCGCGCCGTTGCCGGAAGGACCACATGGCTTTTACTCTCCTACCGGCTGCCAAACCCTGGTTATTAATAAGAACAGTCGGTCATCTGAAGCGGCACTGCGCTTTTTAAAATATATGTATAGCGTCGAAGTCCAGAAACAGATGTCTATGGTGAATTTTGGGCTGCCGGCCCGACGCGCTGCCTTTGCACTGCCAGAACTGAAACGGGACCCATATTTGCAAACCTTTATCAGGCAACTGCAGATGAGTCGCAAGATTATCAACAGTCCGCGGCGTGGCGAAATTTATGCGCCGCTTGGCGACAAACTCAAAGCCGTGCTTAACGGCGATATCACACCTGAATACGCACTTAACGATTTTGTCATTGAATGGAACAACCGTCGTTGAACTGGAGCTTGCGATGCCCGAACATCTGACCGCCTCTTTGCTGATTGCTCTTATTGGCGGCATTGTCGACCTCGATTCGACGGCGACCTGGCAGTTCATGATTTCGCAACCGATAGTGGCCGCACCACTGACCGGGCTGTTTCTCGGCAATATGTTTGGCGAAGCCGCTGTCGGGCTCAAACTTGGTTTGATGGTCGGCACCATTCTGCAGCTGATGTGGATCGAACAGCTGCCACTTGGCATGAACGTACCGCCAGATGCCGCGCTGGCTTCGGTGCTTTCGGTTGCGCTTGGCTTTATCGCAGGGCGTGGCTACGAAAGTTACTCAGAACGCGAAGTCTGCTATACTGTGGCTTTGCTGCTGGCAGTCGCGCTGGGTCTGCTTGGGCGCAGTCTCGATATGTTCGTGCGCCGCCTTAACACCAGTATAGATACATGGGTTTGTCAGAAAGTCGAAGACAACCAGCTCTGGGCAATAGCCTTCGGGCATACCATGGGCGGCGTATTTACCTTTACCAAAGCTTTCATTTTCTGTTTCCTGGTGGTCTGGCTCGGGGTTGAGCCGCTTAAATACTTTACCAGCACACTCAGCTTCAAACATGCAAGCGGTTTTATCGTTGTGCAGGGTTTGCTGCCGGTCGTCGGATTTTCGGTACTGGCAAGCATGTGTGTTAAAGATCGCCAGGAAATGCGCTGGTTGATAGGTGGTATCATAATTTTTACATTGCTTCCGGCTAAAATATGGCTTGGAATCGGCGTTGCCCTGCTTGTGCTTTATCGCTCCGGCTGGAGGCGTTCCGTCAAATGAGAATCCTGCCGCGCTTCATGCTTGCTAAAATTGCCTTTCGCAGTTTCTTTCTGCAATCTTCCTGGAATTATCGGGGGATGATGAATATGGGCTTCCTTTATGCAATAAGTCCCGGTCTGGATCGACTGCATGAGCCTGGCCCGGCGCGAGAAGCTGCCTATCTCAGGCATCTCGAATATTTCAATACCAATCCGTATTTTTCCTCGATCGTTATGGGCGTCACATTGGCGCTGGAAGAACGCTTGAGTCACGGTGAAATAACCGAAGATATCATTCACGACACCAAGGAAGGTCTGATGACAGCCTGCGCCGCCATCGGCGACGGTCTGTTCTGGGACAGCTGGCGCCCGTTCGTGGCAGCGGCGGCGCTGACTTTTGCCTTCGGCAACTACCTGCTTACCCCACTGATTTTTCTTGTGCTCTATAACCTGCCGCACCTGTATTTCAGGTTCTTTGGCATTTACTGGGGCTATCGTGAAGGCACTCACATCATCAGGTCGCTGCGTCGGTTCCAGTTTCCGCAGATCCGGCAGAGTCTGCGCTATGGGACCATAGTGCTGCTTGCTTACCTGATTCCGAACCATGTCAATGTGCATACGCCCTTTCTGTTGACTAATCTGCCTCTCGAATATTTTTATTTTGGTGAAAAAGTTGTACAGGGAATCGGCGCGTTGTTGCTGGTTGCGCTGGGCACTATGGCCTATCGCGCCCGCATTGACGTGCTGCTGATTTCCTTTTTGTTGATGGTTTTCGCCCTGGTGCTTTGCCACTGGGGTATTCTGATTTGAGGAACTAGCATGAAGCGAAAAGAAGTTGAAATACGCAACAAGCTCGGGCTGCACGCGCGCCCGGCTTCTCTGGTGGTCAAGCTGGCCGGAAAGTTCGAATCTGAAATTCAGCTGATCAAGGAAGACACCGAAATCAATGCCAAAAGCATTCTCGGCGTTATGATGCTCGCTGCCGGCCCTGGTCAGCGTGTTACCATTACCGCTGACGGCAGCGACGAACACGAGGCTGTTGACGCCATGGCATCGCTCATCGAGAGCGGCTTCGGTGAGGAAATGGCCTGAAAATGTCTGAAACCGCGAAAAAACAGTCGGTCATTCTCAAGGGAATTGTCGGCTCTCCTGGAGCCTGCATTGCGCGCGCCTACGTTTTTCGCAAGCGCATCGAGGTTAAGCGCATTGAAATCAGTGACGACCAGATCGACTCTGAAATTGAGCGTTTCAACGCTGCCGTTAAAATGACGGCATCTGATATACAAACCTTCAGACGCAAAGCCGAGGAGAGGCATGGTGAAAAATATGCCTCCATTTTCGACTCGCATCTGCTGATGCTCGAAGACCCACAGTTTGGGCCAAAATTGATCGCAAAACTCAAACTTGAGAAGGTCAACGTCGAAAGTATTGTCAGAGATACCGTAGATCAGCTGCACCGAGCATTTTCAGCTATCGAAGACCCTTATCTGCGTGAACGGGCCATCGACATAAAGGATGTCGGCGGTCGTCTTTTGCGCCATCTTATGGGTCTGCAGGGCCCCGCTGCCGAAATCGGTGACGAGCCTTATGTGCTGGTCGCACAGGAAGTCACACCGAGCGAAATGCTTGATTTTGCCAAAGGGCAGTTGCGCGGCATCTGTCTCGACACCGGCGGTGCCACTTCACATGTGGCGATTCTCGCCGGCGCACTTGCGATTCCATCGGTTTTCGGACTCAGCAATTTTTCGCTGGTGGCCAGAACCGGTGATCTGATCATGCTCGATACCCGTTGCGATTGTCGACTTGTGCTCTTTCCAGATGACGCCGAAGTTGAGCGTTTCAATCAGAGTCTCGGAACAAACGATGAAGCGCAGGTCTTGTCTGATACGACCGCAGATGGTTGTCGACTGCATATTGCTGCCAATATTGTGCGTGACGAAGAACTGCCTCTGCTTAAACAGCTTGATGTAAAGCGTGTCGGTCTGTTTCGCAGCGAATTCATCTTTATGGAAAGCGTCGATCTGCCCTCAGAAAAGTTTCAGACCGATATTTATACCCGGGTCGTCGAATCGGCACCCGAAATGGCTGTTTTACGCACAATCGACATTGGTTCCGACAAGCCGCTGCGCTATGTGCCGCTCGCCAACGAAGAAAACCCGGCGATGGGTTTCAGATCGGTGCGATTTTCGCTGGCCCGCCCGGATATTCTCGAACCCCAACTGCGCGCAATGATTCGTGCTGCGCAGGCTGGCAACTGTCGAATAATTTTTCCCATGGTCTCGGTGCCTGGGGAACTTGCCGAAATAAATACCATTTATCAACGGGTCGTAGATGAGCTCAAACCCGAAAGAGTGCCAGAATGGGGCATTATGCTTGAAGTGCCTTCGGCCGTATTCATGCTCGAAGAAATTGCCCGCTATACGCACTATATCAGTCTTGGCACCAATGATCTTCTGCAGTTCTTTTTTGCCGTGGATCGTACCAATGAAAAACTTGCCGGGCTGGCTGATATGCTGAGTCTACCTTTCCTGCGGCTGATCGGTCAGTGCGTCAAAGAGGCTCATCGACACGGTATCAAGGTTGGAGTCTGCGGCGAAATGGCTTCCGACCCGGCCGGATTCATTGCTCTGCTTGGTCTTGGCGTCGAAGAATTCAGTATGCGCCCGGCTGCCATTAGCAACATTCTTGCACTGGTGCCGCAAATTTCGCGTGCCCAGGTGCAATCAGTCATGCAGTCACTGCTGCTGAATCCGCCCGACGACGGCAATACCCGCGCTTTCCTGCAAACCCACTTCCCAAACATCTGATTTTGTAAGATCTATCGTTGCCAAAGCCGTTACAATGGCGCAGGCAGGTTTTTACTGCTGGTAAGGTCCGCGAGAAGAGAGGTCGCGTCACTTTTTGCGCAAGCTTGTGAGCCGAGCAGATTTGACGCAAATGTACGTCTCTGGCCGCAAAATCAGAGAGGCGAGTCGCTGGAGCAAAAAGTTATGCGACCGAGCGACGAGCCCCGTTTATAGAATATTCTTCCTTGCTAGATTCCGCCGAGAGCCCGAAGATAGCAGCACAATAGCAATCTATTTGCTCAATGTTGACGAAGGACCAGCCAGTGCACGTATCTGCGGCCATCTGTGAAATCTGCGGTTAGTCTTTTCTGGTTGTCTTCTGGCGGTGCTGGTCGGCGGCGGTGAAGAAGCCTGAAAACAGCGGATGTGGCCGGATCGGACGTGACTTGAATTCCGGGTGAAACTGACAGCCAATGAAGAACGGGTGATCTTTGATCTCTATCATTTCGACGAGCTGCTCATCGGGGCTGGTGCCGCTGATGATAAGACCCTTGCGCGCGAGCCGGGCGCGGTATTCATTGTTGACCTCGTAGCGGTGGCGGTGGCGCTCATAAATAAGCTGCGCATTATAGAGCTCAGCGGCTTTGCTTTCAGGATTTATCCGGCAAGGGTAGGCGCCAAGCCGCATGCTGCCACCTTTGACCACGCCGGTCTGATCTGGCAGCAGACTTACGACCGGATGCGGACAGTCAGGCTCGTTTTCAGAAGAGTTGGCACCGGCAAGATCGGCAACGTTGCGGGCAAATTCGATTACTGCGCATTGCATTCCCAGGCAGATACCGAGGAAAGGCACCTGTTTTTCACGACAGTATTGAATGGCGATGATTTTGCCTTCGATACCGCGATCGCCAAAGCCGCCAGGCACTAGAATGCCATCGAGAGAGTCGAGCAGACCTTCACATCCTTCGCGCTCAATCTGTTCCGAAGATACCCATACCAGCTCCAGGCTGGCGTCATGGCTGATAGAAGCGTGCAGCAGGGCTTCAATTACACTCAGATAAGCGTCGGCAATCTTGATGTATTTTCCGACCAGTCCAATGCGAACCTTGGCATGCTTGTTCGCCTTGACGTTTTTGACCAGTTCTTTGATCTGTTCAAGATCAGGCTGACGGGCTTCGAGGTTAAAACGTTTCAGAACCAGTGTGGCAAGGCCCAAACGCTCCATGTCGAGCGGAATCTCATACAGACAGTCGACGTCACGCGCTTCGATAACCGAATCGGCGTCGATATCGCAGAATAGCGAAATCTTGCTTCTGATTTCTTTGGTCAATGAGCGATTGGTGCGGCAGACAATCATATCTGGCGCCAGGCCGATTGCGCGCATTTCTTTTACCGAATGTTGCGTCGGCTTCGATTTCATCTCTCCGATTGCCTTTGAATAAGGAATATAGGTCACATGCACATAACAGACATTGTCGCGGCCGACATCGCTGCGCATCTGTCTGATTGCTTCGAGATAGGGCAGGCTCTCGATGTCGCCGACAGTACCGCCGACCTCAACAATGGTTACATCGGCGTCGTTGATTGCGGCCACACGCACAATGTTTTCCTTGATACAGTTAGTGATGTGCGGAATTACCTGCACGGTAGCGCCCAGGTAGTCGCCCCGGCGTTCCTTGCTTATTACTGTAGAGTAGACCTGCCCGGTGGTCAGGCTGTTATAGCGGGTCATGTTGGTGTCAATAAAGCGCTCATAATGACCGAGATCCAGGTCGGTTTCGGCGCCATCCTCGGTAACGAACACCTCACCATGCTGGTATGGGCTCATGGTGCCAGGGTCGACGTTGAGATAAGGGTCGCACTTCATGATTGTCACGTTTAAACCGCGTGCCTTCAGCAGCATGCCCAGCGAAGATGCAGTGATGCCTTTGCCAAGTGACGACAGAACCCCTCCGGTAATGAATACGAATCGTGCCATACCAGTCTCCTTATGCTTTGTCAAAACGCTGCAAGCAGCCGCTATCACAAACCCCATTCATCGCACAAAGCCACTAAGCCACAAAGTCACTGCCAGATCTAATTCACAAATCTCAAAAATTCTTCTTAGTGTCTCTGTGCCTTCGTGCGAGGCTCCTGTCTTTATTTTTCCCGTCTGCGACGCAGTATTTCTCTGACCCGTTCAAGGTCGGCGTGAGTGTCGACGCCGATAGAGTCGTGCGCTGCCGGCAGAACTCTGATTTTTATGCCGTGATAAAGAGCACGCAGTTGTTCAAGACTCTCGACTTTTTCGAGATCGCAGGCCGGTAAACTCGTTAACTGCAGCAGTGTATCGCGGCGGTAACCATAGACGCCAAGGTGCTTGCGCGGCGCAAAGCGCTCATAACTGCGCGGGAACGGAATAATACTTCGCGAAAAATATATGGCATCATCGTTAATGTCGACGACCAGTTTGACAGCGTTGGGGTTGCCTTCGTCTTCTGGAAGCAGCGGAAACCACAACGTGGCCATCTTTACCGCACTGTCAGTAAAGGCATTGGCAACGCGTCGCAGACCTTCGCCGTCGATCAGTGGCTCGTCGCCCTGAATGTTTACATAAACATCGGCACCCGTCAGGCGTGCGACTTCAGCAACGCGGGCGGTGCCACTTGGCAGTTGCGGGTCGGTTAAATATGCCTTGAAACCGCATTTTTCGACAGCTTCGACAATTCTCGGCGAGTCGGTTGCCACCACGACTTCGTCGAAAGCGCCACTGCTCATGGCTGAGCGCGCAGTAACCGCTACCAGAGCCTCGCCAGCGAGGTCAGCCAGCATTTTTTCCGGGAGTCTGACCGAGGCGAGTCGGGCGGGAACAACACCAATTACCGAATAATTGCGCTTATTTTCCATTGGATTTGAGGATTCCTGTAGTTGAATGACCCTGTAGCAGCGGAACAACTTTTACTTCGCCACCATGGCTGGTAACCCAGTCTGCTCCGACTATGGTTTCGTGGTTGTAGTCGCCACCCTTGACCAGAATTTTTGGAGTGAGAGCCTCTATAAGCCGTTTTGGCGTGTCTTCGGAAAAGCTGACCACATAATCGACACAGGCCAGTGCGGCAAGCACTGCAGCACGATCTTCGCAACAATGATAGGGTCTGTCTTCCCCCTTCAGTCGCCTGACCGAATCGTCGCTGTTAAGTCCGACAATCAGCATTTCTCCAAGTTTTCTGGCTTCCTGCAGGACATAGACGTGCCCGGGGTGAAGAATGTCGAAACAGCCATTGGTGAACACGGCCCTGCGCCCTGCAATCGCCGCGGCCAGCACTTCAATCTGCACGGGTGTGATCATTTTTCCATGAGGCAATGCCGGTGGGCGGCCAGATGCTGGAAATATCTCTTCTTCAACCGCGCGGCACAGACTGTGTACAAGCACTCCATGGATTTCCTGGATGCGTGGCGTATGAGTTGATGGTGCGCGTAGAGTCAGGTCAGCGATTTGTGAAAGCTTTGAGTCGTGGCTGCCAGTCATTGCTATCGTTGTGATCTGCATTTCTTTAGCTGCTTTGAACGCTTCGACAATATTGGGCGAGTTGCCGCTCGTCGAAATGCCGATAAGAACGTCGCCAGCACTGCCGTGTCCCTGCACCTGGCGCTTGAATACCTGATCGTAACCATAATCGTTGGCAATCGCAGTAAAGGTGGCTGAAGGCGTGCAAAGAGACACGCAAGGCAACGAGGCGCGGTCATAACCAAAGCGTCCGACCAGTTCGCCCGCCATGTGCTCGGCGTCAGCAGCAGATCCGCCGTTGCCGCAGACCAGTATGCGATTTTTCTGGCGCAGAGCTGCAATCATGCTTGCAGCCGCCTGCCCGAAAATTGTTGCGAGATCGCATTCGCCAGCTGACCAGGTGGTGATGCTCATCGCTCTGAGATCTTCAAGAAAGTATTTCTGCATGTTTGATTTCCTTTCAGGCGATGATAGCTGATTTTGAGTGACTTATGCTGAGATCGTAATGTTCAAGAACCTGTTCTTTGGTGGCCACTGCTGTGCCGACGATGCCGACGACGACGCCGGCAGCAAGATTCGCTATTTCGGCAGCCTGCTGCATGCTGCAGCCGGCTGCGAGTCCAAGGCTGAATGTTCCAATTACTGTATCGCCGGCGCCGGTTACATCGAAAACTTTTATGGCGCGGGTTGGAATCGTGATCGGAGCTTTACCCTTTTCGAATAAGCTCATGCCATGCTCACTGCGCGTAATCAGAATTGCATCTGAACCGCTGTTTTTGAGCAGATCGGTGCCGCCTTTCATCACGTCTTCTTCGCTTTCAAAAATCCGGCCAAGTGTCGACTCGGCTTCTTTAGTGTTAGGCGTAATGATGGTTGGTTTCTTATACATCGGAAAATTCTTGAGTTTGGGATCGACTGCGATAAATTTGCCAAGCTTGCGGAATCTGCTGACCACTTCTTTGAACAGGTCTTCTACCACAACTCCTTTGGCATAATCAGAAACTATTATGCCGTCGAGCTCATCGGCCATGTCGAGCATGAGTGTGAGAATCGATTTTTGTCGCTCGTAATCTATGCTTTCAGTGTTCTCGCGGTCGACTCTGATCATCTGTTGATTCTGCCCGAGGATGCGGGTTTTGACTGAGGTGCGACGGCCGGAATCTATAACCAGACCGGATATACCTATCTTTTCATCTATGAGGGCTTCGCTAAGTCGCCTGCCGGCACCGTCATCGCCGACAATGCCAAAAATGTGGGCTTTCGCGCCAAGCGCCACCAGATTCGATGCCACATTGGCTGCACCGCCGGGCCGCCAGGTTTCGGTTTTTACTTGAACTATCGGCACTGGTGCTTCCGGTGAAATGCGGTCAACCTTGCCCCAGCAGAATTCATCAAGCATTACATCGCCTAATACAGCAATACTACATCGGGAAAAGTCTTTAAGAATTTTTTCGAGTTGATCGCGTTGCATATTTATGTCCTTATCGCCAGTCTGCAAAAACAAGGCAGAAATCGAATGCCGAAGTCTATCACCCACCAGCAAAAATCGTCAAGCAATGACGTTTTACTTTTTGCGCTTGCTTTGGGGTTGTGGTATATAACTGTAAACTATATCGTGCAGGAGATTTTAATGCAGACTCATCCGTTTGCCAGAAGGACTCTTTATTCAGCTATACTGGCTTGTCTTTTCGCCGTAACAGCTGTATCTGTCGCTTATGCGATGTCGGTTGTCGAATTTACCGCAGTCGGCCGGGTTGAGTCGATCTACCGCGACCGCATCACCATGCGCATTATCGAAGTTATCAGCTCTGATACTGTGCAATTGCCAGTCAACGTCGGCAGCTGGGTCAGTTTTGATCTGCCGAAGGAATATCGCGATCGCAACAAGAGCGGCCGCCGTACCAGCGATCAGATCGTTTTTGGAACGCTTGTTAAAGCCGCATTGATTGGAAATGTCGCAACTGAGTATGAGCTTAAAAAAGATGATGCAGAGCCCGAAAAAATAGTAAAGAATGTGCCGACGGTTCTACTCTGGACCGCTCAGTCCGTGGTCAAGGTTAAAAACACTGGCCAGTATGACAGTGATGAAGAGAAAACCGAAAAGCAGGAAGCCAGAAAAGGCAAGAAGGGCAAAAAAGGCCGCAGTCGCGATAAGAAAGAGAAGAAGCCTGAAGAGCCTCTGAAGATCTGGACCCAGGAAGAAACCGTTCGCGGTGACGTTCTGGTAAAAGACGAACAGATTTATATCAAGGAAGAGCGCCTGGGTCGCAAGGACAAAGGGTTGTATGTCGTAACTGAATCCTGGTCCGAAAAACTCAAAGAATTCAACGGCAGCCGTGTCGTTCTTTACGGAGTTACCCATCGAACCGGCTTTGCATCAGGAACCATGGAAATTAAAAGTCTGATGCGTGTTTACCCGAAATAATGCCTGGAGGATCTGATATGACCAGCAGAACATGGCTTGCAGCTTTGTTTGGCTTTACTATTCTGGCTTTTGCAGTCGGTTGCGGTCAGCCCAAGGTACCGCCCAAACCTTCGACTCTTGAATTCGAACATCATACCCGCCAGAAAGGGCTGCCTGAAGAAGCTGTTACATCGCTGGTTTCCTTTGGTGGCAAAATCTGGGCTGGTTCCAAACAAGGCTTGTTCTGTTACGATGGTGTAAACTGGCAGATCCATCAGAAAAAGAACACCAATGTTCTTGGTTCTGACATCATCGAAGATCTCAAGGTTTCTGACAATGTCCTCTGGATCGCCACCGACAACGGCGCCTGCCGTTTCGACGGCAAAAGCTGGGCTTCAGTGTATACCGGAGGCCGTGCTCGCTCGGTAATTGGCCGTGGCAGCGAACTGGCTGTGGCAACCGCCTATGGCGTGGTTTATTCGAACGGTGGTCAGACCAAGACTCTTGGTCGTGAAACAGCCGGCCTGGTCATGGATGAAGTTAATCAGGTTATTTTTGACCAGAAAGGTCAGCTCTGGGCAGGCACTCGCGCTGGGATCGGCAAACTTTCGTCTGAGCTTTTCCAGAACTTTACCGGGCCTGCCAAGTCAGTAATGGGATCTTCACTGATCGACGTACCGGCCAGTCCTGTCAACTGCCAGCTTCCTGGCAATAATATCAAGGTCATGATGCCGTTTGGCGATATGATGGCGATTGGCACCACCAGCGGCTTGACTGTTACAGATATGATGAACAGCTATACCAACTATCTGGCGCAGCACCGTGACTGGTTTCAGCGCAATGGCCAGATTGTCGAAGATACGGTTCCCGGAAACAGCTCGCTCCCAGGCAATGTTATTAATGCTCTGGCCCGCAGTGATGGTGGAGAGATGCTTTTTGTGGGCACTGACAAAGGATTGGCGATTTTGCATGGCGCCGAATGGCTTAATCTCAAGGAGCTGGTGCCCGGCTTTTCTGCTCTCACAGTAAGCGGTGTGGCTTATCAAAATGGTGACCTCTGGGTCGGCACTAACGAAGGCATCTATCAGATCAAAAAGCTCTCAGCTCTGTTCGAAAAGCCAAAACCCGCCAACTGACTTTATATTAGAGCACTTTAATCAATGCAAAGATATTTTCTTTTTACAGCAATACTGTTTTTTATCGTGGTTGCAGTCGGTGCTCAGAGCGTTGCCAGCGTCAGCGCTGAAGCGCCGGGGCAGGGGATTCCGTTGCCCGAAGACATAAAGTTCATTCTAATGACCCTGGGTGGCGGTGGTCTCGCTGGCTGGGCTGTCGGCTTCACACTCAAAAAATTCGCCAAACTGGCGGCGTTGATTCTCGGAATCGGCTTTATTTCAATACAGGCGCTGGCTTTTCACAAATTCATAGTGATCGACTGGGAACGCATCAAAACCGCTGTTCCCGACAAGACCATTGAGACTTCTGCCAGCAGCATGATGTCGGTGATTACCTATAACCTTCCATTTGCCGGCTCTTTTCTGGTTGGCTTCTGGATGGGATTCCGTAAAGGCTGATGCTGGCAGCACCACAGATTCGCGCCTGGTTTGCGACCATCCGACAGCGCTTAACCGGCCACGGTGTCTGGTTCCAGGGGGGTGAGCCTGGCTCGCAGTCTCCTGCTGAGTTTGCACGCGCCAGTTTACGCGTGCTGATTGTGCGACTTTCACCATACAGCGAAGTTGCCGCCGGGATCACCCACACTTATCTCTACCAGATGGCTGCTGCGGTCAAAGACGTCTATGTTGATATGGCCTTCATGCCTCCGGAAAGCGATGAACGATTGTTTCGCGCAGCGGGTGTGCCACTGTTAACTGGAGTCGGAAGTAAAGAGCCGGCCACTTCCTTCGATCTGATAGCAATCAGCAATTCGGTTCTGCAGGAACTGATAAACCTGCCCGCGCTTCTGCATTATTCCCAGCTACCGCTTTCGCGTTGTAAACGAGATGAACAGAGCAGTCCGCTGCTCGTTTTGGGTGGCAGCAACTCATATACCCACTCAATTCTGCATGGCCGAGTTGACGAAACTGGCGGCAGCGGTCTTGTAGATGCTGTTTTGATCGGGGATGGCGAGCAAGTCTTTGCGCAGATGCTGAATTTGCTGCGAGATAATGCCGCTCTTGCTCGTCCAGAAAAGCTCAATCTCCTGCAAAAGCAGATACCTGGTTTTTATCTGCCAACGTCATATCAGCAAAAAAAATCTGAAACCGGCCAGCTTAACACGATAGAAGCCGAGCCTGGCGCGCCGATGCCGGTCTGCAGCAACAAAACCGCCTGTTGCGATGCAGCCGAGACCTGGTCGGGTGGGCCAATGCTCTATGAAGGCGCGGGCAATTCGCACGTGCTTGTTTCAGCGGGTTGCCCATCGTTTTGCTCATTCTGCAAGGAATCCTGGGAACAGAAACCTTACCGCGAAACCCCGCTTAAAAAAATCATGGAGACTGCCAGTCAGCTCAAAGCCGGTCTGGGCTTAAGTGAGATTTCGTTGATGACCTTCAACGCCAATACCTGCAGCGAAATTTTTTCGTTGATCGATCGGTTGGGGCAGATGTTTTCGCGAGTAGCCATCAAAAGTCAGCGTTTCGACGCTGTGGTAAACGCGCCAGAACTTCTGGATCTGCAGTTCGATGCGGGCAAACGCACTTACACCTGTGCTATGGAAGGCATCAGCGACCACATGCGCATTCTGCTCCAGAAAAATCTTGATGAAAAAACGATTCTGACCGGAGTCGATCTGCTGATGCAGCGAAACATGCGGCAGATGAAAGTGTTTTTGATTCTGACCGGATACGAACAGGATTCTGATGTTGAAGAATTCAGGACTTTCCTCGATAAAGTCCGGCAGAGAACCGCCACCGGCAAGTCGCAGCCCCGCCTGACCTTTTCGTTTGCTGTGTTGTTCAGAGCACCACAGACCCCGATGCAATTTGCGCCGCCGCGCCGAAGCGCTGCGGCCATGCAGCAACAGCTCGATCAACTGTGCGCCCTGATCAGCTCAACCGGTTTCGAAGCAAGAATTAGCTCGGGGCCAGAAGATGCTGAGGTTTCTGAGTTTATTGCCTACGCTGATCGCCGGCACACGCCAATTCTCATTGAAGCTTCCATCGCCCGCAGTTTTCGCTATCATGGTGAAATCAGTCGAAAGCTGCATGAATTCTGGCGACAAAAGCTCAAACAAAAAGGTCTTGCGCTTTTATGCGAGAGCGAACGCCAGCTCGAAACTATTTTTCCATGGGATGACGTGGACACAGGTATCAACAAAGCCTTTCTTTATCGAATCTGGCAGACGATTGAGGCTGGTGGGGAAATAAAAGCCTGTCTTGCACCGCCATGGGGCTCTGGCAAGTGCTCCGGTTGCGGCGCATGCCGCTCGCCCGCTGAAATCGCTTCTCTCAATCGCCTTGGCCCCGATCTGACCCATAAGCCTTCCAGGCCGGCCGAGTTCAAAACCGGACAACTCTGGCTTTTGTGCAAAGTGCCTGTTGAATGGGCATATTGTAGCCGCGAGTTTATTGCAGCCGCGCTTGCACGCCGCTTTATGCTTGATGTGCCTGGCGCGGTCGACTGGTTCAGACGGGTCGAATTGCTTGAACCCGGCTTTTTTGCGCACGGTCTGGCAATTGCCTGTCTCAACGGCTGCGGCCTGCCACCGAGCCAACTCCATTTTGCAGCTGTTGCTGGCGATATCGAGATTATTTCAGCGCTGCCTGCAGGCAAAAAACTTGAAGACAGACTGTATCCGATGGTGTTGGAAGCTCCGCTGCCCGGTGATGCCTCCGCCATTGCCCGCGATATTGATGCGCTGTTGGCCCGTTACCGTCTCAAAAATCAGAAGCAGCGCCACAACGGCTGGCTTAACTGGCAGATCAACACCGGTCAGGCCAAAAAGGCCGGCCTGTCTAAACTCAGCCTGCGCGAAGAAAATCCACTGTTGCAGGTCTCTCTGATCAAGCAACCAGAACTGTTCATGCTCAATAAACTTTTCTCCGACCACCCCCCCGCCGTCACCAGCATAAGCTCATCCGCAGATAGTCGAAGATAAATGCCAGAAGGACTGTCCACAGATGACACAGACGGCACAGATAGCACAATCCAAAATTGATGAACTTGTCGTCGAGACGAAGCTCTAAATTCACTGCTCGGAGAGAAGCCGCGTTAGTTTTTGCGCAAGCTTGTGAGCCGAGCAGCTTTGACTCAAGTGTATATCTTCTATCGCAAAATCAGAGAGGCGAGTCGCTGGAGCAAAAACTTATGCGGCCGATCGACGAGCCCTGTCCGCGAAATATATATTTTTTCAAATTAGTGGTTGCCAGGTGAGAGGGTTGTGCCGTAAAGTTTAGCCATGCAGAACCCCGAACACTACCATTACGAAAACTCCGCCCGTGCCGCAGGATATCAGCTGATTGCCGGTGGCGACGAAGCAGGCCGCGGTCCATGGGCCGGGCCGGTTTATGCGGCTTTTGTGATTCTCGACGATAATCATCGTATTGACGGGCTTGACGACTCTAAAAAACTCAGCCGTAAACGTCGCCGTGAGCTCTATGGGCAGATATGCAGCCGGGCACTGGCTTTTGGTATTGGCACTGCGAGCCCCGAAGAGATTGACCGTGTTAATATCCTGGAGGCGACCCGACTCGCTTTTCAGCGGGCGTTTGCCGAACTGCGACAGCCGCCAGACTACGTTCTACTCGATTATATCAAGCTGCCATGGCTGCAGCTGCCACATCAGGCTTTTGCACGTGGCGAATCGATCAGTGCTTCGGTTGCTGCCGCATCGATTCTGGCTAAAGAAGCGCGCGATCGCTACATGGAAGAAGCTGCACAAATTTTTCCAAAATATGGTTTTGAGAAGCACATGGGGTATGGCACTCAGGCTCATCAACAGGCTCTGCTCGAACTCGGACCCTGCCTGCTGCATCGCCGCTCTTTCAAACCGATCAAGAAGCTGCTGCCCGATGAAAATTTATTCACTGCCACATACAGGTGAGCTGAGCGCTGGTCGACAGGTAAATGCCGAAGTCATCGCCAGCGAGGGTGGTCGTTCACTTGTCCTGATCAACGGCGTTCCGGCCAATGCCGATGGCAGTTACCCGGTTGGACACCAGCTGTCTGGTCGTCTGGCGGCTACCGATGGCGGGTTTAATATCATTGCCGGCGATAATTCAAGCGGCGTTTCGGCCGAAAAACTGTTGGCAAATGCCGGTATTCACGAGGGCGGTAATGAGCTTGCCAGCGCTTTCAGGCGCTACGGCGTTGCACTCAGCCAGGAAAACCTCAAGCTGGCCGGCGAAATTCTCAAGGCTCTTCCAGATACTACGCTAAATCGCCTTAA
>JAHISQ010000017.1 GCA_018818125.1 Candidatus Rifleibacteriota bacterium
GGAATCTCAAAAAAGGTGAGTTGACCGAAGTAATCGAAACCCCCTATGGTTTTGTTATCGCCATGCTCGAAGAAGAGGAAAACTCTGGAGTAAAAGCGTCTCTTACCGCTGATGTAACGACTCAGCTCAAGCGCAAACTGCGCGGCGAATATCAGGAAGAAGTCTGGAGCTATTTCCTGAAAGGTCTGAACAACCAGGCTTATGTTGTTCGCCACACTCAGACACTCGAAGAAATCTAATTCTTTTGTCACCCGCAGGGGGCGACTGCCATCAGGCAGTCGCCCCCTTTTATCTGAAAGATTATAAAAACTTTTTTTGAGAAGCATGGTAAATATCTGCTGCCAGTAGTAACTTTTGTTGATATAATGGATTGCCATGGGATATTCAACTGCAGAAATAACAAAGAAAGCCAATGCCTGTCTGCGCCAGGGCAAAAACAAAGTTAATGCCGAAATAGCGCTGGGCATCGCCTGCTTCGAGAACGGAGAGATCGAAGCAGCTATTCAGCATTACAAAAAAGCTCTCAAATACCACAGCAACTCAGCAGAAGCACATGCTGGAATGGGCATATCTGCTGCCCGAACTGGCAATCTGAAAGATGCGGTCAAACACCTGCACAAGGCTTACGAACTTAACCCGGATTGTGGACTGCTGGCGAACTGGCTTGCCGATGCCTATTTTGACAATGGAGATCTCGATAAAGCCATCGAATATTACAGTGAAGCCATAAGCAAAAATGCAACCGACAGCAATGCCCACAATGACATGGCTGATGCATACCGCCTTAAAGGCGACCACCAGAAGGCATTCGAGCTCTATCAGAAAACTCTTCACATAGACCCGCTCGACACAAATGCTATGCTTGAAATGGCGCAATGCCAAGTACAGATGAATCATCAGGATGCAGCTCTGAGCTCTCTCGAAACCCTTATCAAAAATTTTCCGTCAAGCCGAGATAGTGCAACCGCAATGGTTATCTGCGGAACCATCTTGTCGCGCCAGGGTGACTACAACGTTGCAAGTAACTGGTTTGAACAGGCACTCGAGTTTTTTCCTTTTAATCGCCCGGTTTTGTTTCAGTCTGCAATATGCGCCATGAAATTGGGCAAATGTGACCTCTGCATAAAACATCTCAAAAAAATTCTAGAAATAGACCCATCAGATAATCGTGCCGTTGTCTTACTTAAAAAGGTTTCTGCGTTATGACCTGCTTTTTTGGGCACGCGAAAAAAGGCATGGTGATGATCATAGTTGCCGGCGTGCTGTTTTTTTTGACCATAGTCTTTACTTCGCTGATCAGCCGCGTGCGACACGAGAGTGCGTTAACCAACCGCGTATCGGTAAATGAGCGTCTTTACCAGATTGCTTCGGCGGTTGGTCGACTGGCCATTCGCAAGCTTCAGAAAGACTTTGAGACCAGAGACCCTGAATTCGGCCAGAAAATTATTGACGCGGCATTTTCAAACCAGACCGGGATTCTTGAAGAAGTTGACTATACGCGCCCAATCAAAGGGCTTGACGTAGTCAAGGAAATCATGAATCGCTTCAAAAAAGAATGGGGCGACCATGGTGCGGTTGATTTTAAGGTTTTCTACATCGCCGACCTGGGCGACAAATTTCCTTTTGAAGCGCCAATAATCGGAATTCAAAACAGTCCATTCGAGCGCAAAGGGCATATTGATATCATCGTTAAGGTGACTCACCTTGAAATCGAAAAAACATGCCGCATACGCAAAGAATTCATGCTTTGTCGCCTGCTTGCGCCGCCCTTTTACCGTTTCACCCTGTTTTCGCATCGTGGCGCCTCGCCAAGTGCAAATCACGACATAACAATGGTCAACAAGGTTGCCAATCAAACCTTTAATAAGGACGACGGCACACTCGACACCTCTAATCCAAATGGCAAACGGCCGCTGGTCTGTTTAAACCGGCTTGCTCGAAATAAAACCGATCACATGGAAGATCTGAATTTTCGTTGGGGCCGCGTTGTTAAAACCATCGACGGCGCACCTTCATTCGTTAAAAGCGGCTGGATCTACCTGGGTGGCCGCGGACCTTCAACAGATTCAAAGAAAGACGCGGGCAATCTAATTCTTAATGTGATGGCCGGGGCACAAGACGACCTCTTAAAATCAACCTTTGGCGAATACTTTCATTTTTACTACAACGATAATTCTGCTGGCTGGCTCATCTCAAAGGACTGGACAGACTGGTTCAACACAAAAATCGCCGGCAACTCTCAAGGAGCCGACGTAAGCCGACTGATGATTGCTTTTGTAGATTACGGCTATTATAGCGGTGTATGGGACACCAGATTCCGCGAATATTCTTTGTTCAGGCCTGCCAGAAGAATTTATGCCACATTGAACCAGGACGAAGTAAATGCCGGCAACTCAATGCATCTGTTTGGCACTCCCGCATTATGTACACCCACGCTTATTTTTGGAAAAATAAAGCGAAGATACCTGCGCACTTTCGCATTTTACTTCGGTGATATCTCAAGGCTCTACCCGATTCCTTCTTTCGACGGTGCTGACCCAACCGGCAAACTTGATCATTTCATAAACAATTCGGTACCAAACTGGTTCAAAGAGGAGTTCGAAAAGATTAATGGCGTTGGTAGCGCAAACAGCGGCTCCATCAACATCTTCCTCAACGACTTTATCTCAGCAGTTTTGAGTAACATCGACTATCTCACTTTTCAGATCGGATTGCCCAACAATTCGCCATCACTCTGTGGTTTTGACCCAGAAGTTCGCGACTGGGAGCCATATTTAACAGCCCTGCACAATATCTGTGACCCCGGGGGGCCTGATCGAAAATGGAAAGACGCTGTGCCAGCAAATGGCTACGTCGACGATGGGCCAGACGCCCTGTGCAGTGATGGTTATCGGTTCACCGATGACCAGGAAATTCATTATAGTGGCGATATTCGCGAGATTAAACCCGGCAGCAACTATCTTGCCGACCGCGTGAGCTATCGGATCCCATCTGAAGATGGCCAACCCATTTACCTGAGTAAATGTGATTTCTTTAAAGACCATTTTGTGACAGAAGAACGCGGTAAAAAGGTGGTCTATCTCAATCAGATAATCGCTTTTGATGGCGACCTGATTGTCGACATGCCGCTGGAAGTAGCCAAAGGCGGCATTATTCTTGTGAGTGGGCATATTACAGTAAAAGCGCCAATAATAAATCCTTACACCATGGCAATACCGGACAACCCGGATGCATTTGGCTTTATTACTTTTATCGCAGAGAAAGGCATCACCATTTCAGAGGGCCGCAGCGGTATTGGAGAGCTGCCACAGACACACGGTTTTTTTATCAGTGTTAACGGCGACAGCGGCAAGGTTACGACTACTAAACCACTTCACATTATTGGTGGAGTGTCCAGTGACAACATAGAGGATCTCGTAAGGCAAGGCTGTGTGATAGAATGGGGATTCGAACCAGCTGAGTTTGGCGGCGGCAAAGATATAAGTGCACCTGACTTTTACGGTCTGGCAATGGGTCCACGCGATGTGGAAATAATAACAGAAGAATAAAAACTTTTTGCAAAGAAGTCGGTATTATAGATGAACAAGCAAGAGAGAACCGATGTAGAACTGATTCAGGCGGTTCTGGCGGGTGAATTCGAAACCTTCGCCGAACTGGTTGAGCGTTATGAAAAGCTGGTTTTCAGTTTTCTATTGACGCGACTGAATGATTTGCAGGAGGTCGAAGACATTGTTCAGGAAACGTTTATCAAGGCTTTCAGACATCTGGCAAGCTTTGATTGCGAGCGACGCTTTGCAGCCTGGCTGCTCACAATCTCGCGCAATCTGCTCATAGATTCGCGACGCAAAGCCGGCAGAAGTGTAGCCTCGACGAATCTGGTAACCGAAGTCATGCTCTCCGACAGCGCCAGGGAGTTCAGCTCTCAGCCCTCAGAAGTAGTTGTCAGGCGCGAAAGGTTCCGAAGTATAGTTGCGATGATTCAGGAGCTTCCCGAAGAACTCCGAACGCCTTTTCTGTTAAGGGTAATCAACGAGTTGCCCTATCAGGAAATTGCAGAGATTCTAGATATACCGCTGCAAACGGTTAAAAACAGAATCTTCAAGGCCAGAGGTATTCTAAGGGGAAAAAGAGAAAACTATGAAAACCTGCCATGAAAACGACAAGTTATTGCTTTTCTGTGAACGCGGGCTCTCAGAAGTTGAGCAGGCGGAATTCGAGCTGCACCTTAAATCCTGCCCTGAGTGCAGCAAAGAAGTAGCTGAGATTAATGCCGACGACGCTCTTCTCAAAGAAGGCATTGCCGAGGCTTTTGCCCGTCACCGTGTAAACAACCGCATCATGCAGCAGATACGCAGCGAAAAAATCATCCCGGCGCAGACAGGAAAACCAGCTCAACATAGCTGGCGCTACTTCTGGCTGTCCGCCCTGGCACTATTGGCAATTATTGCCGCTGCAAACCTGTATACTCCGGCTGCAGTAAAATACCATGGTCAATCTCAGGGTGTGATGGTCCAGGCTCTTAATGATTCCGCCATATTGCAGGGTGAACACATGACAGCAGACCAGAGCGTTAAGCTCGAAGCGCTTAAACCGATTGCGCTTGATGGTTGCTTTCTTTTCACCGTTACCAACGGTCATACATCAGTATTCAAAATGTCTGGCAAAGCCACAGTCAGGCTATCCAACGGACAGCCCGATTTTTCTGACTCAGAAGCGGTATTCGAGTTCATCTCCGGAGCGCAACTCACCATAATAGTTAACCAGCAGCCGATGCAGCTTGAACGGAAAAAGCAATCTGCCGCTGCCGTGTCCACTTCCGAAATCGACAAACCTCTAATCAGAACCGCAACGACAGCAGCAGAACTAAATGTTATAGTAGAAGGCAAAGAAGAAGCCGTGCCGATCCTCAAACCAGCAGAAAACGCATCTGCAGCATGTAATACGCCACAAGAGGTTACTAGTAGCGAAAGCTGGATTGACCCGGCCCTGGCTCCCATGAAAAACCCGTTTGCCGACGAGCCAATCGAACTGAACGGAAACTGAAATGAAACGCAAAGCCTTTTCAATGATTGAAGTACTGATATCGCTGGTCATTGTGGCGGTCGCGGTTCTTCCTATTTACAATCTCTTCATGTTTGGCAGTCAGGGAACCGCAAACAACATCCATGAAGTTACCGCTTCGAACTATGCTGCCGACCTGATCAATTTTGTACGCGACATCAAATCGCATCAAATAGCAGCCGTTGCCGGCAGTTCAAACAAGATTACTCTGAGCTCAGATGAGCAGATCGCAACATTCTTTTCGAGAATCGGACTTACCGCACCACCGCCGGTAAATCTACCTTTCAGCCGTCGACTTGAGCTCGAAAAATTTAATGGCCGCGATGTCACTGGTCCTGCCGGCATACTTGGCTGGCTCAGCGACCTGATCAACAAGCGCAGGTCGGTTCCCAACTACCTGATTTGTGTAAGGGTTGAATTCCCGAGAATGAACACCAGCGAAAGAGACAGCGTAACTCTGCTCTCAATGGCAATGGACTAACCATGAACAACAAAAATGGGTTCACACTAATCGAGCTAATAGTGGTTGTGATGATCGTCTCCATGGTCTCCGCCGTGGCTTATAAAATGATGACCGGCACTTTTTCGCAGTATTTCAAAAGTCAGTCCAAGCTGACCAACCTGAGAGCGGCCAGCATAATACTTGAACGAATAAAGGCTGATATTAGACTGGCTTTGATTCCCGTTGAAGCGTCAGAAAATCCGGTGATAGAGGAGAAAAAAATCTCGTTCTGCATAACCGATCAGGGAGATCGTCGAATGGTCACCTATACTTACAACTCAGAAAACGGAATGGTCGAAAGAGATGTAATAGGTGGCATCAAACGTATCATCAGTATGGTTAAGGTCAGCGATTTTAAAATTTCTGAACTTGGCGAAGACGCAAATAAACTACTGTCCATTTCTATAATGGTTGACAACGAAAAAGACATTGAACAGCGTTCTAACTCAAGCATGGGTAATCAGGTCGAACTAAAAGCCGTTTTGTACCCGCGCTTTTTCACAGAAACGCTCAGCGACGAAGAAAAATTCTGGAATCTGGCGCGCAGCGCAGGAGGAAACACATGAAAAAAGTAGCTCTCTTAATTTTGGCCGCCGTTTTGCTCATCTCAGTTAGTGCCAATGCCGCGACAACTCACGTGATCAAAACTGGTGACACACTCTGGGAACTCGCCGCCAAACATTACGGCGACCCGACTCTTTACCCGATTTTGCTGCAGGTCAATAACATCAGCAATCCACGCACCATTCCTAACGGCAAAGTTATAATTATACCAGACAAAGCTGACATGAAAGTCATCGCCAACGAAAGCGACCCGGTCAAAAGACAGGAACTGATCGCACAGGCAAACAAAGGCAAAGCTGCGGATAAAGTGGCCAACAAGCAACCAGCATCTGCCAGACCAGACCAGGTTTCTCGTGAAGGCGAAGTCAATCCTGACGAAGTCTCTTTCACCAATATTTTAAACGGCCCCAAAGTCAGTGCTGACAAGCTGATTAAAATAAACACCCCCTGATTCTCACACCACTTACAAGAAAATTATAACAGCAGCAGCCTGTATCTGGCCGCTGCTGTTTTCATAAATTCAGGAAACGGGATCCTCTCGTAGCTAAGTTCGAAGAGTTCAGCGGCAAGTGCCGGTTAAAAGATTCAAAGTAGCACAAATAAAAAACGCTCTATTCCCAATGGGGCACGCCGTCGCTATGTATTGTCACAGGCTCTGCTTTTACGGTCAAATTTTTCAGATCAAAAATCAGGCGATAAATATATTCTGAGAATACTATGGAGGAAAGTTCAGGCGGACTGTCGCGATACTCCAATACAAGCTGTTCATCAGACTCAAATTCAAATTTATAATATTCTAATTGATAGGGTGACTTTTTTATGGCATCTACAGGCTTCAGATCAATCAGTTGAAACTCTTTGTCTTCGGTAAAAAATGACCAGACAACCTTTTTGGGGGCAACCTTTCTCCACTTAAATAGAATTTTAGCTTTTAAGAAACCCTTTTCGGCAATAGCTTCTATTACCCCGGATTCATCTACAATATAACCATTTTTTATCCGCTCCAGTCGATTGCGCTCCTTGCTCTCCAAATCTTCGCGATAAGCAGATGAAAACCTCTCTTTATACCACTTAATTAATGTCTGTAGCACACTTCACCTTAAACAGAATAAATTTTTGTATCACCATATTTTATCAAAATCAAGAAAAAAAGCCATGCTGAATTTTCAGAACACTGCGAGTCTCACTTATTTTATAAATGGCTGCGGTAATCACTCAAATTATGATGTGCAGTTGCTTCTGATGACAAAAGAGGTTATAAATGGGCATATCAAGTTTTAATGGGGCAAAATTATGCGGTTAGATAAATATCTTCAGGTGACCGGCCTTATCAAACGGCGAACGTTGGCTAACGAGGCATGCAAGCTCGGACTGGTTAAAGTAAATGGCGTTGCCGCCAAAGCAACCCGAGAAATCGCAGTGAATGACGTTATCGATATAAGTCTGGCACGGCGTGAAATGTCGATAAAAATTCTACAGCTGGTCGCCGGCAATTCTCTCAAAAAGGCCATCAGACACGAATATTTCACCATAATTAAAGACATCGAGAAAACTGTAGTTGATGACTTCTGGCAGGATAACCCTGATGAATAGGCCTCCACATAAAGCAAACCCTGATTTTATAAAAGCAAAAAAATCTCTGGGACAAAATTTCTGCCGCGACCAACGCATTCCTGACGAGATTGTGCGCCTGCTCGCCCCCACCGAAGATCACCAGATATGGGAAATCGGGCCCGGTCAGGGTGCCTTGACTGAAAAACTCGCAAAAACCGGTGCCAAAATGCATCTCTTTGAAATAGACGAACGCATGCGCCCGGTTCTTGCTCAAAGGTTTCCAAAAGTCGAAGTTACCTGGGGTGATTTTCTCGAACTAAGAGATGAGCAACTGCCGCCAACCGGCGAGCGCCTGCTTGTCTGTGGCAACTTACCCTATTACTGCGGCACTCCGATTATCAGAAGATTCCTCGAAAAAGGCCCACAGGCCGAGCGCATAGTTTTTCTGCTCCAGGAAGAAGTCTCAAAAAAAGCTGCCGCCGCCTGCAATAGCAGTGATTACGGCTACCTGTCGGTTCATACCGCTTTTTTTGCCAGAACCGCTATCGGCAGCACATTCGACCCTTCGTCTTTTGTACCGCCACCAAAGATTAACAGCACAATTCTACAGCTTGAACCGCTGCAGCTAAACACGGCTGATAGAGAACGACGCCACCGCGCGCTCAAAATCACCTCGCTGCTTTTCCAGCAGCGACGAAAAATGGCACTGCCACTGCTTAAAAGGACGTTTCCTGAAATAGTCTGGGAAGCAAAATTTGATCAACAGGGCATCGATTACAAAGCCCGCCCCGAAAACATATCACCCGCGCAGTTTCTAGAACTCTTCGCTCCCACCGAGGCGTAAAACAACCAATTACTCTATTTTTCATTGTCCGAATATTCTAAGCGAGTTGTTGTATAGAATTTCAGCAAGCTCTTCAACTGCCAGTCCGGCTTTTTCGGCAACAGCAGCGCCAATTGCCGACATCGCCGCGGGTTCATTATAATCACCCTGCCAAAATGGAGCTGCCATATCAGGAGCATCGGTTTCAAGCAGCAGGGTGGAAATAGGCAATTCGCCAAGCAACCGTTCAAGCTTCTCAGGTCTGCGAAAGTGCCCACCGGATATCGAAATAACAGCGCCGAACGCCACAAACCGCTTAGCCATCTCGACCGACCCAGACCAGGAGTGTAATACTACAATCGGCGGCGTTGCCATGGCAGCAAGCATATCAAATGCACGCTGGTAATGACCAACCAGATGCACAATCACCGGTAAATTGTGTTTAACTGCCAGTTGCAGGTGCCAGGCAAATACCCGTTCCTGCTCTTCGACACTGCATTTAGCACGCCGGTCCAGCCCGCATTCGCCAAGCGCTACCGGCTTATACCCTGCCCCAGCCCATGGCTCAGAATCGTAGACAATGGATTTACATTCGCTTATATACTCAGGATGTATTCCCCATGCCAGCTCTACCCCTTTGAAGTCCAGCAACTCAGCGACCCGCGCCGGAGCACCGGCCACTCCCGGCACTACCAGTCGATTTACGCCGACAGCAACTGCTCGTGCCATTATTGCCGACAGCTCAACGCCTACCGGCAAACGGTCAAGATGACAATGCGTATCAAACCAGTGCATCTAGTAAATCCTCTCTCCCAAAAGTATACCCTCCGCCCCATCTTAAAAAACAGCAAAGAATTTCAGCAACTTTGCGAGTTTATTCTCACACAAAGAGATATTGTCATCTCGACCGAAGGGAGAGATCTCACTAACAAACACAGATTCCTCACCCTGTGAGCACTGCGGGATACGTGGCTCTAACGGCCAAGGTCGGCCATAAGAGCCACCTAACATTCGTTCGGCATGACAGCAGATATTGTCATCTCGACCGAAGGGAGAGATCTCGTATTCTCTTTGTCTTTGTCTTTGTGCACTTTGTGCGAAATCCCGTTAGCCCTGATACAGATATTTTTTTTATGCAGTCCTCAATAAGTAATTATATCGTGTTTTCTTTGTCATTGTGACTCGGCGCGATCTCTTTGTTTGGCCGGTTTTATTACTATTTAAAGGGGCTTGAACAATGCTGAGCAAAATGATTGAAAGAAAACGGTTTGTACGTTATAATGCCAGCCTATGATATCGAGTCTAACTGGTTTCGGGCACGCATCCTTTACTGATGAGGCTGGGCGCATAAGCGTCGAGCTGAAGTCGGTGAACAACCGTTTCTTGCAGATAGATCTACATCTGCCTTATGGCTACAACTGGGCGGACGGCCTGATCAGGCAGCAGCTCAGCAGTCGCGTTTCACGCGGCAAAGTCTACCTTCACCTCGAAATTGTTGATTATAACCCGAATCAGGAAGTAATCATCAATCGACCACTACTCAGCAAGCTTATTAACTTGAGAGAAGAAATCGCCAAAGAAAGCGGTCAGACGCTCCCACTCGAATTCGATGGTTTGCTGGCTCTGCCCGGCGTCATGAAGGTCGATTCTAAAAAAGCCAACAACGACGAGATGTGGCAACGAATCCAGCCGGTACTCAACGAGGCCATAGATCAGTTTGCCGCTGCCAGAGCACGCGAAGGGCAGAATCTTGCAGAAGATATGAGGCAGCGCAGTGTTTTCCTCAAAGAAACCATCGAAAAAATCGAGAAATTTCTGCCTGAATTCAGGCAGCAGTTCATCAACAAATTTACTGAGCGCATTACCGAGCTTGCCAACAAGGCTGGCTTCGACGAAAGCCGGCTCGGCACCGAAATCGCAATATGGGTCGATCGTAGCGATGTCAGCGAAGAGATCACCCGCCTCAACAGCCATTTAAAAGAACTCGAAAAGATTCTTGGCAGCGACAAGCCGGTTGGGCGCAGGCTCGACTTTCTTGTGCAGGAGCTCAACCGCGAAGCCAACACACTTAGCAGCAAAATCAACGATGTTGAGATCACCCAACTGGCTCTTGATATAAAATGCGAATTAGAAAAAATCCGTGAACAGGCGCAAAACATTGAATAGGAGCATTGCATGAAAGCTCTTCTGCTTAATATCGGTTTTGGCAACGTCGTAGTGGCCGACCGTGTAGTCGCGATTGTCAGTCCTGGTTCGGCGCCGATAAAGCGCCTCAAAGAAGATGCCAAAGAACAGGGTCGACTCATCGACGCTACTTACGGCCGCAAAACTCGTGCTATTGTGGTAACAGACTCTAATCACGTAATTCTTTCGGCCATTAACCCCGAAACCGCTGCAATTCGTATGCTTGGCAAAAAGGGAAGTCATGAAAACGGCGAAAGCCATGATGATATTGAAGTAACAGAACTCGATTCAACGGAGGTTGACGAATGAAATTCCGCTCACGCACAGAGATTACCGACAGAATTCCAAACAAATATGATGCCGTGATGGCTATTTCCAACCGCGTCAAAATGTTAGTAGACGGCAAAAAACGCATGATCGAAGAATATGACGACAACTACGTAAAGATTGCCATGGAAGAAATTGCCTCAGGAGCTCTCGTAGTTGAAATCACGGACAAGGAAAAATAGAACCAGAGTTTTACTTGCCCTAGGAAAAGGCATTGCCAGCAGCTCAGCTACAGAACTGGCAATGCTTTTTTGTCATGCCGGCTGCGAGGTAAAATTTGCACTGATTGACAATGGGCATGAGTGGATCAGCGAATCTGCGATCAAACAGATTAGCGGTTGCGCGCCCCTGACTGCCACGCACCGACCGGGCTGGTTTTTTTCACAGCAGCCGTTCAACCTGGCAGTAGTAGTTTCGCCAGCCAGCCTGACTCAGCAGCTTCTGCAGGCCGGGATCACTTCTGACCCTATTTTAGAGTTCTTATTACAGAAGAATCCGGTAATCTGGCTTCTCCAGGAACCAGGTCAGATCCCAACCGACCACGAAGATATTGACCAGCACCTGCTATTCAGAGCCCTGCCAACTCAATCCCAGCAGTTCTCGCCATTCTACCAGAAAATTTTCGCCGAATGCACGGCATGGCTGGCTGCCCACCGCAAGATCAGCCGCAAAACTTACTGGCTGAACTATCAGATACCAGAACAGCTTAAGGTCATCGCCAACATACGCCCAACCTGGCTGATGCGTTTTGACCACGCATTGCAAGCTTGTGGCCTGAAAACCGCCAACAGTGCAAATGAAGCAAATTTGATTATCAACGCCTACGACGGCCCTCAACTTGACGCCGACAATCGGCTGGTTTTTGCTGAACCAGTCGCGCACGAGCAGACAGATTGCCTTAGCGAGGTACTGCAGGTGGTTTTTGCCGCACCGGAGATAGATCTGCAGACGCTGGTGACCAAAGAAAACCTGCTATTGGTACAGCGCCGAAACAATGCGTTGCATGTCGCAGACACGCACGGTATAAGAGTTGTTCCAGATGTCAGCGGGCAATGCTGCTTTACGCGTTTCTGCGCGCAACTGGTTAATCACCTGAGCCGCGCCACACCAGAGCGCGAACAACAATCATGACCTTTTACGCCGAGGTCTCCTTTCCAGACCCAATAGGCGAAGGCACCCTCACCTATCATCTTTCGGCAGGCCGTGAAATACCACTCATTGGTTCACGCGTTGTAGTTCCGGTGCAAAACCGCCGCCTGATCGGCTATATTACCGGTATTCACCAGACTCAACCGCCGTTCAAAACGGTTGCTCTTGGCGAAGTGCTTGACCCGCTGCCGTTATTCTCTGCTTCGATGCTGATGCTTGCTGAAACAGTGGCGCGCGACTGTGCCTGCAACATTGGAGAAGTGCTGCACGCCATGCTGCCAGGAGGCATCAAGCAGAAGATCGTGCGCATGATCAGATCCTGCGCCGAGTCATCTGAACAGGCACTGCAATGGCTGAGCAAACGCGACTGGGTGACTTACAACAGTTTTATTGAGGCCTGTCCACAGTCCGGCAGTTCAGTCAAAGATTGGCTTGCAGCTGGACTCGTCGAGATTTCACACAGTATTTCAGCAAATCCCGGGCCCAAGATTATAAAAGTTCTTAAAATCAACCCCGAGATGCCGGTAGAACCCGACAAGCTCACGCCCAAAGAACGCCAGGCCGTACAGACACTACTCGGGTTTGCATCTGCTCCAACTGCAGCTCAGCTCTGTCGAATCGCCAAAATCAGCAGTGCGCCAATCAGTCAGCTTAAAAAAAAGGGCCTTCTGATCGAAGTCGAAGAGCGGGTCATACGCCAGGTAACCGACGGCGAATATTATCAGCGCCCGCAGGAATTGCCACCAACGCTATCCGATGATCAACAGAAAGTTCTGGCTGAGATAAGGACGGCTTTCACTTCAGATCACAAGCCGGTGCTGGTACGCGGCGTTACCTGCTCGGGCAAGACCGAAGTATATCTGCGCTGGGTAGCCGAAATCCTTGAACAGAATAAAACCGCGATAGTGCTTGTTCCCGAAATATCACTGACACCACAGATGATGAAACGCTTTACCGATCGTTTTCATTCGCAGGTTGCAATTCTGCACAGCAAACTATCTGATGGCGAACGCTTTGACCAGTGGGAAAAAATCAGACGTGGCATTTGCCCTGTCGTAGTTGGTGCCCGTTCGGCGGTTTTCGCACCTCTGCCGCGCCTTGGTACCATAATTCTCGACGAAGAAGGTGAACCTTCATTTAAGCAGGGCGACTCGCCACGTTACCATGCCCGAGAAGTGGCCAAGCACCGCTGTCAATTCGAAAATGCGCTGCTGGTAATGGGGTCAGCGACGCCGACCATTGATTCATTTTATCAGTGCCAAACCGGCGCCTGCCGCCTCGTCGAAATGAACTCGCGGGTCAGCGACCGCCAACCTCCACTCGTCAAAATCGTAGACATGCGTCACGAGCTGGTTGCCCGCAAAAATCGCTCGATCTTTTCACAGCAATTGAGTGATTCGATAAAAAAGACCCTGACCAACCGCAAACAGGCGATTCTCTACCTCAATCGGCGGGGATACAGCAGTTTTGTCTTCTGCCGTGAGTGCGGCAATGCTATCGAATGCCCAAAGTGCAATGTATCTCTGGTTTACCATACCGGCAGTCAGATCATGCGCTGCCACTACTGCAGCGAAATTCAGGCAGTTCCAGATATCTGCCCGAGCTGCAACAGTCGCGCTATCAAATTTTTTGGAGCCGGCACACAACGCGTCGAAAGCGAGGCAAAGCGCTATTTTCCGGAAGCGCGCATTCAAAGGCTCGATTCTGACAGCGTCTCGACCAAAGGCAGCATGGAAGAGATCCTGGACCGCTTCGGCCAGGGCAAAATCGATATCCTGGTTGGCACCCAGATGGTCGCTAAAGGCCTGGATTTCCCCAATGTAACGCTGGTCGGCATCCTGGCCGCTGATAGCCTGCTACGTCTGCCTGATTTTCGTGCCTCTGAACGCAATTTTTCGCTGCTCGCCCAGGTCTCTGGCAGGGCCGGTCGCGGCGATTGCCCGGGTGAAGTCATTCTGCAGACTTATTATCCCGAGCATCATTCTATTCAATTCGCTCTGACTGAAGACTATCACGGCTTCTACACAAAAGAATCGCAGATGCGACGTGAGACACTTTTTCCACCATACGTGGAACTTGCTTCATTTGTCGTTTCCTCTACCGACAAAGAGCGGGCCGCTGGCACAGCAAAAGCTCTTTACGACCTCTTCATCTCCCACAAGGCCGTCGATCCCCAACTGCTCTTAGGACCAGCACCAGCGGCAATAGAGAAAGTCAATGACCGATTCCGATACCAGCTGCTGCTCAAAATGGCAGATTTTAATCTTCTCACAAGAACGGTCAAAGAAGTCACCCGCCAGCTCAAAAAACCGGGTGACACCAGATTAAGCATCGACATAAACCCCTGTTTCATGCTCTGACAAGTAAGCATCGCGCTATATAAAACTTTGTGATATAATGCTCATGTAATATTATTTTATAAAATAGCACTGGAGATGCCATGAAATATCGTGTGTTACATTTTGGCGAAGAGCCGTTAAGAGCTGATTCTAAGGCAGTTACAGAAATCACTGACGACATTCGCCGACTTGTCGCAGATATGTTCGAGACCATGAATGAGGCCAAGGGTGTCGGCCTGGCCGCGCCACAGGTCGGCGTAAATGTACGACTCGCAATAATCGACATCGGTGAGAACCCTCTAGTTCTCATTAATCCACGAATAATCAAAAGCACCGGCAAAGAGACCTGCGACGAGGGTTGTCTGTCGTTCCCGGGGCTCACAGAAAAAGTTGAGCGCGCAAAAAAGGTAGCTGCCGAGGCAACCGATATTGACGGCTCGAGATACCAGATCGAAGCTGAGGGTCTGCTTGCGCGTGCCATTCAACACGAACTTGATCACCTTGATGGAGTTCTGTTTATCGACCGCATCAGCAAAGCTCGCAAGTTGCAGATTAAACACGAGCTCGAAATGATAAAAAACGGCGAGTCACTATTCGACGACGAAGAAGAAGAAGAAGAGGGTCTGCTTTAATGTCTAATGCGCCTTTGCGCCTGGTTTTCATGGGCTGCCCGCAATTTGCGGTGCCGAGTCTCGAAAGACTGACCCAGGATCCTCATTTCAGCGTTGTTGCTGTCTATTGCATGCCCGACCGACCAAAAGGTCGAGGCAAAAAATCAAGCCCAACACCGATAAAAAGCTTTGCCAACGACCATGGACTCCCGGTTCTCTCTCCGGCAACCTTTCGCCAGGCTCCAGATGCAATTGAAACTTTGCGCAACTTTGCGCCAGACTTTCTGGTTGTGGTCGCCTATGGCTTGATTTTGCCACAATCTGTGCTCGACATACCCAAAATTGCTGCGGTTAACCTGCATGCATCTATTTTGCCCGAATACCGTGGTCCTTCACCGATTCACCAGGCTTTGCTTGATGGCCGCAATGAAACCGGCAACACAGTAATGCTGATGAGCAAAGGCATGGACGAAGGCGACATACTCGCGGTCGAAACCATGTCGATTAGCCCCAACGAAGACTTTACTGCAATTCATGATCGTCTCAGTATAATGGGCAGCGACCTGCTCGTCGACACTCTCAAAGAATTCTCGGCCGGAAAGATTACGCCGCGACCGCAGCAGCACGAAGCAGCAACCTACACCGCCAAAGTCACACCGCAAACAGCCAGAATCAAGTGGTCTGAAACTGCAGAAAAAATCAACAATCAGATTCGTGCGATGAACCCGGCTCCAGGAGCCTGGTTCGAAGACGTCGGTGAACGAATCAAAGTCTTTAAGGCTGCAACAGCTGAATCCGTCAACGCCAGACCTGGCACTATTCTTGAGCAACGGCCAGAGAGTGGCGTTCTGGTGGCTTGCGGTGAAGGCACCAGCCTGCGCTTGCTTGAATTACAGCGCGCCGGCAAAGGCCGCCTTTCATGCCGCGAGTTTCTCTGCGGCTGCGGCCTGAAATCTTCGCAACTTGAAGACGACGGCAAAAATAATGTTTGATAAACGAACAAGGAGCAATCCTGTGGCAAAAAAACTGGTTCCTCCGCAAGCTACGATCAGAAGACTGTCTATCTATCTTCGCTACATCAATGGCCTCGATGGAGACGGCGTAAAAGTTATTTCGTCACACGACCTGGCTCGCAGACTGGCGCTTAACCCTGCACAGGTGCGCAAAGACCTCGCATATTTTGGGGAATTCGGCAAACGCGGCGTTGGTTATTCGGTCAAAAAACTTCGTGAACATCTGGTGAAAATTCTTGGTCTGCAGACAATGCGGAAAGTTGCCATAGTTGGCGCCGGAGGACGGCTCGGCACTGCGCTTGCTCTTTACACCGGCTTTGAAAAGCGCAATTTTAAGGTCTGCGCTCTCTTCGACAAAGACCCGACAGTAATTGGTAATGACGTCGAGGGGATCGGCAAAATCATGTCTATTGACACGCTTCCCGGCATGGTCAAGGAAAAGGGCATCGAAATTCTGGTATTAACAATTCCTGCCAGTGCAATCAAAGAAATTTATGACCTGGTCATGCTATCGGGTGTTAAGGCTGTTCTCAATTTCGCGCCGTTCAAAATGCTTTCGACTGAAAGCGTCGCCGTTCACAACGTCGATCTTACAACGGAACTGGAATCTCTCAGTTATCACCTCTCACTCAGCGAATCAGGCTTTCCGATTCTCGAAGAGTAACCGACAGAGCAAAGCTCGCTTGACACCTTGTTTAAATCGGTGTTAGACTGTATTATCACAGCACGAATGGAGTTTTCATGAGTCTTACCATTGATAGCCAGCAACATGAAAACAATGTTGTAGTAATCGCCGTAGGCGGCGAAGTTACCTTTGAAAATTCAGATCAGTTCCGCGAAAAGATCGACCAGCTATGCGAACAGGGCAAATATCGCCTTGTCATTGATCTGGCTGGCCTGCAATACATGAGTTCAGCCGGCATGGGTGTTCTGGTGCATGGACTCAAAAAAGCACGCGCCAAAGAAGGCGATCTAAGGCTGATAAATCTCAGCGACAAGATGCGCCGGGTCTTTCTGATTACCCAGTTCACCCATCATTTTACGGTATTGCCCAACATCGAAGAAGCAATCAAAAGTTTTTCTACATCTGACGAAAGCAGCAGGTAACCGACTATTTCCCTAGAACAGATATTTGAAGCCATAAAATCCTACAACCCTGATGCCGACTTCGACCGAATTGAACGTGCATACAAGTTTGCCGAAGATTGCCATAAAGACCAATTCAGAGCTTCTGGTGAGCCTTACTTTCTGCATCCTGAATCGGTAGCACTGATTGCTGCCGCTGAACTAAAGCTCGACACAACTTCGATCTGCGCAGCGCTTCTGCACGATGTAATAGAAGACACAGCGGCCACTACTGCGGATATCGAAGCGATGTTCGGTCCAACTATGGCACTACTTGTTGAAGGCGTAACCAAGCTGAACAAAATGTTCTTCAGCTCAGCAACAGCAGCTCAGGCAGCCAACTTCCGCAAAATGCTTTTCGCGATGACTAATGATGTCAGAGTTATACTGATAAAGCTGGCTGACCGCCTGCACAACGTCAGAACGATACAGTTTCTGCCACCGGTAAAGCAAAAATATGTTGCACGCGAAACCCTTGAGATTTATGCCCCCCTTGCCCACCGACTCGGCATTAACAAAATCAAAAGCGAGCTCGAAGAAACTTGTTTCCGCGTTCTACAACCGGAAAAAGCCGCTGAGATATATGATTTTCTCAACTCAACAGGCTTCGAAGGTGATAGCAAACTGCGCTACGCGATGCAGCAACTTGAAGAACATCTTAAGGAATTCAGCATCAAGGCCAGAATCAGTGGCCGGCCAAAACAGGCCTATTCGATCTACAACAAAACCGTCAAATACAACACCAGCATTGAGGGTCTCTATGATTTTCTCGGCGTCAGAATTCTCACCGAATCAGTAAAAGACTGTTACGGCGCGCTGGGAATGGTGCATAAGTATTACAAGCCTATACCTGGCCGTTTCAAGGATTACATTGCAGTTCCCAAACCCAACATGTATCAGTCGCTGCACACCACAGTAATTTTTGACGGGAAACCCCTCGAAATACAGATTCGCACCGAAGAGATGCACAGCATTGCCGAAGAGGGCATTGCCGCCCACTGGGATTACAAAGAATCTGGTGGCAAAGAATCAACGCCAGATTACAAAGAAAAGCTGTCCTGGCTGCGTAACCTCATCGAATGGTATAAAGACGTAAAAGACGCCTCCGAGTTCATGGAGACGGTCAAGGTCGAACTTTTTGAATACCATGTTTACGTATTTACTCCAAAGGGTGATGTAATCGAGCTTACGAGTGGAAGCACGCCCATCGACTTTGCCTACAACATTCACACCGACGTTGGGCACCGCTGCATAGGCGCCAAAGTCAACGGACATATCGTGCCCCTTGAATATCGGCTGCAGAATGGCGATATCGTCTCTATTCTTACCAGCAAAAACCAGAAGGGCCCAAGTCGCGACTGGCTTAAAATCGTGGGCAGTGCCAGTGCCAAGCGCAAAATACGCATCTGGCTGAAGAAGGAGTTCCGCGACGAGTATATAGGCAGCGGCGAACGGGAGTTTGTCGAAACTTTTCTACGACTTGGCGGCGACCGCGAGACCGAAAAGACCTTCAAAACAGGGGCGTTTGGCAATAAGGTCAAGGACCTGGGTTTTCCGTCTATCGAAGAGCTTTACGCTGGTATTGGCGCCGGAGAAGTAAGGGCGCAGCAGGTGATCGGCAAACTGTTTCCAGACCTGATCCCCAGATCAGTTCCCAAACACCCCAGCAAATCGACCCGACGCGAAAAACAAAAGAAGAAAGATAACAAGGGCCCCCGCATCATAGTGGGCGGCCTCGAAGATGCACTTATCAAGATGTCGCGCTGTTGCAACCCGATTCCGGGTGACGATATCATCGGCTATATAACCCGTGGGCGTGGAGTTACCATCCACAAGAGAGACTGCTCCAACACTCGAAATCTGCTGAACGACACCGAAGACCGTCTGATCGAAGTCAGATGGGATCTCGGCATTGCCGAAGAAGAGCACCACGAGGGCGATTATCTTGTCAAAATCAGGATTGAGACCACCGACCGCAAGGGCATGCTTAATTCGGTTACCAGTGTTATTGCCAATCAGAGCATCAACATTCACTCAGCGATCGCCAGAACCACCAAGCAAAAAACCGGCCTGCTCGACTTTTCGATTGAAGTGCGCGATTCGAATATGCTTGGAAGCCTCATCAATGCTGTGCAGCGCCTGACCGGCGTCACCAAAGCCTATCGCATCGACAATCCGAGCAATAAAGCTTGAGACGTTAACCCGGGGGAGCAATCGAGTGGCGGCAAAGCGAAAAAAAAACGATGACGCAACAATAGATGCCATCGACCTGATTACCCTGTTAACTCCACCCGGAGCTGCTGGTTGCTATGAATGCGAGATTAGCCGCGCTGCGCCTGGCGAAGAGTTTGATCTAATCAAGATCGCTGCTGAGCTGCCCGACATTCCAGAACCGATACAGCGGAAACCTGAGACTATCAGGCCGAAAGAGCCATCAGGCGCAGGCAATCGACAGTCGCTACCCAGCCAGAGCCAACCTGATCTGGGTAATAAGAACATCCAGAAATCAGACAAGGATCTTGAATCTCTGTTGTCCGGAATGCGCAAGCCAAGTCGCCCAAACAGAATCGAGCCGCTACCAGACATCGCCGAGGATTCACTCGAACGCATCGCGTCTGAAATTGCACAATGTCAGAAATGTGCCCTACATAAAACCCGCAACAAAACAGTGCCTGGCGCTGGCCCGCAAAATTCACGTCTGGTTTTTATCGGCGAGGCACCTGGCGCTGACGAAGACGCCAGTGGGATTCCATTTGTGGGCAGAGCCGGACAGCATCTCGACAAAATTATTACTGCGGCTGGCTTCAAGCGCGAAGAACTTTTTATCTGCAATATCTTAAAATGCCGTCCACCCGAAAACCGTGACCCGGCGTTATCAGAAATGATATGCTGCACGCCATACCTTCAGCGGCAGTTGCGACTCCTTAAGCCTTCTCTGATCGCCTGCCTCGGTAATGTTGCAGTAAAATTCGTCATTGGCCCCGACACGCCCGGCATTACCCGTATCCATGGCGAGTGGTTCAATTCAATCTTTGAGATCCCGACCATGGCAATGTATCATCCATCTTTTCTGCTGCGCGATGCCAAGCGTGACAAGGGTAGCCCGAACTGGCAGATGTGGCAGGATATACAGACCCTCAAAAAGCGTTACGACGCCCTGCTCCAATAGAACTCCATAACGCAGGAATCTAGAGCAAAGACGATCCACAGATTACACAAATGGGTGCAGTCTCCCACAGGACGTGGGAAGATGCTCTGGCGCCGCATGACAGAGGCGCCATGGTGATTAAAGCAGTTTGGCCAGGCAGACCAAAATTCATCTGCGGGCATCTGTGAAATCTGCGGATAAAATAGCTTTACCCGCCTACGCCTTTAGAAAAACTCATACAAAATCTTTATTGGTGTATTGAAGTTGGGGTTAGATACATGCTAAGATCGCTCTATGAGAAATTTTCTCGTCCTTTTTTTATTTTTTTGCCTGTGCATATTCATCGGGTGCCTCGGAGTCAGCGGCAATGGTGGCAGCCTGGGTGGAAGTGGCAGCCCGTCTTCGTCTGCCCTACTTTCAGGACGCGTATATTTTGCCGAGCGGCAGCTCTATGGTGACATCCCGGTTGCTGCCCGCGATCAGACAGGGAAAAGCATAGCAACCGTATTAACCGACTCAGCCGGCTATTTTGCATTTACTGAACTGGCAGCAGGAATTTACGATCTGGTTGCACTTACCGGTGAGAGTGAAGTTATTTTTGCGCGTGCCCTACAGGTTGATGGTGCTAATGCGCAACAGGTCGATGACACACAACTTCTCGGGATTCGCGATGTCGTATTGGATGAGATAAGTTCCACATCATTTCATGTGAAATTCAGATCAAACCGTGCATCGCGAGCATCGATAGAATATGGTCTGCTCGGTGGCTATCTGCAGACCATAACCATCGGACAAGCTGGTTACACCACGCACGAAACCACTATTTCCGGGCTGATGCAGCTAAATGATTACGAAATTTCGTTGTTTCTGACCGGCGACGATGGTCAGGACTTTGTCATGCGCGGTCTTTACGCCGGCACCACCGGAGCGGCCGGGCCAACAAACCTTTCGGTTTCAATTAATGAGGGTGACTACGAGACCAAATTACAGGATGTGACTCTTAATTTGAATGCTGACAACTGCACCCAGATGCGGATAAGCGAAAGTTATGATATGGCTGATTCCTCATGGGTAACCTACTCACAAACTTACGACTATACGTTCAAAACCACCACAGCGGGAACAAAGCGAATTTATGTTCAATTTCGTGATGTTAATAGCGTTAGTTCACCGATTCAATCAGACGCTATTCTGTTTAACGAAGGCGGTTATGTCGGAATCTGGATTGACGACGGCGCAGCGCTGACCAGCAAAACCGAAGCGGTTATAAAAACGGTGTATCCGGGTGCCACGCACATGCAACTGGCGGATACCTCTGACTTTCTCAACTCGTTCTGGGAAATCTACATTGAATCCAAAAAATGGACATTCAGCAGCGGCGATGGCATGAAAACCATCTATTGCCGCTTTAAGGGCGGCAAGGCGGACCCGACCGAAGTATTCACTGCCTCGATTCTGCTCGACACAACCGCGCCAGAGGTTGAAATTAAGATAAACAACGAGGCGAAAGTTACCGCAACCACTGCAGTTACTCTCACCTTCAGCTTTGCAGTAGCGCCAACCCAGATGAAAATTGCCAATACTGCGGCACCATCATCGGCTTCAGTCTGGATACCTTTCAGCGACACGGTCAGCTGGGTATTACCAACTAGTGATGGCGATAAAGAGGTGTTCGGGGTGTTTAGAGATGGGGCAGCCAATGAATACGGGCCGGTATCAGCAATAATAACGCTTGATACAGTTGCTCCTCTGGGCAACACCATTGCGCTACAGCTAACTGAAGATTCTGCTTCTGAGGTAGCAACATTTGCACTAACTGCCAGTTTGCCGATTTTTCTACACTTTACTATCGCCGATACTACGACCTATGAGGCTCAATATGCAATTACTGCAGCCACGACAACGCCTCCAATAAGCTTTACAAGTGTTGGTGAACCATTTACGCCTGTATCGCTTGAGGCAAGCGCGCTACCGGTCGGCACCCATAAAGTCTGGGCCCGCTTTTCCGACGAGGCTGGAAACCTGGGCTATTTTCAAAGCACCAATGTAAAGATTGACGGACCGCAAATTATTGTTGCGCCAACCACTGCAACTCTCAAATCAGCCGCTGACCAGCAGTTTACTGCCGCCCTCAAGAATATCAGCGCCGAGGAAGTCGGAACCGTTCGCTGGCGGGTTATCGACGGATCCGGCACTATCGATGCAAATGGCCTGTTTGCAGCGCCGGCACCAGTCTATTATAACACCACAACGACAATTAGAGCTGATTCATCGCTTATTTCGACATTATATTCCCAGGTAACAGTCGACCTTGCCACTTCGGTAGAAATGCTATTTATGCAGAGCAATGGCGAGTTTTCTTACACTAAGATTTCAGATCAGGTAGCACCCGGCAACTCGATTACTGCTACCATAAAAATACTGCACAGCAACCTTGGTTATGAAATCAGCAAACAGCCAACTGCCGGCACAGCTACGATTTCGCAACCAGTGGCGGCATCATTTGGCACTGTCGCAACCCTGACTTACTCCGCACCTTCTACAGCTCCAACCACAAATCCTGTTACAATAGGCATTCGCTCACTTGAGAATCCCACCGGCGCGCTTGGTACAGTGACTTTTCTGGTTTCAACCGGTGCCAATCTAGCGATCACCCCAACCAGCGGCGATGCCCAACGCAACACGAATCTTGGCATTGCGGCTACTGTAAGCGGCACCGCTTCTACCACCATGACCTGGAGCATAAGCCCCACCAATATGGGCAGTTTCGATCCCAACAGCATAGTCACTTCCATTACAACCGAAGCGCCCGATCATCAGATCATCTTTTACGCCTCAAGCCCAACCCAGATTCGCCAAGCCTCGGTAACTGTTGCCATCGACGGTGCCAGCAAAAGTTGTAATATCACTGTTTACCCGCCGGTAAATTTTGTAATCGACCCGACTGCTACTAATTCAATGCCTATAATTTCGCCAATGACCTTTAAGATTCCGGGATTTGATTACCTGCTTGGCACTGCTAGTGAAGCAGTGATTTGGGAGTTCAAGAACTCAGCACGTGTCGATTACATGCCGGCCGACGGAAAAACTTATGTCGATCGCGGTTCTTTGAAAGTTATTGATGAAACGACAGCCGAATACAGTCGCCCAACGCTGTTGCCAAGTCTTTCCGACCCCACTGCCTCAGATACCATTACAATAAGAGCAACTTCGGTGGCCGACCCGATGGCATCAAGAACTGCCATAGTGGCCATTGCTGAGAAAGTCGTAGTGCAAATCTTCGATACAGTCGAAAAGGTTGCTTCTATCACTACTGCCGCCACTGTGGCAGAAGTCGGCAAAATTCAATTTTATGCCGGGGTCACACCCTCGGTAATCGGCGACACCTCAGTAACCTGGACGGTTAACGGCGTAACTGACTCAGAACAATACGGAAGCATTGATACAAATGGCCTATATGCAGCACCAGACCTGATTATTGTTAATGAAGTCAAGATAAAAGCCACTTCAAACTACGACCCAACAGCTTACGCAGAAGTAACAATCAGCCTGAGTGACTTCTGGTTGCCCAAACGCACCAATATGTATGACTCAACCACCGGCGAAGTAATGCCGGTAACTGCGCTATTGGTAAATCCGTACACGGCAAGTGGTTCTGACTTCATCGTACATGCTGGCACGACAGGCTTTGGCGTCTGGGTGGCCACTTATTCTGACCTGGGTGGCGACATTTCGGGTGGATACTGGCAGGGTATTCCCGGGCTTTCTGTCACCAGCAAAAGTAGCGAGGGCGAGTATAACATCGGGCACCTGGTTATCTCACCTCAACCCAACCAGCGCGTTTATGCAGCAACTTCTGACGGAATCTGGTATATCCCGCCGGCAGGAAATGCCGAAAGGATACTAGGCAGCCTGCCAGCCAACAATCTGCCCAACGAAAACTTTCTCAAACTGGCTTTTGACAACAAAAACCCGCAATATCTGTTTGCTACAACTCCCCGGGGGGTATATCGAATCACGCTTTCAGGTGCGCAGACTAGTATTGGAGTATTAAAGGTCTTGAATACAACTGACAGTTACAAAAGTTCAGATATTGAATCACGAACGGATACAACAGCTTCTCCGCCTGTCACTGTCGACGCATTCTCGAATATCAATATACCCAACCCGATTAACGGCATTTTGCAGACAATTGTGTATGACGATTATAATGATCGATTGTATGCTGGCGGCGCTGGAAACGACCCTGGCGGGGTGTTTCTCTACATGAACGATACTACATCAGCCAATCTGAATGAGATAACTGCACTTGCTTTTGTTGCCAATTCTCCAAGTGTAAATACCATGATTAGCACATTTTACGTTCTCTCTGCGAACTCTCCACGAACACCAGTCCCGCCAATTGCATTTCCACCACTGGATCTGGCACTTGACACTGTAAACCGCAGCACTTTATGGGCAGCAACGGTCGGAGGTGTATACCGCTCTGTCGACAACGGAAAAACCTGGATTGCCAGCGCCTTTGGCACAGGCAGCAACGTTAACACCAGGGCAATTATAGTTGATCCAACAAACACCATCAATGTGCTGGCCGGAAGCGAAGACGGACTTTATCGCACAACCGACGCAGGCACCGCCTGGACACGCATCCGAAGTGGCCTCGGCAATCACAAAACCGTCACCAGCCTGATTCAGGCTGCCGGACTGGCCGGTGCCCGCCGCAAAGTATGGGTTGGTACCGCCGGCGGCGTATTCATGGGCAAGCAGTCACTCGACCTTGAGTAGCCAACGAGAAAACTGGCTATGATACCATTCACGCTTTAAACATTCATATTCTAATCGCTACCCAACCGTGCCGCTCCTTTTTTAATGAGCATGACCACATCAAGGAACTGCGATGTTTGATTTATGTAACTAATTCGGATTGACCGCGCACCTACCAGGAATTGGTGCGGAATCTGACGATCTTGTTACCCAATCTATCGGTAACATACATGTCTGCATCAGTTGTGCCGACTATGGTAATGCCATAAGGTTCCTGGAAATTTGCGGCGGTGCCGAAGGTATAAAGCAAAGTGCCGCTGGAAGCGATAACATTTATGCTTGAGCCTTCGGGATCAGTAACGTATAAATTTTTGCTGGTCGCACCAACAACAAAATGAGTGGCATTGTTTGCACTGGCAGATGAATTCCAGGTGGCAACAGTATTTAAAGCGCTCGTGAATTTTTTTAACTGATTCGTGCCGCTCGCTGCAACATAAACATTGCTGCCATCAACGCTTATTCCAACTGGCTGATTAACAAACTGAGAACTTAAGAAGGATGTGCCTGCCAGATCCATTTTCTTTACCAAGCTATTTCCCGTATCTGAAACATAAAAAGCATTTCCAGTATCGACAGACAATCCTTTGGGGTCGGCTAATTGAAGAGGGCCAGCGCCATCGAGTATGGTAAACGAGCTGACATATGTAAAATTACTATCCCATTCCGTAAAAAGATGCGAAGTGTTAGCAATACTTGAGAGCGTATAAATTGAGGTTCCAGCAATAGTAAAATCGACAAGCGTATGTCCTACAAGAGGAATCGCATCGGTTTGAGTCGCAACGCCAGTGATATCTCCTCTGGTAGTTTCAATCGTAGTGGTGCTTCTTGTCAGCTTAAGCACAGAATTCACTCCAGGATCTGCAACGATTAATTCTGAGGTAGATTTCATTAAAATCGATGCGGGAGAAGTAGTAAAGCCCGGATAATTCTCGGTTTCCCAGACCCATATGACCAGTGTTGAGGTTGCTGTAATTCCAAACTCGTCAGTGGCAGCGACTCGAATTGTGTAACTACCAGGCGTATTAAAATTATAAGTGACCGGGGGAACATTACTAATAACTGTGGCACCGACATACCAGGTAAGACTGGCTGGCAGTATAGGACTCAGAGCACCGTCAATAGCTGAAGCATCTAAAGTGAGCCCATAGTTGCCCAGGGTTACCAGGTGGATGGGTATTTTGTTCCCGGGGGAACCGTATTCCGGCCCAGAGGCAAAAGGAAGAGGAGCTGTTACTGTTGCAGGTGTAGCAAAAGTCGGTGCGCTGTCGATAAGAATCGATATGCTGGCAGATTTTGATGTTCCGGCGCTGTCAGTACCAATATAGGTTATGGTTCTCCAGCCACGCATGAGTATACTTGTATTAATTGCGAGCGAAGCTCCCGCACCAATGGGGGGAACCTGGTCATCGCTGTACCAAGTCATATTACCTGTTTGATCTGCCGAGCCGATGAAAGAAACAGCCTCAGACTGGGTAAACTTGGCACCCGAAAGCGGACTGGTTATTGTTGGCAGATTAAGACCAGTTTGAATTGTGTGAGTTGTGCTGCCAATTGTGCCAAATTCATCTTTGCCTTCGATGCGTATGTTCCTTGTTCCAGTCGGCAACTCATTCACTGGGGCCGTATAAGTTAGGCCAGTCGCCTTGGGGACGCCATCAATATACCAGGTAACAGAGGCACCCGGTATTACTTCTGGAGTTGCCGATGAATTGACGCCACTACCTTCAAAATACAGACTCTGGCCGCCAAAGTATTTACCGCCTGCTGTTGGCGAGGCAATCGTCATCGCCGGCGGCGTGTCAAGAAGAATCTGGACGGTTTTTGAACTTACAAAATTTGCAGTATCTGTTCCGATATAAGTTATCGAGCGGATACCACGATCAGCAACCAGGAAAGAAACCGTGTGCGGACCGGAGCCAGTAACGACGAGATCGGCCACAGATGGCAAACCATAGTCCTTATACCACTTCATTGTTATTGGTCCAGCTGAATCTGGCGTACCAATCAGAGAAACATTACTGGCGATATTGAACCTGGTTCCTGAGGCTGGCGAACTAATCGCCGCCAAGGGATGACCGTAGTAAAAACTCAGCGTAGTAGAACTGGCGATACCATATTGATCAGTGCCCTGCAGCTTGAGCGTATGATTATTCGTGGTGAGCTGACCAGAGGAGAAATAGGCGGTAGATGTAGCAGGGCGTGTTGCTGCGCCAGCGCCATCAAGATACCAGTTCATATTTGTGCCAGGTATGGCATAAAATGTGCCATCACCCCCGACACCAGTACCAGTAAAAGTGACATTGGTAGTGGTAAAAAAGCGCGAACCATCACCCGGCGTAAAATTCATGGTTGGCAAACTGTCTATCAGCACCGTAATACTGGCTGTACTGAGATTTCCAACAGTATCGGTGGCGTGATAAGATATTTTTCTCCAACCAGCAGGCGCCGGCACCAGTGGCGCAGGAGTGTAATTCTGCGTTAGAACGCCAGTGTCAGCACCATCTAGATACCACCTCAAATTAATCCCTGCAGAAGCTGCAGAACCGGTAAAAGTTGGAGCTGATCCAAGATCAAACCTGGTTCCTGATGCAGGCCAGGTGATTGAAGCCACCGGATGGCCATAATATATTGCCTGAACCGAAGAAGTTCCGACAATGCCAAACTGATCTACACCAGAAACGTATAGCGTATGCGTTCCCACGGTCAAACTGCTGATTGGAACAGGAGAACCATTTTGCCATACTGAGGTAATCGCGTCTTTATACCATTTAAATGTCGTCGGATCAATATTTACAGGAGGGGGGACAGCTTCGGTTCCGGTTGCTTCAAGAACAAAATTGCCGCCAGCAAAAATCACAGAATTTGATGCTGGAGTAAAGGTTATTGTCGGACTATTACTTTTCAATACAGTAACCGTTGCTGTACTTATGTTTCCAACACTGTCGATCCCAACATATTCGATTGTGTTCAGGCCATTCCCAAGAACAATAGAATTGGTATTTGCAGTTCCTGCAACAGGAGTTGAGTTGAGATACCAGCTCAGACTGATTGCAGATGAGGCCAGAGAACCCTCAAACAAAACGGGATTCACAGCTGTATCAATTCTGATTCCTGAAGTAGGAGAAGCGATGGTAAGCAGCGGGTGCCCGTAATAGATTCCCTGCACGGAAGAAGTTCCGACAGTACCATACTGGTCAGGCCCCGCCACATAGAGAGTATGCAAACCAACTGTAAGGTCACCGGCGTTGACCGTTGCTGGCGAGACGGTTTTGAACGTAGAAGTAACCGCGTCTCGGTACCATTTCATGCCAGCATTGTTGATAAAAGGATTCGGCGGTATCGACTCGGTACCGGTAGCTTCAAGTTTAAAACTGCGACCAGTAAAAACTACTGAATTAGCAGCCGGAGTAAAGGTCAGTGTCGGTGGATCATTCATTAATACCATAATGCTGGCTGAGCTGAGGTTTCCGGCACTGTCTGTTGCGTGATAAGAAACGGTATTCCAACCATCGGGAATAACAGCACTGTAATTTTGTGTAATATTTCCTGTATCAATAGTATTCAGATACCACCTGACATCGACTCCGGCAAAAACGGCCGATCCGGTAAATGCTGGCGAAGACCCGCGTGCAAAAGGAGTTCCTGAAGCCGGCGTAGAAATAGAAGGAAGCGGATGTTCGTAATATATTTGATGAGTGCCGGTTCCACGAGTGCCATACGCGTCTGCACCGGAGCCATAGACATCATGCCAACCGGCTGTCAGCTCGCCAGCGTTGACTGTTATCGGCGAAAGATTTTTCCAGACTGATGTGCTGCCATCTTTATACCATCTGAAAGTGGCGTTATCGACAACTGGAGTGCCGGTAGCTTCAAGGGTAAAGCCTTTGCCGGTAAATATAACAGCAGCTGAAACCCCATCAGCTGGCGGCGCAAACGTTATGGTCGGCGTATTATTCAGGAGTATCTGGATTGTCGACGAGCTGCAGAAGTTAGCACTGTCAGTGCCAAGATAGGTAATTGTATGACGGCCGGCCGGGACAGTAATATTTGACAGGATGGAGCTGTCACCCATATGGAAAGGAGCCAATATTCCGTCATCGCGCCACCACTCCATTACCAGATTTAAACCGGCTGAAGGAGGATTGCCGGCAAAATCAATCGGAGTCCCGACAGGATTGACTGTGCCTGAGGCTGGCGAAGTAATGCTTGATAATGGATAACCATAGGTTATATTGCAGAAAACCTCACCCACTGTGCCATAACTGTCAGCAGCGGTAAGCCTGATAACATTATTGCCGACGCTAAGCTGACCGACATTGAAAGTAGCTGGAGAACCAGTCTGCAACGGCGTAGAACCACCGTTCACATACCATTTCATGGTTGCAGGATTAATCGCAACATTTGCCGAATCGGTTCCGTAGCCAGTCAAGGTTACCGGACGGCCGGAGAAAAACACAGAGTTTGAAGCTGGCAGCACGGTCAACACGGGAGCATCATTCTTCAGCAGCATTATGGTCGCCGAACTTACAAATCCTGAACTGTCAGTCGCCAGATATCTGATTGTATGCCAGCCAGCGGCCAGCGGAATACCAGTTATGCTGTTGCCGGAACCGAGATTGGCGGGAGAGCCGGCGCCGGTTTCGTGATACCATCTGGTAGTAAAACCGGGAAGGATCTGAGCGGGAACTGCCGTAAACGAAGCATTGGTCGCCACCGGCAAGGTGGTGCCTGAGGCCGGATAAGTAATATTTGCAGTCTGCACACCGTAACTCACATTGTAACAGGTTACTTCGCCGGCAACAGCAAACTCATCAACACCGGTCAACTTTATCGTGTTTGAAGCAGATAGCAACTGATTAACAATGAATGTAACCGGCGATCCGGTTTTTAAAGCTGTGCTTGAACCATTCAAATACCATTTCATGGTGCTTGTTGCAACAGAAACATTGGCAGTGCTTGTACCCTCTCCAACAAAAGTAACCGGACGCCCGGTAAAGAAAACCGAATCTTCTCCCGGTGTGAAAATTAGATTCGGGGTGTCATTTACCAGTAACTGAATCGTCGAAGAGCTTACAAATCCAGAGCTATCACTGGCCAGGTAAGTGACTGTATGAAGGCCAGCGGCGAGATTGACAATGTTTGCTGCGTTTCCGCTGGCAAAGTATGCACCATTCAACTGCCAGATCGGGGCTATTTCCGGGAGCGAAGCCGCGGGAGCAGCTGTAAAATTGATGTTATTGACCAATGGATAAATCGCACCAGAGGCTGGCGCCGTTATAGATGTCAGCGGATAACCGTAATAAATACTATATGTGGCGGCACCGACCGTTCCATAATTATCTGTTCCAGATATGCATATATTGTTAAATCCTGTATTCAGCCATGCCACATTCAAGATTGCCGGCGAGTTAGTGGTTTTCTGAACTCCATTAACAAACCACTTCATGGTTGCAGAAGCAATGGCTGCGCCACTGTAACTTGTTCCGGAGCCAATCAGCGTTATTGGGCGGCCGGTGAAAAACATCGAACCATCACCGGGCGTAAAATCCATGGTTGGAGGTCGGTTAACGAGAAGCTGAATTGTTGCAGAGCTGCAGAAACTGGCGCTGTCAGTGCCAAGATAAGTAATGGTGTTCCAGCCAACATTCATATTGGGAACTAACGGTGGGTTGAGCACTGACGTTGCATCAGTTCCAAATGACAATGCGGCATTATTTAAATGCCACTGCATTGCTATAGGTAATTCTGTACCAGGGTTACCGGTAAAATTGATGGTATCAAGAAGCGGATCATACAGTGTTCCGGAGGCCGGCAAGACAATAGATGCTACAGTCTGACGAAACTTCAGATTAACAGTAGTGGTTCCAGCGGTTCCGTAGATGTCACTGCCCAGCAGCATGATGTCATGAGAGCCGGCTGCTAGTTCGGTAGAACCAAAGGTTGGATTACTCTGGCCATTGAAGGCAGACTTTAGAACCCCGTCGGCATACCATTTGAAAGTAGCCGGATTAAGCGACAGGCTAACCGCACTGGTACCATAACCATAAACAGTAACTGGTTGGTTAGCAAAGAATATCCCACCGGTTCCGGGCAGTATCAGCATGTTTGGCTGATCATTCATTAAGATCTGAATCGTGGCAGAACTTACAAAACCAGAACTGTCGGTTGCCAGATAAGTAATCGTGCGCAGACCGTAGGGAACACTATAAGCTATGTTCTGCCCAACTCCCATCTGGGTCGCGCCACCCGTGCCGATGTCATACCACCATTGGAATTGCATATCGGGGTGAGAATCTACTGTACCACTGAATGGCACTGCTGTGCCGCTCGCATACGTAGTTCCAGACGCAGGCGAAGATATTCCGGCAACCGGATATCTGAACTCAAAGTTGATTGTATCAGCCCCTTTGACTCCATATTCGTCGACACCTTCAAGTTTTATACTGTGCGGCCCAGCGCTTAGCGCTGTGGCTGCAAGGGTATACGGCGAACCGACAGAAATGGCAGTCGTCGAGCCATCAATATACCATTTCATGGTTGCTGTTGCGACAGTGTTACCGGTAGAAGTTGTACCTGAACCGGTAAAAGTGACCGGGCGACCGGCAAAGAAAATTGAGCTGTTGCCTGGCATTACTTGCATAGTCGGCACATCATTGACCAGAAGCTGGATTGTCGCTGAGCTGCAAAAATTTGCGCTGTCAGTGCCAATGTATCTGATGGTATGCAAACCAGCCGGAAAGATTTGCGCAGCCGGATTAGCACCATCATCAAATGCTGCCAGCACTCCATCGCGATACCATTCCATGGTTATCAAACCCTCAGAATCAGGCTGACCAGTAAAAGTTATCGAATCGCCAACATCATATCTGCTGCCTGATGCTGGTGCAGTGATCGATGCGACGGTCTGACCAAATTTAATGGTAATCGCCGTGCTTGTACCCACGGTGTTGTAACTATCGGCACCAGCAACCTGAAGAGAATGAATGCCTGCGACCTGTTCCAGTGTATTATAGGTTATCGGCGAACTGGTTTTGGAACTGGCACCATCTAGGTACCAATTCATAGTAGGACTGGCAACAGGCAACCCGCTGATTACAGCAGTACCTGAACCGACAAAGCTAACAGACCGACCGGCAAAAAAGATTGAACCATTGCCAGGTATGATCTCCATGGGCGGTGGATCGTTCATTAAGATCTGAATCGTAGCCGAACTCACAAATCCGGCGCTGTCAGTGCCAACATAAGTGATGGTCTGGCGCCCCTCCGGCATTGGATATCCTGCAAGATTTGCAGTATTACCCATGTAAACGGCTCCGCTGCCGTCATCACGATACCACCGCATCACAATCGGGCCCACACTGGAAGGCGAACCAGCTAAATCAATCCCGGTGCCCCGCAGATACTCAGAGCCTGAAGCTGGCGCAGTAATACTTGCAAGGGCAACACCATAATAAATTGCGTTGGTTATGCTGGCCGCCACACCAAAATCATTTTCACCGACAGCCGTAATGTTGTTCAGGCCAACGGCAAGATCGCCAGGAACTACGGTATAGGGCGATTCGTTTTGCCAGGTGGTGATACCACCATCAAGAGACCACACGACACTTGTTGCTACAACGACAGCGCTGGCTTCCAGATTAAAAGGCTGACCGACAAACAACCGCGCTCCGTCTGAAGGGGTGAAACTGATAGCAGGGCTGTCGCTGACGATGACGCGAATGGTGGCCTGGCTGACTACACCCTGAGAATCGGTTCCAATGTAAGTTAGATATTGGTTGCCATCTGGCAAAGTCGCGGTAAGCGCCGAACCGGTAGTTGGAAATTGCGAGCGCGTGGGCAGGTGATAGTTCAGCCACCACTGCATTTCGAGCGGCTCAGTGATTTCCGGCCCGTCGATATTATCAGGTACTGCGGAAAAATCGCAGAGAGTGGAAGTCGGGATAACGGTATCAGACACTGAAGGCGAGGCAATGGCGGCAACGGGCACACCGAGGTAAAACTTTTTAATTGTCGTGCCTGCCGCGCCTAGAGTGTTGTAACCACGTAGCTCAACTTCTTTAAGACCGGTGCCAAGAACAGATATTCGCGCCGGGGTTATGGTCAAAACAGAGTAAGAAGCCAGTTCCAGCGCCCCGTCTATATACCATGCCATTCGGCTGCCTGGAACTGTTCCGTCGACGCTGTCGGTGCCTACTCCCGTAAAAACTACGTCCTGACTGCCAAAGAAAACCGTGCCTTCGGCAGGGGTGAAATCCATTTCGGGAAACTCGCCAATGCCGATTCTGATACTGTGTGAGCTGACAAAACCAGTACTGTCGGTGCCTAGATAGGTTATTTCATTGTAGCCATCTGGTAACGCACTGGTATTAACAGTCGCTCCGTCACCGATTTTAGTGGCGCCGGGCAAACCAAGGTTTGCCCACCATTCCATCAGAATTGCACCGCCAGAATCGGGAATACCATTGAATGTAATGTTAGTGCCAGTGCTGAAAGTCTGGTTATTTGCAGGCAAGTTGATTTTAGCAGCCGACACGCCTGTTCTGATGGTATTGGCAACAGAATTTGAAGTACCGTAAGGGCCGGTTGCAATGAGAGTAACTTGATAAGTGCCTGATGAAAGCTGAGCTGGCTGAGCTATCGAGAAATTCTTGCCGCTGGCGAGTAACCATGGCGAGCCATTGAGCAGCCAGCTTACCTTGTCGTCAGCGATATCGTTATTGTTGGTATCAATGCAGGTTGCAGCAAAATTGATCGGATGACCGGTAAAAATATAAGAGCCAGCACCGGGAGAAAACACTAACTGCGGAACTCTTTCGACAACAATGTTTATAGTAGATGAGCTGACGACACCCTGACTGTCGATGCCAACATAGGTTACACGATGAGCACCGTTCGAGGGCGAATAACTGACATTGGCACCACTGCCGAAGCTTATCGGGTCATTATTGAGATACCATTGCAGCGACAGAGTGCCGGTTGAATCAGGAACAGCCACAAAGGGTATTATAGCAGCCGGTTCAAAGCGAGTGCCACTAGCCGGGCTGGTAATGCTGGCGACCGGCCAGCCCATCTGAATGACATGTGTCGAGCTTACTGCGGTTTCATACTGCGCAGGCCCCTCGACTCTCACGCGATTCGCGCCCGGCACGTAAGCACCGGCAGTAATCGTAAAGTCCGCACCTTCTCTCCAGATATCAGGCAAGTTGTTGAGATACCATTTAAACTGCGCCGAATCTAACGATGTGTTATCGGTGTCAGTGCCAACAGCAGCAAACGGGATATTGTAACCTTCGAAAAACACCGACAAATTGGCCGGAGTAAAAGCGATACGGGCCGGGACATCATACCAGACGATAATGCTGGTCGAACCGACTGCGCCGCCGCTATCGACCGCTGCAAAACTAATTTCATGACGACTGGAGGTAAGAGAGGCAACCGTAAAAGTAGTGCCTGAGCCAATGACTCCGTCTATGTCCGATGTCCAGGTCAAGGCGATAGCATCGGTAATCAGGCCATCTTCGCTGTCGTTGGCTGTGCCAACAAAGGTTATCGGTGTATTCGCCAGATAACTTGCGTCGTTGGCCGGCTGAGTTATTGCACAAACTGGGCGGCCATTGATAATTGCGATGTTTTTTGTACCAGTGCCGGTTACCCCGTTTGCGTCAAAAGCTTCGAGCGCGACAGTATAACTGCCCTGACTCATAAACTGCCAGGTAAAGGTTGCACCTCCGGTTTGCGACAGAACCACAGCAGCAGTACCGGTAGCGACATACCAACGCATGGAGTCTGGACTGATAGCGGTGTTCAGATAATCGCGGGCGATGCCGGTAAAAACGATCAGACCCGGCTCGAAAGCTGTGGCAGTTGGCTTATTAATAGTAACGGTAGGAACCGAGGTAATCCTGACCTGAATTTCTTTGCTGGCAGTGCCAATACCGTCGGTTACTGCCAGCGTTATTGATGCCACCTGAGTCGCTCCCGGACTTAGAGTTGGCGAACGCCAGTTGAGAATCGATTCAGTGCTGCTCGAAAGCATGGTTCCACGATTGACTGTCCAGAAATATGAAAGCGCCAGCCCCGGCGGAAAGTTGGTCTTGGCCTCATACATTGCCACTGTGTTGCCTGGAATCTGAGCAGTGGATGAACCGACGATGTCAACGCTGCGCGTGACCGGACGCAACAAAATTTCGCCCGGAAAGCTGACGTCACCAGAACTGGCGACATTTATCGACAGATTAGCGATTGAGGTCAATCGTGGGTAAAAACGGCCATCTTCGCTTGCCGAGAAATAGACGGTAACCGACGCGGATATTGATGGAACAGCCCAGTCAGCATAGTCTTTGGCAACATAGGAAAAAGTGCTGACATTAGTGAGCCATCTGGTCGTCATCGGCTCACCTTCGGGGTCGCTGTAATTTCCGTACAGGCGCAGAAAAGCGCTGCCGCTTTCCGGATATTTTTCTGTAGTGATACTGACGATTGGCGCCTTATTGGAAATACCGGCAGTAGGCAGCGTGATGCCTAATATTTCAAGATTATCGGGGTTAAAGGTAGTGGCCGGAATGTTGAATTCGAGCTTTGAAAGTTCCTTGTCGACGGGTGGCTCGACTTTTATGGTTCCGGCGGCTGTGGCAGGCATGTTCGGCGACACATAGTAACCATTTGCGTCAAGAGTGAACTGCTCGCCCCAAAACCAGACCTTGCACTTACCAACCGGATTACCGTTGAGGTCTTTGATCTGCATGCGGATCTGATGCTCAGCGAGGTCTGGTTGCATGATGTTGAGTGTGACATCTTTAAGAGGGGAAGGTTGGTTAATAGCCTGAGCTTGAGTTCTGATCTTGTAAACGCGCCCAGCCAAAGAAGTAACCCTGGCAATGATATGATAAGTGCCAAACGGAATATTCTCGAAAATAAACTTGCCATTTTCGTCGGCACGCGTAGACACATTGGAAAGTTCCTCGATCATGACGAAAGAATCGAGAAAGCGCAAGTTCGGAGAAAAGGAGCTTACGTCGCTTCTGAGAGCGCTGATCGCCTGATCGATCTGAATGGTGCCAGAAAGCGTGCCTGAGACGGTTACCGGCCCAGCTGGCAGCAGCCCTGATCCGCCACCGCCACCTCCGCCGCCGCCGCAGCCAATAAAAAGAATCAACCCAATCATTCCAGCAAAAAACAAGCGCAAAGCCATAACTAAATCATACCTCAGGCTAGATAGCAAAGCAAGAGTCCGACAGTTATTTCGCAGAGAATCATGCGAGCAACTTGCAAAATTCATGATACCATTTCGAAAAGGGATTCACGTAATCGCAGCTGCAGGAAAAAGCCAGGACTAAGAAGATTTCGCACAGAGTCCACGAAAACGCAAAAAATACGAGCTCTCTCTCTTCGGTTTTGGCCATGGATGGCCTTATGCAGTTGCGCCACAGGGATAGGAGCGCAACCGTCGAGATAACAATATTTGCTGTCATTCCGAACGAATGTTAGGTGGCTCTTATGGCCGACCTTGGCCGTTAGAGCCACGTATCCCGCAGTGCTCACAGGGTGAGGAATCTGTGTTTGTTAGTGAGATATCTCCCTTCGGTTTTGGCCATGAATGGCCTTATGCAGTTGCGCCAATGAATAGCAGCACAACCAATCTTTGTGGCTTAGTGGATTATTCCGAGCAGGTTCCATTTTTACAAAACTGGTTAAATTATTTTATCTGCTCGTAATCTTCGTGGGATGCCGTTTCATCTTTCCAACTGATAATAGTATAGCCGGCCATCTGGTAAGGCGGGTTGTAATCGCCGCCGCCACGCACGAAAGTTGTGTCGAAAACATTGCGACGCACTACCGACTGATCGTTACGCAGCGACCCATCAAGATAGCCCTTTGCCGGGCGAGTGCGCAAATGAATCATTGAGCCCATGTGGCGCAGAATGAATCGACTGTTTTTGTCGATAAAGGGCAGACTGCGCATATGTGGGCTGGCGATATTGCCAAGCTCATTGCCTACTTTAGTGGCATTGTTACCCATGCTCCAGCGCGCATTTAATTCGGATGAGTCGATGAGAAGGGCATTAACCGTCATTTCTGGCATTCTGAAGCCGGTGCGAGGGTATTTCATTGCCATCTGAAACATGCGATCGGCAATGTTCCATGGCCCGAGAGTAGCATCCGGCTCGCCTTCCTTCATTTCCTTTTCTGCCTGATCCATAATTGAATCGATGATTTTATCGCGAGCTCCAGCCAGCAGAGTACCCGTCATATAGGCACGAACACCAACACCCTCATAAACAGCCGTGCGCCGCAGACCACTCTTTATCGCGAAGCGATTCTTGTTCTCTTCCGGGGTGCCAGACTTAAGATAGTCTCTAAGCTTGCCGAGAGCTGGGTGCATAGCGATACCGGCAGAGGTAATCGGTATAATCTCCGGCGGCTGCTTTGGCATCGAAAAAAGCGAGTTGATCTCCGAAAAATTCAGTGCAGTCATCGGCAGGCGCTTGTCATACGGTCCAGTGCTCAACCGTGGCGGAAAAACAACTCCACCTAAAACGACAACATTGACGTCCTCTCCGCCCAGCGCCATAGCAAGATCATAGTCAATCAGAGTCTGCATTTCATTGCGCAGAAAGTTCATGGGATTCGAGTAATCAAACCAGATGCGTCCCATCGACAAAACCATGACACCGTTCTTATCAGTGCCATTACGAGGTTCTTTGCTGTAATCCTTAAAGCCAAAACTGTAGTTCTGCGGGTTATCCGGGTTGGCATTAAAATCGCCCGCAATAAAAACATCTTTTTCGCAGAAAATCGTCAGCGATTTCCAGCGAGGGCAGCCCCATATGCGCAGAGGCACTTCTGAATACAACAATATTTTATCATCGACGTTTTCATACTCCCAGCCAAAAAACAGGTCGTAAACGGTTTCAGAAGGGTTTGCCGGGTTGCGCCAGAGCGACTCGGAAAACCCTTTAAAGTTGGTGCCAGACCTGAGAATAGTCGGTGTTGGGCGACGCGCATTGCGGTAATAAGCAGGGTTCAACGGTGGAAGTTTTTGCGGACGCGCGCCGTGGTAGCCATCCTGCACAAATGGATCAATCAGTTTACCATTCTTGTATTCGGCAAAAGATTCGAATTTGTCGGGATCAGTCGAATCGTTCGACGACTTTATGGTTCCGCGTTTGCCGTTGTAAAACTCGACCTGCACCGACGACTCGGCTCTGATATAGCCTGGCGTCGAAATTCTTTCCATCTCAACCAGGTCAGCGCCACGATCAAAAGGCCCGCGCTGCGAAAAAATCAGCATTTCGTGCCCATAAAGACGCCCAGTCTTCATTTCACCAGGTGTTACACGAAACGGGCCATAGCCACCAACA
>JAHISQ010000190.1 GCA_018818125.1 Candidatus Rifleibacteriota bacterium
TACAAGCTGCCCGATATGAACGGGCTCGAAGTAATTGAGAAGCTTGGCGAACGCGCCAAGGACCTGATCATAATAATGATTACCGCCTACGCCTCAATCGAAGTGGCTATCGAAGCAACAAGAAAAGGCGCCTATGATTTCCTGCCCAAGCCATTCACACCGAACGAGTTACGTATTGTTACTCGAAAAGCCGCCGAAAGAATTCTCCTCGCCCGCAAAAACCTGCAGCTCGCCCATGAAAAAAAGCAGGTTCGTTTTGAATTTATCAGAGTTCTTGGACACGAGCTAAAGGCACCACTTGGCGCGGTCGAAGGCTATCTAGAACTGCTCAAAACTAAAACGCTTGGTGAAAACATAGACAGTTACATGCAGTTTCTCGAACGAAGCACCCTCAGACTTCACCAAATGCGCAAACTGATTGTAGACCTGCTTGACATGACCAAAATTGAATCAGGCAAAAAAGATCGCAATCTTGCGCCGGTCAATCTGCGCACGGCGGCTGAAAACGCGATAGAACTTGCTGGAACGGCGGCAAATGCAAGAGGAATCATTATCAGTCTTGACTCGCCCCCTGAGATAATGCTTATGGCTGACATTGGCGAAATCGACATGATTCTCAACAACCTCATCTCAAATGCGGTTAAATACAACCGCGAAGCCGGTAAAGTAATGGTCAGGCTCGAAAAAAATGCTGATAAAATCATAATCCAGGTCGCAGATACTGGCATCGGTATGTCGGAAGATGAGCAAAAAAGACTGTTCAAAGAATTCTCTCGCATCAGAAACGCCAAAACCGCTGACATTCTCGGCAGCGGCCTCGGTCTATCTATTCTCAAAAGACTTACCGAGCTTTATGACGGCCATATCAGTGTTGAATCTGAACCCGACCAAGGAACCACGTTCACCCTTGAAATTCCGGCTGCGCACGCGACAGTAGCGTGATAAACTGCATACTAATAACACGAGCAAGGAACAGAACCTCCAGCCAGCAGACTAACCAAACTTTCTTGGGGATTCTCAAAACTATGTGGTCCTTAAGCAATGCAGGAAACCAACCATTGAACCCTGCCAGCAAGGTTCGCCAGAACACATGAAAAATCAGTCTGATAATATTAAATTCACTGCTGTTACAGCAGTGAATTTAAGGTTATTTATGAAACCATAGAAATCGCTTGTATGAGCTGATTTAGATCTGATCATAGTTTGAGCTTTATTTCACTAATTCTTGTAAAAAAAAGCTCAAACCAGATGACACCACCATCTTTTTGTGCTATTTTACACTGAACCGAAAGGTTGTGCAAAATTTCACATTGAGCGAGGTGTAGTTATGGCGAAGATACTACTCGTTGACGACGACAAGGATTTTGTCGAAATCAACAAAATGATTTTAGAAAAAGAAGGCTACCAGATACTTGTAGGGTACAACCCAACCGAAGGCTACAAACTCCTTACCAGCGAGAAACCTGATCTCCTGATACTCGACGTAATGATGGTTGAGCCGGATGACGGTTTTGCAATGGCCCAGAAAATTAGAAGAGAGAAGAATAATGTTCCCATAATCATGCTGACCTCTGTTTCAAAGGTCACTGGCATGAAATTCGGCAAAGATGACGAAATGGTTCCGGTGAACGAATTCTTCGAAAAGCCTGTTGCAAAAGACAAACTGCTCAAAGCTGTCAAAAAATACATCAAGTAAAGGAGACTCCTAATGCTTGCCTCTGAAAGAGACCAGTTAAAATCAGAAATCATCAAAATGGCGAAAAAACATGACCACCACAGAAGTGGTCTGATACCAGTTCTGCAGCATGTACAAAATGTCAGCAGACACATTTCTCCTGAAGCCATGCAGGACATAGCAGAAGCTTTTAAAATTCATCCGGTTGAAGTCCATGGCGTAGTGAGCTTCTACTCTTTTCTTTCAACTGAAAAAAAGGGAAAATTTGTTGTTCGTCTTTGTCGCACCATCACCTGCGACATGGCTGGCAATGAAGCAGTTGGCAACCAGCTCGAAAACGAACTTGGCATCGAATTTGGCGAAACCACCAGCGATGGCATGTTTACCCTTGAATTCACAAACTGCCTCGGCATGTGTGACCAGGGCCCAGCAATGTTAGTAAATGACGACATTCACACCAAGGTCACTCCCGAAAAGGTTGCTGACATCATCGACGGCTACAAAAACCGCTTTGGTGCTCACGTTACGACAGGAGAACACTCATGACCAAGTCTGCCAATAAACTGGTTATTTTTTCTGATATCGATGTTGAAAAAGCACTCAAGAACGCTGTCAAGAAGCCAAGACCCGACATTATCAGTGAACTTCGTGAATCGGCGCTTAAAGGCCGTGGCGGTGCAGGCTTTCCGACTTCCGTAAAATGGAACTTGGCTGCTTCTGCCCAGGGCGAACGCAAATTCGTCATCTGCAACGCAGACGAAGGCGAACCTGGCACTTTTAAAGATCGCGTTCTTCTTACCGATTATGCAGAGCAGTTGATCGCTGGCATGATTCTCTCTGGCTACGTAGTTGGCGCCAAAGAAGGCATCATCTATCTCAGAGCTGAATATACCTACCTGAAACATGACCTCGAAGCCACTATTGAAAAAATGCGCGGCAAAAAACTACTTGGCAAAAACGCAGCCGGTAAAGAAGGTTTTGAATTCGACGTACATATACATATGGGCTCCGGCGCCTATATCTGCGGCGAAGAAACCGCTCTCATCGAAAGCCTCGAAGGACATCGCGGCGAACCACGCAACCGCCCACCGTTCCCTGTTACTGTTGGCTATCTCGGCTGCCCGACTTCAGTTAACAACGTCGAAACCTTTATCACCGCTCTTCACGTAGTTGAAAAAGGCGCCAAATGGTTCAAAACCTTCGGCACCGAAAAATCAACAGGCACCAAGCTGTTCAGCGTCTCCGGTGACTGCGAAAAACCAGGCGTGTACGAACTCCCGATGGGTATCACCATACAAAAATTGCTCGAAACCGTAGACGGAACAGGCGCTAAAGCTGTACAGGTCGGCGGTGCATCCGGCATCTGCGTTCCTGCCAAAGATTTTGAAAAAGCCTTGGCTTTCGAAGGCGTTGCAACCGGCGGCTCCATCATAGTATTCGGCCAGCACCGCGATATGCTCGAAGTGGCCATCAACTTCATGGAATTCTTCTGCGAAGAATCATGCGGTCAGTGCACTCCCTGCCGCCTTGGCACCGAAACCCTGCTCGAAGGCCTCGATCTGCTTAGCGAAGGCAAATGCTCGCTCAAATATCTGCGCGAACTGACCTCTCTCGGTGAAACCATGCAGGTTTCCAGCAAGTGTGGCCTCGGCCAGAGCGCGCCTAATGCGTTTCTGTCAATTATCGAAAACTTCAAATCAGAAATCTTCGATACCAGATGCTCATGCAGATAAAAGGGAGTAATTACAATGCCTAACAAAGAAAACAACACAAAACTCGGTTCAGATCGCGCTCCCGCCAGCTCGGTAGCATCTTCTGTCGAAGTAGCAAAGAACGAAAAAGATCTTGGCGCCATGGTAGCAATTACCATTGATGGCAAGGATATCAAAATTCCTTTCGGAACCACTATTCTCGACGCAGCCAAAAAGCTCAATATAAAAATCCCGACTCTTTGTCACCATGAAGACCTCAAAGTCGCTGGCGTCTGCCGCGTATGTGTCGTTGAAGTCGAAGGCCAGAGAACCCTTCAGGCTGCCTGCGCCTATCCGATCACCGGCCCGATGAACATCAAAACTTACTCGCCCAAAGTCAGAAAAGCACGCCGCCACAATCTTGATCTTATGCTCAAGCACCACGTTGGCGAATGCTATTCATGCTTCAGAAACAACAACTGCGAACTGCAAACCCTTTCTAAGGAATACGGTGTCGACTTCTATCGCTTCGGCCATGACAGTGAGCCACACCACGATGTAGACAAATCAAGCTACAGCGTTGTGCGCGACATGAATAAATGTATCCAGTGCCGCCGCTGCGTCAGAACCTGCATCGACCTCCAGGAAGTCGGCGCGCTCGAAGCCATTAACCGTGGCCCGGACCTCGACATCGACACTTTCAACAGCTTGCCACTCGGGGAAGTTGTCTGCATTAACTGCGGCCAGTGCATTAATCGCTGCCCGACCGGTGCTCTGCGCGCTAATGACCCGTCCGACGAAATATGGGCGGCTATCGAAGATCCAAAAAAGCATGTAGTTATCCAGACTGCTCCAAGCCCACGCGCTGCTATCGGTGAATGCTTTGGTCTGCCAGCCGGCACTTCGGTTACCAGAGAACTCAATACTGCAATGCGCCGCTGTGGCTTCGACAAAGTTTTTGATACCAACTTCACCGCCGATCTTACCATCATGGAAGAAGCTACCGAACTGCTGGTAAGACTCAAAAAAGCCCTCGTCGACAAAGTAGACGTAGCTTTCCCACAGTTCACATCATGCTCTCCGGGTTGGGTCAAATTTCTCGAGCACTTCTATCCTGAATACACCGACTGCCTGTCAAGCTGCAAGAGCCCTCAGCAGATGTTCGGCGCAGTATTGAAAACCTGGTATGCAGAAAAAGCCGGTATTGATCCAAAAGATATCGTCACCGTAGCTCTCATGCCCTGCAGCGCAAAAAAATTCGAATGTAACCGACCAGAAATGAATGATAGCGGCTACAAAGATGTCGATTACGGTTTGACCAGCCGCGAACTCGCTCAGATGATCCAGGAAACCGGCCTCGACCTGCCCAACCTGCCACCAAGTGATTTCGACGATCCGATCGGTGAAGCTACCGGCGCAGGCCTGATCTTTGGTGCTACCGGCGGCGTTATGGAAGCGGCTCTGCGCTCGGCTGTAGAAATAGTTACCGGCATCAAAACCGAAGACGTATTCGCAAACCTCGACATTATACCAGTTCGCGGTTTCGAGGGCGTAAAATACATGGAAATCGTGGTTCCAGCCGCTGGTCCGGTTCCCGAAATCCTGAGCAAAGCTCTCGGCGGACTTAAAGACTTCGGCTTCCTCAAGGGCGCAACCCTCAAAGTCGCTGTTGCTCACGGTACAGCCAATGCCAAAAAAGTGATGGAAGACATCAAAGCCGGCGGCAAATTCAGCCAATGTCACTTCATCGAATTCATGGCCTGCCCAGGCGGATGTCTCGGCGGCGGCGGTCAGCCAATTCCAACATCACCAGAAATCAGAGCAGCCAGAACCAAAGCGATCTACGCTGAAGAAAAGACTCTCTATTCAAGAAAATCACACGAAAACCCAACAGTTAACCTCATCTACAAGGAATTCCTGAAAGATGGTCCCTGTGGTCACAAATCACACAAGTTGCTGCACACGCATTACATCAAACGCGGCAACAAGATTGTTTAACTGCATCAAGCATAAGAGCCCCTTCGGGGGCTCTTTTTTTTTCCTAAATTACTTTATTGTTATCGCTCCCCCATAAGCAAATGATTTTTAGAGTCAATGAATGAATTGACACTTGCTGACAAGAGTCGTAATTTATCAGATATACTCTATCGGAGCAGCGGCACATGCAGGAAGAATTGAGCTGTATAACCTGTGGACTGGCCACCAGCCTTAACCACCGCTTTTGTCGGCGCTGTGGCACACTGCTTGAAGAATACAGTGACGAACCGGAACAGAAGTTCGAACTCGTTCAGACCGGAACCAAAACTGTTAAAGCGCCGTTTACTTTGACTGAGCTGTTTATAGTCATCGCGATTATCGGAATTCTTGGAGCAATAGCAATTCCTAGCACAAGCCGACGCGGCCATAGTAACTCCAGAATGAAGGCTTGCATGGCCAATATGCGTGTTATCATGGGTGCTGTTGAGATGTACAATATGGATAACAACGAGATGCTACGCTACGTCGATAAAAATGTAATCCAGATGCTGGTTGACGGTAAATATCTTAAATCACAGCCACAATGCTATAGCGCACCGCCCGGCGAATATGGCTCTACCGGAGACCTCGCCGAGGATGGCGAAATTTCATGCAGCTTACATGGCACAATCGATAATCCCAAAGATCCTGACCAGTGAACAAAGGCATTAGACCATGAGCATGCCAGAAAGCGCCATTAAGCGCTGGGAAGAAACCGAGCAACTGCTTGGTCGTTTCGACAGTGCCATCTTTAACCAGATCACACCGGCTGAAGTCATGAGACTCGGCGAGCTCTACACTGAGCTTATCTCTGACCTGAACAAACTCACCACCTCCGTTGATGATCCACCTGCACGCGCACGGGTCAATCATCTGGCACTACGAACTTATGGCGCTATTTACCAGAAAAAAACAATGACCTTCGCCGATCTGTTAAGATTCTTTATCAGCGGCTTTCCGGGCCTGATTCGCAAACGCCTGCATTTTGTTATTGCCAGCACCATGATGTTTCTGGTTGCAGCTCTGATCGGCTATCTGTGCATACATGCGAAATCTAGACTGGTCGACCTGGTAGTACCACCAGTTGAGCAGCAACGCCTTAAAACACTTGCTCTCAGCTCACGCCCCAATCAGCCGCACCCGATGGCACGTGAAAGCAGTTTTGGCCTATCGAGCACAATCATGGTCAACAACATTCGCGTCTCGATTCTTGCTTTTGCCACCGGCATATTTTTCGGCATCGGTACAATAGTCATACTAATCAACAACGGACTGATGCTTGGCGCTTTGGCAGCGCTCTACACCGACGCAGGTTACTCAAGCTATTTCTGGTCGCTCATCTTACCACATGGCGGCATTGAGCTGGTCAGCATCTTCATTGGCGGCGCAGCCGGGCTGATTGTGGGTTATGCATTGATCAATCCCGGCTCATATCATCGCAAAGACTGGCTGGTAAAAGAAGGCAATGAGGCTATTCAACTGGTTATTGGCATCATACCTCTACTGGTAATTGCTGCCCTTATCGAAGCATACATTACACCCGCATATTTGTCGGTCGAAATAAAACTCACGCTGTCGGCATTCTTTTTTCTGGCGCTGATGATCTATCTTGTGGTTGGTGCCAAGCTCGATCAGAGCTGAGATCTAAGCTTGACCTGCAGATAATGTGATAACAGACTTGAATTGAGCTGCTGCGGCGTAATCATCATGGTCGCAACACCAATCTTTTCGATATGTCGGCTCAAACCAGCCACACGTTCGATCAGATTGCGGGCAACCACTTTTTCATAGACAGCATCAACACTCTCTGGCACAGCATCAGCGATCTCCCGCAATTTCGGATCAAGCACAGAAACCACAACAGTCAAATGTTTACGACTCACCATTGGAATAGCTGCAAGCATCTTTTGCACAGCTTCTCCGGAAGTGAGATCGGTAATAATCATCAAAAGAGAGCGTCGCAGTCTGGTTGCACTAACTGCACGCAAAACGCTGTCATAATCAGGCTCAACTCGATTCGCACTGATCGCATAAAGATGGCGCAGAAAGCTGTAATAATGCGCCTTACCTCGACCAGGAGGCAAAAAAACCTGAGGCTTGTCAGAAAAAGCCAGCAAACCTATCTTGTCACCTTTTTTCATTACCTGATAACCCAGTATCAGCGCAGAATTCACCGCGTGATCAAGCAGTGTCAGATTGTCAACAACTGCGCCCATTGAACGACTACAGTCAAGGACCACAAGCACCGACTGATTTACTTCAGATTGAAATTCTCTCGTGATCAGTTTATTCTTGCGAGCACTCGCCTTCCAGTCGATTCTTCTGAATTCATCGCCACTGACATACTCCCGCAAGCTCTCAAAATTGCTCCCCAGTCCCCGACGTCGCTCAGTTATCAAACCTGCTTCGGCCTGTTGTCCACGCTTCATCCTAAGCTCAAAGCGTGAAATACTGCTGATATCGGGATATACTTCAACCGCCGTCGCCTCGCCATATTCCTGCTGAAATATCACAAGCTCCAGCAGTCCACGAAACCTCACCACTGTCTTGTTAAAATAGTAACAGCCACGCTTTACCGGTTTGACCATATAAGAAAAGCTTTTACTGGTGCGCTGGTCAAGCTCCAATATGACATTATGCCCATTTTCACCGAACTCCACCGGAGACTCATCAACAATTTCAAGATTGAGCGGTCGATGCGAATTGTTACTCACCACAATCTCAACTCTGTTATCTCGACCAATCGACAGCTTTTGCGACACACGCCGCTCTATCGCCAGATTTTCCGGACGCGGTGAAATGACAATGTCAGTTAAAACCAGCATCAAAACAACAAAATTATAAACCAGCCATAAGGCTATGGCACCAGAATGAGACTTTGCCAGCATCAGCGGAAGAGTGCCAAACAACAACAGCAAAACAACTCTTGTCGTTACCACGATCTGGCCTTGACAAAGAATGTCTGACAAAGAAGGCACATTCGGATCTCGACTTCTGAAAAATATCAGAATATATGCAACCAAAGCCACCAATAGTGCCAAAGGCACGACCACAAAGGGTGCGATGACTGACAGCACAGAGCCGATAACTAATACCAGCCCTTCGATTAATGGTTTTGGCTTTTTTTGAATCACCTCGGTACCTTCACACGACCTATAACAGTTGTTAACGCATCATCGGCGCTAATGCCCTCTATTTCAGCCTCGGGTTTCATTATTACGCGATGACGCATAACTGGGTATACCATGGCCTTAACATCATCTGGCGTTACAAACTCGCGCCCATCCATCAACGCTGCCGCCTTCGAAGCGAGCAACAAGCCAATACTGGCACGCACACCGGCACCAATATGAAAATCAGACCAGCTTCGTGTTGTACGCACTATATCAGTGATATAAGCAATCACCGGCTCTTTCGTGTGCACGCGACTTATCGCCTCACGGCACTGCTTAATCTCCTCTATATCAGCAACATGCGACAAACCGACTTTCTTGATACTATCGGATCTGAAGCCCGCCTCAAATTTATTGAGAATTCCACGTTCAGCCTCTTCAGATGGATAATCTAGTATTATCTTGAATAGAAAACGGTCGAGCTGCGCCTCCGGCAAAGGATATGTGCCCTCATATTCCAAAGAGTTCTGCGTTGCCATTACTGTAAAAATCGGCGACAGCTCAAAGCAGTTGCCTTCAATAGTCACCTGGCGCTCTTCCATGCATTCCAACATCGCCGACTGCGTCTTTGCCGGTGCACGGTTAATTTCATCAACCAACACCAGATCACTGAAAATCGGCCCCTTATGCACGTGAAAAGCTCCGCTGCGTGCATCAAAAATATTTGTACCAAGAACGTCTGAGGGCATCAGATCAGGAGTCATTTGAATTCTCCTGAAGCTGGCGCCGATAATTTCAGCCGCTGTCTTTACCGTTAAGGTTTTCGCGGTTCCAGGTACACCTTCCAGGAGAATGTGCCCCTTAACCAGCAAAGCAGCCAGCATCAGATTAACCGTCTCATCCTGACCAATGATCACTTTGCCGATCTCAGTCCGTATACCTTCAAAAATTTCTTTCACTCGCGCCATTTCAATCATAGAGCTTAAGTTCCTTTCTTGCCCGTTCAAGGCTTCGCACCACCCGCAAAAGCGCATTTGGAGAATTGTTGCGGGAATTGAGAATCTGGTTTACATCGCCTTCGATTCGACTGAGACTGTCGGCAACTTCAACATTACCAACCCTTATTGCCGCAATTATTTCCTTCAGCTGCGCCATTGGGGCAAGCCCATAACGCTTGATGGCAGCCGAAGCAAAACCATATAGAATTTCTGAAAGAGCATGGCTGCTGTCGCCTCTTTCAGCCAGCAGCCTGCCAAGATTTCTGACATAGGAAACATTGCGCATTTCAGGGTCAGCCAATGCAACAGGTCGGCCAAAACGCCGACCTGTGGAGATAAAATAAACTGTCAGCGCAACCAGTATCTGCATTAGCACCCAGCTGATCGGATTTGCCTTAAGCAGACTCCAGAACGACAGATGATCTACTTTCTGACGCGCCATGAAAGACCTCTGATTTGCCACCATGCGACGCCCACGTGCCTGCAACTGTAGTTTCGGTTGAGTATCAAGTATAGAAAAATTCTTCGCGGTAGCCAGATGTTCGACAATACGTGTGACCAGCAACAGGTTGTCGCGTTTTTTCAGTCCAACACCATTCAAAAAATCCGGGTGAGCAAGCACCAACAGACGACCCAGGCCCCGATAAGACATGAATATACTACTGCCACCCATATCCTCAGGCATAACCGAAAAAAAACTCATGCCAGTCTGACGATGTATCGCATGACGATCAGAGCTGATCAGTTCGACCTCGTCAAGATAAGGCAATCGCAACAGCAGTTCATTTGATAGATCCTGTTCGTGCAGATTCCTGGACAAGCCAATAAAACGATCTAGACCATGAGCCGCCGGCAAAAAGAATAGAAGGCTGCCACCAGCACGAACCCAGTTAAAAAGCTCGCGAAGTCTGGCCTGTTCAATCTCATGCGGCGGATCAACCACCATCAACAACTTATGGCGCGACACCGGAACACCCTCACAAAACTCGATCGAATAGCCAAGCTCCTTGAAATAGTAGTAGAGGAACGGCTTTGGCTTGAAACAATAGCTCGTCGTCGCCCCCACCCCTACCAACTCTGGCCCATTGTTCTCAGAAATCAGAACTTTTTCTTCGGTCTGCGAAATCGAAAACAAATTGATTCCCCACATCATAAAAATGAACAGACATAGGAAAAAAATTGCATAACCTCTTATCAAATCCATAGTTTTACGACTGTTCATCTTTTTAAACGCTCCAGATCAAGATAAAAAGCCTTAAAAACTTCGAAATCTTTTTGGTCCGGGCTTTGAAAGCCATAAATCAACCGGTCAAACAACGCCAGCGGAGTCGCAAACATCGAGTGCAACTGCTGCTCTACCAGAAGCTCACGTAGATATTCACCATTGGTAAAGCTGTCCTGATAACTGATTACCCGACGTGCTTCAAGTAGCAGCAGAGCACCTATCGTCAACAGGCGAATAGCCTCAGAATAATTGCCCTGTTCTGCTTCGCGCAAAGCATTTTCATAAATTGTTTCGTTGCGCATTCGTTCTGGTGACAAATGTCTTTCGACAAGCTCAACACGCTCCTGCTCACGAACGATCTTGCTTCTCATATTTTTGATTATCAAAAATATGATAACAATAAAACCAATTACTGCTACAAACATCATCACCCAGAACATTGAATTAGCAACATCCGGCACTTTTATCGTTGGGGGCGGGGGACGGAATGTCACCGACGGTTTTGGCGGAGGTGGAGGCGGAGGCAACGCCAGTTTTGCGCGCTGAGGCTCGGCAGTCGACTGCACAGCACTGACGGGTGCTACTGCAGGAACATGCTGCGATTGCACCGGAACTCTAACCTGAGATGCCGAGTGACTAATTACCCCAGACGAACCACCGCCGGAAGAAACCCTTGCCGACGCACCAGAATCAGAAACACCTCCAAGCGAACTGCCAGCAGCTGAAATATTTGAGCCGGAATAACCAGATGAGCCGCCAGAATGTCCTGGACGAGCAACTGTTTGCGTCGATCCACCCAAAACACCAGCATCACCAAGAGGGCGAGCACTCACCAAGTTCAGCACTTCGCCCGGCTGATCGGCAACAAAACCGCCTCGGCCGCACCATTCCAATGAAGAATCAAAAACGGCATCTTCCGAGAATTTGATTACGGAGGTTCTATTCAACGCGCGTTCAAGAGCCTCGTTCATTTCCTGACGCGACACAGCATGCTCGACATGAGTGGCTACAAACTCGAGAAGAAGACCATTAAGAGTATCAACCAGATTAACAAACAACAGCCTGCGACGAGTTTTAGACGACTCACCAACAATCGCATCTCCAACGTCGGCGACCCACCTGAGATCTGTTACGAAAAGTCGATCTCCAGCTTTCACCCGCGTAACCTCGGCAATACGATGCACCAGTCCATCCGAACCCGGACTCAACTGATAATTGGCGCGATCAGTCATTGAAGCCTGAAGATGTTGAATCAGTGCTACAAAATCCTCGACTACGAGCTCTTCAGCACACAGCGGCGTCGCCAGCAAAACCAGAACCAGTAACAGACATCTCATAATCACTTCGGATCCATATTCAGCCTAGCCAGCAGCAGGCGATAACCAACAACAAACGGGTCAATCAAAACATCTGCCGCAATAAAGAAGCCACAAGAAAAAACATGTGGAACGCTGAACCAATTATCCAGACCAAACATCCACAGCGAACTGACCGCACTGCCAAAAACAATCATATAAAGAAGAATAAGAACCATCCCTAATTTCATCGATAACCAGAAATTACTGCCACAGTCAAACAACCAGACTGATTCAGCCTTAACCGACGAACTAAAAATAACAGCCGACGGAGCACGAACCGAAAGAGTCCAGATCAGAAGCCATACAGTAAAAGTCACCAACAACGGAAAACCAAATTTGCCAGAGCTGAAATACAAGCTGTATGCCATTGAAAGCATCAGAGAATACAAAATCGCCTCAATCAGTCCGACTTTCAACAGAGAATTGTATAATCTCCAGCCGCCGGCCTTTCTTGCCTGCCTTCTGCACGCGTTTTCAGGAAAGCCAGCAAGAAAAGCCAAGCCAGTAGAATGCCAAACCAGCGGACGCCAAAAGATCTGATATACAAATATAAGCAAACTAACAAGCCAGACCTCGTGTACCAAGTCAAAAAACGGTGCGAAAAACGGACTGACAAAGAATACCGTAACCATCAAAAGCTTGGGTATCGAAAACAGAAAAGAATCAATAGCTATACCAGCCAGATTTCGACGGATTACAAATACCACCTCATCAAGCAGCTGATAGAAACCCCTGATCGATACAGTCTGCACCAGATGCTGCGTCCTTAAATAACGACGAAGCATCAGTCCTTTTTTGCCCAATACGCTGCAAATACGCCGAGCCAAATTAGCAACCACCGGGTCAACATCACTGGTCAAAGCAGTCGCCACCTGCAGCGCCCTTGTTCCGCCAAGACGTTCAAGAGCAACCATGGCATGACGACGACGCGGCACCTCGTTGCCCTCAAGACTATCTAGACAGGCAGCGAATTCCTCATCTGAGTTGTCAATTAGCGGCAGCAACATTCACATTAATTCCCGTCTATCCTGATAACGACCGTGCCGGCAAATACATCGCCGATACGCTGATGACGCTCAGTAATCAGCGTCGAAAATATTCCGGCAAGGAACATGAACGGCATAAAATCAGCTATACGCAAAAAATTTCGCAACAAAGAACTGAACAATCCCACTCTTTGGCCGTTAAGAGCGACGACACGCAAACCATTCGCCTTTTTGCCAGGTGTTTGCCCATTTCTGTACAGCTCGAAAAAACTATAATAACCAAACACGAAAACAAATATAGCAATTGAATAAAGTCCTCGCACAAACCCAGGCCCAAATCCTCTGCCACTATTCAGCACCTCTAATACAAACAAAAATACAAAGTGCGCAACAATTACACAGACGAACTGAATCGCAACATCATGCACAAACGCTGATGCACGACTGAACATGCCGGCCAGGGGAACCCGGATTTCAGCATTTTCAGGCGTTCGAACGACCAGTTCCTGCGGCAAGATATCCCTCCAGACAGCTATCTAATCGTTGTCAACAAATAACAATAAAACCTATGCCCCATAACACACCACTCTAAGACAGGCTCAGACAGACCGCAAATTACTCCGACCAAAAGGCAAATTCGTTGCCGCATGGCTCGGTAAAGTGAAACCGCCGACCACCCGGAAACGAGAAAATATCCTTGCTGATTTTTCCGCCCAACTCACGAACCTGCGTACACGCAGCCTCAAGATCTGGCGCAGAAAACACCAGCAGAATCGAGCCAGCTTCAGGGCTGATCTTTTTTGGCGATTCATAAAAACCGCCCTTCATTCGTCCGTCGCTGAAACATGTATAAGCGGGGCCAAAATCTTCGAATTCCCAACCCATAAGCGCAGCAAAGAATTTTTTTGTCTGCTCAATATCAGAAGTCGGAATCTCTATGTAATCAATCATTTTTTCAAGCATCATTTTGATTTGTCCTGTTTTAACACTTATTTAAAAAATTCTACAGCAATCTTAGCGCACACCGCCGCATTATTACGAACCAGCGCTATATTAGTCTTAAGACTCTCACCACCAGTAATTTCATTCAATCTGCCCAGCAAAAACGGAGTGACCTGCTGGCCTTTGATTCCACGATTTTGCGCATCAGCAACAGCCTCTGCAATGCACGCCTCAATTTTTTTACGATCAAGTGCATCCGCATTCGGAACTGGATTGCCAACTAAAATACCGCTGCGATAACCTAATTCCAGAGAAGATTTAAATATCACCGCCGCCTCACTGGCAGAATCCACTCGAATAGGCACCTTTACTCCGCTTTTGGCATAGTAAAAAGCCGGCATTTCGTCTGTACAATATCCCAGCACCGGTATTCCCATAGTTTCAAGGTATTCCATGGTAAGTGGGATGTCAAGAATAGCCTTGGCACCTGCGGAAACAACCAACACCGGAGTCTCGGCAAATTCACGCAGATCGGCTGAAATATCCATGCTTTCGCCGCCTCCTCGATGCACTCCGCCAATGCCGCCGGTAGCAAAAAATCTTACACCAGCAAGAGCAGCACATATCATAGTAGCGGCTACAGTAGTAGCAGCATGTCGACCACCCGCGAGCAATGCCGGTAAATCACGGCGCGAAGCCTTGGAAACGTTCTTGTCAGTAGCAAGAAACTCCAGTTCGTCTGGCGCCAGTCCGACATGTATCTTGCCTTTTAAAACGGCTATTGTAGCTGGTATTCCGCCATTCTCACGAACAGTATGCTCAAGAAGCCTGGCAGTTTCGATATTCTGAGGGTATGGCATACCATGCGATATTATAGTTGATTCAAGAGCGACAACGGGCTGGTTAGCTGTAATTGCATCGCGAACTTCGCGATTTATCACCAGGCTGTGTTTGAGCATTTTTTTCTCCAGAGTTAAGAAGACCTTACGAGATAGGGGCACGAAAAATTAACACATTGCTCACTGCTGCTGCAGCGCCCGGACACAATCATAACAGCCCAGTGCGGAATCTCATAATTTGGGCCGAGCGCAGCAACGGCCTGTTCTATGCTCAACAGATCCTCCTCCAACAAATCAACCTGATCCGAAGCAAACTTGGAAGAATTACACCAGTAAACATAGGTAACTTCGGGCCAATCAGTCTTCGTTAGACCGGTATCCTGGGTCGAGCGACACTTATCACAATGGATCACCAGTTTACTTCCCGCTGGCAAAAGTTTGCGCCCCGCACAGCCACATTCTTTGCAGGGTCCGGCAAAAATCCGGTATCCGGTAAGTTGTGGGCGATCTGGCATTGGATCTTCAGACTCGCCGAAACCTATTATTATTGGCTTTGATCTGATTTTTTCAGGCATATTTCCCTGCTGATTACTCGAGAAACACTGTGCAAGCTAAAATAGAAGTCCCGCAAATTATACTCCAATGCCACCAAGTTGACAACGTTCATTATATTACTATCTCATATCAACTCAGCAACCAAGCGTAAACTACCAGCGACCACCAAGCTATAACAAAAATATGATAACGAGACCAGGCGCGCAAATTTCTAGCAATCAAAATATCTTCTTATGGATTCAATAGACAAATCTCAGCATGGCGACTAACAAATTCAATTTTACAAAACACATTATGTCCTTATGCCATGAAATAAGTAGCGTAATCTATAGACGGTTCACTTCGCCCGTGTACGCCCAGATCATATCCATCATCTCAGAAGCGTTTTCATTTCAATAAAAACGCGATTGAATCTGGCTTCGCCGCCAAGCTCAAAATATCTATGACCTCACTATCACAAAACCATCCACCAAGAATCTGCCGATGCACATGAATTCTCTCGCCTGGTTATGCGCATGGTTAAAACAGCGATTTCAATTGCGGCAGATAAAAGTGCAGCACAAAATATCAGGGCGAACGGATTAATTTAGTTGCTGCCGCTAGCAGCCAGATTAATGTTTGCGCAGGAATGACAAGAGCAGGAATCAAGTTTTTTAATGCGTTTGCCCTGCACAAAATATAAACAAGAAGCACCAAGAAAAGAAAAAAAAAAAAAAACAAAAAA
>JAHISQ010000191.1 GCA_018818125.1 Candidatus Rifleibacteriota bacterium
ACTTTTACCCTGATTTCGCGTACGTGTCCGCCTTTGACTTCGACGTTGGCAACGCCGGAGATCTGTTGAAAGGCTGGTTTAATCTCGCGATCGGCAATCCGGCGCAGTTCGACCAGATCGTAATCTCCGCCCAGAGCGACATTCAGCACCGGAGTCGCGTTGATGTCAACTTTTGAGACCGTAACCTGTTCTATGTCGCGAGGTAGATTGCGTTTGGCCTGGTCCACCTTGGCGCGCAGATCCACTGCTGCAAGATCCAGGTCAGTGCCAAATTTAAAGTTGATTACAGTTTGTGAGAAGCCTTCAAGTGAATAAGACTCAATTTTATCGACGTTTTCAACTGAGTTAATCTCGTCTTCGAGTTTCTTGGTTACGATGGTTTCAATTTCGGCAGGGTCGACGCCAGGATAGGGCGCCTGTACGAAGGCAATTGGAATATCTATGTTCGGAAAAAGTGCGACGTTGAGAGTCAGAAAGGCGCCAATGCCGATCAGCGCCATTCCCAGCATCAGCATGGTGACAGAAATTGGGCGATTAATTGATGTTCTGGGTATACTCATGTTTTGTGTTTACCTGTATGTGGCTCTTATGGTCTCTGACCATTAGAGCCACGTATCCCACTGTGCTCACTGGGATTTGCTGTGTCAGTGGCAACGCTGCCGTTAGCAGGGCGAACGACAACTTCCATGCCATCTGCAAGTGTGTCTTGTCCGACAGTTACAACTTCGTCGTCAGTGCTGATCTCTTTGGCATAGGTGAAGTTGCCTTCCTGGGCGATTATGTTGATTTTGCGTCGGTAGGACTTGCCGTCTTTAATGGTAAAAACAAAGCTTTCGCCGCGAAAATTGCGAATAGCCTGTGATGGAAAAAGCGGGGCTTCTTCGTAGGTTGCAAGCGTAATCAGTCCTTTTACAAACATGTTGCCCTTGAAGTAAAGATCAGGGTTAGCAACCTTGACTCTGACCTTGAAAGATCTTGAACTGTCAGCGTAGAGGTTGATAAACGATACAATACCTGCGAATTTGTCTTCGACCAGACTTTCCTGACCAATCTTGATCTTGCGAATCTCTGACTCTGGTATTCTAGCATCGACATATACGTGATCGAGGTCGATAACTTTGCCCATGTTCTGGCCGCGTGCCATTGCCTGCCCGATTTCGATCGAGCGGTCTATGAAATATCCGGCGATAGGCGCTCTGATTATACAGCGGTCAAGATCGAGCTTTGCCTTGTCATAGTCTGCCTGCGCCTGTTTCTGAGCGCTTTTTGATTTTATGTAGACTGTTGTTGCCATGTCGAGCGCTTTTTGAGTGATGGCTTTGCGATCGAACAGGGTTTTATTGCGTTCAAGATCTTTTTCGTCTTCGATCAACTGCTGTTTGGTGCGATCTAGAGCTGCTTCTGCCTGGCGCAGAGCGATGGCAAAGCGGATGTCATCTATTTTGCCAAGTGCCTGCCCCTGGGTTACTTTCTGCCCTTCTTCGATCATGATCTGGGCGACCGGACCGGTTACATCGGACGCAGCATAGCTCTCAATTAGAGGCCGGGTTTCGCCGGTAAACAGCAGGCGCTGGTGGATGTTGCCCGTTTTGGGTTTAACAGCGTTTACGTTTATCTGAGCTGTCGCCATAGAGGTTAGAGCGACAAATACTGTTATAAGAGAGGCTATTCTAGGATTCATTTTGTTCCCCCAAGATTGAGCGTCTTCATGAGAAAGTCGAAACTGAGCGGTGACGGGTTTTCGTCAAGTCTGACGATATTGTCGAAATGGTGCACCAGCAGCAGAATGTCGAGGTGCTTTTCGCGTTCATCATAATAGGCCTTGATTGCGGTTTGCGCAGAGTTGGTTAAAAGCCGCTGGGCATCAACGAGTTCAACGATCGAAGAAGCACCTTCCTGATAGCGTGAAAAAACTATGCGCATGTTTTCGAAGCTCTGTTCAGCCATTTTTTCGGCAAAGTTGATGCGGGCAAGTGTGTTGTTATAGTCAGCCACTGCTTTTTCAAGCACGGCCCGTTTGCTGTTGGAAAGGTTTTTGATGCGCAGACTGGCGATTTCTGCAGATTTCTGCGCCAGCCTGACCGAATTTTCGATATCGTTGCCATTATATACCGGCGTAGTCAGCATAAATGTGGTCGTGATATCACGGGTGTTCTTGATTGGCCCCATTTCCTCGCCATGATTGTATGCCCCCTCGAAGCTCAAAGTGGGTAGGTGCGCACTTCTTGCCGACTTCGTTGCCTTTTTCAGAATTTCGAAATCAGTTCTGGCGAGTTTGATGTCATTGTCGATCTCAAACATTGAGTCGAGAAGTGCTTCGTTAGAATAACTGGCTGGAGCAAACTTGAGACTTACCGGCAGCGTCAGTGATGCCAGGTTACAGGATGGAGTGTCGAGTATCGCTGCCATGTCGTAAATCAGGTCGTCAAAGCTGTTTTGTGCCTTGACCATCTCAGTGTTTGAGTTGAGCTGCTCGACTTCGATTCTAAGAACATCATTGTGCAGCACCAGGCCAAGCTCTTCGTTAAGTTTGGCGATTTTCATCAATTCGGCGATCAAAACCAGGTCGGTTTTATGAACTTTGATCAGTTCGTTATCTCTGATCAGCTTAAAATAGATTCTGCCAAGTTCTTTGAGAACATTGATCTCCTGATTGCTTTTGAGAGTCTCTTTAATGCCGATCTTTAGTCTGGCGATTTCCTTTTGAATAGATGGAATTCTGCCAAGCCCGGGGTAGCTCTGAGTTAATCTGAGGGAGTAACTCAGAATTGAGTCGATACTGGAAGGGCTGCTGCTCTGATAAGCGTCTTTAAAGGTGCGGTGCGTCTTGTTGGCTGACAGATTTACGTCGGGAATCAGCGCGTTGTATGCCTTCTTTTCTTCGATAAAGCTTTGCTCGATTTCAAGGTCTGAAATCTGCAGGCTGAGGTTTCTTTCACGAGCCTGTTTAACCAGGTCAGCAAGTGTGCCGGCCTGCGCGGCTGTGCCGGCAAAAAGGCTGCAGATAAGGATCAAGGCCCCGGTGAGCACTGCGGGATACGAGGCTCTAATGGCCAAAGGCCATAAGAGCCTCCTAAAGCAATGAATTGCGAGTGATGCGTGTTTTTTCATGATTTGGCCACTCCATATAAAATTATGTCTACAGAATCTTCGAGTTCTTTTGGGCTGAATGGTTTGCCCAGCTTAAAGTCGCGCACCAGATAGAAGTGTGCAACGCCAAGAACCATTCCTACCACGTTTTCGGGGTCAACTTGGCGAACAACGCCTGTTTTTATGGCATTTGTGATGTAGTCGCGCAAAGCATGAATATTAGGCAGCACCTTGTCGAAAGAAGCTCTGCGTGCTTCCAGGTTAAGCCTCTGTTCGCGCTCGAACCTGATCAGGCCGAGGCGCTGGTGTTGTTTAAAGACGCTCAAAAAGGTGTTCAGGCTTGCAGTGAGATATTCTTTAAGCCCCATCGTGCTGCAGCAGTTTTTTTGAATCTCTTTAGAAAGGGTAGTGACAAAAACATTTTCGAGTTCTTCCAGCAGAGAATCCTTGTTGCTGAAATAGCGGTAAAAAGTGCCCTTGCCACATTCTGCCAGGTTGATGATGTCATCTATGGTTGTTTTTTCGAAGCCTTTCTCGAAGAACAGTTCGAGGCCAGCTTCGAGAATGAGTTCTTTTTTGCTTTTCTTTTTGGTCATTAAATAATTCCATATAAAAATAAAGACTGACTAGTCAGTCAGTTTTAGCACTGTCGCCAAAAAAAGTCAAGATTGTTTTGTTGTGTCTCTCCGACCATTACGCAATCCCGACAACTCGGAGGCTCAAAGGAGTTTTACGTTCCATTGCTGCTAAAGGTCATTGTGACGTTGCGGGAAGGGTGACGCAAAAACAGCTGCCTTCTGCTCTTGAATACTCAATTGTGCCATTGATCTGTTTGGCCAGTACATTGACAAGCTGCAGGCCTAGCGACGAGGTGCCGCTAAAATCCGTGTCTGGCGGGTAGCCGACACCGTTATCGGTGACTGTCAGAACAAAAAAATCCTGATTTCTCTTCAAACCGACCTGAATTGTTCCGGCTCTCTCTCCCGGAAAAGCGTGCTTGAAACAGTTGGAGACCAGTTCATTCACGATCAGGCCGCAGGGAATGGCCACATTCAGATCCATGGCAATGTCTGCCATTTCCACTGACAATTTGATATGGGGCTGTTTGTAGGTGGCCGCTATTTCGACAAGGAGGCTTTGCAGATAATGTTTGAAACTTACATGCGTCAAATCGGGGGACTGATAAAGTTCTTTGTGAACCAGGGCCATAGAAAACACTCTGTCGCGGCTTGATTCCAGGATGGCCCGAACCTCAGGGTTGACATTTTTTTTCGCCTGTAGATTCAAAAGGCTGCAGACCACTTGCAGGTTGTTCTTTACCCGGTGATGGATCTCTTTAAGAAGAATTTCCTTTTCTCTTAACGAATTCTGTATCTGAGTTTCCGCCAGTTTGCGTTCTGCTATGTCCCATGCAAGGTTCGCGACCTGTGTTACCAGAGCAGCATCTGAGTCGTGGTAATCACTTTCCTTGTTCGCAAGACCCAGAATGGCAACGAATTTATCGTTTCTAAAGACCGGAACGACAAGTTCACGAATTATCCGGGCATGCCCGGCAGGCAATCCCCTTCGCTGCTGAAGAGAGGGGTAATCGTTATGAATTACGGCCGCACGCAACTTAATGCAATCAGCCCATCTTCCCGCTTTGACAAAGGAATAATGGGTGTCGTATTCTTTAATCTTACAAATTTCTAAAGTACTGGTCGACCAGGCTTGCAGCAAAAGCGTTGATTGGTCTGCGTTTACCAGATGGAAAAAAGAACATTTACTTTGGCAAACCGATTCAATTTCATCCAGGGTTTTTTGAAGAAACTGATCCAGCGGGTATTTGAATGAATGTTCTAAAATCCTTGCCCGAACTTTAAAAACGAGTTCAGCGTTTTCTTTTTCGGTGATGTCACGACCAACCCCCTGATACTCGATCAGGCAGCCGTCAGGCGAATAGATGCCCCGATGGGTCCAGCGTTGAAAGCGCACAGCACCGTCGGGCATGATTACCCGATGCTGAAAGTCGATGATTGGTGTCTCAGGAGTTATCCCTTTGACACGTTTTTTGACTTTGGAGATGTCAGGTTCCGGGATGTGTGGAATGAAGTTTTTTCCTAAAATATCCTGGCTGCGTTTTCCAAAATAGTCCAGATAAGCTTCGTTTACAAACGACAGCCTTCCATCAGGAAGATATCGGCAGATCAATTCGGTCTGATCTTCGATGATGGCAAGATACCGCGCCTCGCTATGTTGCAGAGCGGCTTCTGCCTCTGCCCGGCTGATTAAACATGCCAGAAATCTGTCTACCTCTTTAGCCGGGTTTTTCGATCCCAAAAATTCATCAGGTGGAATATAATTGTAGTTCTTGTAAACTCCGCCACCGTAGATAACGAGCGGATGGGTAGACAGAACATCTTTGATGACTTCGGGAGAAAAGCGATTGTAATTATACTGGCAGACAGCCAGCGCGTCGTTTTCAGGCAAGAAATAGTTCAACTTCGCCTCATATTCCATCAGGCGTTCGACTCCGGGATCACCACCCAGCACCCAGGTCATTTCACCTGTGACTCTTAAAGCAGAAAATCCCATAGCCTTCGCTTCGTCCGTTGCACGCCGTAAAAAGGCGATCATCCGGTCAGGATCGAAATATTCTTCTTTGAGGTAGGTCTCCTGTTTGCTCACAATAGCTAGCTTTCCTGCAACGAGCGCAGCTTTTACATCCAGGCCCGCCGCCAGCATTCCGGTAAAAATTGCTTCAGCGGTATTGTCATCTGCGATATAAACGCACTTTTCTCCACGCTCCAGGCCGGCCTTTATAAAGGGGAACACTGCGGCAAACTGCTCTTCCTGCGTCTTGTAAATCAGACACAGATGATTATGAACGGTAAGTCGGCTGATAGCCAGCTCCAGCTCAGTTTTGCTATCGGTTGGGTTGTTCATCAGAAACGTCGCCGCATTCCTCTTCAAGCTGCTTTTTATAACAGTCAGGGCAAATTCCGTGGCTGAAGACGGCATCTGAATGCTTCGATATGTATGTCTCCAGCTGCTGCCAGCACTCTTTATCATCTCTGATTTTTTTGCAGTAGGAACAGATCGGCAGAAACCCGGTTAATTGCTTTACCTCGGCGCGGGCCTCGGCAAGTTTTCTGGTGAGCTGTTCCTTTTCCCTTTCAGTCTTGTGTTTGTAAAGTGCTATATCAACTGCAATACCCAGTTCTTTCATGCTGAAGGGCTTCACCATATAGCTGTATGGCCTCGTTGTCACCGCTTTTTGCACAGTGACCTCATCAGTGTGCGCCGTTACATATATTACCGGAATATCGTGGGCTTTCAGTATGTATTCAGCAGTTTCCGTACCGTCAAATTTTCCGGGAAGCCGAATGTCCATCAATATCAGGTTCGGTATTGGTGTGTCAGTGTTCTCAATGTTTGCAATTACCTCCTCTCCTGAACTAAAGACATCAGCGACATAACCCAGGTCTTCAAGCTCGACTTTTATTTCCAGAGCGACTATACCCTCGTCTTCTACTATGAAAATTCTCTTTTTTCCCATCGCGGTCCTCCTTATACCTGTATATTGTAGTCGTAAGTTAACGAGGCTTTTAGGAAAGGTGTTTTACCAGGCGAACCTGGTTGCCGGAGCCCAGGTAGGAACATTCGTCAAATTGCAGCCTGGTCAGCATTATTCCGCGCCCATGGGAGGCCAGAAGGTTTTCCGGGTCGTTGGGGTCGGGAATATCATTCCAGGCAAAACCTGGGCCTTGATCGGTGATGAGCCATTCACAGCGTTCTTTGCTCATGTTGAACTCAAGGTTGACGGTGCGATCTTCATATGGTGCAGTGCTGGTGCGGGTTTCAACAAGTTTTAACCAGTCGCCGCTGGCACCTTCCAGCGCTTCAGTTTTTTCATCATAGGTGATTTGCAGATTGCCGTGTTCGATGGCGTTGGCTAACATTTCCACCAGGCCGAGATGAATGCCCAGCCGATCCTGTTCCGGGAGAGCATGTTCAGTCTCGAGCATCAGTCGGTCAACAATTTTGCAAACCAGATCGAGTTGATTGAAAATTTTCATGCCCAGATTTCGCTGATAAATCAGCCCATATACTTCTCGCGTTCTGGTTCGACTCTGCATAACCTGTGCGTATTTGTTCAAGAGAGTGATGATGTCTTTTTCCATGACCGGTTTCACCAGATAATCGTTGGCCTTCAAGCGCAAAGCTTTCAAAGTATACTGCGGAGCATCGAGAGTCGAATTGACTATCACCAGCGCGTTTGAATCCAATTTTCGAATCTTTTCCAACATTTCAAGACCGTCCATATTCGGCATTTGAATGTCGGTAAACACCACGTCTGGTTGAAAAGTTTTGAAGGTTTTCAAACCTTCCAGGCCATCTGGAGCAGAGACAGTTTCGTGGCCCTGCCGTTTTATTATCATTGCCATCAGGCTTCTGGTTGCATCATCATCTTCAACTACAAGTATTTTCATGGACTTTCTCCTTAAGCATCTGCTTTTCTTCGCAGGTTGTTGAACTGGCAAAGGTTACGACAAGATTGGTGCCATCTGTTTCGTTAGATGTGAATGCAATATCTCCCCCAAGAGTTTTGGCCATAAGGCGGGCGGAAAATGTACCCAAACCAGTACCGCCTTCCTTGCCGTGTGTGGAATATTTTTCGAAAAAGCGGTGCTGAATTTGCGAGGGAATGCACCCCATATTTTTTATGGAAATCGAAAGTTGCGGCGAAGCAGAAAAAGCGACCGTGATTTCCTTCCCTTCCGGTGATGCCTCAATAGCGTTTTTTATCAAATTAGAAAAAATTGAGAAAAACAGGTGTTCTTCGCCCAATACTTCGACCACATCATTCTGGCTTACTGGTTGTTGTTCAAGCAACATTTTGCACGCAATTTTTTTGTTAGCTGCTGAAGATTTAAGTGTTGCGAAAACCTCACTAACGATCTTTACCAGATTTACCCTTGCCATCTCTGGTTGATAAGTTCCCCGTTCCATTTTGTAAAGGTCAAGTGATCTGTGGATCATTTCCATCAGGCGATGAGCAGACAGAGACAAGAAGCCCAGTAATTCAATCTGATCTGGTGTCAGGTTTTTTTCTGCCATCAACATTTCAGGAATGTTTAAAATGACAGTCATGGGGCCTTTTAAATCGTGCCTGGAGATTTGTTCGACCACTTCACGCAAGTCGAGATTTTCCTGGAGAATCTCGTTTTGTTTTTTTAGTTCACGGTGGGCGGTACATAGACTGAGATGAGTATTAACGCGGGCCTGGACTTCCTCGAACTGGAAGGGTTTGGTCACATAATCAACACCCCCGACGGAAAAGCCACGGACTTTATCGTTGGTATCGTTCAGGGCGCTGATGAAAATCACTGGAATTTCCTTCAACTTCTCATCGGCCTTCAGACGCTCGCAAACCTCGAAGCCGTTCATTTCCGGCATGTTGATGTCCAGCAGAATAAGGTCTGGCGGTTTGCGGCTGGCAGCGGCCAAAGCCAGCCGACCACTTGGAAAAGCTGCCACCTGGTAGCCGGTATCATGAAGCATCTGCTGCAACAAATGCAGGTTGGCGGGAGTATCATCCACTACCATGATAAAGCCTTGATTTTCAAGCATAGAAATCACCTTTCATTTTGTATTCCTTTATCTGTCAGTCTCTGCCATATTTCGGCAAAATCGGATTGAATAGCTGTGGGCGCTCAAGCGATTTAGCCTTTTTTTCCTTCATTTGAAAGCAGAGCAGCAAGAGTTTCGTAATCGAATCGGTTGGCCAGGTCTTGCAGACCTGAAGCAGTGACACTGTCAATTTTGGCCACCCTGATGATCAACTCCGTCAGACCAACCATGTCGCCATCAGCAACAGCTTGCCGCATCGACACCAGAAGGTCGTGCGGAAGAGCGGATACTGTCTCTGGCACAATGGGGGCAGGTTGCGAATGGGTGTGGCTTTGGGCGGGTTTGTCGGCAAAGACGTAGTGCAAATCCAGCAGTTTGCTGATTTCCGCGAAGAGTTCTTCGGGGCGGAACGGTTTTCGCAAAAAGGCATCGGCGCCGACTTTCATCACCTGTTCTTTGTTATCCTCAAAAGCGCTGGCGGTGACCGCGATTATGGGGATTGCCCGGCCGGCATCGGTAGTTCGCAGCCGTTGAATGGCCTCATAGCCGTCCATAACCGGCATACGCATATCCATGAGAACAACGTGCGGCAACCAGGTCTTGAAGATATCAAGAGCCTCGGCACCGTTGGCAGCATCCTGAACTTCGAAACCTACCGGACCAAGCAAACGGACAATCAGCTCGCGATTTTCCGGAATGTCATCCGCAACCAGTACCCGACACGGACCAGTGCCAGGTCGCAGCCCGATAACCTGTTTTGATATCGGGTTTACGCTCTCGGCAACTGATTCGACAGCTTCGAGCAAGACATTAAACCGAAAGCAACTGCCTTTTCCAGGTTGACTCGTGAAGGTGATATCACCAGCCATCAAACGGGCAAAACCACGACTGATAGCCAGGCCAAGACCGGTGCCGCCGACTTTTAACCCGGCGCCAGCCTGCTGGAAGGTGCCAAAAATTTTGGGAATGTCCTCGTCGGCAATTCCCGGACCGGTATCTTCCACTTCGCCGATCAGACGGAAAGGCCCTGTGCCCGTCCAGGGCTGGTCATCGACTGAATCGCTGCGCAGGCGCACAGAGACCCCGCCGGTGACAGTAAACTTGATGGCATTTCCCATCAGGTTAATCAGGATCTGCCGCAATTTGTTCTCGTCGGCAAGCACATGACCTGGCAGATTGTCATCACATTCCATGAGTAACTGCAAACCCTTGCCGGCAGCACGCGAGTTGAACATCATTTTCAGGTCAGCGAGAAGGTTGCGCAAACTGAGAGTCGACAGGTTAAGAGTGGCTTGACCGGCCTCAATCTTGGAAATATCCAGAATATCATCGATCAGAGTCAGCAGGTGGTTACCGCTGCGAATGATGGTCTGAACGTGACCAGCCTGTGTGGCTTTGAGTGCGGGGTCGCGTGCCAAAACTTGAGCGAACCCCAGAATGGCATTCATCGGGGTGCGGATCTCATGACTCATGTTGGAAAGAAATGCGCTCTTGGCCAGGTTGGCCCTGTCTGCGGCCGCTTTCGCTTTTTCCAGTTCGATATTTTTGAGTTTAAGAGTCTCTTCGAACTGTTTGCGTTCGGTAATATCTGCCATGGTGCCGATCACCCGAAAGACCTTATCTTCGCCGTCGGCAAAGGACATACCGCGATCAAGGATGTAGCGGTAGCCATCGTCTTTACGGAGATACCGGTACTCGATTTTGTAAGAGCCAGGAGCCTTTGTCGCCCCGACTATCTGGGGAAGAACTCGTTCCCGGTCATCGGGATGAATGCCAGCCAGCCATTGTTCAAAGGGCAGTTGAAACTCGGCCGGGGAATATTCGAGAACTTCCTCGATCGCCCCGGCGTGTATGGTTTGTCCGGTTAAAACATCCAGTTCATACACGATCTGACCGGTATTCTCAATGACTACCCGGTAACGTTCTTCGGATTCTTTCAACAGGCCCGTTCTTTCGGCGACCAGATGTTCGAGATTTTCCTGGTGAGCCAGAAGCTCTGCTTCCATACGCTTCTGCGCGGTGACGTCCTGGAAGGTGCCATGGAGTTCGACCACTTTGCCGTTGGCATCATGCACCGCCTGACCCAATGCGCGGGCCCAGCCGGTGGTGCCGTCCTGACGGCGATACTCCAGTTCCAGGTCATAGGGCGTTCCAGACCCGACGGCTTGGTCGATTGCGGCTAGCAGGCGATCCCAGCTCGCAGGCATAAACATTTCCTGAAGTTCTTGAAGGATTGGGGGCGGGAGAGCCGGGTCATGCCCCAATATCCGGTGAATTTCTTCCGACCACCAGATCTTGCCGGTGGCGGGATTCAATGTCCAGTTGCCGATATGCGCCAACGCCTGTGCGGATCTCAGATTTTTTTCGCTCTGACAAAGTGCTTCTTCGGCCTGGAGATGGGCCAGACGGGTGCGCTGGGCTTCGATGCCGTAGGCCAGGTCCATGGCCATTTCTTCCAGGATGACCATTTCAGCCGGATCGAAAGCGTTGGTCTGAGCAGAAAGAATGCCGATGACGCCGATGGTTGAGCCTGATGAGATCAGGGGGATAGCGACAAGAGAGGCGACACCAAGATTCTTTGAGAATTCTCTCCAGATATCGCATACCGGTTCAGTGAGCAGGGCGAACGCATTAAAATATTTTTACTCTTTGTTGATGCCGCTGTAAGTGGTGACATTATGCCGTTAACACCTTGAACAGATATGCTTCATCCCATCCGGCATTCAATCTTTTAGATTTGATGCCGTTTTTAATGGATTTTTCTTTTTTAAGTAAATTAAGAGCAATGTGCCTTAGTATTGCAAAATTTTCTGGGGCATTATCTTTCCTTATTCTGCATTTATCCTCTCTAAATGCGACATCTAAGACCCAATGCAATTGGTTTTCGACGTTCCAGTGTTTTCTTACAGCCTTTGCAAAGGCTTTTACATCATCAAGAGAAGTGCAATAGAACCTAGTTTCGGAGGTTTCTTTTCCATCTATTTTTCTGCAGGAATTAACCACTCCCACGGCTTTTATTCCTGGCCATTGTTCAGCTTTTTTGCTCCAGCTTAAATCAGTAATCAGGTGGTAATGCCTAGTTTCTATTCTTCCGTGGCCTTTTTCTGTTGTTTTTATTTTGTTTTGCTGTACAGAGTCAAAGTTGCTTCCAACAGCGTCTTTACAATATTCAATGACTTCCTGATGAAACCCGCTTTGATTTCCTTTGAGTGCTAATACATAGTCTGCGCCCTTATCCATGATTTTGGCGGCATGGTCTTTTTGGCAGCCCATAGCATCCATTGTCACAATACAATCTGTTAAATCAAGCAGTTCAAGAAGCTTTGGAACAGCAGTAATCTCATTTGATTTTTCATCAACCTTGGTTTGAGCTAAGACACAGCCATTACTTGAGCTCCAAGCACTGACCATATGGATTGCAGCCTTAGAAGAAGCCGTATCGAAAGAATTTCTAAGCGTTTTACCATCGATTGATATGATGTCAGAATCAACAGAATCTTTTAAGTAATCAAGCCAGCTTATAAAGCATTTTTGGAACTCGGTTGGCTCAAGTCTGGCAAAGACACGGGCAAAAGTATCATGTGAAGGAATCCCATTGGGTAAATCCAAAAAAGTTTTGAACCACTTCTTTTTTGATTTCCCAAACAACTCTATTTCTGACCATTCTTCAGCACCACAAATCGCGGCACATATAGAGATAACAAGAATGTCTGTCAAAGAATGAAGCTTCTTTCGGTCCAAACGAGGATCAGTAACAGAAGAAAAGTGCTGTATCAAGGTTTTTATATGGGTCTTAGCTGACAAGGGATACCTCTTTATTGAGCTGATTTTACCCCTCTTAACATGGCTGGAAAAAAAGTACAACCATTTTTTTAATGCGTTCGCCCTGGTTCAGTGAGAACATCATTGACAATCACGTGCCGACCGCCTCTAATGGCCATTCCTAATGGCCGATCAGCTACTTCTGCTTCGGCCCAGCTCAGGTCGATGGTTTTCAGTTGATCTTCTTCAAAGCCCCTTTGAGCAACGGGTCGAATGGATTGCGTGGCATCATTCTCCGGGTAACCGACAAGGCAACACTGGTAACCACCAATTTTAATCAGCAGATCAGTCATGGTTTCGAGAAGGTGGGTTTCGGATTCGGCACGGATGAGAGTCTGATTCCAGTCGCTGAGCATGCGCAAAAGGCGGTTCGATTTTCGCAGATCTTCGGTCTGTTCCCGGACGCGGATCTCGAGGTCGGTTTTCATTTGTTCTACGACCTGAAGGGCCTGGTTGCGGCTCCTCACGATTCTGGAGGCTTCAGCAAGAAGGCAACTGATAAGAAAACCGAGAAACAGAATATAAAGGGGTTTGGAAGAATCGCTGGCGAGATCAAAAGAGGGCATGGAAATGAGCTTTATCGTCCAAGTCCGGCCGTAGACGGGAATTTTTTCGATCGCTACAAAACTGGGCACGTAGGCAGCGCTGAGCTTTTCCGATTCCGGGTCAGTGCTCGATTCATAGGCCAGACAAGCCGGATCGGATTCATCACCATCGTAGACAGAGATACCAACCCAATTTTTCTTTGCTAAATCCAGGGCATTCAGAAAGTCCCCAAAGCGGATCGGGGAGTAGGCAAAGCCTGTCAGCATCTGGCGACGGTCATTTAGAGTCGCTGAAGCGGTGTTCCCTGAGTAGAGCGGGTGATAAATCAAAAACCCGGCTTGAGCTATTTCATCAGGTTTTTCTTGAACGAGGGTTACTTTGCCTGAAACAGTTGTTGTCCCTTCGTCCCGCGCTTTTTCCATGGCGGCTCTGCGTGTCGGCTCGGAGAACATGTCATAGCCGAAAGCCCGAAGATTCCGGTCATGGAAGGGTTCAAGATATATAATCGGAAAGTATTCCGCTCTTTCCCCTTCCGGTTTGACCGTATAGGTGGCAAAGCCTTCAGCCTGAATATTCTGAACATGTGAGGCCAGATCGGCAGCAGAGACCCTCTGGGCGAACCCTAAACCTTGTAAGCCGGTGAGGTCTTTTCCTCTGTAGAGACTATTGATATAGCTGCGCCATTCAGCCCGACTGACCTTAGAACCGGCTGCAAACAAGCCATCACAACCATGTAACAGGGTTTCAATATCTTTTATCTCTTCATGTATTCGAGCCGTGACCAGAGAGACCCGGTTTTGAAATCTGGCTTTGCGAATCGTATGGTTATCGACACTGGCTGTGTGCCAAAGCCAGAGGGTCACGGCGAAAGAAACGATGAAGACCAGCCATGGTGGCACGCACATTTCAATGCGGCTTTTTTTAAAATCCATCATTGTGGTAGCCCCTTATCGCGATTTGTAAGATAATCAGGTCGCTGAAGAGAGGTAAACGATGATGTTGTCAGTTAGTAACCGAGCTCTCATAGTAACCTCATGCCATATTTTTTTTCTGATTTGTAGCCATGATAACACATTTTCTTTTTGCTTCTCTCTTTGGTCATTAAATAATTCCATATAAAAATAAAGACTGACTCGTCAGTCAGTTTTAGCACCGTCGCCACAAAAAGTCAGACCAGCAATGTCGTTTAGAATTTAGTGACGTTAAGTAGCAAGTCTGGTAGAATGGATTCGTAGATGTATCCGGAGACAACAATGCCAATAATTTTCGAGAAGGACGGTTTTATCATCATTCAGATGAATGGCGGTATAGAAATTAAGTTCCCTATAAGTCAGAACAAACGTTTGGTTGCCGGAACTGAAAAGCAATTGAATCACATCGAGATTTCTCCCTATGGCCTACACTGGCCTGAACTCGACGAAGATCTTTCCTTCAAAGGCTTGTCTGAAGGAGATTTCGGACAATATACCGGAAGTCCAACCAATCGCTGCAACAAAAGAATATCTTCCCGAACATGACTTTTTTGCCAGGATCCTCTCGCAATCTCGCTTCAAGCAAAAACGATTCATGCCGTTTCCATCAAAAAGTCTAATATCATTGCAATCCGAATATGAGTTTAGCAGTTTGAAAAAAAAATGAAAAATCCTCTGTCTTTTCACCGGAAATATGTTTTAGAAAATATTTCATGCGTTCTTTTTCTGATAAAGGCCGATCAGGGATTCTTGCAGAACTTTTGAGAAATTGATGTTGTTGTCTTCGGCAAAAGTGTTCAGCCATGCCGGGATAGTAAGGTTCTTGCGAACGGCTTTGTTGCCATATTTCTCGGCGTATGCTGCCATGTCGAGCACCAGCATGCTGACGAAACCGCTAGATTCTGGAATTATATCCTTTATGCCGCTGGCCTTTGGCACTGGTTTGCCGTCTTCCAGTTCGGTGAGAACCCAGCCAGAAGCTGCATCCGTAGCCATATCGACTGCTTCGGCAAGCGAAGAGCCGCCGCTGACGCAACCCGGCAGATCTGGCACTTCCACCGCATAGTCTCCGGTTTTCTTATCGAGATAAAAACATGCAGGATATACCAGCTTCATATTGTCCTTCCTTTACTTAAGCCCAGCCTGTCTGAGTATCGACTTTACTATTACCGGCGCAATATCGCCAGAATGATGCGGGATTGTCACTTTTCCCGGTTTTCTCGGGTGAACATACTGATAGTGCGAACCCTTGGCTTCTTTAAAGAGCCAGCCATCATTCAGCAACATTTTTTCTACTTCACGAAATTTCATTCTAACCCCATCTATTTATATTATGCGCATAGTGCGCATGAAAGTCAAGGCGGATGTTTACTTCCCCGAGCTGACTGGTCAAAATATCAAACCATGCTTGTTAATGGCAGGGGCAATCAGGCAACGAAAACTTCTGGTCGCTTTCTGATCGCCCGTGATAGAATCGGGCTGGGTTCGAGAGAATCTCACAGGAGGCTGCAAATGAAGCTTCGATCAAGATGGAGTGTTTTCTACCAGGTAATGATTCTGTTGTCATCATTGGGAATGTGCTTTGGCGCAGGTGGTATGGGTAAGAACCAGGGATTTAGAGACAACCCTGCCGTGAAGGAATTTATGGCTGCCCAGGCTAAGAAGGGTGAAGAATTCAATGCGCTGGAAGCAAAAGAAGGCAAGGAATTCATGGCCACTCTTATTGGGAAATCAAAAGAAGAAAAGATTGCAGCCATCAGAACTTTTAAGACCACTCAATATGAAAATAATTGTGACTTTCGTGAAAAAATGTTGGCTGAACGGGATGCTTTCATGGCAGATCTGCAGAGTAAATCGGGATCTAATTCTGCCGGCGCAAATCCTCAACGTGCAATGATGGAGAGTCGCAAGGCTCAGATGAACACAAAGATAACGAATTTCTTTGCCCAGAAACACGCAGAAAACATGGCTTATCTGGATGAAGTGCTCAAAGACCCATCGATTGATGGCACCAGTCTCGATAAAGCACTCAGTAGCTTCTTTCAGAAACAGAAAGCTGACGCCGGAAAATTCATGAACGAACTCCGATCCCAACGGGGCCCAGGATTCTGATTCGAACATGGCACATCAGTCGTCGTCTTATCGTAGATGGTGACGTTTTCGAAGACTTTCTCGAAAAACAGGCCAAGGCCAACTTCGAGAATAGGTTCTGTTTCATAAAAAAATAAGACTGACTAGTAAGCCAGTTTCAGCGTTCTCAGATGATTTTGTCAGTAACACTCTCTATGCAAGGCTTTGTTATGTGGTACGATATTCAAACATATTAAAGAATCGAGAGGTCGAATTATGAAGAGCAGAAACCTTGAAGTGATTCTTAAAAAGGCAGCCAGCGACGAAGAATTTCGCGAAAGGTTGCTTAAAGAGCGCAATGGTGCGCTGATAGACCATGAACTTGAGCTTGACAGCGACGAAAAGGCGATTCCCAACTCAGTGCCGGAAGAGCAGCTTCGCCAGATGATCAGTGTAACTCCGGTCAGTGAACGCGAGATGCACTATCTTGGCAGGAGAATTCTGACTGCCGGAATAGTTACCGCTATAGTCCTTGGAGTTGCTGTTACTTGTGCGCCAGTTGTTACTGCAATGGGAATTCGTCCAACTGAGCAGGGTTATGTGTCTGCAACACGTTCACGGATGGCCGATCTGAAATCTGCATTAATCTATTATCATTCGGATATCGGCTATCTGCCGATTCCTGGCCAGAAGCCATATACTGATGAAGATCTGGCAAAGGCCAACGAGCTTTATCTTGGCAATACATTTGCTACCAATGTCCTTGTTAACCCAGATATAGATGTATCAGGTTTTTTTAATTCCGGAAGCTCTGTTGAAGAGGCCCGCGAAAAGTATCGTAGACGCTGGAAAGGGCCGTATATGGATGGCAGTCCAGCTGATTTTATGATAGGCAGCACTGGCGGCAAAATACTTCTGGACAGGCATGAATACAGGCTGATTCTGCATCATCCTGGCACAGACAACTTGCTTGAAGCCTTGGGCGTTGCTCTGGGGACTGACTACGAGGGCGACGACTTAACGCGCGATCTTTTCAAGATGCGCGCACCAGTTGCTGAAACACCTCAGTCTGAGCCCAGTATCAAGGAAAGTAGTAACTCTGAGCCGGATGAGAACAAAGCCGTCGCTCCTGAATCGCAAGATTAGAGCCGCATAATTAAATAGTCGCTTTCAGGCACTGCGAGTGGCGATATCCTGGGCGGCCTGTTTCGGCGAGTGTGCTCCGCACGAATCGGTTCCTGCTGTTTCTGTTTCGAGTGGGTAAAAGCCGAATTTGCGCATGATAGCAAGCTTTGGCAGAATGTTGTTTTGCAGATCCATGTGGAAAAATCCCGGAAAAATATCGGGGTTTTCTTTGATAAAGCTGTATTTGTCGTGGTGTTCATCGGCTATTTTGAACTTGCCAGAAGTGCTGATTTCGTGCCCGGTAATCATGTATTCAGGAAAAAGCTCAGGGCTGAAATCGAGAGAATATTGATTTTGGTACTCGATAAACAGCTCGGTCTGCGGGAGCAGGCAGAGCAACGAGGGCAGAATGCGCACTCCCATCATCCTGAACATAACCATCTGAAATACAGTCTGATGAAAGTCTTCGATAGTCTCGAACGGGAAGCCCCAGACATAAAAGGCGTCAACGCGCGGGAAGATCTTTTGTGCGATACTGACAACCTCGACCGCATTGCTGGCCGAAAAGCCCTTTTTAACCATCTGCAGAATGCGGTCACTGCCGCTTTCGATACCAAAACGAAGTTCGACGCATCCACTGTCGGCCATTGCCTGCATCATTTCGCGGTCGGTCAGATCGACGCGACCAAAGGCTTTCCAGTATATTTTGAGGCCTGAAGCTTTGAGCTTCTCGCAGAAATCCATGACGCGCTGTTTTGTGCTGACGAAGAATTCATCCTGAAACAGAAACATCTTTACGCCAGCGCTTTCGTGCAGCAGTTTCATCTCTTCGATAATTGATTCGTTTGATCTGAAGGTCGATTTGTGATCCCAGACCGGGGCGACCGAACAGAAAGTGCAGGGGTAGGGGCAGCCACGCGAAGAGAGAATTCCATAGCCTTGATAGAGGTTCAGATCAATCTTGTGAAACGCAGGAAAGGGTTGGGTATTGAGATCTGATATGCGTTCGCGATCAGGCGTTTTTACAATTTCGCCGCTGGTGGTGCGTAGATAGAGACCGTTTACCCTGAAGAGGTTGCCGCCACTTTTAATGGTTTTGAGTAGCTCAGGACCGGTTTGCTCGCCTTCGCCAACTGCAATGCAGTCGATCCACGGAAAGCGCTGCATGATTTTTTCTTCGACCGATTTGGGGCCTACGCCGCCGAGAATAAGAAACTTGTCTGGATTCCGAGCTTTGAATTCTCGCATGGCAAGCAGAGTGAAGGGCAGCAGATTGGCCATGCACGAAAAACCGACGACATTGGAGGTTTCGCCTAAAAACTCGATAATTCGCTCAACTTCGAATGGCTCAGCGTATTCATTCAGCTGGTAATCGCGAAAATCTACGCTAAAGCCAGCGTCTTCGATGGCGCGGGTGAGATACAGGCAGCCAAGCGGCACGTGCAACTCGCGATCTACTGCGTCGAGATAACGCACGTAGAGCAGATTCAGGTTGAGCAGTGTGATGTCGGCATGGCTGGGTGGCTGTTGCATGTTTATTTGTTGTCGCCGGGGGCAAAATCGTGCGGCATTTTCTTTAGTGTTGGAACGTCTGGACGAATGCCCTTAACAATTGACGAATTGTCGTCTCTATCTGATGGGTGGTGAAAAGTATCTACAGATACTGGCGGAGTTGCTGTGTCCAAATTGTCATGAAAGTTAATTTCTACAGAGGGCGGTTCGTTTTTCCAGAGAATTTCGAACTCACAGGCTTCGCTTGAGGTTTCGAGGCAGATTGTTTCGATAGCCATTTTCAGCGGCAGTCCGTCAACATCGCTTTCGACCAGATAATCAGCGAGTCTTTCGTCGATTCCGCTGGTTTGAATGGCTATGCCGGTGTTTTCCTGAAGCATTTTAATGACTTCGCTTAATTTTTTGCCGGCGACCGAAAAGTTCACAACCTTGGCAAACTCAGGCGCAGACGGTTCGGCACTATCAATTCCATCAAGGTCTTCATCTGTATAAGGCTGTTCGTCTTCAACATCTATCAATGTCGGTATATCAGGTCGGATACCGCGGGTTGGCTGCTGCTCGTCGTAAAGTTTCGGTTTATTCGGCGAGGGCAGATCGGGTCGGGCACCACGGTCAGCCAGGTGATCGTCTTCTTCGAGATCTGGCCTGATGCCGCCTGGAGCGGGCAGTCTTTTGTAATCTGCCTGAAGCGAATCAGACTTTGACGGTAATTTGGGTGGAACTTCAGCGCGTCCTGGAACCGGCGCGAAGGTTAGCTGTGCCAGCAACGCAAGCATTGCAGCAGCAGTCCCTTTTGACAAAATGCTGCGCTGGGCTGGTGGAACTTCGGTGGCTTTGATCATTTTTTCTAGGTGGTCGGCGGGAACGCCTGCCAGCATAGCTTTTTCGCTGACATCAAGAGGAATCTGGAGCTCATCGGCGATTTTCTCGCGTTTTTCAAGCAGCTCAGCTTTGAACTTGCTGTCGATCGATGCGCGTTTAACCAGAATTTCGAGTCCACGCGGAATATCGTTGCGCATGTTGCGCGGCGCTTGCGGCCGCCCGCCCACTATGGTGTGCCCCTGTTCGTCAGGGCCTTCTGATGTTGCCATGCGGATTTTTTTCTCTACCATGCTGATTCCTCCCGTCATTGTTCATCAGCCTCATTGTAGCATTTTTAAACGTTGGTGCAAAGTCTGAGATTCTGTCGTTTGTCGTAGTGATGACTTGTTTGCGTTGGCGCGGTATAATCAATATGAACAGACATGGGAGCGCTTACATGGATATTGAATTGAGAACTGTAGCTGGTAGTGGCAAAGACTTCGCGCTGGCGCTGGACATCCGACAGAAGGTGTTTGTAGTTGAGCAACTAGTGCCAGTAGAGATAGAGCATGATGAGTTCGACGAATCAGCAACGCATGTATTGTTGCTGGCTGACGGAGTGCCGGTGGGAACCGGCCGTATTTTTGCTGATCCTTACCATGCTGATACAGCGCGATTGGGCAGAGTTGCCGTGCTTAAAGAATATCGAGGTTTAAAGTTTGGCCAGGTGCTCATTGCGCGACTTCTTGAAGAGATCAAAAATCGGCAGCAGTTCAGATGTGTGCTGATTCATGCGCAGGCAGCTGTTGTTGAGCTGTATGTCCGTTTTGGCTTTGAAAAAATTGGTGCCGAATTCTATGAAGCTGGAATTGCCCATTACGAGATGGTCTATCGGCTAAAATAAAAAAGCCGCTGACGAGCAGCGGCTTTTGTGTTTACTGATTAGTTATTTCTGATCAATATTTTAGTATCTGCTGCCTCTGTCGCCCCTGTCGCCTCTGTCGCCTCTGTCATTGCTGTAGCCACCGCGATCACTACCGCCGGTTCTTTCGCGCTTTTCTTTCGGGCGAGCCTGGTTGACCTTGATGTTACGACCACCCATGTCTACTTCATTTAGCCCTTGAATTGATTTTTCACCGGCTGCATCGTCAGACATTTCAATAAAAGCAAAACCCTTGGATCTGCCAGTGTCTCGGTCTTTGATGATACTTGCAGAGACTACATCGCCATATTCACCAAACATGGTTTTGAGCTGTTCTTCGGTCGCGTTATAGGGAAGGTTACCAACATAAATATTCATTCAGAAAAATCCTTAAAAACAATAATCCATGGCGGTTTTATCAGAAACGCAAGCTAAGCCGAACCACACCGAGAAATTCTTTGCCTGCGCCAGATCATACTGACCTGTACTATTTCCCATATTACTCTTGTAATTCAAAAAAGTCAATTTTCATGTTTTTTTACAGAAAATTTAGGTGCTCAGAGAGTGAAATCTATAGATTATTTCCTGGTAATACCCCTTTTCTCAGAGAGTCTTGCCGTTATTGCTTTGTGATAGTAATATTGACCAATATGAATAACGAAGAAACGATGTTGTCGCGAAACTTGTCTTGTGTTAAATGCAAAGAGACTCTTTCCACGTTGCAAAGTTTTGATGGCGTCGTGGTCGATCGCTGCCCTCAATGTTATGGAACATGGTATGACGGCGGTGAGCTCGAACAGACGCTTGGCAATGCTTTTGACTACCATGCATTCATGAAAGTCATGAGTCTTCGCCTTTCTGAGTATGTCTGTCCGTGCTGCAAAATGTCGATGCGGGGGCTGGTTTTCAAATTTCGCAATGGCGAACTGTTGATCGATCATTGCGCAACCTGCCGTGGATTCTGGCTCGACAGTGGTGAGCTTGAATCAGTAAGAAACCTTGCTGAAACGATAAAAGATGGGGTTGTTCCTCTACGAATCGGATTTTCTGCTGCTCACCCGGTTAGCGTTGATGCGCGTAACAATGGCTGGGACGATAAACCTCTGCTAAAAGATTCGGCGCTCGACCATTACCGTAATGTCGATTATGAAACAGGTGCCGAAATTAAGCAGATAGAGGTTTCAGCTTACCTTTTTTCAGCATTGACCGCATTGCCGATAGAGGTGTTTAACCCGGTAAAAGCGCCGGCAGTCGGATTATATCTTCTTATAATGCTTAATATAGCCGTTTTTATTCATACCGGCAGTCTGAGATCAGAAGAATTTATGGCATTTATGCGCGAATTTGGGATGGTTCCGCTAGATGTAGTGGCTGGTAAAATACATTCTCTTTTGACCTCCATGTTTGTCCATAGCAGTTTCTGGCATCTTTTTGCGAACATGTACGTTCTTTTTGTTTTTGGTGACAACGTTTACGACCTGTTTAGCGATCATGGTAAGGCCCGAGGCCCTATGATATTCCTGCTTTTTTATGCTGTTATCGGTGTCTTTTCTGCTTTAGTACATGTAATGATGGTTGCCGGCGATTCAGTTGTGTCGAATATACCAGTTGTAGGCGCCAGCGGTGCAGTAAGCGGCGTGATGGCTGCATACTGGCGGGCTTTTCCCAAAACCAGAGTTTATCAGATAATCTTCTGGTACCCTTTTAAACTACCGATCTGGCTCTACCTCGGTTTCTGGATCATGTTCAATCTGATTCTCGGAGTGATAGCTGGCTCTGCCGCACGAATTTCATGGCAGGCGCATCTGGGCGGTTTTGTCGCTGGTTATCTCCTTCTTCCACACCTTTTGCCATTCCGGCTGGAAAAACTACAGCGCGAGCCACAGAAGTGTCAGGACTGAAAGGGCATGGTAAGTTCTGATTACAGTGTATGGATCTTCCCTTTTAGCGCTGGTCAAGGCAATCTATAAGGCCACAAACCGGAATTTCCAGCCAGTCAGGGCGATTGTTTAGTTCATAGCTGAACTCATACAGCGCTTTTTCCAGACAGAGCAATGACAGAATCTGCCCAAACAGTTCTTCGTCGGCAGGCACAGCGGGACAGTTTGTAGTGGCTTCACGATAACCCAGTAAGAAGCGTGAGCGTGCGGCTTTTTCCCATTCTCGGGTGTAAACGGTCATTATTCCAAGGGCTTCTGGTTTTTCCTCGCGCACTTTTCTGCGTGCAGTTTCAGCGGCGTAGCTGAATGAACGCACAACGCCGGCAACATCGCGTAACGGGCAATGTTTGGCGATGCGCTCGCTGAGTGGGCGTGCCGGTTCTCCTTCAAAATCGATTATTACAAAATCGTTGGCGGCCAGCAGTATTTGCCCGAGATGCAGGTCACCATGATGTCTGGTTTTAAGCAGACCGGCTTCTTGTGGAATAAGAGAGCGCAGCTTTTTTACCACTTGATCAGGGTGAGCAGTTATTTTCTGCAGGACTGGCTGCATTTCCTGTGAAAAAGATTCGATTCTTGCACTGAGTTGTTCCAGCGTTGTGATTAGTGTGTTTTCAATCCCGCCAGTCAGAAGCTGCCAGTCTTCTACTGAGATCACTTCTGGATTGAAGTCGGAGTCCTCGCTGTTGGCGGCAAGAATCCCGTGCATTTTGCCTATACGCTGTCCGAGTGTCTGCATTTTGCTCAGATAAAGCTCGTGAGCGCCTTCGGCCTCACTGGTTTCACCGGGCAAAGTGCCCGGGGTTTCAATGAGGCAGGTTTCGAGAAAGCGCTCAAGATAGTTGAGTGTAAAGTTCCAGCAGTCACTCTGGTTGTCAATGTATTCCTGTAGAATGCCGAGAACTGTGATGCTGCCGTCATCATGCTCAAGTTCGATAGAACCAGCTACGCGGGCGATGTTTTTAAAATCAGCTCCGGTCAGATACTTGCCCATTTCAAGTTCGGGACTGGGACCCCTTTGAATGTTTCGATATACTTTGAAAATGAATTGTTCAGCGAAAAATACAGAAGTGTGGCTTTGCTCTATTATTGGTCGTCTGACTTCAAAATTTTCGTCCATGAAACTGTCAAGCAGATCGTTGCCGTAAAAATGCAAGGTCGCAGCAGGAAGTTTGATCTTGCGGTTCTGCTTCATGCAGCGCACTGTCGCGCGGCAGAATTCATCGCTTCCCATGGCATCGACAATATAACCCACTTCATTCTGCTGACGGGTTTTGCCAAAAACCCATCCTGGCAGTATTTTGCCAGCATCAGTGCGGGTTTCCCATATCAGCTGGTAAGGAAAAAAGTAGTTTTGCTGCGTTCGGTCGTCAAAATGCGCCGAGAATACATGTATGAGCAGGTTCGGGCAACCCGGCAGATTTACTGGCTCAGCCAGTTCAGTTTCGATCTGCGTAAACTCTTTGCCTTTGCCGGCGAACCAGCGCTTACGAGTGCAGTATTGTTGTGTCACTTCCTGCAGCAGTTTTTCTCTTCGTTTGTCGCTGAGGAGTCTTTGCAGATCAGGCAATAGCTTGTTTTCGCCAATTGAGCGAAATACAATGACCGAAAGCTCCGGCATGGTTGATGTGTCTGGTTTTTGCCAGGCCGGGCCTGCCGCTTTCGGTGAAAGCTCAAACCAGTAAAACCCGTAGCCGGCAAGGCTCAACTGATATGGCTCTTCTGAGATAGTCGGGAAAGCATGCTTGCCAAGCATTTCAATTGGCGTGTGCCCTTTGAATCTTGCCAGTTCTATCTGAACCGGTTGCGCTGAGCGTGACAGATTGGCGACGCAGAGAATATTCGTGTCGCCATGCGACCTGAGATAGGCCAGAATGCAGCGGTTTGCCGGCTTGATGAACTCGATATTGCCTTCGCCAAAAGCGCGACAGTGGCTGCGCACGCTGATGATTCGTTTCATCCAGTTTAGTAACGATGAGGAGGTTCGGCTTTGTGCTTCGACGTTTACTGCCTGAAAGCCGGTTATCGCTTCCATTATCGGAGGCAGATAAAGTCGCTCAGGGTCACTACTCGAAAATCCCCCGTTGCGGTCAGGCGTCCATTGCATTGGCGTACGTACACCATTGCGGTCGCCAAGAAACAGATTGTCACCCATGCCGATTTCGTCACCGTAGTAAAGAACTGGAGAACCTGGCATAGAAAGCAGCAGTGCATTCAACAACTCAATTTTGGTGCGATTATACTCCATGAGCGGGCTAAGACGCCGTCGAATGCCAACGTTAATGCGCGCTCTCGGGTCGTTGGCGTAGGCTTCGTACATATAATCACGCTCTTTGCTGGTAACCATTTCCAGAGTCAGTTCATCATGATTGCGCAGAAAAATTGCCCACTGGCAATTATCGGGAATCTCGGGTGTCTGCTTCATTATTTCGACTATAGGAAAACGGTCTTCGAGCGCCAGTGACATAAATATACGTGGCATGAGCGGAAAATGATAGGCCATCTGGCATTCATCACCTTCGCCGAAGTATTCTGCTGCGTCTTCTGGCCACTGATTTGCTTCAGCCAGAAAAATGCGATTCTTGTAGCGTTTATCCATCTCTTTGCGAAAAAGTTTGATGACATCATGTGTCTCAGGCAGGTTCTCGCAGCTGGTTCCTTCTCGTTCGCACAGGTAAGGGATTGCGTCGAGTCTCAGTCCGTCTACGCCAAGGTCAAGCCAGAACCTCATTACCGATATCAGTTTTTTTATCACCTGCGGGTTATGAAAGTTCAGATCCGGCTGATGCGAGAAAAAACGATGCCAGTAATAGGCTTTAGCGACTGGATCCCAGGACCAGTTCGAAGTCTCGGTGTCAGTAAAGATTATGCGTGCATCTGGGAATTTATTGTCGTCATCGTTCCAGACGTAGTAATTGCGTTTGCTCGAACCCTTTGGTGCCCGCCGTGCCTCTTGAAACCAGGGATGGGTATCTGATGTGTGATTTACAATCAGTTCGATAATTACGCGCAGGTTGCGGTGGTGAGCCTCGCGCAGAAAATTTCTGAAATCCGCCAGAGTGCCATAGCTCGGGTGTACATCGAGGTAATTTGAAATATCATAACCGTCGTCTCGAAACGGCGATGGGTAAAAAGGAAGCAGCCAGATGGTATTGACGCCCAGGCCCTGAATGTAGTCGAGTTTTTGAGTTAACCCCGGAAAATCGCCAATGCCATCGCCGTTGCTGTCATAAAACGCTTTAACAGGCACTTCATATATGATGGCGTTTTTATGCCACATGGGATCTTCTTCTATTAAAGTTGCTTTCGCGGATTTTTTCATTTGAGACTCCTCTTAGCGATTGTTTCTGATTGCAAGAAATAAGAGCGGTTATTCAGTCAACAAAACTGCCGCCGTGCCTGGTAAAATTGTCAGTTGCCCGGCATCAGCCTTGAGCGGTTTGTTCTGCAGCAGAATTCTGGCGTTGGCCAGTCCTGCGTCGGCGAGCTTTTGCCTGCGTTTGCCAATATTAACCAGCGTTTTGACTCTGCCGGCTGAATAGACAAACAGACAGTTGCTGTCATCTGCAGGTTTGAATGAGCGCTGACTGTCTCTGATATGTTCGATATAATGTTGACGCAGGCAGATGAGCTGCTTATACCAGTTGAGCATTTTAACCTGAGCTTCGTCGCCGATTTCTTTCCAGTTGAGAAGGCTTTTAACAAAGGTTTCTGCTGCTTGCGGGTCTGGCACCCTCTTGTTGAGAAAAGCGTAATCGCGTCGTCGCCCTTGTCTGACCGCCCGGGCAAGATTGGCATCGGTGTGATCGGTAAAATAGAGAAATGGTGAGGTCGCAGCCCATTCCTCACCCTGAAAGAGCATTGGAACAAACGGAGACAGAAGCATCAGCGCCGCTGCGATCTCACAGTTGTCGTAAGTTGTCAGGTGGCATAATCTCTCGCCAAGCCCACGATTGCCGACCTGATCGTGAGTCTGTGTCGAGACGATAAACTGATCAGGGGATAAGTGACCTGCCGGCCGGCCATGCCTGCGCTGGCGCGATGGCGAATAACAGCCGTCATAAACAAAGTAATCACTCAGGCATTTGTTGAGGTTTTCATGCCCGCTGTAGCCTTGGTAGTAACCCTGTTGCTCACCGGTCAGCGTAACGTGCAGCGCGTGATGAAAATCGTCGAGCCACTGCGCCGCCAGTCCATAGCCGCCATTTTTGCGCTGATTAATGATTCTCGGGTCGTTCAGGTCGCTTTCAGCAATCAGGCAATAACTGCGTCCAGTGCTGAGAGTGAGTGCATCGACCCGGTTTTGCATCTCTTCCAGAATGTGAGTTGCTGAAGCATCATAAATCGCATGGATTGCATCAAGGCGCAGACCGTCGAAGTGGTAGTCACGCAGCCACATCAGCGCGTTGTTGATGATGAATTCGCGTACCTGGTCGCTTTGGGCGCAGTCAAAATTTACCGCTTCCCCCCAGGGTGTGTGATAGCGTTTCGAAAAATATGGGCCATAGAGGCCTAGATAGTTGCCATCAGGGCCAAGATGGTTGTAAACAACATCGAGAATGACTGCCAGTCCGTGTTGGTGGCAGGAATCTACCAGCTGTTTCAACTCGACAGGCGTTCCATAGGTGTTGTGTGGCGCGTAGAGCGCAACGCCATCGTAACCCCAGCCGTGATGCCCGGGAAAGGCCGCGATTGGCATCAGTTCAACATGAGTTACCCCGAGTTCAACCAGGTGGTCGAGTTTTTCTGTGATGCCGGAATAAGTGCCATGGGGGCTGAAAGTGCCGACATGCAGCTCGTAAATTATGGCATTTTTAAGCTCTGGAGTCCGCCAGTTGTTGTCGTTCCATTTATAATTATCCTGCCATATCTGCGATCTGCCGTGTATGCCTTCTGGTTGAAATTTTGACACCGGGTCGGGAAAGGGTCCGTTGCCATCGATTTTGTAAGCATACAACACAGGTTGTTTGAGACCCTTGAGCTCGATCTGCCAGAAGCCATTGCTTTGGCTCTGCATAGAGTGTTCTTCGCCGGTAACGCATATTGAGACGCTTTTGGCTTTTGGTGCCCATACTTTGAAGGAGGTCATGCTCACTATTCTCCGATCTGTTTATAATCGACGAGAACTGCTACCGGAAAGTCTCTGAGCAGATCCTTGATTTTGTTTGGACCAGAATTAATCAACTGGTGCGTAAAAATGTTCCGCCATTGCCCTTCAGGAACAACGATTCTGGTCCCGTTCCAGCGGTTTTTACGGGTAAGTTGTCGGCATGGTACAACTGCGATTACCCCATGACCACGAAGGTAAGCGATAAGGTCGTCGTTGTGTGGGCCAAGAATATTGAGCGGTTGATAACTGTCTGGCTCGTTAAAAGCCGGTATCTTGGCGCGAAGAGCCAGCAACTCTTTAATAATATAGAGTTTTGGCAGTCCTGTGTGCAGTTCGCGCATTATTTCTTTACAGCTCTTGTTTTCGAGTTGTTTAAGCAGCTCAAAGTTGTGATTCAAATCTACCGGGCGCCGATTGTCCGGGTCAGTGAGACTGTTATCCCATATTTCTGTGCCCTGATAAATATCTGGAAATCCTGGTGCCGTAAGCTTAAGTGTCAGTTGCTGCAGAGAATTTATATAGCCTGGCTCAACCAGTTTGCTGACAAACTCTTCAAGAGACTCGATAAACTCACTATGATCGTAGATATGGTCGATAAAGCTCTTCAGCGCTGTTTCAAAATCCTTGTCCGGGTTTGACCAGCTTGAGTAAACCTTGGCTTCGCGAACCGCTTTTTCCATATACTGTGCGATTCGCTCCTTTTCTATTGGCCAGGCTCCGACCAGCGTCTGATAGAGTAGATATTCTGTGTTGGCATCTGGCGCGCCGGCAATTCGGAATTGGGCATTTATCTTACGCCATTTTTTAACACCCGTACACCATTTGTCTGGAATCTCGCTGAGCAGGTTGAGCCGGGCACGCACATCTTCGCTGCGTTTGGTGTCGTGAGTTGAGCTGGTCAGCATGGTAAATGGCCAGTTCTTTGAGATATGCAGGCACCATTCATGAAATTGGTTAACCGTAGTAACTGGCTCAAATGGATTGCCACCAACTTCGTTCAGTGAGACAAGTGGGTTGAAGATATAAAATGCGGTATCTTCAATGCTCTTGGCCATAACCGGACCGGTAAATTGCTGAAACCGCCTGACAAACAGGTCTTCCTCGGCGCCCCGCAGTCTCAGCAGCAGAATATCACCAATAAAGTCAAATATATAGCCACCAAGTTCAGGCTGCTTGCTTTTGGCCTGTTCTAATGCCTCAATGATGATTGCTTGTTCGTTTTCAGCGACTTTACCGGTTTCCGGCTGAATATATGTGCGATATACATCTAGGCTGGCAGCGACTTCGGCAATGGCCTGGTAGAGCTGTTGGCTTGCAAAATCACGATAGCGCCGATGGTTTTCGCAAAGATCGGCCAGGTCTGAGGCAAGGCGGCTGATTTCGCTGCCGAGCAGGTTTTTTATAACCTTCTGTTTTGAGTCATGGATCAATTCTTCGTAATCTGGCTTTTCAGTGATGAATTCCTGCCAATGGTTCTGTAGTTTTTCATAGCCTTCTCTGGCAACAAAAAGACCGTTGACCAGGTTCAAAAAATCATAGCCGGTGGTGCCCGAAATTGGCCATTCCGGGTTAAGCTGTTCTTTTTGCTCAAGAATTTTTTCGGCGACTATAAGCGCTTCCGGGCAGGCTTTGCGTAGTTTAATAAAGTAGTTCGTCGGGTCGAAAAGCCCGTCGGGGTGGTCGACGCGAAAACCATCTATTTTGCCGGTGTTTGCAAGTTCAATGACGAGTTTGTGCGAATCGCTGAAAGCATTGTCGTCTTCCATACGCAGGCCGACCAGCGAATTTATGTTGAAAAAGCGGCGATAACCGACCTGATAATGCGACAGTTTCCAGAAGGCAAGCTTGTAGTTCTGTCTGCCAATCAGTTTGTCGAGCAGTTCATAATCTTGATTGATCTGAGTGACTGCCACATTTATGGCATTTTCAAAATCTGAAATGCTTTTGCACATATCATGCAGTAGCGCATTAACCACCGCTTTATCGCGCTGTCGGCGTTGAATTCTCTCAATGTCGCGGGAAGATGCATGCGGAAGGCTCTGCAGCGCGCCAGCAAGATAGCCCAGTTCGTTGATGCCGCTGTTGTTGCATGCCAGTTCAAGAATCAGCGGCAGCGACCTTGGCGCCAGCGGGAAGACGTTTTCAAAATAGTGCAGAGTGAATTTGCCATGCTCGTGCCTTATTTTAAGCTCGCCAGCCTCAAGAACAATGCCGTAGTGATCGCCCAGAACTGGCAGAAGAATCAGATTCGAGCGATGGTCTGAGTCGGTATGCCAGTCTACGTCAAAATACCGCGAAAACTGGCTCGATGGACCATTTTCGAGAACATCCCACCACCACGGATTTTCAGGGCAGCGAACCGCCATGTGATTGGGAACTATGTCGAGAATTATACTCATATCTTTTTCGGCCAGCTGTTTGGAGAGTTGCTCAAGGCCGTAATTGCCACCAAGCTCAGTATTGATGTGGCTGTGGTCAACAACATCGTAACCATGCAAACTGCCAGGGGCTGCCTGAAGGCACGGCGACAGATAAAGATGGCTCACACCAAGTCTGTGCAGATATTCGACATGCTCTCTCACCATGGGAAAATTGAATCGCGAATGCAGTTGCAGCCGATAGGTTGCCCTCGGGTAGTGTTTCATGAACCCCTCCTGACTAAAGAACCAGTCGATGTCTGATATCGCTATCTATTTCTAAAACGGTTCTCCATGTCTGATGTTATTCTCTCACTTTTTACTCGAAACTTAAAGGGGGCTGACGAATTGTGTCTTTTTGAATTGCCAAGTTTCGCTACCGCGAGTATAGTGGAGCAGGTTCAAACACATAATGATCAGTTGCTGCTGGTGAAAACCGGATAGTTGCTGTTTAAGAGCCAAGTTGGGGGGTAGGAACTATGAGGCCTGATCTGGAGGCTCGGATTGGCAGCGGCCTTGCTTTGCTTGAATCCCGAGTGTGTGCCGATGCTGGCAAGGTTTTCGCTGGTTGTTCGAGAGGTTCTGATTATTATCTCTGGCTGATTTTTTATCCGTGCTTTGCCGCGCCGTTTCTGCTTTTGGCTGTGGCAATGATCAATCCAATAGCATCGGGAAACTGGTCGGCCAGATTGCTTTTTGGCATATTGTTTTTAGCGCTTATGGCTGGTGTGGTAGGCCTGCTTAATGAATTTTTCATGCTCGCCCGCGATGGCTTTCGCAGAGTCTGTTTCGATCTAGAAGCAGGGAACATAAAAATTGACCATGGCGGCTTTGACCATTTGATTTCGAGATATGAGATTCTGCGTTTTGCTGACGTTGCAGGGTTGAGACTTAATCACTTCTCGTATCGCTCCGGAAAAAAGCATGTTGATGGCTATGAAGGCCTCCTGATAATGCAGGATGGCGCCGTGCACGTTGTGTTTCCGTTGTTAAAGACATACGAACAGGCCATTGAAAGCGCAAGGCAGTTGAGCGCCGCTACTGGGTTGCCCGTGATCGGACACTAGATTTTTTTGAGGCCGCTGAGCTCACAGATTACCTTGAAATGCTCTTCTGAGATCGGCTGAATTGACAGTCGCGACCCCTGTTGCGCAACCATAATACCTGTTAGGCGCGGCTCCGCCTTTATCTGTTGCAGCGGCAGAATTTTTGCGAATTTTGCGACAAAGGCAACGTCAACCATATACCACAGAGGTTTGTCAGGGGTGCTGCGTGCATCGAAATATTTGTGCTCTGCGTCAAAAGCGAAATGGTCAGGATAACCGGCTCTGGAAATTTTCATGACGCCGGCGACGCCAGATGGTTCGGCGTTAGAGTGGTAAAACAGTGCTAGATCGCCGATCTGCATCTTGTCGCGCATAAAGTTGCGCGCCTGATAATTTCGCACGCCTTCCCAGCTGCTGCAGTCGTCTTTTTCGAGATTGTCGATCGAATAAGCCGACGGTTCACACTTCATAAGCCAGTATGCCATAGTTCGTCTCCGCTTTTTCGGCAATTATAACACAGAGACGGTACAAATCTGTTATAATCACCCTCTTATGAAATACCGTCTTGAACTTAATTCTGATGTAATCGAAAAGTTTGCCGGCGAATCGCTTATTGATTCGCTGGTTCGCCGCTTCACTTATCATGATCGAACTTTCTGGCTGGAAAAAGTCGCCATGGGGCAGGTGCGCGTAAGCGGTCTGATCTGTCCACCGGATCATGTGCTGGTGATGGGTGAAGTAGTGCAGTTCGCTATAGATGATTTTACCGAGCCTGATCTTGATACTTGCTACCATAAAATCTGGGAAAACGATAATCTGATAATGGTCAGCAAGCCCGCGAATCTTCCGGTGCACAGCAATCGCCGCTTTTATTTTCAGACCATGACGGCGACTCTGCGTCGCAACGAGAATCTCCCCGAGATCAATCCTATGCATCGTCTTGATCGCGAAACCAGCGGTCTGATGCTGTATCTTAAGAAACCCTTTGGTTCTAAGTCGCTGCGACGAAATCTCGGACAGATTATCGGTGCCAAGTTTTATCTGGCGGTGGTCAATGGTGTATTTGAGGCCGAGACAATTACTGTCAGTGAGCCTCTGCGCGAAGCCGGTTGCCCGCCGGTGCATTATCTTATGGTTGTTGCGCCCGATGGCAAGCCGGCTCAAACGGTTTTCGAGCGACTAGCGGTTGGTGACGGCTGCAGCCTGGTTTTGGCGCGACTTGAAACTGGCCGCAAACACCAGATAAGAGCTCACCTTGCACATATCGGGCATCCGGTAGTTGGCGATAAGCTCTATTCGCATGGCGGAAAGTATTTTATGAAACGCTGTAACGATGAATTGATGCCCGAAGATTTAATCAGTCTGGGGTCGCCGCACCAGCTTTTGCACGCCTGGGCACTTGGCTTGCAGCTTCCAGATGAGGACCTTCGGATTTACTTCTCAGATCATTTTTCGCAAAACTGGCAAAGCTACCTTAAACAGTTCACCACCTGGCGCGAGAAGGCTTGCCAGGTGGTGAACCGATATATAGAAACGCATTGATGTTTTTTTTAGTGTCAATGCGAGGCACTTGTGCGGTGTGCCGACTATTTATTGTCTGCCAGCAACACAGTTGCCCGGATTTGCCAGATACTCATCAAGGGTATTAAAACGCTGCTTGAGTAGATGACTGTCTTCGCTGTTTTTTCTGACCGGCGGGCGATTTATGAACGAGAAGACAAGGACACTGAGCGCAATCCCATAAAATATGCAGAGCATATAGGCACCGGTTAAAGCAATAAAGCCGGCCTGATCGTGTGCACCGATATAAGAAAAGATGCTGCCCAGTATTACGCCAGTGACGGCGAGATGCCATGCGGTTTTTCTGGCCTGTACCCCGGCATTTGTAGTGCTGCGTGGTCTTCTTGCTATGAGTAAGAGACCATAGCTACCCAGACAGACGAGGATAGAAACCGGAACATTCTGCATAGTTGCCAAACTCTGTATCGGAACGAGGTAGAGCACGATAGCTGTAAAAAGAAGAATTCCCTCAATGTAGTTGGTAGCTTTCATGCGATCTCCTCCTGTGTTTGTGCCGCTAAGCCTGATTTCGATTTCGTTCTGCCTGTCTAAAACGACCTGCATAATTAATTATTAGCAAAAATCAGGCCAACTTTAAGAGTGCTGCTGATTGCGGTTTTGGGATATGCACGTGCCATTGTTCGGGAAATATTCCCGAGGTCGCCGGAAAATTTCCTGCCAGAAACTCTCTCAAATTGTAATTGAAGTTGCCGCGTCAATTTAAATGGTTTATTATTGGGTAATAGTTCAGAATCTGGCAGCTGTGAGAGGTTGCCCAAAATATTTAAACGAATCGAGGAGAAAATGAGTTTAAACGAAAAATTGCGCGAAAATTCTTTGTTTAGTGACTTTTCGAACGCCGAACTTGAGCTTCTATCTACATTTACAGAAGAGGTGAACTACGCAGAGGGAGCTGCCATTATCAGTGAGCAAGCTCCGACTACGGCAGTTTACTTTATTCTTAATGGTCGTGTGACAATCTACAAAGCTCTTGTTGGTGCTTCAAATTTCATTACAATTCTTGAGAAGAACGATATTTTCGGCGAAATTGCGTTCGTCGACCAGCAGTATCGCTCTGCCAGCGTCAACGCCCTCGATGAATGCTCTTTGGCCAAATTTGAATACAGCCATTTCGATATAATTCAAAAGCAAAGCCCGATTGTTGGTCTCAAACTGCTTAAGGCGCTCATCAAGGAAATTACCAGCAAGTTCAGGGCAGTCAGCTCGTGTACCGATCTCAAGTCACCGGATCATATGATCAATGATCTGATCATATCGCGTCAAAAGGTTAAAATTTCTACCGACACTACAGATTACATCTGCGCCATCATGTATGCCGACAAATCTGGCGTAAACCCCCTTCTTAAAATTGACTTTAATGGTCAGACTATTTTGCTTCCATTCAACCAGGTTCGTACTATTTCACTGCCGAATAAATTTGGAAAATTTCAGTGAAATTCTTTTCTCTGTTTGATTTTTGACTCCCGTGCTGTTTCCACTTAAAAGAATCCTCTCATTTCTATTGCTTGCGATTTTGACCATTCTCCTTTTTTTCCTAGGGATGAGTGTTTCATCGAATCGTGCTTTTATCACGTTTATTGAAGTTGATCAACGTGAAAGCCTCATTCTGGGGCGGCAATATGAAAGGTTGATGGACAGTTGGGCGGAGTTAGCCCAATTGCGTTCAGAGGCTTTCATGGCTGCCCGGCCTTTTGATCCTGTAGTGGGAAAATCAGCACTGAAGGATGTTTCAGCCATTGAAGAGACTCTTGATAAGGCGTCCCGAGGAACTTCGCATGAGAAGGAATGGTTGAATGTCAAAAATATTCTGAACAGCTATTTATTGGGAGTTAACGAATTTGACGGGATGTTGGCGTCCTGGTCTTATGAGGTCATGGTTCGTAACTATGATCAGGAAGAGTTTGTACGCTCTTCAATTCCTCGTCTGGAGAATTTGACCAAACTTGCAGAAAACGTTCAAGGCATTCTCAACACCCAGGGCTCTCAAATGGGATCTGGCACTGCGACACTTCTGAGAACCGTCTCAGATTTGCACACGAATCTGCTGGCTTTGAAAGGTCTTTATTCTCCGGATCAATTGACAAAGCTCAATCAACCGGAGATTTCTCGACTGGAAACCATGATTGAGACACGCCTGAACGAATTCACCCGAAATTTCTCGAACGACGCCATCGCTGTGGAAGGCGTCGCCCAGTATCCATTGCTTCATGTAGTTCATGAGATTTACACATTCAAGCAGGAGTTTCTGTTACTGCAAGATGTTGCCAGAAATCGCAACTTTTCATTGTTAGCGATGGAAGGATCTATTCACCAGCTTAACCAATCTCTTCGTTTGCTGAGAAATTCAGGCATGAAAATATGCCTGAATGAGTCTGATCTAATCTGGGGAGAGGTCGAGCAGGACTCTAAAGATCTTTTGGCCGAGATCCAGAGCCGATTTTATACGCGGTTTCTCTTTTTGTCTCTTGCCATTCTACTGGTCACTTTGGGTCTCATTCTGCTTCCATCGGCCATAGCTGTTCCGTTGGAACAACTGCGAAAAACTTTTTCCATGGTTACGCCAGGAAAGGGAATTCCTGCAGCCCAACCGAGCTGGGTAAAGGAAATTTCCGATCTGGAAGCTTCTTTTCAAAAAATGGTCAGCCACATCAATGAGAGTACATCCTTGCAAACCCGCTATTTCGAGACGTTGACCAGAATTCCTGTAGCTTTCTCAGCTCTTTACCAGATGGAAAATGGTCAGCGCGATATTTCTTTTTTTGCGCAGGAACAGGCTATAAATCAGCTTTTTCCTCTGCTGGTGCACCAGATGGAAGATCTGATCGTCGGGCAAATTTTCTGGAGTTCAGGGGACAGATGGATACCCTGTGGTTCGACTCGTTTTACATCTGGCAGTGTGTTGTCGAATTTTCTCCCAGATCCTTCTTCCAGACAGCTTCTGGAAAAACTCTATGGCGATCCCTGTTTCATTGAGTGGGCAAAGAACCATGCCGTTAACAAGCCCATAGTGATAAACCCTGGCAGTGAAAGCCCCAGTTCTGAATTAAAGCTTGTTTCATGGCAGGAAATACCTTGCAGCTCTATTTCTGAGAGCGATTTGCCTCTCGCATTTTCTGGGGTCTGGCTCTTTCCTGAGAGCAAGTCTGCAGAGACTTTGCCCGATGTCGGTTTTTTGTTGCTGGGTTTTCACCGGCCTGCACCTGTTGTCTTTTCGCGCTCTGACCAGGTTTTTATCTCAGTTATAGCTCAGCAAATGGTTGCACTGATTCTGGCGACAGAACTTTTCAATGTTTTCAGAAAGAACCAGTTATTGTCTGTTCAGTTGGAGATGGCAAAAGAGATTCAGCAACAGGCTTTGCCCAGCAGTATACCTCAAAGTCAGTTTTTTGATCTTCAAGCGACGATAAGAATGGCAAACGAGGTCGGTGGTGATTTTTATGATTTTTTTCCTTTTCCAAACGGAAGTATGGGTGTCCTTATTGCTGATGTGAGCGGAAAAAATGTTCCGGCAGCTTTGCTCACTATGGCTTTAAAGTCGGCTCTTTATTCCCTTTCGGTTGAGACTATGACACCAAAGGATCTGGTGGATAAATTAAATCAAATTATGCTTGGTATTGTTGGCGGGGAACATTTTATAACTATGGTTTATGTTTTGCTTGACCCGGAAAAATCTGAAATGACTCTGTGCAATGCTGGTCATCTTCCAGCACTACATCTGACTAGAACAGCTGCCGCGACTTATTCGTGGGCCGAGCTCCAAGTTGCTGATTTTCCACTGGGTCTGTTTGAGCATTCATATTCTCAATTCACCATTCCCATGGCAACTGGCGACAGGCTTGTTCTCTACACTGATGGAATCACAGACTGCCAGAACTCCGCAGGCTTGAGGCTTGGTGATGCCGGTTTCCGTGCTGTTCTGGATAGCGCCCCAGATGAATCGGTTGAGTCTATCATTGCCGCGATTGATAAGTTCAGGGGTTCGACACCTCTTCCTGATGATATAACGCTATTGTCTGTCTGTTTCCAGGCGTCTAAAGTCGTCTGATACTCCGATTGCATTTAACCATGCCCGCACAGTTTCTCAGCCTGTCAGTGTGGAAGATCTTGGCAGCGCAGGTGCACGCAAGTCAGCGAGTGCACAGAACCAATATGAAGTCATCCATCACAAAGCCATTGCCAATGTCGGTTACCACTGCTTTTTCGTTTTTAAAGCCCAGGCGCTCATAGGCTGCGAGTGATGCGCTGTTGTTTTTGTTTATCGTCAGCGAAATCCTGCGCAGACAGTTGTCGGCTGCGACGTTTTTGATGAAACCCAGGGCTTTGGCTGCCAAACCGCGCTTTCGCAGCGAACTTTTTACATAGAGCTTGCTGAGAAAGACTTCTTCTGTCTTGACTTGAATTGCAAAATATCCTGCTGGTTCACGGTCTGAATACAACAGATAATAGGTGAGCTCGTTCTGATCTATCTGCGCCCTGATTGCATCGGGGCTCTGAAACTTTGTGATCATGTAGTCGACCTGTGCGGTTCCGATAATTGGCGTATAATGCTCACGCCAGATTTTATCGGCAAGCTCGGCGGTGATTTCTATCTGTTCGCTGGTTACAACTCTTACTATTTCGATCATTACTACCTCTCGGGAATGTTTGTTTTGGCATGCATTAATAACTTTTTTGCCAACAATTGTCAAATTTCATATTTTCGTCAGTCTTTCTTTTCATTAAGTCCGGTTGGTGCAACTGCAGTTTATCTGATTTCTGCATCTGGCGTTTGTTCGTCAGGCATGTGATTTTTTTCTTTGCTGAATTTTCAGAGATTGTTTGCTAAATTTTCAACAAATAGTCACGACATTTAGTGAGAAACCCTCTTTGCTGAACGGTTTTGTGGGTTGGTATGATATTTGCTAAAAGCGCTTATACGTTACTAAAAAATCAGGAGATAAGAAATGTATAAGTTTTCACGGTTTTTGCTTGTTGCGTTACTGGTTGCTATGCTGGTTCCCGCTTTTGCTGTTAATACGACAGATTTATCAAGAGCAATGGATAGAGCCGCTCATTCTGGCGAAATGCTCAATCTCCTGATGCACCCTGGCATGCCAAAACCCTGGACCAATCCAATGTACAAAACCTGGTCAGATATGCTGCATGAAGCCTGGAAGACCATTGAACGCGAAATCAGCTCGGTCGAAACCCAACAGGATATCGAAAAAGTTCGCAATACCGTTGAAGCCTACAAGTCGCTTCAAGGCACCTATCGAGATCTCGGCTACCAGGTCGAAGTCGCTCTTGAGGACCGCATCAAGTTTTTGGAAGCCCATGCTGGCTGATTAACCCTTTCAGCAACAGCCCCGCCGACCGTCTGTGTCTGCGGGGCTGTTTTTTTCTGATTTCTATCAGACACGCTTGCGGCCTCTCAACCCGATCTGTTTTTCAGGCCGCTGCTGAAGTTTATGCTAATGCCTGCTGAAGCCTGGTCATCACTTCACTGGCCTTGCCCTGCAGAAAAACGTCGGTTACACAGTCGGTAAAGCGTGATGGGCTGGTGTTAACCTCAATGATAGTTGCACCATTACGGCTCGCAGCGGCTGGAATCATGCACGCCGGCATCACTTCTCCAGTTGTACCGATAACGATAAAAACATCGGCGATCTCGGCTTCTTTAAATGATAGAGAACAGGCCGGTTCTGGAATGCCTTCGCCAAAAAAAATAAAGTCGGGCTTAAGTTGGCCAATCACACAGTTCGGGCATTCCGGCGGCAATTTTGTCAGATCGATTGTGTCGGCAGAAAAAGTCTGGCGGCAGTCGAGGCAGATCATGCGACTGGCTGTGCCGTGAAATTCAAGAACATTTTTGCTCCCGGCTTCCTGGTGAAGATTGTCGATGTTCTGAGTAATCACGGTACTGACAAGATTCTTTGCTTCGAACTCAGCAAGCACCAGGTGAGCCGCGTTCGGCCTTGCCTGCCCAAAGAAGTCATAGAAGATTTCTTTGATAAGAGCCCATGATTGCTGGCTATGCTTGTTAAAATAGTCGATTTCGATGAATTTCGGGTCGAATTTATTCCATAGTCCGTCTTTGCCGCGAAACGGTGGAATGCCACTCTCAACCGATATTCCGGCGCCAGTGAAGGCGCACACACGCTTTGCTGACCTGATCAGTTCTGCTGCTTTCTGATACATGCTGCCTCCTGATTTTGTTACATTATACATCATCCCTGTCTAAAAAATACTCTGGAGGTGGCAGGGTTGGCTTTAGATGTATTGAGCATAGCCGGTCGCACTGACATGAAAATATTGTATTATCTTAAAGTAAGTTCTTTACAAAATCGGACTCTGGAGGTTGATTTTGGACTGCATTAAATTTAATTGCGACAGCCGTGGCATTGCGTTGAGACGGAACTGGCAGGGATTGTTCTTTGCGGTTTTTCTGCTGACAAGCGTAACGCTATATCCTCAAGAATGCAGTCTTAGCGGCATGGGATCTGGTTGTGATATGGATCAAATCGGTGGCGAAGGAGCAGAGGCAGTTGTGATCAGCGAAAAGACCGAAATGTTCAAAGGCATCGATTGGCATAAAAACAAATGGCAGAATATGCCGGCAATAATCGAGATTTCAGAAGAGTATTTGAATTTACTGTTCAATCGTCCCGAAATAGTTTTTGGGCTGCGCCGGGCCATTCGCTTTGCCTGGGATGAAGAGCATAATTACAGCGACGGAAAAGTTGTAACCAGATACAGATTCCGTCGGCTCAGCGAGCGTCAGGTGCAGATAGAATATCAGAGCGTGCTCGAAGATGACCAGGTGCAGACCGCCAGTGGCAGTTTTATCATAGATGCCCGACCCTGACCTGTTACAACAGGTAGTGGCAGAGTTTCAGGGCGGCGTTATTTGTTGAAAGCCGCCAGAGCTGTTGTTTGAATAGGATTTTACTTTGTTTGCCGATTGCATAATAATCTTCCTGAGATTATTATGACTGGTAGATAAGTCAATTGGGGCGTTTTTTCGGGTGATAAAATCAGTGGCCTCCACAAATAGCCATGTAAGCTCTTTGCTTGCGGGTTTTACATTGTTGTTGCTCAGCTTTCTGTTGTGCAGCAGTGCTGCTGTTGCTCAAATTGCTGCTGCCAGCCCGGCCGAGGCAGTTGATCCCGTTAAGATTTCCCTGCAGCTAAAATGGCTGCATCAGTTCCAGTTTGCCGGCTATTACGCTGCCATTGCCAAGGGCTATTATCGCGATGCCGGCCTTGAAGTCAATCTGATTGAGCCAGCTGAAGATACCGATGCAGTGCGCGAGGTTCTGGAAGGTCGCGCTGATTTTGGTGTAACCGGCCCGGATCTCTTGCTGTCGAGTGCAAAAGGGGACCCGGTTGTGGCATTGGCTGTGATTTTTCAGCATTCCCCCATGGTTCTGCTGGCGCGGGCAGACTCTGGAATCAGCAGTCTGCATGATCTGGTCGGGCGACGTGTTATGTTTTCGAAGTCCTCTGCTGAGTTAATGGCTTATTTTGAGGCTGAGAGATTGCCGATTGAGCAACTTGATCTGGTTCCTCATACATATTCGCCAGACGCATTGATTAAAGGGGAGGTCGATGCGTTCTCAGCTTACATCGGTAATGAGCCGTTTCTATTGAATGAAGCCGGTGTGAAATATCTTGTTTTTAATCCGAGGGCTGGCGGCATCGATTTTTATGGTGACCTGTTGTTTTCCACGCAAAGTCAGATAGATGCATCACCCGAAAAGGTTCGTGCATTTGTTGCTGCTTCTTTGCGCGGCTGGCAATATGCCATGAAGAATCCTGATGAGATAATTGATCTGATTCTGAGCAAATATTCGCAGCGGCATAGTCGTGAGCATCTCAAATATGAGGCAGAGCTGATGCAGCAGATGCTCATTCCCGAGGTCGTTGAGATTGGCTATATGAATCCGGGGCGCTGGCGTGCCATCGCCGATACCTTTATAAGCCAGGGTATGATTCCTGCGGGATTCAAGCTGGACGGCTTTATTTATGACCGAGACCCGAAGCCGGATTTTCGAAAAATATTCTTCGTTGCTGGAGTAATAATTCTGTTGGTGGTGGTTCTTTTTATCGCATCATCATTTTACTTCCGCCACATTAGACATCTGCACCAGGAAGTGGTTATCAGATTGCAGGCTGAGAAGCGTTACAACGATCTTTTGGTCAGATACGAGTATCTGCTTGAAAATGCACCATTTCCGATCATTATATCTGGCATGACTACCAGGAAACTGCTCTACCAGAATCCTGCGGCTGCAGCTCTTTTTGGGATTAAGGCAGAGGATGAGAGTAAAGTGCTGGTGTCAGATTTCTATGCCATTCCTGATCAGCGTCAGGCAATCCTGGAAATGATTGAGTCCCAGGGAAGCGTCAGAGATTATGAAGTGGTTTTGAAAAAAACTGATGGGCAGGAAATATGGACCTCTATAACTGCTGCTAAGGTAACTTTTGATGATCAAACTGCGCTGTTTTCCTCTGTTCTGGATGTGACTGAAAGAGTTCGGGCCAGAGCGGAGCTAAAAGAACTTAGTGACCGTCTGCAGCTGATTACTGACAATATGCTTGATGTCGTCTGGCTGATAGACGTGCAGACCAGCAGATTTTTGTATGTAAGCCCCTCGGTTTATCAGCTTTGCGGTTACAAGCCCGAAGAAATGATGGCGCAATTGGCAGATAATTTGTTGTCTCCGGAGTCACGCGAAAAAGTCGCTTTTCTTGCCCGTGAGGCACAGCAGAAAATTGCGGATGGAGAGACTTTATCAGAAGGCAGACTGGTAAGGATAGATCTACTCCATCGTGATGGTTCAACTGTGCACATTGAGGAAGTATCCCGCTATATTATTTCTGCCGATGGCGCTGTCAGGCATATTGGTGTGTCGCGTGATATAAGCGAAAGAATTCGCGCCGAAAGTGAGAAGGTGCGCCTGGAAGGAAAACTGCAGCAGCTGAAAAAGGCCGAAAGTCTCAGTCGTCTGGCGGGAGCTGTCGCTCACCATTTTAACAACCGATTGCATGGTGTGTTAGGTTACCTGGAGTTCAGCATGGAAGATGTCAAAAAGGGAAAATTTCCGGTTGAGAATCTTGAGGCTGCGACAGATGCTGCCCGGCAGGCCGCAGAAATAGGCGCTCTGATGTTGACATATCTTGGAGAAAGCATGATTTCGACGGATTCAATCGATCTGAGAGAATTATGCAAATCGACTTTTGCGGATATACAAAAAAAATCGCCTGAAAATCTTGAATTCGAACATGTTTCATCTGAGGTTCCCCTTCCGGTTAGAGCAAATACGGGACAATTGCGTCAGGTGTTGATGAATCTATATGCTAACGCAGTTGAGGCAATTGGGGCTCGAAATGGTGTGATAAAAACCGAATTGCGCATTGCCGGCAAGGATGAAATTGATTCTGTGAACCGATACCCGGTTGATTGGGAGCCTGATGAGGCTCTATACGGCAGCTTCAAAATTACAGATAATGGTGACGGGATTGCATCCGCCGATCTGGAGCAGATTTTCGACCCGTTTTTCACCACCAGATTTACTGGTCGAGGCCTTGGTCTGGCAGTAGCGCTTGGTGTTATAAGAAACCACGGTGGTGGGATGGCAGTTATTTCAGAGCCTGGCAAGGGCAGCAGCTTCTCTTTTTATCTGCCGCTACATTAACTCTGGTTCGAATTTGTGGTTGCTTGTTTGACTTGCGGTCTGCAGAACTCTGAGTTAAGCTGGCGTCGAGAGCTTTTTGACAGCAGGTTTTCTGATTTCAGTCAGGGAGACAGGACTGCAGCATGAAAATTTTACATACTTCAGATTGGCACCTGGGAAGAAATCTGCATGGCCGAAAGCGCTATGACGAGTTTTCGGCGTTTCTTGACTGGCTGCTGAAATGTTTGGAACGCGAAAAGATCGACGTACTGCTGGTCGCTGGCGATATATTTGATAATACAGCACCGACCAGTCGCAGTCAGGAACTATATTTTGGCTTTCTCGGGCGGGTGGCGAAGAGCTGCTGCCGGCATGTGGTGATTGTTGCCGGCAATCATGATTCTGCTTCTTTGCTTGACGCAGCAAAGCCGGTTCTTGCCGCTTTGAATGTGCATGTTATCGGTGTTGCCCGTGACAATCCAGCTGATGAAGTTTTTATTCTCAACGATGCAGAAGGCCTGCCAATGGCGGTTGTAGCCGCAGTTCCATATTTGCGGGATCGTGATTTGCGCACTGCTGTAGCCGGTGAGAATGCTGACGATAAAAGCCGCAAGCTCGTCGTGGGTTTGCAGCACCACTACGCCGAAGTTTGTCTGATCGCCGAAGAAAAGCGTCAGCAGCTTGGCGAAGTGCCAGTTGTGGCAACCGGCCATCTGTTTGCGGCTGGCGGCAAAACCCTGGGTGACGACGGTGTCAGAGAATTATATGTCGGGAACCTTGCCTATATTGGCGCGGATGTATTCCCTGAAAGTATTGACTATTTAGCACTCGGCCATCTGCATATCGCGCAGACCGTCGCCGGACGGGAATATATGCGTTACAGCGGTTCACCGCTGCCCATGGGTTTTGGCGAAGCTGCTCAGACCAAAAAAGTTGTAATGATTGACTTTGCCGGCCGAAAGCCCGAGATTAGCGAAATAGACGTGCCGTGTTTTCAGGCGCTGGTGCGTATTAAAGGCTCGTTGGAGCAGATCGTAGAAAAGATCGGGGATTTGAAAAAAGAGCAGAGCACAGCCTGGCTCGAAATCGAGTGTACCAGTTTTACTGCGCCGGCGCAGCTCAAGGATGCGGTAGATGATGCGCTGGCTGGTTCCGGTATGGAAAAGCGCCTGCTCAAAAATGCCGACCAGCGCCCCGCTATGGATGGAATTGAAGATAACGCTCCCGATATCTCTGATCTCGCGCCTGAAGATGTTTTTAATCACTGTCTCGACGCGCAGGCGGTGCCCTCGGAAAAGCGGGAGATATTGCTGCAGACTTATCGCGAAGCTGTACAGACCCTTGTAGAACACGACGCGAGCAGAGACCAGGGGACTGCATGAAAATTATTAAACTGCGTTTTAACAATATCAACTCACTGGCCGGAGAATGGGAAATTGATTTTACTGACCCGAACTACCTCGATGGTATTTTTGTCATTACCGGCCCTACCGGCGCCGGCAAATCGAGCATACTCGATGCCCTGTGTCTGGCGCTTTATGGCAGCACGCCAAGACTTGGAAATATTACGCAGAACACAAACGAGGTCATGTCTCGACAGACCGCCGAGAGCAGTGCCGAGCTGACTTTTTCAACGCAGGCCGGTTCCTTTGTCTGCAGTTGGCGGCAGCATCGTGCACATAAAAAGGCTGATGGCAAGCTGTCTCTCGTCAGGCGTGAGATTGCATATGCTGAAAGCGGAGAGATCATTGCGAGTTCTCTGCAGCAGGTTAATCAGGCGGTTATCGAGATAACCGGCATGGACTTCGAGCGCTTTACCCGCTCAATGCTGCTTGCTCAGGGTGGATTTGCAGTGTTTCTTCAGGCTCGGCCGGATGAGCGGGCGCCGATTCTAGAACAGATTACCGGTACACAGATTTACAGCGAGATATCCATTCATGTGCACGAGCGCAATCGCCTGGAAAGAGATAAGCTCGAGATTCTCAAGGCTGAAATGGCAGGAATCATGCTGCTTGGCGAAGATGAGATCGGGAAGGTCCGTGATGAAATTGCTGCGAAGGCAACATTAGAGCAGCAGCAGAGCACTCAATTGGCAGTGACAGGCCAGGCGCTGCAGTGGCTGAATGGTTTGCGCGGAATCGAGGGCGAACTGCAGAAGCTCGAAGTTGAGCTTGAGCAGGCGTTAAAAGCTTTTGACTCTTTTGCCGGTGATCGTCAGCGCCTGCACAAAGCACAACAGGCCAGTGAATTTGATGCTGACTTTGCTGCACTGACCTCTCTGCGTCAGAATCAGCAGGAAGCGCTCAAGTCTCTTGGCGATATTGAGAAGCGTCTGCCCGAGCGTCAACAGGCGTTGACCGTCGCCGAAAAGTCTGTGGCTGCATCAGAGCTGGTTCTTGAGAAAAGCAAGGAAGCACAGAAAGCAGAACAGGGGCATATCCGGCAGATTCGGGCTCTTGATGCGCAGATCGGCGAACGGTCAAAAGCTTACCAAAAGTTAGAAAAGGATCTTTCAGAACTAAAAGAGCTGCTCGCCGACGCGAGCAAAAAGCAGAAAAAGACTGCTGATAGCCTCAAGGACAATACTCTTAAGCTTGAAAAAGCGCAGCAGTATATTGAGGCAAACAAGGCCGATGCAAATCTGGTCAGCGAATTTGCCGCGTTAAAAGACTTGTTGACTGCCCTGTCTGCCTGTAAAAAGAAGCAGATACAGTCGCAGGAACTCGTTGAAAAAGCGGTTTGTAAACACAAACTTGAAGAAAAAAACCTCGCTGAAAGCGAAAAAGAGCTGAGGATCTTTGAAAAGTCACTCAAAGCTGTCATGAAAAGGGTTGAAGAACAGAACGCCGAAATAAAAAAACTGCTTGGTGATCGCCATCTGCGTGAATATCGGAGCGAACAGGTTGCGCTTACCCGTGAACTGGCTTTGTTAAAACAGATAGAGAGCCTTAAAGACGAGCGCCGAAAACTTGAGGATGGCAAGCCCTGCGTGCTTTGCGGTTCGCTGGATCACCCTTATGCGCGCGGCAATGTACCTCCGATTGATGCGGCTGCAGAACGGCTCGAAAGTTTGATGGCCTTGCTCAACCAAGCTGAACAGCTCGAAGACAGTCTAAAAGAATTTGTGCTTGAAGAAAAGAATTCGCAAAAAACCGTTTCTGAAGCAGAAAAGAAGTTTGAAACGGCGAAACATAAGCTGGCAGAAGCGAAAAGCGCTCTTGCCGCCGCTGGTGAAGAACTCGAAGCTTCGCAGGAACAGTTGCAGCAGCAGAAAGCATCAGCGCTTTTGCGGCTCTCTGTTTTTGGCATTGAAGAGATTTCTGAAGATCTGCTTGGAGGTCTGAGCGCACGCCTTAATGCGTGGCAGGAAGCTCAGCAGGGCAGAACCGAACTTGAGAAAAGAGCAGCCGAGCTCACGGCCGAACTTAAAGGCTGCGAGAGCCTGCAAGCCCGATTGAATGAAGATCTTGCCGGCAAAACCGTCGCTTTCGAAGAGATCGGGCAGGAACTCTCTGCGCTTACAGGCTCGCGAAAAGGGCTTTATGGCGATAAAGATACTGATGTCGAAGAGCTGAAATTTGAAAAAGCAGTTCAAAAAGCTGATTCAGAAACAACTGCCTTGCGAAACCAGCTGCAACAGCACGCTTTGCAGCTGAATGAAACATTGGCACTGCAGACCTCGCTAAAAGCAACTGCAACTGCTTTGCAGTTGCAGTTGGTCGAAAGCGTCCGCAATTTTGCCTGCACTCTTTTGAACAGCGGTTTTACTGACGAAGAACAATTTAAGTCCGTTCGCATGGCTAAGGCAGAGCGCGATGTGCTGCTGAGACGCTCCCAGGAACTTGACAACAGAAAAGTTGAGATTGGCGCACGCCTTACTGATGCCGGCAATCGTCTTAAAATAGAAAACGAAAAACAGTTGACCGATCAGCCGGTTGAAGAGCTGCAAAAACGGCATGATAGCCTGACTGCAGAAATCAGACAGCTTGGTCAGGAAATCGGTGCTTTTAAACAACGCATCGAAGACAATGATAAGGCGCGCAGCAAATTCAGCGAGAAGAGTGCGCTTATCGAAGCGCAGAAAGCTGAGTCATGGCGCTGGTCTGAACTGCACTCGCTGATTGGTTCGTCAGATGGCAAAAAATTTCGCAACATTGCTCAGGGGCTTACCTTTGCTGTGATGATCGGCCACGCCAACAGGCAGTTGCGACAGATGAGCGACCGCTATCAGCTTGTGCGCGACCCATTGAACCCGCTTGATCTCAACATTATCGACAATTACCAGGCCGGCGAGCAGCGCTCGATTAAAAATCTTTCCGGCGGCGAAAGTTTTATTGTCAGTCTTGCCTTGGCGCTGGGTCTTTCGAACATGGCCAGCCGTAATGTTCGTGTTGATTCGCTGTTTCTTGATGAAGGTTTTGGTACCCTCGACGAAGATGCGCTGGAATCTGCGATTGAGGCCTTGTCTGGCCTGCATCAGGAAGGCAAGCTGATCGGCATAATTTCGCATGTAAGCACACTTAAAGAGCGCATCGGCACGCAGATAAGCGTTGAGCCGCTGTCCGGCGGCCGAAGTCAGATAAAAGGCCCCGGTTGTCGCAAAATTTGACAAATGCCAGAGTGAGTTCCTTAAATTACTGTTGTTCTAGCCAGCTTTTCGCAGATTCGATATCGTAAAATAAACCGAATTCAATCTTTTCGCGTATGGAAAAACCGGCCAGGCGCCTTTCCAGTTCCAGTGATTTTGGTCTTTTCTCATCGATCACAAGCGCGCATTTGTCTCTGATACGTCCTTTGTAGGTGATAAGGAACTCAGCAAAGGAAGATACTTCACTCAAATCACGGTGGCGACTAGAAGTCCGTGCATCGATCAACACCGAAAAAGTATCTATTTCATCAGGATTGCCGAGAGCCTGACGAAAAGCTTTCTCAGCCTGATTTATTGTATTCTCGCCGTCAAGAATAAAGACTAAAATTGCCTCTTCTTTTTTGAAGGTAACGCCCATGGATTCTCCTGAGTAACTAAATCCTAGCACCAAAGTTGATTGAGTTCAATATCGTTGGGATCAATAATACATGTTTTAGGCAGAAATGTTTCGACTGGTTCTCGGTTGGATGCTCCGATTTTACCGTAGAAGTGAAGAGAATGTAGCAAAAGGTTGACAAATTGCTGTGCAATAATTAGAGTAATCGCATGTGAATATGCGATTTAGTTGTCATGACGACCAGTGGGGGGCAGAATGTTGAGCCAGACGAGTGTGCATGTGATCAGAGCGTTGACTTTTCTTGCGGCACAGCCCGCCGATAAATTTGTTGGAGCTGCTGCTATTGCTGCAGCAACTGGTGCGCCGCAGAATTATCTGGGCAAGCTGTTGCAGCAGTTTTGTCAGAAAGGCTTGCTTGAGTCTCAACGCGGCGCTGGTGGTGGTGTTCGCCTGGCAAAACCTGCTGACAGTATTACTCTGCTGCAGGTAGTTGAGCCGGTTGAGCATTTGAGTCAGCGGCGCAACTGCTTTATGGGCCAACTATGCTGCGGCGTTCGCCCATGCACATATCACAAGAGTTGGCTGAAGTTGCATTCTGACTTTGTCGAGTTTCTTGAATCAGTGACTTTGGCTGGCATATTAGCTCAGAGCGAATGGCAGTTGCCTGATATCAAATCTGAAAAATCTGGGAGGAAAAAGAAATAATGACGATTCAACTTGATGCTTGCGATGTATTCAAGGCTGCAATTATGCTTGAAGAGCGGGGAGTCGGTTTTTATGCTGATGCCGCGGTCAAGTTTTCCGGGCATGCCCGCAATCTGCTTATGCAGCTTTCCGAGATGGAGAAGGGGCACGCGCAGATTTTTAGAAATATACTTGCCGGGCTTGCTGCCGTTGATGTAGTTGCAGACGACTCAGATGGGGAAGAATCAGCTGCTTTTCTGCAGGCACTGACGTCAGATCGCATAATTACAGATGCCTGTCGTCCTGACGAAAACGATAGTTATGACACAGTTCTTGAAAAGGCTATGTTGATCGAGAAAAACTCAGTGTTTTTTTACACCACAGTTAAAGAGATTGTGCAGGGCAAAATGGCTGTGGGGGCTGTTGAGAAAATATTGCAGGAAGAATTGACCCATTTTAAAATGCTCAATGACGCGCTCATAGACTGGCGTCGCCGCAACAAGAGAGGCAGGAGCCGGACCGATGAATAAATCATTTAAATTGAGTTCTGAGCAGTTTAAAACGGTTTTTGCAGGTTTGAGCGAACATTACTGTATTGTCGGCCCAAAGCGCTTTGCCGGACTGGGTCGCTTTTCTGATACTGATCTGATTAGATATGCTCCATTGACTTCTATTGACGAGCTTGAGCTGGCAGAAAAAAGCTGTTTTTCACCCAAAGATCTTGTTTTCCCGCCAGATGAGACGCTGTTTTACTTTAACGGTCAGCAGTTCAGTGAAGCTGCTTTGCCAGATAATTTGGAGATTATTGTGCTGTTGCGGCCATGCGATATAAACGGAATTGATCGGCTTGATCGCATGTTTATGAAAAATGCTGACGTGATAGACCCTTATTATCAGCGGCGTAGATCCAGGCTGCATTTTTTTATGATCGAGTGTCGCGAATCTTTCGAAAATTGCTTTTGTGTTTCGATGAATGCTAATCGCAGCGACAATTATGCCGCTGCTCTGCGCTTTGGCAAAGATGGTGTTGAAGCTGAGGTCGCGTCGGATAAATTTCTTGAGACCTTTGCTGTTAACGGTTCTGTATTTGAATTTAAACCTGAATTTGTCAGCGAAAATCAGATAAAGGTTGAATTGCCCAAAGTTGAAACAATGCCGCCTGAAATATTCACAGACAAACTCTGGGAAGAATACGACAGTCGCTGTATTTCCTGTGGTCGCTGCAATACTTCGTGTGTGACCTGCAGTTGCTTTACGACAAGAGACCTGTTTTATGGCGACAGCAGAACTTGCGGTGAGCGGCGGCGGGTCTGGGATGGCTGCCATCTTGATGGCTTCTGTGATATGGCTGGTGGTCACACCTTTCGCAAGAATAAGGGTGAACGTATGCGTTTTAAAACATTTCACAAGATTTATGATTACAGAAAACGTTTTGGCGTTGATATGTGTGTTGGCTGCGGCCGCTGTGACGATGTCTGCCCCGAGTATATTTCGTTTTCGAATTGCATAAACAAGTTAAGCGCGAGACTTAAAGAGGGGGCAGAATAATGAGCGCACAGACCACTGCTAATCCTTATTTGCCTTTTGTCACAAAAATCATTGCTGTCAAAGCCGAGACTGAGAGCGAGTTCACGCTGACCGTTCAGGCTGTATGTAGTATTACTCCCGGTCAGTTTTTTCAAGTCTCACTGCCGCGTATCGGCGAAGCGCCAATTTCGGTGAGCAATTACGGCTCAGACTGGATACAGTTCACTATTCGCGCGGTAGGCAAGCTTACCGGTGCCATCCAAAACCTGAAAACAGGCGAAAATCTGTTTATTCGCGGGCCTTATGGCACCGGTTTTCCAGTTGACCGTTTCAAAAACAGTCGTCTGGTTATTGTTGCCGGTGGCTCAGGTGTCGCGCCGGTGCGGCCTCTGGTCGATCAGGTGGTAAATGGGCAACTTCCTGTAAAGAGTCTCGACCTGATCGCTGGTTTTAAAAATCGTGCAAGCATAATTTTTACTGATGACCTTGTTCAGTGGCAGCAAAAGAGTAATCTTACTCTGACCATCGATAAACAAGAAGAAGGTTGGGACGGCGCTACCGGCCTGGTTACCGAACATATTAGAAAGCTGCGTTTCGATACATTTGATGATCTGCAGGTTATCGTGGTTGGTCCGCCAGTCATGATGAAATTTGCCACTGCTGAGTTCAGAATGCTGCAGGTGCCTGCTGAGCGCATCTGGGTGTCATTTGAGCGTCTCATGTCATGTGGCCTTGGCAAATGCGGTCACTGTAAGATTGATTATACTTACGTCTGTGTCGACGGCCCGGTGCTGAATTACAGCTATGCCGCCAACCTCATTGATTGAGAGGTAATGAAAATGTCACTCGATTTGAATCGCAAAAAAGTAACAAAGAATGCTTATCGCATAACTAAGCGTCGCAATTATACGGCGTTGCGCGTAAGGGTGCCCGGTGGCCACCTCAATGCCGCGCAGTTGTCTATTATTGCCGGTCTGGCTGAGACTTTCGGTGATGGCACCCTGCATGTTACCGCCCGCCAGGGCTTTGAAATACCTAATATTCCGTTTGAGCGCATGAGCGAAGTAAACGCTGCTTTAAAACCACTGCTTGCAGAACTGCAGCTAAGACATGGTGTGCAGATAGATAATATTGATGCGGGTTACCCTGGAGCAGGCATGCGAAATATATCAGCCTGTGTTGGCAATCGCATCTGTCCGTTTGCAAACGCTGATACGACAGCCCTGGCGCAACGGCTTGAGGGTATGCTTTATCCGAATGATCTGCATGTGAAAATTGCGGTAACCGGTTGTCCGAACGACTGCGTCAAGGTCCATCTGCAGGATTTTGGCATAGTCGCGATCTGTGAACCAGAATACCATTACGACGATTGTATTGGCTGTGAGGCTTGTGTGAAAGCCTGCGAACGCAAGGTGACCGGGGCTTTGACGATGCAGAATGGAAAGGTTTATCGCGATGAGCGCCGCTGCATTGGTTGTGGCGAATGTGTGCTGAGCTGCCCGACTGCCGCCTGGACACGTCGGCCCGGCAGGCTTTACCGTGTGCTGATTATGGGGCGAACCGGCAAGCGCAATCCGCGTCTGGCCATGCCGTTTCTTGATCGGGTCAGCGAAGATGTCGTTTGTCAGCTTATCAAAAACACATTGCCTTATGCCGAACGCCATAGACTCAAGTGCATACCCAAAGAGCACATCGGTTACATCGTTGATCGCACCGGCCTTGATGTATTCAAGGAAGAAGCGCTGACCGGAATTGAGTTTAATCCTGGTGCGCGCATTGCTAAAACCATTCAGTGGCCTGGATACAACACTCTTAACGATGCCAATTTTAAACTTATCAGTAAGTAAATTTGTTTCAGCGAGGCGAAAACATGCATCAGGAAACATTGACAAAACTTAACAACCTTGCGACTGCCAAGCGTGATCTGCTGAATGCCGGGCGGGGTCGCTATTTTGTGCTGGCCATGCTGGCCGGTTTTTATGTTGGGCTCGGTATTATTCTTATTTTGACCATAGGTGGTCAGCTCGGCGCTGACCCGATTAAAAAGACGCTTATGGGCGTCAGCTTCGGGATTGCTCTGAGTCTCGTAATTATGGCGGGATCTGAGCTGTTCACCGGCAACAACATGATCATGGCCGCTGCCAGTCTCGATGGCAAGGTGAGCTGGAGTGACACGATCAGAATCTGGAGCTGGTCATGGTTTGGTAACTGGGCGGGCAGCATTCTGGTGTCGGTACTGTTTGTTTTGTCTGGACAGGCTGCAGGTTCTACCGGGGTTTTTGCCGGCGTGGTTTCTGCCGCCAAAATGGGCGGATCTGTTCAGCATCTGTTCTTTCAGGGCTTTTTGTGCAATATCCTGGTTTGTCTTGCCGTTTTGTGTGCCATCAAACTTAAGGAAGAGACCGCAAAGCTGATCATGATCTGGTGGTGTCTTTTTGCATTCATCACCAGTGGATTTGAGCACAGTATTGCTAATATGACGGTTTTAACCATTGGCCTGCTTGTTGCTCCCGGCACCGATGTTACCATGATGGGCTACTTGTATAACCTCGGCGTTGTTGGCCTCGGCAACCTGTTTGGTGGCGCTCTGATTCTCGGTGGTGGCTACTGGCTTGCCGGCCGTTGTACCACTGCCAACGACCAATCAGCAGTTTGTTCAGTTGCAAAATGATTGGCAGGACTGCGTAAGAATCATGCCTGAACCTCATTTTTTTTCTTTTTGCAGAGCGCAAAAAACTGCTTGTTGAGGCTTCTTCACATGACTTCACCCGGCTTGTACCTGAGTGTTAATCTTGCCTTTACAGGTGAAAAAGCTCGAATATAATATGATACAATGTATATGAATAGTCATTTTACATGTTGAACTACAAAGGGGTTCTCATGTTTGAGATTTTTTACGGAGTCATTTTCATTCTGGCTGTTTTATTTTGTCTCTACCTGGTCGCAGGTGGAGGAAAACGACGATGCGCTGATTGCGGATTTGAAGGAGCGCCGAAGCCAAGTCCGTTGGGTTGCCTGTTTTCTCCACTCGCAATTCTTGCTCCAGACCTCTTTCTTCTTTTTTTTCTTAAAGGCGGCGACGAACCATGCCCGAAATGCGGGAGCAAAAAGTTTAACTATTGATTGAATCGGAGGAAAGCATTTGGTGCTTCGTTCTAAGAGTGCTGGTCTACAATCTCATTTTATCTTGAGAAATATTTATTCACAGAGATCTTTTTTTTGTTTTTACAGTTCCAATTCAGATAAATATTATTCAATATGATCGGAAATAACACGCTTATGTTCAATTATTCTCCAGAGACCGCATTGTTGCTTAGCCTTTTTAGAATATTTCTTAAGGAAGAAGATATAGAGCAAATTGTCGAAGCTGCTTTTAAGCACATTTTACAGGCCGCAAAGTGGGACTATGGGGAATTGTGGGAATGGGCCCCTGCTTTAAATTTGCTGGTGCTAAAAAGCGTTGAGCATTCTGATAACCCGGCACTGACTGAATTTGCCAGACAAAGCAGGATTGTACGCCTTGCCATGGGTGAAGGATTGTCGGGGCGGGTTTTTCAAGATAAGACAGCCATTTGGGAAGAAGACATAACAACGCTTTCTGAGCATCTTTTTCCGCGCGTTAAACTTGCACAGATTGCCGGTCTTAGGGGTGCACTGGGAATTCCCGTTATCATCTCAGATCGCGTCGCATTTGTGATGATTTTCTTTTTATCTCCGCTTCAGGCTGCGGACAGCAAAGCCGTCGAAATGGTTTCTATGGTTGGAATGCAGCTCGAAATGCCCATTCATTGTCTGCAAACTCGGATGACACTGGAGAAGGCCAACCATTCCTTCAGCCGAACATTAGAAATACAGACTGCAATTAACAAATTAACTACCTTGCCCTTGAAGAATCAGTCATTTGATACTACTCTTCATGATTTTCTGGAAATCATTATTGAGCTTCCATGGTTATCTATAACTCGCAAAGGTTGTCTTTTTCTTGTTGATGAAACAACAGGTCATCTGGTGATGCGCACTCATTGTGGCCTGAACCAGGAGATTGTTGAAGCCTGCTCGATTATACCCAGTGGAAAGTGCCTGTGCGGAAGGGTTCTGGAAAGTGGTAAGGCTATATTTAGATCATGTGTTGATGACGAGCATGAAATCAGTTATTCCGGAATGGCCGAACATGGCCATTATTGCTCGCCGCTCAAATCAGGAAATGGAAAGATCATCGGCGTGCTAAACTTTTATGTAAAACATGGGCATGTTTCCGAGCCATGGGAAGTTCAGTTTCTAGACACGGTGTCAAACCTGCTCGCCCAGATTATTGAGAAGGAAAATGTGCAGGAGCAAAAACGTCGGACGGATCGGCAACTCATGCATTTGCAGCGTGAGGAGTCGATTGGACGTTTGGCAAGCGGGATAGCCCATGATTTTAACAATTTGCTGGCGGTGATTTTGGGGTATACGGAAATGACGTTCGATTCTCTTCCTGAAGACTTTGTAGCTCGCGAGGATCTTTCCGAAGTTCTGATTGCCTGTCAGCGAGCTCGTTCTCTCACCAGACAGCTTTTGCTGTTTTCCAGAAATGATGTTGTCGAAAAAGTTAAACTGGATTTGAATGAGGTGGCCAAAAACCTTAGCAAGATGCTCGGCCGTCTGATTGGTGAACAGGTTCAACTGGAAGTAATTACATCAGATGAGTCAACTTGCATTATTGGCGATCATGGCCAGATGGAGCAGTTGATTCTAAATCTCACTATCAATGCCCGCGATGCCATGCCAATGGGCGGTAGAATCATTATCAAGACGGGAAAAGTAATACACGATGAGACCGTTTTTGATTCTCTTGCAGGAAAGCACATTGGAGCATTCGCGTATTTAACTGTTACTGACACGGGAACCGGAATGCCACCGGAAGTGCTCAAGAGAATTTTTGAGCCTTTTTTTACGACTAAGGCTACGGGGGCGGGCACCGGTCTCGGGCTGGCAACGGCAAAACAAATCGTAGACCAGCATGATGGGCAAATCAGTGTTCAAAGCCAATTGCAGGTGGGAACTCAATTTGCCGTTCGTTTTCCGCTTGCCGAAGGAACAGGAAAACTCTATGTGCCTGGGAGCGAATTGGTCGTCAAAAGAGGTGTTGGCCAAAGAATTCTTGTGCTGGAAGACGAAAATATTTTGCAGGAATTGGCAATCAAGGTTCTTTCTAAAGGCGGGTACTCTGTTTCTGGAGCAAGTTGTCCCAGTGACGCTCTCAGGTATTTGTCTGAAAAAGATTGTGATTGCCCGTTTGATCTTGTTTTTTCTGACCTTGTCATGCCAGAAATCAGCGGACTGAAATTGTTAGATTTTCTTTGTGAATCTTTTCGTGGAGCAAAAGTGCTGATTACAACCGGTTATATTATTCAGGAGCCGGATTTTCTGGATCAGTTGAAAAAATCGAAAATTCCATTGCTTCATAAACCCTATTCAGTTCATGAGTTGTTGATAGCCGTAAGTCAGGCTCTTGAATGATTTTATATGGAGAGTTCCTGATGGCCACGACTTTACATGAAAAAGCCGGGGCTGCCTTAAATTTGGCAGCCCCGGCTTTCTGTAATGCTGTATTCAGTGGCAAGCATGGCTTATCGCAAAAAGTCACCATCAACGCCAATTTTGCCGGGTCCGTCAAGCACATAAATGCCGGCAGAGCAGCCCTTGACATTGAAGCTGATGTTACCGTGCGTTACATTGATTTCATTGCCGGTTACTGCGTCGCGGTAAAGACCGTTGCGAACGCCGGTTATGCTGATGTTCTGGTCGCCATCGGTAGCCAGGCCAACCACTACATAGCTTTCGCCATTGTTATGATCTCTGATAAAGCTCATGCCTGAGCCCCATTCGCCAACCTTGCTCATCGGCGCTTTCTGCAGGGCTGGAATCGCGAGACGGATCTGGTTAAGGCGTTTGATATGCCGATAGAGCGCATGCTTCTGTGTCTTTTTGATGCTGTCAGCTTCGATGTGGTCGCCAAAATAGGCTCTGCCTGTGCTGTCTATCGTGTCGGTGTTGCCGCAGATATCCTGGGGAGCGCCGCGCATGAAGGCGATTTCCTCGCCATAATACAGACAGGGTATGCCTCTTATTGTCCAGAGCATGTTGTATGCTACCGCAGCCATCCAGTCTTCACCTTGGAAACGGTATTTAAAGTCGTTGTCAGGGCCGACATCGTGATTTTGCAGAAAAGTTACCAGTTGAGTCGCATCGCCGTAAACCCAGTCCATAGACAGTACACTGCCGATACCGTTGAATCCGCCTCGACTGAGGTTGTCGCGGAAGGTTGAGAACAACGAGAAATCAAGCACTGAAAAGCCTGAGTCGCCGCCAGAATTTGGGTTTCTCGGGTCGTTTCCGAGCCTGGTGTACCACCATGGCCGAATTTCTGATGGGCCGTTGTCGCCACCGAGATCGCCCCAGCCATGGCCTTTGACCAGGTTTTCACCGAAAACGAAGGTGCCCGGTTTGTGTCTTTTCCAGGTGTTGACGTAGGTCAGCAGGTCGCCGCGTTCAAGATGTTTTACTGTATCGAGGCGAATCGCATCGACGCCCATGTCGAGATATTTGCAGATCGCCGAGTTGATATAATCTCTTACGTTTTGTTTTTCAGTAGCCAGGTCAAGGCAGTCGCCGGCCATGTGTTTGGTCTGCAGGGATTTTGGGCTTTCCCAGTCGCCACCAGACATGAAGCCGTCCAGGTGATACCATTCGGGATCAAGCTTGTTTGCGTCAGTGCCAAAAAAGCGCTCGGGACTGACATCTGCATTCGGAACAGTTGCACCGGTAACCGGGTCAAGCAGAGGTTCAATGCCTTCGGGGTCAGTCTTGAGACGGGCCTTGAACCATGCCGGAGCCACCGGGTTGTCGTTATCCATGCGGAAAGGCTCTTTGTAATTGCCGAGATTGCCAGAGTAAGGCCAGTCTGGCGTAACTCCATTTTTGCGGAAATATTTGAGGGGAAGACGGTTGATCCAGACTTTACCGCGAATGCCGTAGTTCGAAGAGTGGTTGATAACTACATCCTGAATTACCTTAATGCCTCGTTTATGGCACTCTTTGATCACATCTTTATAGGTAGCGCCAGGCGATTCAAGACGAGGATCTACGCGTGTCCAGTCATAGGCATGATAGCCGTGATAATCCAGGCCGCTACGGTTTTCGACGGGCGGTGTGATCCAGATTGCAGTAAAACCAAGATCCTTGAGGTAGTCAAGTTTGCTGATCAGCCCTTTAAAGTCGCCGCGCCAGTGTGGATCGCCTTTTTTGACGCGGTCACGGCAATAAAAGTTGTTTTCGCTGTCGCCATCGTAAAATCTTGTGGTGATCATGAAATAGATGGTCTCTTCGCGAAAGTCCATGCCAGTCGGCGCGGGTGGGGGAGTTGGCGGTGTCGGTAAAGCTGGTGGTTCGGGTGGTGCAGGTGGTTGGTTCTGCAGTTTGTCCAGGCTGAATTCACCGTTTTCAGGCGAAAACACAAATTCGTGCCAGCCCGAGCTCGTGACAGCAGCCTTGATGTTGCCGGCATCCTTAACGACTTTGCCCATCTGCGGCAGGGCTTCAGATATGCTGTCATTGCCCCAGTTCAGTTGCCAGCTGCCGTTAGCTGTAAACTTGTATTCGATCAGGCCGGCATGCAGAAAAAAACGGGCTTTCCAGAGGCCGTTCTGCACGGTCATTTCACTGGTTTTGGCGTTTACCGACCAGCTGTTGAAACTGCCGGCGACGTTAATCTGGCGGTAAGTGTCCTGAGCCTGTACTGTGCATAATGCCAACAGTATCATAAGTAGCAGGGTCGAAAAGAAGCTGAATTTCTTCATTTTGTGCTCCAGTCAAACATTTTTTTTCTGTGACCGGCAAACTTTCTGAAGAACCAGCCTGCCATGCTGTAGTGTACGTCTATCTGTGAAGGTCAATAAACCGCAAAACAGGTAACCGTTTTGCGATTATGAGTCAGAATTTGCCATCGCGTCTTATTTGAACAGGTCGGCGGCTTCGGCGTAAGTCTTGTAAAGCTTCTGAACCCAGTTGCGATAGGCTTTTACGTTATCGTCGCTCATGCCGAAAATCTTTTTGAGACGGTTGATGACCCTGTCTTCTTCTACCGAAAAATCGCCGTCGCAGGCTGACAGGCCGATTAGTTCGAGCATTACCGCTACCTGTGGGATCTTGTCCGGGAAAAACGCCTTCAGGACTTCGTCAGAAGGGTTGCAGATCATTTCTGGCTGCCCCATTTCGCCGCTCAAAGATGCAATCATGGCTATTTCATGATCGGTAATGCGGTTGTCGGCTTCGATCAGCTCTTTGGCCAGACCGAGAAACAGTTTCTGCTGGTTTGCATTGAGATCTTTCAAAAACATCCGTAAGCCTCCCGAAAATATGGTTTCTTTCGAGTCCAGCCTAACAACTTTTACGAAAAATATCAATTATCTTTAATTCAGTGCTCTGGCAACCCTGTGTTTGCTGGTAAATGACGGTTCGTAAAGTGTCTGTATTACCATTAAATCAGGGTTTTCACGGCAGATTGTTATGTTTGCCCAAGCCACGAAGAGCAAAATGATTGGACAATATTTGTTAATATCTCTGTTATTCAGTGTGAAAATTGCTTTTAAAGGCAGACATTCATTTGCAAAATGAGAGATTCTGCGTAATATAATTAAACCGTCTGTGGATGAAAGACAGGTTTTTAATATGCCTTAAAAGCGAATCTGGCATTTTTTTGGGGGGGAATGTGGGTGAATTATTCTTTGTAATAATTGTTGGCACAATTGTGATTGGGCCAATATGGTTTTTGATTTGGGCGATATCGAGCATTTCAAGTTTTGGTAAGAAATTGCGCGAACAGGCCGAAACAATAGAAACGCTGCAGGAACGGCTTGCCAGACTGCAGTCTGGCCTGTGGCGACTGGAAAAATCTGGCGGCGCAGTTGCTTCTGGTTCGCCGACAGTACAGGCGCAATCTGTTCAGCCGGCTCCCCCAGGATTGGAAAAATCTGGCAAACCGGCCAGTGTGAATGCCGATATAGCGCCTCTGCCAACAGGAGCTTTTGCAACAGATCAATCTGATGTATTTCAGGCCGGGCCAGCTAGAACCAGACCTGCACCGGCTGTAGAAAATGTCGCTCATTCTGAGACTGACAACGCAACAACTGCAGATCCCCATCAGGTAAATGCTTTTTTTGAACAGATTGAGCATGGTTCGCATGAAGCCATAAGGTCTGGTAATGCAGATTTGTCATCACATCGACACAAAGAGCCACTCGTGCATCCCCAAAAGCCTGCGATTGCTAAGACTGATTGGAGCAGCATGGATTTTGAGTCCATGATCGGCGGCAATCTGATGAACAAGGCCGGTGCCTTTTTGCTTGTTATTGGCATGGCGCTGTTTCTCAACTACAGTTTTGCGGCGCTGGGTCCCTGGGCAAAGCTCGCGGCTGGCGCAACTTTTTCCACAATTCTACTGGCCTGGGGAATTTTTCTTGAGCGTAAAAAGAGCGGCAACCTCATGGCGGTCGGACTGATCGGCGCTGGCTGGTCGTGCCTTTATCTGACTGCCTTTTCGGCGCATGGTGTAGCCGCGACCAAAGTTATTGAGACGCCGCTGGTAGGTATGCTGCTGTTAATAGCGGTTTCATGTGGTATGATCGCGCATTCGCTGCGTTATCGATCAGAAGTGGCGACCGGATTGGCTTTTATTTTCGCCTTTGCCGGGTTGTTTGTCGCCGAGGTTTCGCTGTTCAGTGAGGTTGCCGCCGTCATCATGGCGATCAGCATGCTCGCGATTTCTTGGTATTTCGACTGGCATCAACTGGCGTCTGCCGGACTTATCTTGACCTACGGTTCTATGTTGGCCCGCCTGAACTGGAACTCACCGCCATCGACGCTTGGCCCGCTGCAGCGCATAATGTTTTTGCAGCCGCTGTTGCTTGTGCTCTGGTCAACCTTTGAGCTGGTCGGCATGAGCTTTATGCGCCGCAATCCGACGAGCGAAGAGCCGACCCGCTTTTTGTTTCCAATGAATTTTGTGGCCTATCTGGTAGCTTCGCTGCTGACCTGGCCAATGGTCAAAGAAGCACCGCTCTATTTCCTGGCCGGGTTGATCATGGCACAGTATATCGTTACCGGCCTGGCTCGGGGCTTCTGGTGCAGTAATCCAGGGGAAGCTGCCGTCGAAAAGGTGCGCTTTTTTCTGGGCTCGTGCGAAGACAGCCTGGTCATCGCTGCTGGCGCGCTCTGCTACGGAATCTGGTATCTGTTGCCGGCGCCGGTTGTGGTAATTGGTTGGGCCGTAGTTGGCCTGATTCTTGTCGAGATTGCTTATCGGCTGCCATGGCAGTTAATGCGTTTTATCGGGCATCTCATCGTGACCGTAGCATTTTTCAGGGTATTTATCGCCAATCTTGATATCGCCGGCGCTTCGGCCGGCATCTCACATCGTCTACTCACTGTGGTGCCGGTTATTTTCATGATGCTACATCTCTATTATCGCACCGACACCGAATTGAGTTGGGAAGCTTCGCCAACTGGCGGCACCCGTCAATTTGCGCCGGCTTATTCTTATTACGCACTTATTCTGGCAGCGGCATTGGTTCGCTTTGAGCTTGGCGCTGGCCTTACTCCGCCGATATGGGCCGTCCTTGCGATCGTCATGACCGGGCTGGGGCAAAAGTTGAAAAACGTGCATTTCGGACGGCAGGGCTTGTATCTGGCTATAGGCGCCATAGGCTATGGTCTCGGCAACGACTGGCACAGCGACAGCATAAATCCGGTGTTGGGCAACCCGTGGGGCATCGGATTGGTTTCGATCACCTGCCTTTATGCATGCCGTTGGATGACAGGCAATGAGGTCGCAGCGCCGGCAGATTCAATACTGTCAGGACTGGATGCTTTTCGTCAGCACATTTTCTCGCTTGGCGGCTCAATCGGGCTCGCGTATTTGTTATATGTGCAGATTTCTGGCGGCTTTCTGACCCTGGCCTGGTCACTGATGGGTATGGGGCTGCTCGTCGCTGGTTTTATGTTTAAAGATCGACTGCTGCGCTTCTCCGGACTTGGCCTGGTTCTGCTCTGCATCATCAAGGTTTTTCTCTACGATGCACGTGTACTCGAAGCGCCGCTGCGCATACTGGCTTTCATGTGTCTTGGCGGGGCTATGATTGCGATTTCGTGGGGTTACACCAGATATAAAGACAGAATCGAGGAACTGCTCAAATGAAGCCAGTATATTCATTGCTGGCTGTCCTGCTGATGCTGGTTGTGGGTGGCATTATCGTTATGAAGGGCGAGCCAGACAATAAAGTCGGGCTGTCTGGAGTTATGGAACTGGTTGGTGATGCTCAGCGCACTGCGCTTAAGCCGGCGATGATGGTTACCAGAGTTACCCCGGCTGAAGAAATGGAACTGGGACGGAGTCTGGCGAGCCAGATGCATTTTGGTCACAGCTCCGGGACTAAGCGTAAGGAATTAAAAGAGATTGAGGAATATATTAATCGGCTTGGGCAATCGTTGCTGGGCAACATCAGTCGCAAGGAAATCGTTTATGAGTTTCATCTTATCAATCGGAGTATGGTAAATGCCTTTGCTCTGCCGGGCGGGCAGATATTTGTGTTCAGAGGCCTTGTCGACTTCGTTGAGTCTGAGGCTGAACTGGCAGCTGTTCTTGGGCACGAGATCACTCATGTCGATGCGCGCCACTGTATCGAGATGTTTCAGGCAGAAATGGCTGCCGAAAAAATTACCGGCCCGATTCTCGGTAATAGCAAATGGTTAGGCGGTATGGGCATGCGCATGGCCAGTCACATAATTCAGGGTGGTTATCGACAGTATCAGGAGTTTGAGGCCGATGCCCGTGGCCTGAAGTTTTCGGTTGAGGCCGGCTATGATCCCAAGGCTGCTGAGAAGTTCATGGCAAGACTTGGCGAAAATTTTGAAAAAACAGAATCGCAGATTAAAGCTTCGGATCCGGTTGAAGAGCTTCAAATCGCAGTTAAAACAGCAGCCGGTAGCTACTTCAGGTCGCATCCGCCGACTCCAGAGCGTGTAAAGAGGCTGCAAGCGCTTGGTTCTCAGCAGACTGGCAAACAAAAATTTTACATTGGCAAAGAAAATCTGAAATTACGTGAGATACGTGCGCAGAAGCCCCTCGACAACGAATTTACGACCAACTAGTTGTTTTTTTTATACAGCCTAAATTTATTTTCTGCTGTCTCTGCCGTGCTTCGGAAGCCTTTGAGCCTCTAGTTTTGCCTGCTGACGGCCATTTTTTTGTCTGACAATTGTGTTATACTTAAGTTGTAGATACTTTTCCGGTTCTGGTTATTGTGCTCTCAGCAACCCAGTTTCAGAAAAATACCACAATTCACAACATAAGGAGCAGATTATGGAAGGTAAAACCGGAACCAGAGTTGTATTGCCAGGAATTTACAAGTGCAAGGAACACCCCGACTCAACCAAGACATTTGCCAAAAACACCACATTTTTGCCATGCGGACGCGCTGGAAGTCACGGCACTACATGGATACTGGTGCGCAAAACAGACTAAGCAGGCCTTGCTGTAAGCTAGTTAGCGGCCCGACAAGTTTTTTAACATCTTGTTAGAGGTCTGCAAAACAGCCCCAGGTCACATAATTCAATGGTGCGGCAATTTTTTTGGCCTGAGATTGTTTTGCTATGTACGAGCATTGTATCTTTTCTACTTAGCTTCTTCCGCGATTGTCTCTGAAGAATTTTCCTGGCGTGCCAGGTATTTTCTGGCAGCCAGCAGAATCACGAAGGACAGCGAGCAGAGCAGGATATCAACAACCGTCAGGTCTGGTTTCATTGTCTTTCTGGCAACAACGAAGGCCAGAAGTTCAAGTACCGCCTCAAGATCATGGGTTAAAAGGGTTCGAATCAACTCAAGGCAGATAACCAGGAGTAGAATCCGGTTAATCAACTCATAGAGAGTGTCAACGTTCGCCCAGTTTTCACCGCCCATTGATGATACCGATGAATAAAAAAACACCGCCATACCCATCAGTATTGAAATCGCAAGAATCCGTTCTGACCAGAGAGTGACGCGACGCAACAATTCTGATACTTGGGCAACTCTTGGCATTTTCAGCCCCTCCCCGAATGTTTAAATAAGAGTGCTGACTTGGTTTCAACTCTATTTGCAAACGGTAACTGTTTTTTTTTTATTTGTCAAACCTGAGCTCGCCGTGTCAGTTATAATCCATTTGCCGATTTATGAATACTTTAAGAGATATTTTGTTTTGGATTGTTGTTCAGTAAAGGCTCTACATGCAGAACTTCCCTCTGTTTGAATTGTTATTATCGCAGGTTATTCGGCGTTTTTTCTTCGGGGATTGATTATTTGCGATATTTTAGGCTTGAGGCTGTTACTGTTTTGGTGCTATAGTCTGCATGCGCGAAAAAACTGAAATTAAACTCCAATTATGCAACAAAATATAGCAAACGCTGAACTGCCCTACGCAGAGCTCAAAGAAAAATTTAATGCACTGACTGAATCAGACCAGCTTATGGTCGAAGTTCTTGCGCTTTTTTATACAAAAATCAGTGCAGCTGACCTGGCAAAAATCCTCAGGCTGCTATTTGCCAATACTGGCAACAATTTCGATTTTACTACACAGGTCGTTATGACTATCTTTGGTGCTCTTGCAAAAAAGGATATTGTTATCATCGACAATGGTCTGCTTTACTGCCGTGACGGGTATGTCGAGATTGCCTGCCGCAGCTCAGTTGTGCGTAAGCATATTCTGCCGGCGCTCAGCGCCATTCAGGGGTTTTTAAGGAATACTTACTCCGCTTCCGGGCAATCTGATCTGACAAAATATTACTCGCCGATCAGGCTTGAGAGGCTTGATTTTTTCAGTGGAAGAATGCCTTTTTTGCCCGAGTCGCGTGTGCCGATAGGCGATTCCCTGCCCGGCAATGTACTTATCGGAATGCCCCTGTTCAAGGCGGCTGTTTTTCCGTTTGAAGCAGACTGGTTTGAATGCTTGCCAACTCTTTGCCAGATCAGCGTTTTAAAAACAGCCCGGCGTTTTTCACAGGTATATTTTTATGCCTTTCCCGAACTGGTCGAATACTTTTCTGATAAGCGCTGGCTTAAATCAGAAGCCTTCTGGCGTTTCGGCGCTGCGGCAATGGCAGAACTTCAACTGCTCAAAGGCGATTTTGAGAAAGCGCAGCTTTATGCCGAACTTTCGCAAGAGCCTGAGGCTGCTGGAATAGATGCTACGGTTGATTTTTTGCGCGGCAATACCGCAGATGCTCTAACAAAGTTTTCTAATGCAATCAGAGCGACAAAAAGGGCCCATGGCCGAAACGGCGGTTATTTAGATAATCTGGGTGATTTCTTTTATCTGGCTGCACTTCTTCGTGAAAACACCTCCGGCGGCATGAAAAAGGCTGAAGATCTGTTGGAGTCAGCCAACCGGCAGAGCGCCTTTTATTCTCCTGTTTACAGTCTGATGACTCGTTTGTTGTTGTTTAGAACTGGTGCCCGACCGTCATTTCTGACGATTTCAGATGCGGTTGGAAACAGTAAGTCGCCGCTGAATCTGTGGCTGGCGACTTTGACATATTACTGGATGAATGGTGCTGATAGCACGCTGTTGCCCATGCTTAAACCGGTGATTGAGACGGCTGGGATGGCTAATTTCAGGCTGCCGTGGTGCGAGTCGCTTCTGCTCATGCGTGATCTCGGCGAGAATCTTAGCTCGCCAGAAAAAAAGCTGCTGACTTCGTGGCAAAAGCTTCATTTTCAGCAGTTGTCGAGTTTGCTGGAGGCCCAGGCGCAATGGCAGATCGTGCTCGACTCGCTCAAAAACGTTCTGGTGCCTGACGCCGATGAAGAACAACCAGACAGGCTTCTGACCTGGGGTGTTACTTACTCTATTTTTGATGGAAAAATTGATTCGTTTCTGATTGAGCCGCGTGAAAAGACTCGTCTCAAGTCTGGTCGGTGGTCAGCTGGAAAAGCACTCGAAATGAGCGGCTTCAATCACGAGAAACCTGATTTTCCAGAGCATTTTACCGAACAGGATCAGAAAATTATCGGACAGATGGTGCGGTCACGTGCCAGTGTATTGAACAGTAACGATCGGGAGTTCAATGAAGCACTGGTGCTGCTGATAGGGCATCCTCAGGTCTATGATCTGCGCACAAAAGTGAATGTTCAGATTGCTGTTGGTGAAACTATGCTTGTTTTATCCCAGCAAGGCGACAATTTTGAGTTAAAATTCCAACCGGAGTTTGTCGACAGCGAAATTCTGGTGGTTGAGGAATCCGACAATTGTCTGAGAGTTTATAAGTTTACTGACCTTCAGTGCAAAGCAGCCAAGTTGCTGCAGGCGGCACATCAGTTTCCTGTTGACGCTAGAGACCAACTTGCAACAACCGTTGCCGCTCTTTCTCGGAAAATGCCGGTGCATTCAAGTCTGGAAGGAATTGACGCCCTGGCAACTTCGGTTGAAACCATACCTTGTTGCGATGATCTCTTTCTTTTGTTGCAGCCTGCCGGCGAGGGCCTTTCTCTTAAAGTTCGCGTCAGGCCGTTTGGAAGCAACGGTCCGGCGTTTCTGCCTGCTCAGGGTATGCCCGAAATTTATGCACAGATTGAGGATCGCAAGTTTCATACTGCTCGCAACTTCAGTCGCGAAATTCAGCGTTTGCAGGAATTAGCCGAGCAGGTTCCGGTTTTGGCCGGGATAAGTCCGGAAAACCCGGATGCAATTTTTGAAGAAGCAGAGCAGTCCTTAGAACTGCTTTTGCAGCTTAACAATGTAAATGGTGTAACTCTGGAGTGGCCTGCTGACGCGAGAATTAAAAAAGTTCGCGCAGTTTCGTTTGACCGCTTGCGCCTGAAGGCCGAAGGAGCGCAGAACTGGTTTTCGCTCGACGGTCATCTGGCCATAGATGAGGACCATGTCATTGATCTGCAAAAATTGCTGCAGCTCTATTCTGAGACTGGCAGCAGGTTTGTGCAAATTGGCGAAGGGCAGTTTATCGCTTTAACCGAGGATTTTCGTCGGCGTTTGAGCGATATACACAGTTTTAGTGAGAGCAGCCATGGTCAGTTGCGCGTTCATCAATTGGCTATCCCGGCTCTTAATGAGGCTTTTGCTGATCAGGCTAATATCATCTGCGATGATAAGTGGCGCAAGGTTTTGCAGCGCCTCAAAAGCACCGATGACATGCAATTTACGGTGCCTTCGACACTGACCGCAGATTTGCGAGAATATCAGCTTGAGGCTTTTCAGTGGCTATGCCGCATGGATTATCTGGGTATGGGGGCTTGTCTGGCCGATGATATGGGGCTTGGAAAAACAATTGAAGCTCTGGCCCTTCTCGTTAATAAGGCAGCAAAGGGTCCGGCTCTTGTGGTTGCGCCGACATCAGTATGTATGAACTGGTTTGATGAAGTGCACCGCTTCGCGCCAACTCTCAACCCGGTTATTTTTGCGCAGGCGCCGCGGAGTGAAACTATTGCGAATCTGGGTGCCTTCGATCTGGTTATCTGCAGTTACGGTATTATGCAAAGAGAAATTGAGATGCTGGCTGATGTAAAATGGGAAACTGTCATCCTTGACGAAGCCCAGGCCATAAAAAACATGGCGACGGTGCGTTCTAAGGCTGCGATGGCTCTGCAGGGCAATTTCAGGATGATTATGACCGGAACTCCGATCGAAAACCATCTGGGCGAACTTTGGAACCTGTTTCGCTTTATTAACCCAGGCTTGCTTGGCTCTATAGACAGTTTTAATACAAGATTTGCCAATCCTATTCAGGGTGAGAAAGATAAACTTGTGCAACGCCAGCTCAAGCGGCTTCTGCAGCCTTTTGTGCTGCGCCGTACTAAAAGCCAGGTTCTTCAGGACCTGCCACCGCGGACGGAAATAGTGCTGCACGTCGAACTGAGCAAAGACGAAAGTGCTCTCTACGAGAGCATGCGTCGCCGAGCAGTCGCTAAAATAGGCGATTCTGAGGCTGCCGCAGGTCAGAAACACATCATGATTCTTGCCGAGCTGATGAAGCTGCGTCGTCTCTGCTGTAACCCATCACTGGTGGCTCCTGAGCTGAATATTGCCAGTTCTAAACTCTCTCTCTTTGAATCAGTTGTCGATGAATTGTTAGAAAACCGCCATAAAGCACTGATTTTTAGCCAGTTTGTCGATCATCTTGCGATTATTAAAAAACTGCTCGACAAAAAGGCGATAAAATACCAGTATCTCGACGGTTCAACGCCGACCAAGGCCAGAAGCAAGGCGATCAAAGACTTCCAGGCCGGCGACGGAGATTTGTTCCTTATCAGTCTTAAAGCTGGTGGACTGGGACTGAACCTGACTGCGGCAGATTATGTAATACATCTTGATCCGTGGTGGAACCCGGCTGTCGAAGACCAGGCTTCCGACCGCGCTCACCGCATCGGACAGCAACGCCCGGTTACCATTTATCGACTGATTACCAGCAGGACCATCGAAGAAAAGATCGTTGCTCTACATCATAAGAAGCGCGAACTTGCCGATGGCCTTCTCGAAGGCAGCGACATAGCTGGGAAAATTTCGACAACCCAACTGCTCTCTCTGCTCAAAGAAACGTCCTTGGTCTGATAATTTGAAGCGCTGGGGCGAATAAAATTTTGTCGAGCGATTTTAACTTACATTTTTTTTGAACCATGACATTTTATTTGCATCAATGAAATCAAAAATCTTCATAGATCTCAGAGTTGCAATCAACTGTTTTTTAGAGTTAATTATAAAAGGCTATTGCCAATAGGCTATGAATTTCGGTGAGGATAAAACATGACTTATTTTTTGTGGCTGTTGTTAGCTATGAACTATTTCCTTCTTGATTTATTCTCGTTTTTAAAAATCCAAAGCTTCCATCTGTATGAATATACTCACATGATGGGCTTTTACAGCCCTCTTTCTGAGCTTTTCGCCGCTGAGAATATTCTGCTTTGCATGATCCTGGCTGGTGCCTTCTTGTCATTAAACGCAAGCAAACATACTGATAAAAATTTGGTTTCCACTTTTCCCAACAATCTTGCGGTGCTTTTTGCTGTTCTGGCCGTTCCTGTAAGATTGATGACCAACGGTTTGCTGGTTTATGATACTTCTTACTTCGGCTTTATAATTTTTTTCAGTTCAATTCTATTTTACTGCTTTGCAAGAAACTGTCTGAATGTAGCGTCAAAAATAAGTTTCAAGGAATATGCCGTGATTCTGACTGTTCTTGCTCTTTTTTTTCTTACCAATGAACCTTGGAACAGCCCATCGCTAAGACTAGAAAATGCTATTGAAGCTCGAGATGTCAAAACTTTTGCATCGCTTGCCAGAAAATACCCGGAGCACGTAAGGCTCCATCCATGGCTTTTGAAGGCTGCTTTTAAAAAGCCAGATTTCGCTATAATCAAAACTATTATAGATAGTGGAAACACAAGAATAGATGTCGGCTACATGAGTCTAGAGATATTCGATCAATCGAATATGGAAATATTGTCATATCTGCATTCACATGGCCTTAATCTGGCATCTATGGATATTTTACGCAATGCGGTCAGATATGCTGCAAAAATTGACAAGCCAGGATCCGGGAAAAAAGCTTCAGGCAATATTGACAAGAATTACCCGGTAATAAAATACCTGATCAACCTTTATCGAGAAGCTCCTGAAGACATCAGGAAGCAGAAGTCTGAATATTCCGGCGGCTGCGGTTTTTCGAGTCTGGTTTCGGTTGCGGCAGTTGAGGGAGATGCAGATCTTATGGCCTTTCTAATTAACGAAGGCTTTGCGATTGATGAAGATGTTTGTCAGGCCCTTGTTCTTAATAAACATATTGAAGAACCTGAGATTCAGGCTTTATTGAAAAAATCCGAGTTTGCTTCAGAGCCAGTCGAGCAATCTTTGACGGAAAAGCCGCAGACAGGTATTGCTGTTTTCCCGACAACTCAGAAAGCCAATGATAAAAAAGACGCTTCTGCCGATTCGCCGTTTATTTATCCTCAGAATGCGGAAAATGCGAGCGCGTCTTCTCAGACGGCCAGCACTGGTGAAAAGAAGTTGGAAACAGCTGTTGCCAGCTTTTCTATTCGAGCGTCTCAGGATGGATTTGACATGATTCTGACCAGCGGGAGTGACGTTAAATCATATCGAGAATTTGATAGCAATATTTTTCATTTTCTGGCTGAAAGATGGCAAGCCAGAGATCAGAGCAACAGATATGATACCGTAGATTTTGCTGCAGTTTTTCAAGAGGCAATAAGCCGCAAAATAGACATAAATAAGAAGAATAAAGGTGGAGCAACTCCACTCTGGTTGGCACTTTATTCGAATAATTTCCGGGGATTTGTCAAATTGCTGCAAAACGGCGCAGATCAGACAATTCTTGATCCGGAAGGCTTGACTATGCGGGAATATTGTTTAAAGAACAACCAGCTGATATTGATGAGCCTGCTTGATGGAGAAAAACAAAATGACAAGTAAATCTCGCAGCTATGCTTACATCTTTGCACTTATCATTTTTTGTCTGCTGATTTCAATTGTTGCAAAAGCATCCAGGCCTTCGCCGAGAGAGACAGCCGCAAACAGGTGTTCACAGACAATGTCTGATCTGGAGGATATTTTTACCGGACCGTTCTCTGAACGGATGGTCGAAATGACCGGTATGCGTAGCGGCGTGATAATGATTGACGGCAAAGTTCTCAAATATCTCATGGAACATGATACGGATGCTTTACGAAGAAAAATCTATGATCAAGTTGCAGCTATGGAGACAGGATTTTCGAAATGCAGATACTACTGCATATTTAATCTTGACCGTCAGGTTATGAACAGCTCGTTTGTTCTGGTTGATACCAAACATGGCTATCATGGCTATCCATATGGGATAATGGACAAAAAACTCAATAATTTCGGACCTAGAAGCCTGTTTAAGGAGCTTTGCACTCTTTTTGGAACCGATGAATTTTATGACAGATACAGTTCTGATTTTCTTGAAGAAACCGAAGATAAGAAAAATTTGAAAACTGCCAGCACGCGTGATGTTGGGTTGCCGGCTTTTCTTGCCCGCTATTGGTTCGTGATTGTTCTACTCTTTTTTTTGGATTTCTATTTTATTGATTTGAGCTACATGGAAAGCGAAAGGGTGCAGGTAAAAGACTATGCTATGGGTCTGCATCTTGTATGTTCTATAATGTCCATATCATATGTACTGATACATTATACAGGAACACCGTTTCCTGACGTGAAAACGTTTTTGCATCTGACTAAAGGCGCTTATCCACAAGAGTTACATTTTCTGGCTGACGTTACTATAACTTCTACCTTTGTCTGGTGGCCAATATCAATTATTGCAGTCTGGTTTGCTGGAAGATTCAACTGTTCTCCAGTTATTCCCCTTCTCTATGTAATCGCTGCGCCACTTGCACTGGCAATCTCAGAGAACCCATTCGGCGGAATCTATAAACTCGCTTTTCCGGTCTGCGGAGTTAGCATTATGCTTATCAACGCTGTTTACATTAAGATAAAATACAAGGGGCGACTATTTTGAAAAAATTGCCTTTTGTGCATGATTTTGTCAGGCGGATGGAAATTTAAACTATTCTGGCTAAAATTTGTGAAACGCTGTACAAATCTCTCAAAATTGCTTAATATTTCCTTACTTTAAATTGACGCATAAGGTATGCGATATTTAAAACTGTGAAGTATGTCTCTCAAAAATGAGGTTTAATATGAAAAAAATAACGTTGCTTCTGTGTTTGCTGCTTTTTTGTGCAGTAGCTCCTGTCTTTGCTCTTTTTTGTTACAAATGCGGCAAGGAAATGCCTGACGCCGCCAATTTCTGCCCAAAATGCGGTACTGCATCGACCGGGTCATTCGAGCCCGCGCCGCCGGCACCAGCATCTGGCAATACGCCTGTTGCACCCAGTGCTCCTGTCACCATCAGCGCTCCTGTTGTAATCAGTACACCGGTTGTGGTTGTTCCGCAAACAGCAGCACCAATACAGATTTCGCTGGCCGATTATGATTCCGTAAATCAGATGGAACTGCTTCTCAGCAACAGCAATTATGATGTTGCCAGCCGTGAGGCTCGCAAACTTGAGCAGCAGCACAACGCGCGCATGGCTGTTGCTGCTTCACAATATCATGGTTACGGTGCTTATCAGCGCCGACTGCACGATCTGCATGTCAAAAAATTCGACGCTCTCAAATATTACCTCGTTGGCTGGAAAACCTCAGAAAAGGGCCCCGATATGGCTCGTGGACAGGCCGAAAAAGACAAGGCACTGTTCATGCTTGCTCAAATCAATGAAGCGATCGATGTTTTGCTAAGTGGCGGCGGTTCTCTCACCTCTATCGCTGAATCAGAAGAAATCGAAAGACGCATGAGCAGAACTACTTTAAACTATGTGATTACCGCGCCCTATATCCTGTTAGATAATCAGCGCCTTAACCGTGGTGAACCGATATGGGTGATCGACGTGGTTTCAGGGTCAGCCAAGGTTTTGCACATGGGTCATGGTCGCTCGTCGTTGCCGATTTGCGGCTGGGTTTCAGTTTACGATCTCGAAAGGCGCAGCAACTGGCGCTCTGATCCGGTGTTTTTCTATTCATCAGCTCCGCCGTTGCCTGCAACGCCAACAGTAATCTACAAAACCGAGTCGCGCCCAAAAATCATTATTATCGGTGGCAAAACGCGCTATCCTTATCGCCATGGCCCGTTCCCATCGCGCTATCCGTATGATAATCGCGACAAACATGATTCACGCGATAAACACGATAAACACGACGATAAACGCGATAAACACGACGATAAACGCGATCCTCGCGACGACAAACGTGGCCCAAGTAAACATCGCAGCTACGTGGTCGTAGAACCAAAATTCTGGTAATAACCGCAGTTCTAACAATAATTTAAAATGCGCTGTATCGCTTCAGTTCTGAAATGATACAGCGCATTTTTTTTATTTAAATTCTGCAAACTTTTTGAATCCAGTTAAAAACTACTGTCGAATGCGTCATCGAAATCGTCTGAAGACGAGCTGGGTGCAATTTGCTCCTGATCGATTTCCCAGGATTTGGCGGCGATGGTGCCTTTCCAGTTGACTCTCAGAGGAGCATTTCCCTGACTGTTAAACAAAGGGGTAGCTGGATCATCAGGCAATCCTGAGGTGCAATACAGGCTCCAGTTGCCCTGGCGGCTGTCTTTTCTTTCCAGAGAGATGTTTACCTGGCACAAACCTTCGACTGGATCGATAACAGCTGGAGAGAGACGAACCTGCAATGTTCCCCCGGAGGTTTTCCAAGACTTGTCGAAAAACCTTTCCATGGTAACCGGCTGCATATCTTCGAAACGCTCTTTGCCGGAAAACACCTGTACCCCCAACGGGAACTCGGTAAGTGGCTTTCCCCAAAGTTCGCTTAAGGTTTCTGCAAGCCATCGGCCATTTGTATCGGCTTTGATTTTCAGGCTGCTCTCAGGCTGCACTTCAACGGTTCCGCTGATGCCGCATTCTTTGAAGCCATCTATAAGAGCTTTGCGGGCTGAAGCCGGGCTGCAGGCATACATTTTCCCGCTAATATATGGCTGGGTTTCGGCAATGGTCATGTCCTGGATAGCTTTGGCTCCAGCGACAATCAAGCCTTCACCCTGAGGAAAAACCTCGTAACCTTTGGCTCGGGCAATCCCGACAATCAGATCGACCAGGTTTACCTCTTCCCCATAACAATACACAGAAACTGTTCCTGATACGTCTGCATCGCAAACAATGGGAATTTTCTCCATGGTCGCCAACTGCTCAATAACCTGGGCAATGGGCGCTCTTGAAAAAATCAGGGGTTTCTTCAGAACGGTTGCTTCGCGATGTGGAATCTCGGCAAGGCCTGGTGTGCTCGATAAACCAAATTCCTCAAGGGCTCGCGAGGGTTCGTCTGTGGATGCCTCGACCGGGGGAAGTATACTGCCAAACATGTTAACTGCTGTGCCGCGCAGGGAGACTGTCATCCTGGTGCCTGCGACCTCCAGGTTATGATTCACCCATTGCTGATCTTTTACCGCCAACTCATGGGAAAACAGTGCCCGCTCTCCGTCAATTTTCGTTTCGAATCTCAATTTTCCGTGTAAGTTGCCGTCATCATTCATTCCAAGCAATCCCTGCCAGTCAAAGGACACTGACTGGTTTGTCAAAGAAGAATACTTTAGTCGGAAAGGGCTCCAGCTGCGTGTCATGAAAGAAGCCGACGCAATCGTTGTCTGGGCCTCTCCTTGTTTTACCATGACGTCGATTTGCACGCTGTGAACGGGTGTGTCGAGTGTTTCGAACACTTTTTTCAGTTCATCAAGATATTCCTTAGAGGCAGACATCGCTATTAAACTAGAAAGAGGCGGCAGCCAGATTTTCATTTGCGATGAAAGGAGAGGGCGCATAGGCTCTTCAAAAGACGAAGGTGATCGATAATGCGGGGATTTTGTGATGACCATTTCTTTATCAAGTCGCAGAATACGATCGTCAGGCAGAATCAGCCAGATTTTATCGATGCGCCGGATCATCAATCCACAGCTTTTTGCCGCCAGATTGAATGCCTCTTCATAATAGACTTCATCTTTAAAGCGTGCACAGGGAATCTTTTGATCAGGAAAATCACCAATAATGTTAATCTTGCCAACTTTGGCGATCTCAGCGAGCACCTTTTCCGGCGATTGTCCCGAAAAGTCGCCAGAAATAGTGTCTGAGGCAATCAGTGGAAATGATCCGAAGATGCTGATCATCAAAAAGAGCTGAGAGAACATAAATACCTGCATTTTTCTCATTGTCGTTTCTCTCCTTAGAATGATGAATCAAAAGCGTCGTCAAATTTGTCGTCAAATCCATCGCCGTCGGCATCAGAAGCAGATTCACCTACCCAGGAGACCGAACCGTACACGCTGAGAGAAATCGTCTCAGTTGCCTGAAAATGAAACAACTCTGGTTTGGCCTGTTTTGGCAACATTGTCCAACCACTGAAACAAAGAGGACCATGTTGAGTTGTCTGCTTGAGATTCCAGCGCAGTGCGATGTTTCCCTTTTTCCCAAAAAGAATGGGAAGTATTTCAATGGTGGCGGTTCCTGCTGGAGTTTGAATCTCCCGCAAAAGTTTTTTTCCCACAGGAACATCAAGGGTTTCTCGCAGAATTTCTTTTCCGTGCGAAAATTCAATAGATAAAGTCAGGCGAGGCAGCGCTTGATCCAGCATCTCTAACAAGCGCTTGGCCAGGTCAATCGACTGGCCTTTTCCACCGACCAGAACTCCGTTAGTATAGGAGTCAAACGAGAGCTCAACCGATGAAAGCATGCCAAGACTTGAAAACATGTTTTTCAATATTGTACAGATGCCCTTTGCAGAAGTGTTTTGCAGACGTTTCGTTATGAAAAGACCGCGCTCAAAACCATCCTGAATAGAGCCTTGCTCAGCAGCCATCCAGGTATTGCCGATTTTTCTCACTGCCAGATTCTTTGTTTTCGCAATCAAATTGAGGAACTCTTCGTAATAAAGATCTTCACCATAACCGAAGAGAGAAATAGTTCCCGAACAGAATGACGAACAAACAAGATTGACTTGTTCTTCAGAACCAGCAGCCTCTTGCAAGGCCTGAACAAGGGGCTTTTCGACCCAGCGCAGATCCATGTAATCTGCTGGAGTTTCAGATGATTCTGTAGAGGCATCTGGTGACCACTTCTCAACGGGAGTCAGAGAAGCGATGGTTCGAAAGTCGTCAGGAAGAATGGCTGCTGTCCAGCTTCCGGAAAGGTCGAGGCTGGGAGAAGATTCTTTAAAAGCCTGCCAGTTCGTGTTGGCTGTGTTTATTGAAGAATTTACAACAATTGGTAACTCTGTGGCTTTTAGCGCCGTTGCAAAAGAAGCTTGCATGCTTATGTTGGTGGCATCCTGTAAGTTGACGGAAAACGTGGCAAAAACTGATTTTTCTGGCGAGGAGCAGGGAATAGTGGCGGTTACCGGAGTTCCTTCCATGGTTAAAAAAGAGAAAGAACTGATTAAATCTGGGTTTTTGGGAGTGGTGAGATTCAAAGATACTGTCAGGTTTTTCTGCGGCGAATCCCAATTTTCGATGGCCTTCTGGGCCAGGGGTAGCTCATCTGGATAACCTGAAAGCGCGATTAGATTAGCTTCTGGAATAATAAATGGAACCATGCCCTTCGGAAAGTCAGCGGGATAATTGATTAACAAAGACTCGGCCGGCCGCTCTTTGGGTTGCAGAAAACTTATGTGCAGTCCCTCGCGTTCAAGATATTGTTGCCTGGTGATTATCAAGAAAGAATTACCGACTTCCCAGGCGTGGTGACCCATGGCTTTGGTGAGTCTGGTTAAAAGCTCCTCAGGCGACAGAGATTCAACAAAGGAGAAGGATGCAATTTTGCCATTGGGAACATCCACAAAAATGTGTATTTTCCCTTTTTTGGCAATTGCTTCGAGCGCCTGAAAATAGTCTTTACCGGCAAAATTCTCTTCAGCAAAGCCGGCAGTCGAAAAAGAAAACAGCGTCAAGAACCACAGAAAGATAACTGAAAATTTTCGATTATTTGCGTTGGTATTCATTGAGCGCCTATACTCGATTTGCCGCTAAAGATGTCTTTAAGTCCTTGAAGGTTGCTATAGCCTGCGTCGCTCGCATGTTTGAAAAACTCATCTCTTTTAGCATGATCATTGATATAATGATAGGCTACGGCCAGATTTGCCGGAATAGAGGGGAGATTCTTGCGCAATTTCCAGGCTTTTTCGCCATATTCAACCGCTTTTTTGTTATTTTTAGCCATTAATTCAATTACCAGGAGGCTGGAAAATGCCTCGGCGTTATCAGGAACCAATGAAACTGCCTGCAGGTAGTTTTGTCTTGCCTTGTCCAGTTGGCCCATCTTGCGATACATTACGCCTTTGCCAACATATGCATTATCCCATTTTTTATCAATAGCGATTGCTTTGTCAAAGCTCTTTTCGGCATCCTCAAGATTGTTGCTATTTAAATAGGCCCAGCCAAGAATGTTCCAGCCCCGGCATGAATCGGGATATTTTTGGAGATATTCTTTGCTTTCCTGAATTACATTTTCAAATTGACCACTGTTCAATTTACGGTCAATTTGTACAAGTCTTTTCGCATCATCGGTGCTTGAACAACCAAGAAGGACTATTCCGATGAGCAATATTGCTATTACTTTTGTTCTCATTTTATCGTTTCTCCAAGCGCGGATTTGAGTTGCAATAATTCTAATGTTTTCATCTCATTACAATTTTATCACGATTTTTCTGCAGTTTTGTATATTGGCTTCTGCAGGTTATTCAAGACTTTGCTGGTTTACAGAGAGGACATTTGTTTGCATTGGGCATACAGGTGGGGCAGATGTGATCATGGTGAATGCAACTGGGAAAAGTGTTCACCACCATGGCCAGGTCGAAGGCCTTTCTGCAGATCGGGCATTGAAAGGTTTTTTTTGTTTTTCCGATATTCTCTCGCCGGTGAGCCCAGCGCCATATAGTGTTCAAGCCATCTCCTGCCTGCTTGCGAAGAAGTTCATTGGCAGTCATACAGGGTTGGCAGATCTTGTGCTCATGGTCTGATGATCCGCCATAAGTGCCCCCGGCACAGGAAGAACAGACCGGGCGACCACACCATGAGCAGTACCAGTCAACATCACCAAAGTCACTCATTCCGAGCTGATACGACCCAGAAAAAAAAGTTTGATTGCAGATATGACAGGGACCTGGCAGGCGTTGCGGATCTGCTCCGTGTTGTAGTAACAGGTCGATCAATGGTTGATTGTTTCTATTGTGTGCGGCGAGGAGCGGGGAGTCTCCATTTTTTCCCATGGCGTTGACATTTGCGCCGCCGTTGACAAGGACTTGAGCCAGTTCAAAGTTGCTCCAATATATCACCAGCGTAAGAGGAGTTTTGAAAAATGACCAATCCTGATACTCTGTGGAAATTCCATTTTTGATAAGAAAATTGACCAGAGCCGGATTTCTTCCCCAGACGGCCCTGTCGATCAGATACCCATCTTGCTCTTCTGGCTTTTCGTCCAGGGTTGCTCCGTATTCCAACAAGAGTTGCAGCCCATCCAGATTCCCTTTTTCACAGCAGATATTAACGGCTGTGCGCCCTTGTCGGGTTCTTGCTTTTGTGTTTACGCCTTTCTCAACGAGCAAACGGATGAGATTGTTGTTCGCGCCCATCGCTGCGTAGATGAGTGAATTGCCACCATCTGCCGTTACGCGAAAGAGATCTGCTCCTTCTCGGTAGAGCTCCATCGCAACTTCTTCTCTTCCACGCTGCAGGGCTTCAAAAAAATCAGAAATGCCGGCCGAGTCAACGGGTTCGGCTCCAAATAGACGCTTAATTCCAGATTTGATCAGGCGTATCATTGGTTAATCTCCAATCAGTTCCTAATAATTAATGTATCCGTGTCTGAATAATCGAGAATGGCTTCATGGGCAAGTTTTTTTTACTCATTTTACTCTCTCAATTAATTCTTTACCTCAAAGGGAGGAAGTCTATTATTTTCCCTGTTCAGGCGTTACGCTATGGTAACACGCAATGTACAGGCTTGAAAGATTGACCTGAGTTTTTTCTCTTTCGTTTCACAAGTGGCGGGTATTATACTAATAGAATTGTTGTGCCGTTATAGATTGCGGTAAAAGAGTTGGAGGATGGGAGAAAACAATGCCTTTTATCTGGATTGAAAAAGGAATTCGGCGAAACATTCCAGTAGAGGAGCCGGTGTTAAGGCCCAACAAAGTTCTCGCGCCGAGCAAAGCAAGAATGGTGACTCTAGATCAACCAGGCCAGCCCGTTCTGCCCGACCAGCCCGAGCACCAGACCTTCACCGCTCGTCTTGCGCAGCAAAGCTATGAAGGTGGCCAACATCCAGTTTCTCAGCAGCACAAGGTTATCCAGGCTTATGAGATTATGAGTAAACCCGTTGTTACGCTGCCACCCTCGGCTACTCTGACCCAGGCCTGGCTTTTGATCCGGGATCATCGTTTTCAACATATTCCCATTGTTGATTCCGCCGGAGCTCTCCTTGGTATCCTTTGCGACCGAACTCTTCTCAGGTTAGCCGTCACTATGGGTTGGGACATTACACGACGAGATGATCCCAATGATCCTGAGCAAACAGTTGAAAAGCATTTCTCAGCCCCTGTTTTAACCACCTTGCCCCACGCCGAAATTCATCAGATCGCCAGAATCCTGTTTGATGAGCACATCGGGGCAATGCCTGTAATTGACAATGAGAACATTGTGATTGGCATAATCACCCGGAGTGATATTCTTCGAGCTTTGGGGCAGCTTGGGGCAATTGAAATCTGGGGTTGAAGCGATTGCTTTCTTATGGGCTCGAAGGATAAAGGTCCATCTCATCGCTTTGTCTAAAATTTCCATAAAGTTACAGAGAGGTCGTTAACCGTGAAAAAGAACTGTTTCATGGCAAATTTTTGGCATTCCCGGGAAATAGTGGTCAGGTCTTTTTCTATAATCCTTCTTGCCTCATTTGTTTGCGCGTGTTCGCTTGAATCTCGCTCTGAAGAAACCTACTCCTACACGACAACCATGCCGGACGGGATCGAGATAAAAGCTATCATTTATGGTGATGACGGCAAACCGATTACTTTTGAAAAAAGCAGGCCTCTGCATAGCGCTGTCCAGGATGGTGATGCAAAAAAGGTTGACGAATTATTGAAATCAGACAAGAACATCAATCGCCTTGATTTCGCTAACCGAACACCTCTTCATTGCGCAGTCATGCAGGGAAATGCCGAGATAGTCGTTGCGCTTCTCAAGGCCGGGGCATCCCTGGATAACCGTGATGTTGCTGGATACACGCCCCTCCATTACGCCGCGGAGGCGGGCTCAAATGCTGTGCTTAAGTTGCTTCTGGATGCCGGTGCAAAAACATCCATCGTCGATCAGAAGAACGAATTACCAGTTCACAAAGCGATAAGAAAGGGATATTCAGAAATCACCAGAATGCTTTGCCCAGGCGCCAGAAAACCGCAGATAACGGATGGCGTGGCTTTGTCGGACCCTGCTGCCGCGGCCTCCTTAACTATGTTGATGTTCAAAGCAGAAAGCGATTACGACCCGAGATCCGTTGATACCCTCCTGCAAGCCGGTTGCCCCGCAAATGCCACTGACAGCGAAGGATGCACGCCTCTCCTCCGGGCGCTGGACTCAGGCGCTAACGACGAGGTTATAAGAATTCTTGTTAATGCCGGCGCAGATGTGAATGCCATTCTGCCGCTAAGGGCAAGCCCATCGGCACTGCATCTTGCTGTGATGAATCACGAAACGGAGATTGTTCGCCTGCTTCTCGATCATGGTGCCCGCGTAAATGTTCTTGACCAACTTGGCGCCACGCCTCTTTTTACGGCCATTTCCTGCAACAGATTCGACAGTGCCAGACTGCTTCTGCAAAATGGTGCGGAAGTCAATTTAGGAACTGGCCGATCAGTTCTGATGTTTGCCATGCAATCCGAAATTCCGCAGGATATCCTGGAGACAATTATCAGCAAAAGCGGAGACATAAGCAATACGGGTGCCATACAGACGGCGGCCCTTAGCGGACGTTTTGAAACCGTCAAATTTATTTTAACAAAGGGTGCTGATATAAATTCCGTCAGTCCGGAATTTGATGCACCATTGCACTGCGCCTGCCTTACAGGCCAAGCCTCAACCACGATATGGTTGCTGGAGAATGGCGCTAACCCGAATATTCGAAATTCTGACGGTACGACGCCACTTCACATCGCGGCATCGTGCATTCGTAATCCGGCGTTGATGAGATATGCGGGCTCGACTGTGGCAAGTGAAGGAATTGCTCAAAAATTCGTTCAACTCGCGATGTACATTCTCCCAGGTCAGTCTCGTATCGGAACCGTGATTTATCAGTATACGGTTGAAGCGCTATGCAAATCGAAAGCGGATGTAAACGCCAGAGACTCCTTTGGACTGACACCATTACACAGAGCAGTTGAAGGAGGTAATCCAGACATAATTCGAATTTTGGTCTCGAACGGAGCTGATTCCAACTTGCTTGATCACAAAGGGCGAACGCCAAAGGCGTATGCCAGAGAAATACTTGATGGTCTTGTCGCCTTCGAAAAGAATAATGCCGACGGCATGAATTATTCTGATCGAATCTATCTAGACTTGTTAAAACCTGGTCTCGAATCTGTTCTTAAGGCATTCTGATGCTTGAACAGGCCGACCACTATTCTATTTATTGATTACTTTACCAATACAAGTAGATGTAATGCCTGATGGCGAGGTAGATCAGAAAATAAGGCAGCAGGCCGAGAAATCCCGCAAAACCGCCAACAGAGTTGTGCAGAATGTTTTTTCTGAGATATTTCCAGGTCTGACTTTTGGGATTCTCCGAGGTGCACTGGTCGGCCAGGCGGCGGAGGTCGGCCGGAACCTCGTCCGGGTGCTGGAGAAAATAGGCTGATTCTGTGAGATGAAAATCGCCCATCACCAGACGACAGCCTGATTGGTTGTTCTTCTGGCACCAGGCCTCGGCGAAAGCTGACATGAATGCGCTTCGGCGGACAATGTTGGGATAATCCTCGAATGAAAAAAAACGCTTTGGCTTGACCCGGTCCCACTCTATTTCGATCCGGGTGGGGAGGACACCACAGAGACCGCGCCGTTGCTCTTGTTCAAGCAGGTGGTATGGGGCGTCTTCCTGCATGAGAGAAAAAAGTTCCAGGAAAAGATCTTTTAACAACAAGGGAAGTATTCGCCCGGCATCCAAGCCTTTTTTACAGGTATCGGCAAACCCGAGTACCGCGAAGTCTGGAATGCTGACGTAGTTCATTCCCTTTTCCCCATACATGTGGTTGAAACCTGCCTCGAAGAGCAGGGGTTCGGTTGAGTCCCTGAGTGTGTTTCGGATAAGATCGCGATAGGCACTGGTGCCGCCGCCGATGAGGCCATGGATGACCCCGTTCAGCACGAATATGCGTCCGTCCTTTTCAATTCGTATTTCATCGAGTTTAGAAGGTATCTCTTCCTCGGAACTGGCGGAAGCGGGCTGTATGCTTTCCTGGCAGAGCTTTTGCCAGCGAATACGCAGTTGCCCCACCATGGGTTCCAGGTCCAGGTCGCGGTATTCTGGAAGTGCGCGGAACGCGTCTAATCGTTCTGCTTTGAGAAAGAACTCGAAGTCTGGCTGCGAACTGGAAATTGTCATCTCTTATAGCCTTGCAGAAACGCACGAGGTATTATTGCTTCTTTATCTCTTTCAGGTATGCCGCGGCTACCACATCCGGACTGATTTTTTCCACCACGACCCGGGTGTTCAGTTTGATCAAAGTTGCCATGTCCAGGGACTTGAACAGCGGCTCTAAAGCCTCGTCAATCTTCTGCCCGTGTTTAGCTATCACGTCCCGTCTTGTGATGGGTGTCGGTCTGAACACCATCGGAACCTTGGCGGGATCTTCCAGGACAACCATATTCCAGCCTGCGATCTGCGCACTCGAACCGAGTGTGAGGAGAGCATTGAAATCCTTCGGAGGGGCTGCCGGTGATTCGCCGGGTTTCAGTTGATCTAGCGCCAGAATCTGAGACTCGTCAAGCTTGAATTGATACGCTTCGGCGAAGGCGGGAAGACCGTCGCTTCTCTGGATCAGTTGCTTGAGGGACCCCAGTATGACTTTGCCGCCGTCATGTATGAAAGTGGCGAACTTTGGCAAGCTGCTTATTCCCTGATTTGCCAGATCTTGAGTTACAGCGATGACCCATGAGTTATCCGCCGATGCCGGAGTGAGCCAGATGATTCCATTTTTTTCCTCGTCGAGCCGTTTGGCCGTTTCATATCCTGATTTCGAATCCTTCCACACCGACTGGTCTACTTCTGGAAAGAAGAGTCCGGCGGTGCCCGTATATTCGGGATAAAGATCAATTTCACTGCTCTGCAGAGCTTTGCGAAGATCTTCTGTTTTTCCCATGTCGGTTCGGTCAATGACCTTGAACCCTTTTTCCTGCAGAGCCCCGATCATGAGCTTTCCCAGCAAAATGCCCTCCTGGATCGACTTTGATCCGACGGTAAGGGTTTGGCTGGGCGTGGCTTGGGCAAGGCTGGCCGTGGGGAATCCAAGTAGTATGGTAACCGCCAGAAACAGAAGAACTGCTGTTCTTTGCAGGAACGAGGTAATTTGGTGCATGCGAAACTCCTTGATTCGATTCGGATAGGATATTTGGCGGCAATAGTTTGTCTTTTATTGGTGTCGAGAATTACACTGCATTATAGCATATCTCCTCAGACACTTCTGAATTTCCCGAATTCAGAATTCCAGGATTCCAAGATAAATTTTTACTTGACTCAGAAATTGGGGAAATGCTATTTCACATGTGAGGGAAACTTTTTGGACACGAATTTCAGATAAAAAATATCCAATTTCTGGGTTGGTGAGAAGAACCCGAGATTTTCCCTGTTAATAGAATGTGAGTAAGGCTCCTCAAAATTGGCTTTTATGGCTCCGGGTGAATAATTCAGCCTTGTCAGGCCAGGAGAAATAGATGGAAAAAATATCTGCTGAAATGACCATAGCGAAAATTCTGGAACTTTGCCCTGATGCACAAAAGATCCTCATGCGCCATGGCATGTATTGCATCGGTTGCGCTATCGGCGAATCAGAAAGTCTCGCTGATGCCGCGGAAATGCATCAGGTAGATATTGAAGATCTCCTGCTGGATCTGAATAAGGAATAGACAACCTGTGAATTTTAACCAAATGATGAACTGGATCCTTGGCCGGCCAAGCCCGGCGGCGCCCACCGAGACAGCCCCCAAAAAAGCGGAGCACCGTATTTCGCCTCGCCTGAGTTATTCTGATGGCGTGGTTCAGATTATGGGAGTTGGCGAGTTCCCTCTGGTCGACCTTGCGCAAGGTGGCCTTTCCCTCAAAACCAGAGATCACCCGATCCTGGCAAACCCGCAGCCTGGCATGCTTCTGCCATCAAAGGTCCGACTGGGTAGCGTTTTTTTCGAAACCGACCTCCGGGTCTGCTCTTTTCGCGCAGACGAGATTGGTTGCGCTTTTGGAACCATGCCCGCAGGACATTCCCGTATTTTGAATGATTTTCTCAAACCCCGGATGCTCGGGACCAGCCTTAGGGAGATCCGGGCAACCGAGGACAACCTTCGCTGGTTCCAGGGAGATGAAGAAGCCCAGATTCTTTTCTGGTCTAAGCCCGGCGGCGGATTTGACAAAGCGGATTTCTATTTTATGGACTACGTGATCTCCTTCGATGGTAATGACAGCTCCCTGCGGACCGGATTTGTCCGGACTCCGTTCCTTGGCGGGGGCAGCCACGGGGTTCCGGGGCAGGGGACCATCGTCTACAACGAAACTCCTTCATATCGGGCCCTGAGGTTGGGGCATATCATCTTTGAGCACGGCTCCCTTCCCGAGGATATCTACTTGCAACTTGGTAGCATCATGTATCGAGAAGAGAAATGCACCTTCAGCCGGGTTATTCTTGGTGAAAACGACAGGAACATCACGTTCGAATTTTCAGATGAATCAGGCCCGGTCGTTCTTCGCGTTGCCAGCCTTTGTTCGACGGCCATCTCCGCCTTGCTCCCAGATGCCGCGGTAAAGAGAAAAATCCCCCAGGGCACTCTTCTGAACGGCATGTTGCACCTGCCAGACCGGGTGCTTCCAGCAACTTTCAAGGTGGTTTTCCAGCACGACTTTCTTCTTGGCGGTGGCTTGAAACTTCAGCAGGCCAGCGATGCCGAGTGTTTTGCTTCATTTCTAACTCCACGTCTCCTCGGGAAGTCCCTCGAATTAGTAGCTCCTCCCGCCGAGGTGAAGCCATTTGCTCCAAATGAATCCCGGACATCTCTGCATGTCGGCATCCACAACACACATCTGCTCTCGCTTATCATCCATCCCGACCGTTTGTTATACGGCCGCCTGGTTTTCAGCGACCGAATCATCCTCTGGGACAAAAACACTCTTTCAGCCTTTTCCTGTCCGCAAGGTCTCATTTTTCCATCCGACTGGGACATCATTACAAACAGCCGCGAAAAAATTCCTCATGATGACCCTGTTTTGTTAACCACTGTCAGAGAAATACTCCAGAGCGCCCGCATTTCTCAGGAGGTCCTGAAAGCCTGGGAAGCCATCCTTCCTCCTCCGCCATTTCAAGAATGAATATCAGGCTCTCATACTAACTTTCTTCGCGATTGTTAAAGTCATCGCGTAATGTTTTTCAAGATTACCAACAAACTTATGTGAAAAAATCATAGAGGGCTTAGGGAACAGTCAGCAGTCTCCTTTATGGCGGAAAAAGAAACGACAATCTTTTCCTCAAGCAGGAGATCTGTCAGGATTTCTATCATGACTCCCTTTCCCGGGACCTCTTGTATGCTTTGATGCTGATTTGTAGCCTTATTCCATTCGCCTCCGGAATAGCCAATGCAGGTATTATTCACCCCACAACTTGGGCTACCGTCAACGCCGACAATTCCTTCTATGATGTAACCGTTCAAAAGGTAGTCCTGAATTTGGTATACAATGGGCATTAGAATGTTTCTGCAGTGATTTTTGTATGTGGGAATGTCATATTGTTCACGGGTCATTCCCCATCTCTTAAGTCCAATGAAAGTCATTTCAGGGCAGGGAAGCTGAATGATCCCGGTGCCGTTTTGAATGAGGGGAGTTATAACTGCGTCTAAGCACCCAGGATATTGAGATAGCCCAACGACCTTGGAGTTGGAATTCAATATACAGTGCGCCAGTAAAACAATCTTCTTACTTCTTTTCATGATGAATTTCCCATTTCAAATAACATAAAATACGAGCCGAAGGCAATGGCAACGCTGCTCTTTACCCGATTCGGCATTTGTCATCGTTAATATATTGGTGGTTGTACTGCCAGCATAGATTCGATATTATTCAATTTATGTAAAGCATCCAGTTCTTCTGTGACTTTTTCAGAACCAGTAAAATCATGTGTTTGCAGTATTTTGTATTGATTCTCTATGATTTTGTAATATTTAGATTGTTGGTTCAATTTAAGATAATTTTTATATGATTCAATTACTTCCGGTTCTACTTTACTTGTAGCCCAGTCGTATATTCTTGAGTTGTCAATTCCTGTCAAATATGTTCGCAAGTAAATAGATAAATAATATTCAACCGTATTTTTCTCATTAAACGAAGGAAATTCGTTTGAAAAATTCTCCCAGTAAATTATGCGATTACGCAATTCATCCCAGGTTATTAATAGCCTTGCGTCTTCAGAAAATTTATTTTCTATCTCGTTTTTTCTTTGTTGTAAAAATTTTTGCCAATCTTTTGGTAAAGAGCTGCTAAAATTCTCTAAAAGCCAGTTACTATTTTCCCCGATGGAATATGATCCTTCTGATTCAATAATTTCCCACCCGGCCATATAAAGTTTAGCATTTATATCATCTATTAAGTTGTCTGGAATTGGGTATTCGCATAAGGATTTTGCTAACGATATCTCGTGGCCCTCCATAAATTGGAAGTAATACGACCGAAACTCACCAAATAATTGTGAAGCGCAATTTTGAGATTGATTGGACGTAAGCTCGCGGTATTTATCTGCTAGTTGTTCTACGGATTCAATTTTTGTTTTATCCAGATTTTCAGCAAATTGTTTAAATTCAGTCAGCTTGCAGTCATTCGCAAACGAAGCGCTACCTAAAAACAGGATAAAGAAAAAAATAGATGAAATTTTTATTAAGTGCATTTAATTGTCCTTTTGTAGCCGAACGCCTGGTTCCCTATGAATATTTCTTATAACGCTGAGTTCACCAGGCTATTCATATTCTTATGTTTGATGCCACATGATATAAATCACGTAGCCTTCTTCGGTTTTTTTGACGCCGACATTCATAAATCTTGCGTTGGGAAGTGACACTTGCCCCCCAAATAATGCCTTGCCTTTCACATCCCACCACTTTAGCTGATTCATTTCATGAACGAATGTAAACTCATTTGCGAATCGAGAGGTATCGACTATCGTGCTATCAAATATCTCTGCCAAGTTCGCAGAACTGGTCTTGAATTTGAACCAGATAACATCGTCTATTCCAGAACCTTCAAGTTTTAGGCCGAGAGGAGTAATCTTTGCTGAAGGGGCCAGGTGCATTTCAGATCGGCATCGATCTACTTGTGCTTTCGTTGGTGTAGTTGTTTCTTCATCTTTGCCGAATTCCAAACAACCAGCAAATGATAGGGCAAGCAACAGGGCTATCAAAAGATGTATCTTTTTCACTATTTTTCCTCAGTACTAACGCCTGTCATGAACGGCCTTTTTTCCTGTCTCGCCGCATTTGTGTATGCCCGGCACGGGCGTGAACTCATGAGATAAAATCACCATGGTGGTCAAATCCTCTGTATTGGAGGTCATATGATGCATATTTATCATACAATGCCAGCCGAAGGCAAGTGCGGAGCTGTGAAGCTCTGTCAGCAGGAAGTTGGCTTACAAGTAGGTGACTGATCTGCATTAAATATCTTTGGGTGAAGTTTAACTATCCGGTTACGGCCTGAAAAAGCTCGTGAATCGCCGGATGCGGACCCGCATGTCCGGTGGTGTGGGGAGGAGAGGGGAAAGCCCCCTCTTTACCCGATTATGCGGTCTATGCTACTTTCTGCGTTATTTCTTGATAGGAAATTTCTTTGAGACCAGCATTTCTTTTGGCATGTTCAATAGTCTGTTTACTATATTGCCTTGTTGATCAACATCTATGTATACATTTTCGCAGATCTCTTTGGTTTCAAAGACTTCACCATCTTTAAATTCGATGTAAGCCGTATCTGTATCTGGGAAATATTTAACCTTCATCTGTCTTTTCTCCGAAGGATCTGTCAAAAAAAGCATTATGAAAGGTTTCGCCGTCTTCGAGCAAAATTACCCTGAGATACTTATCTGCTTCAGTAATTTTGGCCGATTTCTTTATTCTGCCATCAGTTTGAATAACAATTTGTTCCGGATTCTGAATCACAAATTTGATTCTACTTTATCAGGAACTCCGAGAAGATAACTGAGGGGATATCAGGACATCCATTCTCCTTTAGGAGAGAATTAACAATTGAAGTCACATCCTCTTTCAAGGTTTCGTAGGCGGAAGGAAGTCCCATGTCTATATACTTCTTTTTGAGAATAAGCTGGATGATCCTTTCCTGGATCGCCGGGAGCAGGCTATTTATTATTTCCTTAGTTCGCGGATCAGAAATGTTGAGGCAGGCTCTAAATTGGATCGTATGGCCTTCAGGGATTTCCCCCAAATTTGTTTCTAAAGAAATTTCCGTGAGGGTGTTTTCAAAATTTTGTTCTGAAACTGGAGGCTCTGAAACGGGAGAAAAGGCAAACAGCATGAGGAAAAAACAACATAACAACGCAAAAATTCCGCCAAATACCAGAGATATCCAATGCATAGTTGCCAATGTCGAGCCGCTTGGGCCAGCCTGGTAGGCCCTTGCAACAACTGCAAAGAAACACTCGGCAAAAACAATACCATAAGCCATGGAAAGGATCGACAAAGCCATGGAGGGACCAATGCTTGTTGGGTCGTCAAGGTTGCTCATCAGGAGAATAAGCCCAATTACGACACCAATCATCCCGGCCACCAAAGAGAATCTCTCGCCATCCCTCGCAATTTCGACAAAACCTGTGTCTTGCCCCGCTGGGTCGAAGAAAAGAGTCTTCATGGCCTCTGGCAAGAATTCGATAAATTTCTTGCCATGACTACCCAGTAGCAGAAAAAAAGGAAGTCCGGCAACGACAAAAAGTGTCTGAAGATTGAAGAAAGCGCCAACACTACTGCGGGATTCCCGAAAAAGGCAGATAAAGCCTATGAGAACAAGTGGCACCCCAAATGTAGATACAGTTCTAGCTATTGAAAACGTTCTTCTGGTAGTGCCAGTCATATGTCTTTACCCCCTTAAGAATAGTTCTTAGGACTTCCAGATGGCATTCTACAGCAGATAAGTTGAAAAGTCACTTTCTCAAACTAGGATCATGAAAGTCAAACCAAGTTCGGTTTTTCATTGGTGGCATTAGTTATTGTGGCCTAGGAAACGCCAAGCGCTTTATGTAACAGTCGGAACAGGAAAAAAACCGTTTCTCAATGCTGAGCGGATCGCTTTGCCGACGCCCGTGAACGGCCTAAATTTCGGTTTCGACGCACCTGTTATGTATAATTTCAATTTTATTCTACAGTAATATTATTATTGTCGAGTGGCAAATGAGCAATGGTGAAAAAAAGGAGCTGAACTTCAGATTTTAAAGTTTTTTCTTTTTCAATAGCGCTCACCAACAACCTTAAAATTTTGAATGCCGAGTCCCGGGAATCGTCGCAATATCGTCACCTTTCGATAACACCCAGGCAAGAGCAACTTGCGAAGGGGTAATGCCTTCTGCCTTGGCAATTGAATTGACTTTTTCTACGAGCTTCAGGTTATTGGCTATCGCTTCATCGCTAAAGCGCGGGTTGGTTAAACGCCAATCACCTTACTAGCCGAAGGCAATGGCGGAGCTGTGAAGCTCTGTCAGCTAATGGTTCCGCCATAACAGGGAAAACCAACTTCCGACTTCACAGGGAATTTACCCTTCCGCGATCAATGGGAATTTATACTACCATCCACAAGGCTCTTGTTCATTAATTCTGATACTCCGCAAACCTCCCTTTGCAAGGCGATCTCTGAGACCAAACACATCTAGTTTCATCGCTTGCGTTCGTGCACAAACAATCAAAGCATCTCCGTCACATCAAACAAACTTTACAACGCACACAATCGTTTTACTTCAGCGCCCCGTTAGTGGTCTTTAATGAAGGACTAAGTGATTTCGTCAGTCTATATTTGCCTTTGTGTGAGGTATGAAATACACCTCACGGGCGTAATAAAAAGCTTTCAATTGATACTTATTGCATAGTCCCTCAACCATAGAAAATAATGTACAATTTTTAAAAATCATGTCACTTTCAATCTTAACTTTTTCTGAAACATGAAAAAATAGTTTCCTTTTAAAGTTGAGGCTTTCCATAAATTCTTTCAAATCCCGGTTATTTAAAGTGAATTCGCAGATATTCATATTCACTTCCTCTTTAAAGGAGTCTATACTTGCAACAAAAATATTTTCTCCAGAATTCTGTAGGAGGCATTTTTCAAGTAACACAAGCCTATCTTCAATCGAAGAGTCTAAAAAGCGCTCCCCCTCTATCCACTCTTTTAGGAGCTGCCTATCACTATCTGCGCTAAAAGCAACAATAGGCACGAAGCAAATGAAAATTAGTAAAATGATCAGGTTTTTGAGAAAATGTGAATTGTTTACCATATCAAAATACCTCCATGGATTAGAATCTAATTCTTTTATATCAGGTAGAAGCAACAAACTCTTGTCAATCTTGTAACAGAATTGTAACTATTTCAATTCAAGCATCTTCAGCCCGCGTCACGCTGTCTTATTGTTCTGAATTTTGGTTCTATATTGTTGTCTTGTATTGTTGCCCGATTGATATTAATTTTTGATTCTCGGGCCAGCGACAGTCGTGACCGGCCTCATTTTCCCTCTCTACGCGATCGTTAGCCAGCTTTTTATTTTGCATTTTGTTTCTTCAAGATTGCTTCAATGATAGAATGTTGTTCTTTGGGCCCTTGCCC
>JAHISQ010000018.1 GCA_018818125.1 Candidatus Rifleibacteriota bacterium
AGCCGCACTTCGTTTTCGCTCTGCTGCTTCTGCAGGCGGTTCAGGCGGTTGGTGGTTTCCTGAATGATTTCCTGCAGAATACCTTGCGTGCTTTCTTCTTTGCATGAAACGGATCTGACTTCGACCGAATGAATTCTCACGCCGCGCTGAACATAAAAAGAGTCAGTGCTGTCGTTGATAGAATCTCTTACAACATCGTTGAAGCTGTCGAGAAAGGTTTCTAGCGGAGACTTAGATACAGACTGAATTATCATGCTGCGTGCGTGCGAACAGATATCGCCAGGAGCATCGTCGGTTGTTCGTATCATCTGCTCAATGTTGTCGATCTGCCAGAAAAATGTCACACCGAGAATCAGCTCGACATTGTCTTTGGTGCGCACACCAAATTCATACCACATGAATTTGGGCCGCGAATCGATATGTGTGATTTTAAGCTCGCGTTTTTCTTTATGTATGCCAGAAGACCAGCGCATACCCAACAGGTATTCATAGGGTTGCAGAAAAAAGGCATTTTCATCTTTGCTGCCATGCACGATGCGAAATTTCCCGTCTTTGCCTTTAATAACCACTGACTCATGCTCTTCAAGCAGAATTTTTCTGCGCACTTCTTCGATCTCTTCGTCAGCAGCCGGAAAAAACACCTTGTTCTCGGTCATCAGGCGCAGTGAACCATCAGAAGTGTTACGCACCAGAACTGCTGTGTGTTCGTCAATGTTGACACCGCTTGTAGGTGCCTGCAAAATCTCTTCGGTCGCAGTCAGAACGACGTTGGTCGGACCGGTGAGCACTCTGATAATACCAGTTGAACGGTCGATCAATCTGACATATTCGTTGTGACGCAGTACAATGACGTCATATACCTTGACCAGCTCCTCATAGGCGGCGAGAAAGAAAAAGCATGGCCCCTTCTCAACCTTGATTTTACCTGTAAGCAGGTTGCGGATCTTGGCAAACTCGGTTGGTGAAAGGCTTACTCCACGTCTGACTCTTACCGAAATCATGGGTTTGACAAACACAGACCCTGGGCCGTTTATAGTCCATTTCTTGGTGAAGCCTTCAAGTAGCAGCTGTTCTTCTTCTTTGAGAAAATAGACCCATGGTATCAGCATAAAATCACCTCTGTGTTTTTCTTGATTATATCCTGTTCAGGCGTTAGCCGTCAGCAAAAATCTGTTATTCCAAAGACGCGCTGCAGGATTGCCATAAAATCGTCGGGAAGTGGCGCGTGAAGACTCATCTGTTCGCCGCTGACCGGGTGCGCAAAGCTGATCATGCTCGCATGCAGCAGGAGGCGATGGCAGTCAAGATGCTCGGCGAACATGCGGTTGTGAGCGTTGTCGCCGTGCTTATGGTCGCCAATTATCTGGTGGAATATGTGTTTCAGATGTCGCCTTATCTGCCGGCTGCGGCCGGTTTGCGGTCTTACCCTGAGCAGCGAATAGCGCGCAGACAGGTGTGGTCTCACTGCGATCGGCAATTCTGCAATTGCCAGGCGTTCGTAGCAGGTGATTGCCGGCTGAGCCGGCTTGTCTCTGCTGCTTTCGCGGTCAGTCATTTTATCCCAGAGTTCGCGCAGTGGATAATCAATTGTTTCGGCTTCACAGGTGTGGCCCCTGACCACTGCAATGTATTCTTTGCTTACGCTGCGTTCAGTAAAGGCTGCGGTCAATGCCTTCGCAATCTCGCTTGAAAGTGCAAAGACCAGAATTCCGGATGTTGGTTTGTCCAGACGATGAACCGGATAAACCCACTGCCCGATCAGGTCGCGCAGCAACTTCATTGCTGTTTGTGTCTCGTCTTTGTCAATCCAACTCGGGTGAACCAACAGTCCGGCCGGCTTATTTATCACCACCAGCACTTCATCGCGGAAAATTATGTCTTCGTGTCTCAACATCTTTGAATAATAACACTTTGCTCGCAGTTTACGAACTATTCGCCAAAAAATCAGAAAAATTCAAATCACCTTCGCTTCATTACAGGTTCTAACCATATAATATTTTCTAGAAACCTTGACTCAGCACGCAAACCTTTACCGCTTCAATTTTCAGGCTCTAAATAGTGATGGCTGAACAAGACTGATCAGCTAAAGTAGATTTTACACGCACCATGTTGTAGAATGGCGACAAATTTAAAATAATAGAAGGATCGCATACAGAATGATCATACTAGGCATCAACAGCGCTTATCATGAATCGTCGGCGGCGCTTGTAGTCGATGGCAAGCTCAGTTGCTTCATCGAAGAAGAGCGTATCAATCGTTACAAGCACGGCAAGCCTGCGCAGATAGATAATCCGCATGTGTTGCCGGAAGGCGCGATAGAGGGTTGTCTGAAATTCGCTGGTCTGAAGGCCGGCGATATCGACTGCTTTGCCTACTCGTTCTCGCAAACAGGACGTTTACAGAATATTGATGTCGATAAGCATCTTACCCCAGGACAATGGGGCACCCACGAGGGTGAAATGATCTTTCATCAGAACCTGCAGCGGGTTCCCGATGAACTTGCCAAAATTATCGGCAGTTACCGCCACGACCGACTGGTCTGGGTTGATCATCATCTGGCGCATGCCGCGAGTGCTTTTTATTGTTCACCCTTCGCCAATGCTTTGGTGATGGTTGTTGACGGGATCGGCGAGTTTGATTCTCTCAGCGTTTATCGAGGCAACGAAAACCGCCTCGAAAAGCTTTTCTCAGTGCCTTATCCGCACAGTCTCGGCTTTTTATGGGAAAAATTCTGCACGTATCTCGGGTTTTCCGAGTATGATGCCTGCAAACTTATGGGTTTGAGCAGTTATGGTAACCCAGATGTCTTTGCAGATAAGTTCAAACAAATTGCCTGGCTTGATTCTGAGAATCTGTTCAAGGTCGATAACAATGTTATTCGATTTAGAAGCGGCGATATGTCTGGTCTTGAAGCACTATTTGGCCCGACTCGCCATCGCGATCAACCGATAGGCCCAGAGCACCAGGATCTCGCAGCAACTCTGCAGAAGTTTAGCGAAGATGTTCTTTTGCAGCTTTGCAGCAGAATGCAGGAGTCATTTGGACCGTTTGAGCACCTGTGTCTTGCCGGTGGTGGTGCACTGAACTGCGTAGCAAATGCCATTATACAAAAAAAAGCCGGTTTTAAAGAGGTTTATATTCAGCCAGCCGCTAACGATGCTGGCTCGGCAATTGGTGCGGCTTTGCAGGTCTGGTGCGGAATTCTCGATAACCAGCGCCAGTTTGTAATGAATCATGCGCTTTGGGGCCCGGAATACTCAGATGAACAGATCGAAGAAGCCATTGCGAAAACAACGTTTGCTGCCGAAAAGGTTGCCGATCCGGCAGAGCGCGCAGCAGCCATGATTAACGAAGGCAATATCGTCGGCTGGTTCCAGGGCCGCATGGAGACCGGTCCGCGTGCGCTTGGCAACCGTTCGTTGCTTGCTGACCCGCGCCGAAAAGACATGCGCGATATTCTCAATCGCAAAATCAAGCACCGCGAAGATTTTCGTCCGTTTGCACCAAGCGTTCTCGTCGAAGCTGCAGGTGAATGGTTTGAGATTCCCCAAAAATCCCTGGCCGGCGGTTTCATGCTCTATGCTTACCCGACCAGAGCCGGTAAGGCTGAACTGATTCCAGCTGTTGTGCATGTCGATAAAACCAGCAGAATTCAAACTGTCGATCCTGAAGTAAATCCGCTCTATCATAGTTTGATATCGGAGTTTGCAAAGCTTTCGCAGGTGCCTATGGTTCTCAATACCTCATTTAATGACAGTGAGCCCATAGTCATGACGCCTGCCGATGCGATCTCTACCTTTTCCCGGACAGGTATCGATGCATTGTTTCTCGGCAACTACATGATCAAAAAAGGTTGAGTATGTCTGATAATAAAGATTATGGTCGCCCGCCCGAGGGCTCTCTTTTCGAACCAGTAGCTTCGCCGCGTGGATTGCGCCTGGCACTGGTTTTTGGCAACGAAAGCCCGACTGGTTGCTGTCCGTATTATAACATTCAGTGCATTCATTGTGACCTTGGCGCCGGTGAGGGTGTTTCATTTTCTCACGAAATGAATCGACAGCGTCTCGAATTTTTACAGCAGTATTACAGCGAGATCCTGCCGAAAATTTGCCATCTGGTCATTTATAATTACGGCTCTACTCTCAATGATAGCGAATTATCAAAAGAGACTCGCCAGCGAATTCTCGAGTTTGCCAGTCGCCTGCCAGCAGTAAAGCGCATCAGTTTTGATTCGCGCGAGCACTTTGTTACGGCAGCACGCATCGGCGAGATGTTGCCTCTGCTGCGTCCTGACCAGTCTCTTTCGATTACGCTTGGCCTCGAATCACAAAGCGAGGAAGTTCGCATCGGTCATCTCAAAAAGACGATTACGCGCAGCGAGGTTGACAGTGTTTTTAATGCTTTAAGTGTTTACTCTGATCGCACTGCGGTCGAGATGAACGTACTGTTTCAGCCGCCTGGCATAACCGGCAATGAGGCGATTGCCGAGGTTGTGGCTACAATTGAATATGGGATCGAACTGATGCAGCAGCATGGCGTGCTGGTTGATTTCAACTTTCATCCTTATTACCCAAGTATTAAAGGCACAAAGTTTTTTCCGGATCACCCGCGTGCCATGATGGAACACGCAATCCGGGCGCTTTTCATGATAATTCGACTGATCACGGCCAAAAGCCCTGAAAGTCGCATCTTTGTCGGCTGGAACGACGAAGGCCATGATTTGCAGCCCACCGTCAAAAAAATGAAGCAGCTGCTTTATTCGCCAGCTTTTGCTGCCTTCAACGTCAGTCAGAACGAAGACGACCTGCAGATCTGAGCAAATCAGCAGATACTAAAAAGTATTTTCAGGTCTGTCAGTTTGATGAAACTGCTTTGTCAGTCTTTAGTTCGTAAGATTCACCGGGTTTGAGTATGATGACTTCGGCCAGGCTGCCGACTTTATCTTTAAATGCCTGCGGGTCAGCGTTTACCGGCTCAAAGGTATTGTAATGAATCGGCACGACGCGTCGGGTTTGTGTATACTCTACCGCCTTAGCCGCCGAGGCGATGCCCATAGTGAAGCGGTCTCCGATTGGCAATAAGCTCAGATCTGGCTTGAAAAACTCGCCGACCAGTTTCATATCGTAGGTAAGACCAGTATCGCCAGCATGATAGATACAGCTGCCATCAATCTCGATCACGATTCCGGCCGGAGTGCCCTTTTTTGCAGAATGCAGGGCCGAAACCATATTAAATTTTACATTCTCAACCGTCACGGTGCCACCAATGTTCATGCCTTCAGCAGTAATGCCAAGTTCGGTTGCCTCAACCGCTATTTCGTGAATAGCAATCAGAGTTGCACCGGTTTTCTGGCAGATAAAAAATGCATCTCCGACGTGATCGTCGTGATAGTGCGTTACAAACACCATGTCGGCTTTTTTTATATCGTCAAGAGTGCATGAGCAAGCCGGGTTGCCCATTATAAACGGGTCGATATAAATGGTTTTAGAACCTTCGATCTTAACAGCTGAATGCCCCAGCCAGGTAACCTTGATCATAATGAGTCCTCCACTTTTCCACCACGCTTTGATGCGTTGATTTTAAAACAATATAACATATTACAGCTATGTTTTTGGGGCAACCCATCAGTCTCGATTTATATTGTGGTGTTGCAGAGTGCCGCCGCTGAGCGCAGGCGGGGAGAGGCGGCATCAGCATCAATCACCCAGCTGGTGGCGCGCTGACGGGCGATTACGGCGGCAGGGCACTGGCTTTGTGGGTTGAGAAAAACTTCTTCGAGAATCTGTTGCTTGCCGTTGCCGGTTACTAGAAAAAGCAGCTCTCGGGCCTGCATGATGCGCTGAAAAGTCAGACTTAACCTTGCTTCAGGCTGACTGGCTGGCGTAAATACTGCAAAGTCTGCGTTATAGTTTTTTTGCCAGTCAGTCTCGGGAAAAAGCGAAGCGGTATGGCCGTCGTTTCCGATGCCAAGCACGACAAGATCTATCGGTGCAGGTGAGCGCAACTGCGCCGGCAGCTTTTGCATTAAAATTTCATAAGTGTTGGCTATCTGCTGCTGTTCGCCACGCGGCGCTGTCAGCGGCACGGGGAAAAAATTTGCTTTCGGCAGCGTGCCATCGGCAAAAAGACTGTCGAATATAGCCTTTTGATTACTTCGCTCATCATCTGACGCGACCAGTCGCTCGTCTGTCTGCAGCCAGTAGCAATGATCTGTCAGGTTCGCTTCGCTTAACAGCTGAGGCAGGCAACGATAAACCGGAAATGGCGTGCTGCCTCCAGAAAGACTGATCAGTCTGAGTGGACCAGGGGCTGCCTTGATTACAGACAGTATCGCAGCTGCTGCCGTATTGGCGAGGCTCACCTGGTTTTTGCAGATAGTAATCTGCGCGTTAATGCTCAGCATCAGATTATCGAGGGCCGCCAGCGGTGACCGTGCCTTGCCAGTAGCTTGTTGGCCTCTTCAGGCCCATTACTGCCGGCTTTGTATGTGTGCATTGGCTGATTGTCGCTTTGCCAGGCTTCTATGATGGGGTCGATAAATTTCCAGGATTCTTCGATCTCACTGTTGCTCAAAAACAGCGCAGAGTCGCCGTTGAGAGCATCCAGCAGCAGGCGCTCATAGGCATCTGGCCGGTAATCACCAAATTCGCTTTCATAAGAGAACTTGAGGCCGACATCAGAGACCTGCAAGTTCATTCCCGGTGGCTTTGAGTTAACTTTGAGAATAATGCCTTCGTTGGGCTGAATTCTTATATACAAACGGTTTGGTTCGATTTTGCCTGTGAAATCCTTGAAAATAGAGTGGGGGAGTGGTTTGAAATTGATAACAATCTCTGTTACGTTGCGTTCGAGCCTTTTACCGGCTTGCAGATAAAATGGAACGCCCCCCCAGCGCCAGTTATCGACAAAAACGCGACAGGCAGCGTAGGTTTCTGTCTTTGACTCGGGTCTCACACCATTTTCTTCAAGATAGCCAAGAACGGGGTTACTATCTACTTCGCCCGCTGAATATTGCGCTCTTATGGTCTCTGAGGCAACTTCTTCCGGCTGATACCTTCTTAAGGCCTTGAGAACCTTGTTCTTTTCGAGATGCAGGTCGCCGGGTAGATGAGAAAGCGGTGATTCCATAGCAACCATGCATAACACCTGCAACAGATGGTTCTGCACAACGTCGCGCAGAATTCCGGTCTGGTCAAAATAACCGGCACGGCCACCGATTCCGATATTCTCAGAAAAAGAGATCTGCACGTTGTCAATATAGTGGTTGTTCCAGACCGGTTCAAAAAAAGTGTTGGCGAAGCGCATGAAAAGGATGTTCTGCACCGCCTCTTTTCCGAGATAGTGGTCTATGCGTAGAATCTGATTCTCGGTAAAGGCTTCAAGAAGACTCTGATTAAGCTCCTTGGCTGTTTTAAGATTCTGCCCGAATGGCTTTTCTACCAGAATGCGTTCTGGGCAGCGACTATCTGTGTTTTCTTCCGAAAATGGCTTGATCAGACGAATGAAGCTCTTCATGCTGTCAGGTGGCACGGCCAGATAAAAGAGTCGGGCTGGCGCTGCCATCGGCTCAGCAGCTAGCAGTCTGTTCTTGAAATCCTCTGGCTCACCAGGTAGTGCAGGGTTGGCACGCAGATACCTGATACGGCTTCTCAGGCCAGCGAACCCGTTGGCAAAACGCTTGTCTTTCTTGAAGAGAATCGCCTCGCGCTGCATCAGATGCTCGATAAAGGCTTCTGTGCTTAAGTCGGCGCGACCAGTTACGAAGATATGAAAATCATGCGCGAGAAGTTCTGCGTCATGTAAACGACACAGAGCTGGAATCAACTTGCGGCTGGCCAGATCACCGGTTCCGCCAAAAATAACAATGGAAGCGGCGCAAAAAAATCTGCCGCTCATTTATTCTGATCTTTTATAAACGCCTGAACGCTGCGATCATAAGTCTTTTCGCCCGCAGTCGAGAAAAAGCAGCCCGGAATCTGATTCATATTGCGGTGATAAGCCACGCATTCACAGCATTTATGTCGCTTTTCGCATGAATATGTGCATGCGCAGGGCAGTTTATTTGTACAGTCGGCCATTACAATCCTCCGGTAATTACATCAGTTACATTCAGATTTCGCTTCATTCGGCAAAATGGGTCATCACTTGCGAAGAATCCAGCCTTTGCCTGAATGATTAATATCAATGATACTGCATCAGTTTAACTGCAGTCACTTCTTCTTGTAAATACTCAAATAAAGCAGCTGGTTAAGCCTGATCCTGGTGAGAATGTCTACGATAATTTACTGTTTACAACAACAGCAGGGCGCTTCCGGTTCTAGCTGGTTTTCTGAATACATTTCTATCAGCCTTAAAATGTCTTTTGAACAGCATTTTCCTGATGGGTTCAGTTCTTTGCAGTTTCCTCCGGTGCAGGCTTTTGTTGAGTCCTGTATTTTTGCCAGAGTATTGCAGCCTTTGCTGATTGCCCGCATAATTTCATTTTTAG
>JAHISQ010000019.1 GCA_018818125.1 Candidatus Rifleibacteriota bacterium
CATGGCAAGCAGGTTCTTCTTGACTTCAAAAAGACCCTTCGGCAGATCTGGAACTTTAAGTTCCAGGGCTTCGCCAGATTCCTTGTTGAGATTCTTAAGTAAGGCAAAAATCTGATTAACGCGCTCTTCCATCGCAGAAACCATCGTTTTTACGTCTGCAGGCGACTCCGCATTGTTTTCTGCCTGATTATTGCGACTGCGATTGCGCTCTTCTACTTTGGGAAGTATTTTTTCCCGGCGTTGTCGCTCGTCCTTTACTGCCATTATCTCGGTAAGGATATCCTGTATCTGGTGAGGCTCAAGTCCGGGGGCATTGATGTGTTGAGGAAGAGGTTCGTTGTTGCCTTCCTGAATCGTCCGCAGTCCGTGCACTTCACGATTGTGGACGGATTTTTGTGATGCATAAGCCTGAATTCCCGGAATATATGGAGTCGTAGGTTTTTTATCGGGCGTGGCTTTCGTTGCGTTTGCAGGGGTGCTGAACGCTGTGGTTGTGCCTGCGTTTCGCAAGGCAGGTTTTTCGCTGTTGCTTGCGTTCAAAAAAACGGTTTTTGGTGAGCTCAGTTCAATAGATGGAAGTGGTCGCGATGGCGCATCCGCCAGAGCACGCGTTGTGGTCTTTCTATCGAGTATTCCAATTGTTAGCTCGACCAGTTCCCTTGTTCCGAAGCCCAGATATATCGGTTGTTTAACGCGTTTTGACGTGAGAACTTCAAAATTACCTTTGCCGTATTTGTTTTCAGCCTTCAAGTTCGCCTCAAAGAAGGTTTCTCCAAGCAGTTTTTCGTATTGCTGGTAGCTCATTTACTGCATTGAACCTCCTTTGAAGAATCTGGTCAGCCTGGTGAAAAATCCTTCAATGCCGTCGCGACTTGCTGTTTCGGGCATTTCGTGAAATGCCTGCGAGACGATTTTTCGTATGCCAGTCGCGGCTGGCGACATCGGCGAAAAGAGCATTAGAGGAGTCTGTTGACGTACTGCCAGGTGCATGTTGCGATCCTGGGGCAGAGTGCCCAGATGGTGCACCGGAAAATTGAGAAATTCAGCGGCTACCCGTGCAATGCGCTCGTGCACTTGAATGCCTTCAGACTCATCGTCGACGCGGTTTACCAGCAACGATACGTGACTGTCTGGTCTTTTCCCGCTGATAATTTTAATTATGCCATAGGCATCTGCCAGAGATGTGGGTTCGGTTGTGCTTATCACAATAATCTGGTCTGCGGCGTGACAGAACGAGATAACGCTGTCACTGATGCCCGCTCCGGTGTCGATGAGCAGATAGTCAGTTTTATCTTCGAGGAAACGCAGCTGACTGAATAGTCTCTCTGTCTTCTTCTGATCAAGCTGAGCGAGTTCGGAGACCCCCGACCCACCTGCAATAATCTGAATGCCGCTTGGTCCCTGAATCATAATCTCGTCAATGTTCATGTCGCCGTTTACAACGTCCATGAGGTTGTGACGGGGTCTGATGCCAAAAACTACGTCGATGTTAGCCAGGCCGAGGTCGGCGTCCAGGATTATTACTCGTTGACCTGATTGCGCCAGGCAGATAGCTATGTTGGCAACCAGACTGGTTTTGCCGACACCGCCTTTGCCTGAGGTTACCGTGATGGTCTGAGCTATTTTTTCGCCGGCCTTGCGTGGCGTGCGCGCCTCAAGGCGTTTGAATACATAAGGCTGAATCTGTTTTCGCGTTTCCGCGATAATAGCTTCAATTGGCTTTATTACAGGTTCAGTCATTGTTTTTAGAACATCCCCGGGATAAGATAGATCAGATTTTCGCTCAGGCAGTAAAGAAAATCCCTCGAACCTTCTTCAACAGCAGAGATTCTGCTACGAAGTCCGGTGTCTGTTTCTGTTGGGATATAAGTGCTGTTAGAAAGTACCATCCCGGAGGCAACAAGGTCAAGCGCCAAAAATTGTTTTGCAACAATTTTTATTTTACTGCTCGAACCCTCGATTGGGAGGGATTTGTCTGGGCTAAAGTCGAGCAGGCCAATCGGTGAAAAATAGCCGGAGAGATGAATGGATTTTACAAGTTCGTAGCACTTGAACAGAGCGTCAGGATGGTGGGGCACCATAATGCAGACAGCGTCAGTAGCGTGAAGAATCGCACTGCTGTGTTGTAGATCCCGTGCGTTTAGACTTATCCAGACTTCAGAAGAGTTTTTGAGACTTCTGATCAGGTGTCGTAAGAAGTCTATGCGCAAGTGTTCCGGCTTATCTGACAGGTTAACAAAGTCTGGCTGATATGGCATTATAGTCAGAGGCGTAAGGCCGGATTCAATTCGAATCGGCACTGGATAGCGCAGGCGAACTTGTGTTTGTGGCAGTGAACTGGGCTGGATCATTGCTGCCTGGTCCCAGAAGCATGCACGTGGTGAATATTGCATGAGGCCGGAGACCCAATTCTTGACCTCCGGAAACGATGTGTCGGTCATGTCAGGCAAAATCAGCGCGACTGAAGCAAATGGCGAGGGTCTGATTATCTGCGATAAAAAGGTTTCACCGTTGATTGGTTCGGGCGTGCACGATTGGTCAACTATTTGTTTTAGTTTGCGGAGAGTAGCTGCCTGATCATTCATAATAAGGTTTGTCTATTAGCTCTGAAGCGAAATCAACCCGACTGATTCGAGTTTGAGAGCTGTAGGAATCTCCTGGTAGGATAATACTGTGAGTCGAGGTGCAATGCGCTCAGTCAGGCGCTTTATACTGAGACGCAGAGCGGAGCTGCACAGTATGATCGGTGCAATGCCTTCCTGCATGACTTCCTCGATTTTTGTTCTGACGCTTTCGAGCAGGCGTTGGGCTGAGGTTGGGTCAATTGCGAGCTGCACCGAACCGTCTATTTTTTGCAGTGCATTGCCAAGCATCTGTTCAAGCTGCGGGTTGAGCGAAATTACTTTAAGGGTGCCGTTCTCATCGACAAGAGGCTTGCAGATGTGGCGAGACATGCTCTGACGAGCAATTTCGGTGAGGGTGTCAACCTCGTTAATGCCTTTGCAATCAGCCAGAGATTCTAAAACATTGACAATATGGCGAATTGAGACGTTTTCCTTCAGCAGGTTCTGGAGTATTTTCAGCAGAATGGGGTGACTGACCACGTTGGGCACCACCTCTTCGAGAACCAGGGGATAGGTTTCTTTTACGTTGTCAAGGAGCTGTTGCAGTTCCTGTCGCCCCAGTATTTCGTGGGCGTTTTTGCGGATTATCTCGGTAAGGTGCGTTGCAATAACAGTAGATGGGTCGACAACAGTGTAGCCGGCCATTTCGGCGCGATCACGTTTTGAGCTTTCGATCCAGACAGCAGGCAGACCAAAAGCGGGTTCTTCTACCGAAATTCCGTCGATTTTACTGGTAGCGTTGCCTGAATCCATGGCTAGAAATTGATCCGGCAGTATTTCATAGGATGCAAATTCAGAGCCTTTTATTTTGAAGCAATAGGTTGAGGGATGCAGCTGAATATTGTCACGAATGCGTATTGGAGGCACGACCAGGCCGAGGTCAATGGCAATCTGGCGTCTGATAAGCGTTATGCGGTTGAGTAGGTCCCCTCCCTGGTTGGCATCGACGAGCGGAATCAGGTTGTAGCCAATTTCAAGTTCCAGAGGATCAACAGAAAGCAATGATGAAACATCTTCTGGGCCGGTTTTAGAGGTTTCTTCCTCGGCGATCCTGGTGTTCAATTCTTTTTGTTCGAGTTCAAGATCGGTTTTGTGAGCGACATAGGAGAGAACACCAAACACCACCGACAGCAGGATAAAGCTGAACTTTGGCAATCCCGGAATCAAGCCGAGAAAGCCAAGCAGCGCTGAGCCAATTCCAAGGACGCGAGGGTTGGAAAGCAGTTGGTCGCTGACTTCCTGCCCGAGACTGGAGTCTGAGCTTGCCCTGGTAACAACTATACCGGTTGCAGTAGCGATGAGTAGTGCTGGGATCTGGGTGACCAGACCATCGCCAACTGTGAACAGTGCATACATCTGTAAAGCATCGGCAGCAGACTCACCGCGTTGAAAGACGCCGATAACCAGGCCGCCAAGCAGGTTTATTATGGTTATGATTATGCCAGCTATCGCATCGTTTTTGACAAATTTACTCGCACCGTCCATTGACCCGTAAAAATCCGCTTCGCGTTTCAGGGTCAGTCGTCGTTTTGTCGCTTCTTCCTGGTCGATGGCACCGGCGTTGAGGTCGGCGTCGATAGCCATTCCCTTGATTGGCATTGCATCCAGAGTGAAGCGTGCTGCTACTTCTGCTACGCGCTCGGCACCTTTTGTGATTACGATAAACTGGATGAGCACAAGGATAATGAATACAACCATACCGACTACATAATTGCCACCGACGACAAAATTGCCGAATGATTTTATGATGTCAATTGTTGCACCGCGTCCAGAGAGGATGATTCGCGTTGAGCTGACATTGAGCGACAATCTGAAAAGCGTCGCTATCAGCAACATGCTTGGAAATGCCGAGAATTCGAGGGCTTCTTTGTTGTATATTGAAACCAGCAGAATTATCAGTGCCAGTGCGATATTGAGGGTTAAAAATATATTGAGAATAAATGATGGCAATGGCACTACCATCATTATGACAATAAGCACGACACCGAAGGCAAAAAGGATGTCTTTGCTCTTCAGCAGTTCGGCAAATGGGATTTTGCTCATTGCACCAGCACCACTATCTGCCAAGCTGCCCTCCGGGAGTTACATCTGTTTATGATACTCTCAATCTGCTTGTTCGCTATGCACTGGCTGCACGATTTTTCATGCGATAAACCTGAGCCAGAATTTCGACAACAGCAGCGTATAGGTCAGAGGGTATCTCGTCACCTACTTCTAACATTTTATGGAGCTGTCTTGCAAGAGGTTTGTTTTCGATGATCGGCACATTGTTTTCTTTGGCAATTTCTTTGATTTTTCTGGCTATCAATCCTGTGCCCATGGCAACCAATAATGGTGCATTATCATTGTCCGGGTCATAACGCAGGGCACAGGCTATGTGGGTCGGGTTGGTCACAACAACGGTTGCTTTGGGCACCTCCTCCATCATGCGCCGGCTTGACGCCTGGCGCTGCTTTTCGCGTATTTTCTGCTTTACTTTGGGATCCCCTTCCCGCTGTTTGTATTCGTCCTTTATTTCGTCTTTTGACATTCTGATGTTTTCTTCGTGGCGCCATTTTTGGAAAGCCCAGTCGGCCATAGCAAGGACCAGAAGAATCAGTATTATTTTAATTGCCATTACGAATATGGTTTTGAGAAGTATAATGAATGCCGGCATGGGTTCCAGCTGTATGAACCTTATCAGCATGGGGATTTGTTCGCGCATGGTGGAGTAGGGGATATAGGCTACTACCGCTATTTTGAGTATTGACTTAATCAGCTCCGCCACCATTTTCCATGAAAAAATGTTTTGAATGCCAGAAATCGGATTGAGACGATCCAGGTCTGGCATTAGCGGATCGAATCTGAACATAAAACCTGTTTGGATTATATTGGAAGCAATTGAACCCAGCACGATCGCTGCCATAAAAGGCGAGAGAATGCGCAATAATGTATATATGAACTGATTGAACAAAATCAACGTGTCGGGGAGGTTCATAGTCGTAAAAATAGCGTGTGAAAAGGTGTAACGCATGTATTCGCCGCACATGCCAAAAATCTGCGGACCATAGTATCGCAACATTAAAAAGCCGACGAGAAGTGTTACAACTGAGCTGAGATCTTGTGACTTTGCAATGTTGCCGCGCTCTGCTGCTTCCTGACGACGTTTTTCTGTGGCTGGTTCGGTTTTTTCTCCGGCAAACAGCTGCAGATCAAAGTTCCGTTCGACAAGGCTCAGCGGTGCCATCGCGCAGATGATTCTCATGCTAACCCATCTTACTGAGCAACAGGTTGATCTCATTCATGCTCATGCCGATCAGGTTTTTGATGATATCGCCCAGATACGGCATCAATACGATCAACATTGCCAGCCCACCCAGAATTTTCAGTGAAAATCCGACTTGAAAAATGTTCATTTTAGGTACTGTGCGTGCGATTATGCCTAATGCAACATCGCCGACCAGGATTACCGCGATTACAGGCATAGCTATCTGCAGGCCGCAGACAAACGACATGCGGCTGTAAAGCGCGATTTCTTCGACTATACCGCCATTAAGATGCATCCCGGCCAGCGGCACCAGCTCAAAGCTCTGGAAAAATGCCTGCAAAATAAGCAGATGCCCACCAAGAAAAAGAAAGGTCAAGCTGCCGGCAAGTTGAAAAAACTCCGAAACAATGCCCAGTCCCTGACTTGAGGTGGGGTCGGCGACCTGAACAAAGGAAAAGCCGATCTGCATCCCGATTATCTGACCGCCAAGGCGGATGGCAGACACAAAGATCAATACTACGTAGCCGATAGAAAAACCGAGAGCAAGTTCTTTAAGTGCCATTAAACCATACTCTGGTATTGTGAGCTCTGGTAAAGTCTGAGTAAGAACAAGGTGAGGCAGGATAAGGACTGCGCAAAGCGCTGATAACCCAGCTTTAACTTGCATGGGAATAATTGCCTCGGAGTAGACGGGTATGTTAAGAAAAAAACCGCTGAAGCGTAAGAGGCTGATTAAAAATATGCCAACGGCGTTAAGAAAAGAGGCTTCAGTCATGGTTCGTTCAGCCTAACGCGCGAAAGTCTGCAGTTGGCCAAGCAGTCTGAGTGCGAACTGCATCAGTTGCGTTAACATCCATGGCGCCAGCCATACCATTGCCAGTCCGGTAATAAGCAGTTTTGGGATAAAGGTGAGGCTCTGCTCCTGAATTGAGGTGGCTGTCTGAAAAATGCTGACCATGACCCCGATTAGCATGCCGAGCAGTAGAATCGGTGCAGACAGCGTCAGAGAAAGAAAAAAGGTCTCTTTGAAAAGCTCATACAGCGTATATTCGGTCATGCATTACCGCCAAAGCTTAAAACTATCGATCTTATAACAAGGTTCCAGCCGTCAACCATTACAAATAATAGAATCTTGAAGGGCAATGAAATCATGACCGGAGGCAGCATCATCATGCCCATCGACATTAACAGACTCGCGACTATCATGTCGATTACCAGAAAGGGTAGATAAATAACTACGCCCATCTGAAAAGCGGTGCGCAATTCGCTGGTAATAAAGGCTGGTATCAGAGCCACCGTGCTGAAATCTTCTTTTGTCTGGGGCTTGGCGCCGCCCTCCATGCCGGCAAATAATGCCAGATCAGTTTTTCGCGTATGCCTGAACATGAATTCTCTGATCGGACCTATTGCCTGGTTGTAGGCTTCAACATAATTTATATCGCGCTCAATGTATGGCACAAAGCTTTTCTGGTAAATCTGGTCGATAACCGGCGACATGGTGAAAAACGTTATAAACAGCGCAAGACCTATGATGATCTGGTTGCTTGGTTCCTGCTGGGTGCCAAGGGCACGCCGAACAAAGCTTAATACAATGATTGTTCGTGTAAAACTGGTGAGCATTATAAGTATTGAAGGCGCCAGGCTAAGGATGGTCAGGAGCAGCAGGACCTGTAGACCGGTGCCGAGCTGGCTGCGCTCACGCGATGGATCAACCTGAATGGTGATGGCAGGTATCGGAAACGGCGTTGCCTGCCTCTGAATTTTGTCTATGTCAGTGCTGTCTTCCATGTTGATTCGCCCGCGCGGATTGTTTGGATCCTGAGCTTGAGCATGCACCGCTACAGTCGACAGAGACCAGATTGCCAGCAAAGCTGCAAAAAGAGTGCGGGTGCAGAAAGACAACTTTTTTTTGTGCATCAGTTTTTGACTACGGAGCACAAATTTGTTTAGGGCACAGCTCCGTTGGTTATTTTATACAATATGGTGCACAATTACGCAAGGCTGAAAAAAAATCAGTCCTTGGATGTGGGCGGACGTTTTACCAAAAGATCGTTGAGTTTGCGCAGCCGGTCTTGATTTCGCTGATTTTGCAATTCTCCCTGCGTTTGCGGGGGCTCTTCGTCGATTTTTGTTGAGCCAGTTTCCTGCTGCCCAGTAGAAGGTCGCAAAAATGAAAAAAGCCGTTCCATGCCGGGCAGGGGCTTTTCGTATTGCAGGCGAAGTGAGTCGAGTGTGTCTTTGTCGGTAATTTCACAGAGCATGCTTATGTTGCTGTCGGTCACTCCAAGTATGAGGACTCTGCCCATAACGTCGACCAGATATATCATGCGACGGTTATCCAGAGGCAGGATGCCCAATACTTTTCCGAACACGTTTCCGCCGAAGCCACCCTTCTTTTGAATCAGCCATGAAAGGCCAAAAGCCAGAATAATTACTGCGAAAAGCGACGAAATGATGCGCAGTGTCGAGCTTAAGGGATCAGATGTTGGCATGAATGGGGCAGAGGCAACCGGTCCTTCCATGTAAAACGGCAGTGGAGACTTGGCAGCACTGGCCGTGGCATCAGAGTCTGTCGCCGGAATGATTGTCTTATCAGGTTGATTTGTTGCTGATGCGATGGATGCTATAGGTGAAAACCCGTTACCATCTGAGGCAACGGGTTCAGCTGATGCAGAACAAAAACTGATCGCGAGTGTAAACAGTAATGCTCTAAATAATTTATGCTTCACAATTTAGTTAAGAAACGGAAAAATGTTTCAGCGCAGTGCTTTCTGCACGGCTTCTATTACGCGATTCGGCTGGAAAGGCTTGACGATAAAGTCGCGCGCTCCGGCCTGAATGGCATCGATAACCATAGCCTGCTGACCCATTGCACTGCACATGATGATTCTGGCTGCAGGATCAAGCTTTTTAATCGCTTTGACCGCATCAATACCATTCATCTCAGGCATGGTAATGTCCATGGTTACGAGATCCGGCTTAAGCTTCATGTAAAGCTCAACCGCTTCTTTGCCAGTCTGCGCCTCACCAAGAACTTCGAAGCCATTCTTGCTTAGAATGTCCTTGATCATCATGCGCATAAAGGCTGCGTCATCTACTATAAGAATTGTTTTCCCCATACTAACCGGAAGTCTCCTTAGAGAGCTTGTAGTCTATCTTGTGGATTGATAATGCTGGTAATTCTGACTGCAAAGTTTTCGTCGATTACAACTACTTCGCCTTTTGCTATCAGCTTGTTATTAACAAATACCTCCACGGATTCACCCGCAAGTTTATTTAACTCTACTACAGAACCTATACCCAATTCAAGAACATCTTTTATTAACATACGGGTTCTGCCTAATTCAACTGTTATTTGCAAAGGAACATCGAGCAGCAGGTCGATATTTGACTGTAAACCTACTCCCATAGGCATTTGCAACATGCCAAATTCTGCCGGCGAACCTTGCATCATGCCGGGCATGCCCATTCCCTGCATACCCATTCCAGGCATCTGTCCTTGCATGCCCATCCCCATTCCAGGCATTTGTCCTTGCATGCCCATTCCAGGCATCTGTCCTTGCATGCCCATTCCAGGCATCTGTCCTTGCATACCCATTCCAGGCATCTGTCCTTGCATACCCATTCCAGGCATCTGTCCTTGCATGCCCATCCCAGGCATTTGTCCTTGCATACCCATTCCCATTCCAGGCATTTGTCCCTGCATACCCATTCCCATGCCAGGCTGACCAGGCATCTGAGGTGGCATTCCAGGCATCTGCTGATGCATCTGGCTTTGCTGCTGTCCTCCGAGGCCAGCGCCTGGCGGCGGCGGTGGAGCTGCTTTTTTCGTAGACTCTTTCGGCTTTGTCAGGTCAGCTGCCATATGCTGAGCAAATTCTGCTGGAAGGAGCTGTACCATTTCGGTTTCGGCCAGATCGCCGATTTTTAGACTGTAGCCAATGCGCAAAAACATTGCAGTTAGATTGAAATCTGGCAGGGCCGGCGGCCCATCATTAAAGTTTACTACCAGGACTTCTGGCGGAGAAATATCAACACGCTTTTTGAAATGCTCAGACAAGGCGGTTGTAGTTTTGCCCATCATCTGGTTCAACATTTCGCCGACCGCAGAAACATGCATCTCCTGAAATTCAGCGTCAACGCCACTGCCACCCATCATGAGGTCGCCAATGAGGGCTGATATTGTCTTTTTTAGCATCAGGTAGGAGTTGCCGTCAAAACCTTCAACGTAGCCAATCTTGGCGATGACGAACTCTTCGCCGCCGCCTTCAGCGGCCATTTCGCTAAAGTCAACAACTCTGATCTGCTCCAGTTCAATCGAGACCTCTTTATTCAGCAGAACCTGAACGACCGATGATGTGGCACCAAGAGAAATCTTGGCAACTTCAGTAAGCTGGTCGAGTGCTTCCTGAGAGAAAGCTGCTGTGGCACTTTTGCCGCTGGAGGCAGCAGGAGCAGTCGGAGCAGCGGCTGCAGGGGTTTCTGGAGCGGCATCGTCGCTGGGCGCACCAGCATTTAACAATGCATTAATTTCTTCTTGCGTCAGTAAGTCACTCACGTCAATTCCTCCTCCTGGTCAGGGGGGTCAAAAACTTCTGTAATTGTAATGGCCATTTTTTTTCCTAGCACTCCGGGGCGGCCACGAAACTTTACCCGACTGCCGACTCTGATATTAAGATCATTCTTAAATAACTGATCGGTAACCATAATGTCGCCTGGTTGAAGTCCGAGAATATCCTGCAGAGTTACGATTGTAGCGCCGAGTTCTGCTATTAGAGGCAGGTGCACGGATTTTACCTGTTGACTGATCGCATCTACGTTGGTTTGGGCAGTTTCTTTGCGAACCGCTGCAAACCAGGATGCGGCATTGAACTTGTAAATGATCGATTCAACAGTGTTGTAAGGTATACACAGCGTCATAATGCCGGTTACGTCATGAATCTTGATCTCGATCGTAATAGATACGACAATTTCGCTGGGTGGAACAATCTGCGCAAATTGTGGATTCGATTCGACCAGCTCAATTACCGGAGCCAGATCGATAATGTTGATCCAGGCTTCACGCAGTCGATCGATGATGCCGACCATTATTTTCTGCATTATCTGCTTTTCGACTTCGGTAAGCTGTCTGAGAATGCCCAGTGGCGTGCCGTTGCCGCCGAGCAGGCGGTCAAGAATGGTGAATACTACGTTGAGGTTTATATCAACCAGAGCTTTGCCATCAAGGTTGTCTGATCTGAATACGGTTATGAAAGTGGGGTTGTATATTGATTGAATGAATTCTTCAAAGGTGCGCTGTTCGACAGATACAATCGTTGCCTGCGCGTAAGCACGCAGCTTTGTCGAAAGGTCAGTGCCAATAAGTCTTACGAACGCTTCGTGGATAAGCTGGATGGTGTTGAGTTGCTCTTTTGAAAACTTGGTCTGACGCTTGAAGTCATACTTTCGTTCAACCTTGCCCTCTTTGCGTTCTTCAGGCATCCCGCCAAACATGGAGGAAGCAGCAGCCTTGGGTGGTGAAGACTCTCTACTCTGGCTTTTTCCTGATGACGCTGATCCCTCAGAATATGAGGGTGGCGGCGGTGGCGCCGAATCATCATCTTCGGCTGGGCCCAATGCCGAAAGCAGTGCATCAATTTCGCTCTGCGAAAGGGTGTCTACCATTCTCTGGCTCCGGTTCTATGCAACATCTTGTTTGACTCAGTTGATCAGAAAGGTTGGAATAAAAACACTGACTATACGGCTTTCAGATGTTGATTTACCAAGAATCCTGTTTAGTTCTCTTTCTATGTCTTTATGTAAGAAGCGGTCGATATAATCTTCTTTGGCTCTCTGTATATTGAGTTTCATTAAAATGTTGGTTATACAGTCGCGCAATTCGGCTTTGCGTTCTTCGAGTTCTTTTTCAAGGTTCCCGATATAGCCTATTTCGACCTGAATCTTAATGTAGTGCAACTCTTCGTCACGCGAAGTAGCGATGAACTCGCCAAGATCAAACCGACCAATTTTAGGTGCAGTTTCAATGTCACCCTGCTGTGGTGGCGGCGTCTGGCCTCCTTCCGGGCCGGTCACTGCACGGCGACTGGTCACGTAAGCGACGGTAACTACCCCCAGAGCGATAACCAATACAACTAAAATAAATAAAACCAGTTTTGTTTTGGATGACATAATTTATAAACCTACCATGAGAAAATCGGCCAAGTCAATGCACAAAACGACTTTTTAGGTGGCTCTTATGGCCTTTGGCCATTAGAGCCACGTATCCCGCAGTGCCCACCGGGAAGGATTGCAGAAATTCATTTAAGCAACGGAGCCAGAAGCATTTTTTTTCCTGATCCGGTGCGTATGGATTCGGCGCTTATAGCAGATAATCCTGTGCAATACCTGCTTTACTGAATCTGCTACCATAACTGTTTTGCCTGTGTGTAGAGTAATGACAGTGTCCGGAGTCGACTCGATCTGCTCGATGAGTTCGGCATTCAAGTAGAAACTTATTCCATTGATGCGCGAAAGTTTGATCATATCAAGTCGTCTCCATTACTGTCGGTTCGTTTAGAGCCTGTTAGAAAATAACCGAGGCACGAAGGTTGATTTCTTACGGGCTCTTATGGCCGATCGAATAACCTAAGATGTAACAATTATTTCTTCACTAGGCCTTAACGCTTCAGATTTACTACTTCCTGAAGCATTTCGTCTGAAGTGGTGATTACCCTTGAGTTGGCCTGAAAGGCGCGCTGGGTAATAATCATATTCGTGAATTCTTCAGAAATGTCTACGTTGCTCATTTCAAGCGAAGCTGCCACAACGACGCCTCGGTCCATCATGCCGGCTTTGCCAACTACTGGCTGCCCCGAGTTGGGCGCGTATGTATAGAGGTTTTTACCATTCTTTTCGAGACCGGCCGGATTGTTGAAGGTCGTCAGGGCTATCTGCCCGATCGGCTGTTTCTGACCATTCGAGAAAACACCTCTGATTATTCCATCTTCCTCAAAGTAAATCTGTTCGAGCAGACCCATTTCGTAGCCGTCCTGAAACTCTGCCTTGGTTGAGAAGTCGGATTCGAACTGTGTTATCAGCTCGGTGTTAAGAGATATCGTGAGTGGGTTGCTGCCGCGAGGAGTCATTTGGAAATCTGGGACATACGAGCGACCTTCATCAATCTTGCCGTTTTCGAAGAAATACAGCTTGCCTTCGCGATTGGTGATCAATGCATCGTTGGCGCGCTCAAGATCGTCCGCCGTTGGATCCTCTGGGTCGTCTATACTGTTAGCTGGATCTTTCAGCCAGTTCACTATTTCAGTGTCATCGTCAGAATAGCTGACTTTATAACTCCACTCCATTGTTTCGGAATTGGTATGTTCCCAGGATGTCACCATACCATGTTTGCCGCCGAGTGAGTCATAGGCAATGATGCTGGTGGAATGTTTTGCACCATCGCTGACGGCGCCGTCTATTTTGAAGGTTTCACCATTGACTGTCGCCGAAAACTCAATCATGTCGGACGAAGGCTGTGGCACCATGATGTTAACGGAGTCTGAAGCACCTTTTTCGGCGGTGGTCACGAAGCTCATGTTTTCATTAGGCAGCCAGGGGTTGTTGCCTTCGGTCAGAGTGAATTCCAGTCCGCCATAGTTGAAGTCGCTGACTGCAGCTGTGCCTCGATATGTGTCTGCTGTTAAGCCCAGTTCCCCGATATTACTTCCACCTATAACGAGCTGCTCTCCAGAACCAGAATAGTTGCCGGTAATTACCAGTTGATCAGGCTCGCCGTTGTTGTTGGTGTCGACAAACGAAGCGGTAGCGGAAACATTTTCTTGTGCCAGTCTTGAGTTAATCTCTGCCAGAATTGCACCCCGTGTGTAAACCTGGTTGTTTCCGGCCACGATATCGCTGAAATTGATCAGGGCGGCACGACCACTGCGATCAGTTATTACCAGGCTGACGTCAAGGCCGTCTGGATCCCAGACGTCGTTTTCAGGATCCCATCTTGCCGGGTCAACTGCGCGGTCGCTGAACACCTCTGGTCTGGCACCGCCAGTGCCGGTTGCTACTGCCACTGGCAGATTCAGATCGGTAAAATTTCCAGTTCCATTTAAGATTTCAAGTTCGCGATTGCTGCCGATATCGTTGCTGACAATCTGAAACTTCTGGGTGATCGCATCATAATATGCGGTAGCACGCACCCCATCATCCTTCATTGCAGTGTTGATTCTATCGACAATTTCTGATGTTGAATAGGTGCCGGCGGCAAAGGTTACCGTTGCCACTCTTGGAGGAGTGAACTGATTGTCGGCAACTTGGAATGTGGTGGCAGCTGGTGTCCAGTGGGTGCCGAATGCTACAGGAGTGCCTTCAAGTCGTGCCTGTTCACCGCCAAGAGTGCCGGCTCCGATAAAGCCCCGTTCTGAACCAACAACGCGATACGAAGTAGCACGGGTCGGGTCGCCGCCGTCAAATATAATTTCGACAGTTTCGTCTTCAACATCACCACCCGAAGCGGTAACGCCTGAGCTGATACCATCGCCAGTGTTCGAAATGGCATTGAGAGGCATGGTTGCCGTTGCCGGGCGTGGATCGCCATCGGGGTCATAAGTAAAGTAAGGCTGAGATACCGAAGAAGTCGGGCCAGCAGGCTCAACCGTGCTCTCAAGAATATTGCCGTCGTCGTCTGTTTTCATTGTGCCAGTCGCGACGTTACCTTCGGTATCATCAACAGCTGACCAGATCCAGTTGTTTGAATCAAGTTTTTTGAATTTGAATTTCAGATTCTCAAAGTCACCTTCGCTATTTTTGAAGGTCAGAGTATCCAGCCCTAATTCGATATCACGCTCGTTCGAACCACTGTCGAGGTTACATGAATATTTGATCTCATTAGTCTGGTGTGCGTGTTTTTTGAGGTATTTGGTAATATTAATGTCATTCGGAACGATACCGGTCTCTTTCATTTCGAGGTTGCCGGTTTTGGGGTCCTGGGTCGCCATCCAACCCTGCATCTTGAACCCTGTATTGGTCATTACCATATCGTAGTTCGGATTGACGTTGAGGTTGCCATCGCGGGTGTAGTAGAGGTTCCCGTCGTAGCCTTTTGCTGAGAAGAATCCGGCTCCTTCAATCGCAATGTCGGTCTGCTTGCCGGTTCCTTCGATTGCGCCCTGATCCATCAGGGTGTCGATGGCTGCCTTGCTGACACCAAGACCTACCTGCATTGGGTTGAGTCCGCCGTAGTCGCCGAAGGCCTGCTGGCCATGGCGCAATGTTTCAGAAAACAGATCTTGAAACATGACGCGGCCGCGTTTGAAAGCGGTAGTGTTGACGTTCGCAATGTTGTTGCTGAGAACGTCCATCTTGGTCTGAAATTGTTTTAGACCCGTAACTCCCGTGAATAATGATCTTATCATAGCACAATTTCCTCTTCTTTTCGGCTTAATGTGCCGTTAACCGCGGCTCAGGTCCTTCGTTGCCGTGGTAGCTCCATGAAGAGTGGAGCAGTCGACCGGGAGAGAAGAGCCTGCCTCATGCAGGAATCTCTCGCCGGCCAATCCGCTGGGATTGGCAAAGATCATTTTTTATCTGTTCCCGCCTTCAGTCAATCGGGCGGTTCTGGCTTCCCCGGAAGGGGTCCGGCCATTCTATCTGGATTTGTTTTTTTTTTATGATCTTCGCTTTTTCCCGAACTGTTTGCTTCCTATGGATTTGTTTTATTTATTTTCATCTATTTCTTTTGCCTGCGCTCCTTATCAATACTTCATACTCACACTGTCTATATTCGTCACCAATCCGTTTCGCATTTCATCAATTCCCATCGCCGTTACAAGCGTGCGGCTCGGAACATTCACGACAAAGGCACCTTCTCTTGTCATTACCAGAGAATCTCTGGCGCCTTTTGATTCAAGCTCTGAAAATGCTTTGTTTAGCGAGCTTTCCAGGGCCGGGTTCATGTTAATGTTTCTTTCCGTGAGGCGCTTCTGGGCATGGGCACTGATGCGGAACTGTGATGGTTCTGTAACCTCTACAGCTTTCTGGAAAAGGTCTACGAAGTTGGTTGCGCCTGGCAGACCGCCCGGTGCGTTACCGGTCTTCGCTGGCCTGATTCCCGTCAGCTGAGGCCCGTGTGGGCCAATCATCAGTCTGGGATCCATGATTTGCCTCGTTAAGTCAGATTAAGTTGTCAAGTTGATGCCTAGGCGGCGTCTTCGCGCACTATATCGTAAACGGTCGGACTAACCAGTTGAACATCTGCAAGACTGAAGGCCTGTTCGCCTACCTTCAGAAATGGCGTGCCATCTTTGAAACCAACCATGTCAACCACTCCTGTTACCGCCGCTTCCATGTCAGCGCTCTGTACCGTCACGGTTGTGCCCAGATACATCATGGCCTGAGTCTGTGAATTGGTGTTGAAGGTCTTGAGAAAGGCATCCAACGATTTGTTCATGTTGGTCATTTGCTCAAGTGTACTGAAGTTCGACATCTGACTGATGAACTCCGTGTCTTCCATCGGGTTCATCGGATCCTGATTACTGAGCTGCGCAGTCAGAAGTTTGAGAAAGTCTTCTTTGCCAAGTTCCGACTTGGGCGTTCGCGTGGTGGTCAGATTCATCCCGCCTTCCGGGACATTTACAGTTTCGATAGCCATTTAACAATGCCTCCTATACCGTCAGATCAACTGCCTTGATGTTAAGAGCAGCCCGTCTCAGATTTGGCAGAATATTCTTTCTGATAATCGCTTCGGCAGCATCTTTATTAGCCGCCAGAATACGAGTGGATTTGTTTTGTCCGCCAGACATCTGATCTCTACTTCTTTCATCGGGATTCTTCGACGAAATGTCCACTGTTATTTCAGTTAAGTTCACACCCTGACTTAACAGCTGTTCTTTAATCTGGGGAGCCAGTTCATCGAGACGCGCTTTTGCAAGAGCACTTTCGGCCGAAATACGTGCTGATAGTGTTCCATCCTTGGAGGTAAGTTCCATTTCGAGCTTGCCGAGTTCACCCGGATTAATCTCCATGTTAAGAATTTTGCTGCCATTCTGAGTTTTCAGATATTCTGCTTTTTCAAGCATCTGGCTGAAAATCTGGTTGGCGGCTGGAACTGGAGTGGCCGGTTTGGCTGAACTCATTGAACTTGCGGAAGTGCCGGTATGCGAAGAAAATCCGTTGTTTCCATTGCCCGCACTGTTGTTGCTCGTGTTTGAATGTCGTTTGATCGCTTCAGGTGAATAAGTTGCTGCTTCAGTCGATTTGTTGGCGACAGAAGATTTTTCTGAGAATAGTGTAAAGAACTTTTTTGCCGCTTCTTCAACTGCTGTTTTGGTCTGCTCTGGTGTCGCCGGTTGAGCGGTTAAGGTCTGATTCGTGGATTTGTTTGCGATTACTGGTTCATCGCCTGTCTCAGACTGCTGATTTTCGCTTGTAGCTTCATTGGCAGACTGGTTCAGACGCTTGAATTCTTCGCGTAGACTTTCTTCGCTTCTTTTTGGCTCTGCCGATGCAGATTCCTGATGCGTCTCGACATTCTTTTCGTTGGTATTTTTGGTGGCTGTCTTGCGATCTGACTGGCTTTCATCAGCTTCCGCATTTCCCTGCTTTTCTGTGTCAGAACTTTCAGTAGAGCTGTTGACATTCGAAGTTGACAGATCGGTCGCTGTCGCTTCGCTGGTTGTCTGTCCGGCATTATTTGTCTCATTGTCAGTGTCCTGGCCTGTTGTCAAACTAGCCATCTGAAGACCCATGCTGGTTGCCTGATTCTCCGAACTGGCCTGTTGATCAGCAAGTCCCTGCATGAGCTGCAGAAATTCGGGAGATTCAACCATTGCCAGAAGTTCATCTTTTGCTGAAGAATTCGGCATTTCCATTACCATTTTAAGCAGTTCCTGATTAAACTCGTCGGGCGACTGTGCAAGAGCTTCAAGGTCTTCAGGCGAAAGGCGCTGCAATACTTCGATCAGTGCAGCTTTATCTTCGGGAGAAAAAGCGCTGAGCAGCTTTTCAAGCTCTGAGTTTTTTATTGCCTCGTTGGCTGCAGCCTCTGCGGTTAATTCCGCTTCAGCACTTGCCGCCAGCTTAGCCTCGTCACTTGCGGCTTCTTTTTTGCTGCAAGCACAGGCCTCCTTGTCGTCGTTGGCCTGTTTGGCTTTGTCTATGGTGTCGGCTCGTCGGGCTTCTGAATCGTCTGCCTGAGATGCTTTTTTCTCAGAATCTGTGTTATCGAGTCTTTTGGCCAGTTTCGCCTGGAAAGAATCGTTGCTGAAACCAGTTGTTACTGATTCCTTTTTACCCAGTTCCGAGCGCATGTTATCAGAAGAGCCAGATTTAACGCTTAACAGAGGGTTGTATGCGCCAACGCCGGTATAGGGACTGCTTTGTTCGCTTTTCCCTGAGTTGCTGGACATGCTGACATCAGAATCGCCTGCGAGCCGATTAAACAGCATGGCCATGAAGTCGCCTGGTTCTGAATTGTTGTCCTTTTTCGGCATGCTCAGAGGCATTTGCCCGGTAAGGCCACCTAAAATACCCGCTAAAAGGTCGTTATTCATTGTTTTCACCTCCTTTCGTTCTAATTTCTAATATTTAATATTTTCCCATTATCTATATCGTCATAATTTTTCCGAACCCTTAGCTATTAATAAATTTTTGTTTTTTTGTCCTTTTTTGGTTTTGGGGATAATTCGGTTCTGGGTTCTGGGTTCTGGGGGCACCTTGGTTCTGGGGTTCTGTGGGTTCTGGGTTCTGGGGACACCTTACTTAATTCGAAGAATTAAGAAGGTGTCCCCAGAACAAAGTAAGGTGTCCCCAGAACATAACCCGAACCCAGAATCCGACAATGAGGTTTGCTTTTTGAATTTACTGAGGGTATTCTGTTCACTCTGACGACTAATCAAAACAATGTCAGGATTCAGCTTAGCAAGGAGCTTATTGTGAAATTTGTCTGCTATCTGTTGCTGGTGTTCTCAGTCTGCACCGCGTCAGCTGCCGAGCCGGTGGTCTGGCCTCTTAAAATAGACATCTCACAAAGCTCAAGCTTTGCAGAATTCCGGGGTATGCGACTGCACGCCGGCATTGATTTGCGGACCAAGCACCAGAACGGTTTTCCTGTTGTGGCGATTGCCGACGGCTTTATCTCCCGTGCTGGAGTGCAGTTTCGCGGCTATGGTTATGCACTCTACATAGATCACCCGAGCCTTAACGCAAGAGTTGTCTATGGTCATCTTCAGGATTTTCAGGGCCCGCTCAAGCAATACATTGACGCCAAACTGCAAAAGATGGGCAGCAGACATGGCATTAACGACTTTTTTGGCGCTGACAGATTTCCCGTTAAGAAGGGGCAGGTGGTGGCACTTTCTGGCGAAGCCGGCAGCGGACCGTCACATCTGCATTTCGAACTCAGAAATTTTGCTGACGAACCACTGGCTCCGGCTCTTTTTGGCTACCGCCCCAGTGATAAAATCATTCCCGAATTTCATTATTTCTATGTAGAGCCGCTGTCATATGCCTGCGTTATCGATGGCAGCTTTCTACCCAGGCGCTATCATCTGACAAAGAAGTCTGGTCCGGCTTATAGCCTTGTTGAAGTGCCTCGGGTGTCTGGCAAAATTGGTCTGCAGGCTGGAATTTCTGATACCAACGGCGCTGGCAATCGCTATGGTGTGGAAAAAGTCAGTCTCAGGGTAAATGGCAGCCAGTTGCTTGAAAGAATTTTTCACCGCTACAGCTATGATCAAAGTCGTCAGGCAACATGGGTGTATGACTATTTTAAATCAAATGAGAAGGGCACCGGCTATGTTTATACTCTTTTCAAATGGCCCTTCGACAGCCTGTATTTTGCCGCAGGGTACCCGGCATGGAGTGGTGTGCTTGATCTGGGCGCGACTGGCCCGGCTCGCACTGAATTTGTTGTCGATGCCGAAGATTATGGCGGCAATCAGATTTCTGCTACCGGCGCGATAAGCAATCAGTCGATTGAATTCAGCGGCGAAATCGGCGCCGAAGATCTGGCCGGTTTCAACTTTAATCAGACTGAACAGACTGATTACACAATGGTTGCCATTGGCACCAGGGGAAAGGCGCCGAAACCAGTTGTTGAACGCGCTGGCCTGGTGGTCTGCCGTGACAGCAGCGGCGCAACCGCTTCGATGAAAGCTCTGTTGAGTGCTACTCGCATCGAGATTGCCTTTCCAAAAGAAAAACGTTGGCAAAATGGTGCCTGGTTTGGCGAAAGTCGGATATTACCTGAAGCCATTCTGATAAGTCCTGATGGTGCAGCTCTGGCGATGGAAGCTGGAGCCCGGGCTGTTTTCGCGCGAAATTCTCTGCATTTCCCGATGTTCTGCAGTCTGACAAAGACCAATCAGAAGCCAGCGTCTGGCGGTAATCAGAAGCGCGGTCATCTCAAGCCGTTCAGCGCGATCTGGACGTTCACCCCCGACGACAAGGTTTTCGACGAAGAAGTTACCGTCAGCATCAGTCCTGAAAAATACACCGGCAATTTGCAGAAGCTTGGTATTTACAATGTTGCCGGTGCTGGTAGGTATTCGCATAATGGCGAGAAGCTTGAGGAGAGCGTTCTAACCTTTACTACCCGCGCTGGTGGCAGTTTTGTCATTCTCGAAGACTTGGTTGCACCGGTTATGAGCTATTCGCGAAAAACCAGTGATTACCATCTCGGCCCGATTTACGCGTTCAAGGTTTCTGACCTTGGTGAGGGCGTTGATTACCTTAGCGCCAGCGCCACGGTTGCTGGTAAAAAGGCTGAAGTCTATTCTGACCCCGATAAGTCTGAGATTTACGTGGTCAGACCAGCGGGCGGCAACCACAAAGTAACTCTGCAGGTGCGCGATTACGCCGGCAATACCGGCTCGATCAGCAAAACCATTAAATAGCACGCCTGATTTACTCGGCCGCCGCTGTTAACTTAAGGAAAGTTTGTCATCTCGAACGAGGGTTAGGTGCTCTTTTGGCCTTTGCCAGTTTGAGCACGTGTCCCGCAGTGCTCACAGGGTGAGAGATCTCATAGACACTAGATTTCTCACTTCGGTTTTGGCCCTGGATTGCCTTTCACACGACCGCCTCCATCCTGCGGCGGTCGAGTATAAGCCACCTCCTGTGGCGATGCAGTTGCGCCACAGGACAGGAGCGCAACCTGCCGATGACAAAAGCGGGATTTTGGAGCTTAAGCTAATGGCGGTAGGTTCTTAAGGTGTCCCTTGCAAAACTTGGCCGACATAGGTTTGGCAGTTCAAAAAAATATCTTGAGATCGGAATGAGTCCTTTCAGACTGGTATGTTTTGAGCATACTGGCATCGGTTGAGACGAAGGGTTGGCATTGTCATTAAGAGAACGCTGGTGTTATAAGAAAAGAAGTTCATGAGGTGCAACCGCTTCCGAAATAAGGGCTGCATCAGCAAGAAGATTTAAAGCGTTAGTAAGGATCGGCAGTATTGCTGCCAAACAATTTGATCCTGACCTTTCCGCTGATCAGAAAAAATTGCCTCTTGCCGCAACCATCGACTCGATTGGGTCTGGTAAACAGCAGATCACTATCGAAATTATTGTCTCCGGTGTTGCCGATGCTGCTCCAATCAGCTCTGATTTGGGTAGTGCTTTCCGCGATCTGTTTCTCACATATAAGAAGCTCATCTGCACCAAGTTTCTCCATGTTTTATTTGCGTAGGTTCTTGACACCACTCAAAATTTATTGACCTGACAGGTTGTGTCATGTTACCAACTTAGTGTTTAGGATTGTACCTTTCAGCCATAGATAGATAGTTTTTATGAGGAGTTTTTTCAATATGAAGCGGATTGGTTTATTGTTGCTTTTACTCGCCTTTATCCTTTCTCTTTCCCCTGGTTTTGCCCAGAGCGGCAATGCTATTGTCAGATTCGGCGATCTGCACGGCGAAGTTAACGTGCGGCCCAACGATGAAGACGATGATGCCTATATCTTTGCGGAGCTCAAGACTCCTTTGAAGCACAACGACCGCATTCGCACTTTGCCAAGATCCGGTGCTATTCTGAGCTTTTCTGACATGTCGACCTTTGTCATGAAGGAAGATACAACCATCGTACTTGATATTGCCAACGAGCGCCAAAGCAAAATCGGCCTGGTTGCCGGTAATGTCTGGGTTAACCTCAAAAAAATGGTTGCCGACGGCTCTATGGAAGTTGAAATGAGCCAGGCCGTCGCCGGCATAAAGGGTACCAATATAACCTGTTCCTCAAACTCAAGTGAAGATCGAGTGCAGGTATTGCGTGGTATGGCAAGCGTTCTGATTAAAGAGTCCCGAGAAACAGTTGAAGTTAATGAAGGTGAAGAACTTGTCATTAAAAAGGGCGGAAAGTCAGAGAAAGTGAAGATTGACATCAAGGCTGTGGAGAAGGTCTGGGAAAAAGAGATTTCCAAACTTGGTGAATCTATCGAATTAAATGAAGTTCCAGATATACTGAAAGGTATTCTCGATTCTTCATCTGCTGAGTTTGGCAAGATCAATGAAGTTTTCACCAAGCTGATAGCTATGGAAAAAGTTGAAGCGGCTGAAGCTTCCTCTCTTAAAAAGGATGCTGAGCGCTTTGTCGGCGTTTTGCTTGAAGACGCTCTTATTCTTGCCAGCATTCGGCGTAAAATAGAGGCAGCTATGGTAACTCCGGATCTAACAGCTGCGGATAAAGTCAGGCTTAGCGGACTAATGAAGAATGTCGCTGATATCTCGGCGAAAGAGCAGCAGTTCCTGGCTGAGATCAACAAAATAATGCGCTACCAGTTCAAGTTGTCAGCGCTCAGCGAAGAGTTTCAGGCTGAACTCGAAGTGCTTCGCACCGAACTGGCTCAGTCTACCAGCGAAATTGATTCAATACGCGCAGTGTTGTCAGCCAATCCAGCCGGACAGTCGCAAGAATGGTTTGTTGAGGCTGCCCAGGTCTGTAGTCAGGCTCTGACAGATCTTGCTGAACTTTCCCAGCGTGTGGCGAATATTCTGGCCGAAGATCCGACCAATGTCGAAGCACAGGCCGTGCTTAAATCTATTGCCAGTCAACAGGCTGCGATTGCAACCATGCTTAAATCACTTACTGTGGTTGAAGTGGATGCCTCAACAATTACAGAAATGCAACAGATTGACGATGTTCTCTCTGACCAGCTGGTAGCGCTGCAGACAGAAATTTCTTCATACAACAGTATTTCTGATTCGCTTTCGGCAGGCGCTTCAAGGGCTTCGATTAATGCAGGAGAACAGCGACTGATCGCTTCCGTTAAGATTATGAGCAGTTTTGCCAGGGTAAGAAGACTCTATGTGAATGCTCAGCGCCTATATGATTCAACCATGCGTGCTTCCGCTGGCTCTGCTTACCGAACCAGCGAACAGGAAGATATGGAATCCATGTGGATGAATGTCAGCGACCGTTTTCAGCAGCTAGGTGTCGTTGCTGAAGAACTACAGTCGAATATTCAGGATCTCGAAAATCAGCTTAACGAACTGATTGATGGCAGATAAGGCTACCCGGAGGAATAAATTATGAAAAAATACACTATTGCAATAGTTGTACTCGCGATAACAGTTCTGGGCAGCCCGTTGTTTGCCCTTTCGGCGGCGAGCGCGCGCGCTCTCGACGCTTTTCGTCGCTATGAACCGGACTTTGCCAATTCTCAGCGCCGACTTGAAGAGTTAGACCGCCGTATGGAAAACCTTGCTATCGAAGCTGACAGCAAGCGCGGCATCGAAATCAGGGATGAGGCCGAAGAAATTCTCAACCGCATTCAGCGTCGCTATGAGCTGATGGAAGATCTTTTCACCAGCGTTTCAGCTGATTATCCGGCTGATCGTGCCCAGCTTTTTGACGGCTTTTCGCGTATTGATGATATGTACAGAGAAATTCGCGATACTTATCTTCAGAAGTTTCAATATCGCGACCAGAAGCAGTCTGATAAGCAAAAGGAACTTCCGGCTGTGAGCGAACCCGCGGTTAAGGACGTCGAAACCGTAGCGCCGGCAGCGGCCGCTCCTGCGACTCCAGTAACCGCCCCTGCGGCTCCAGCTGTTCGCGAAGAGGAAAAAAGAGTTGATGTCAGTGGCGTTCTTAAGCTTGACTTTAGAAACCGCAACGAAGTTTATCGCGCTAACACAGATACTACGACGAACCTCACCACAGGAGAAAGCGCACTGCCAAATAATCTTAGTCAGGCGCGCCTTTCTCTTTCTTTCAAGTTCGACGAGAAGCGTCAGTTGTCGGTTGAAGAGCGCTTTCTGAAGCGCGAAAGAAATGAGCCGGTTCATGAAAATTATCTGACTCTCTCATATCTTTACAAGGTAAATCAGGATCGAGCCTGGACTTTGAAGAACACGCTCCAGCATACCTGGTATCCCGATAATGGAGTCAAGGATTATCGCAACAATCTGACAGAAGTATTCTTCAACGAGCGCTGGGATAAGCGCGAAAGACTAGCCAATCTCGGTTATCAGACCCGTGTTTATCCTCAATATTCACGTTCAGATTTCCATCAGGTCAATCTTGGCGATCAGGAAACCTGGTTTAAGGAATTTGGTACTGTATTTGCTGAACTCAAAGGCAACTGGCGAACATACCGTAATGTCAATGATCTTGATTACAATAACTTCAATCTTTATACCGAGTATAACCGCAGTTACTCTGGCAATAAAGCAGAGCTGAGTCTTTCGAATACCTACGATCGTCGCAATTATGATCAGGAAGCGGTTAATCTTTATCGCTCCACCTATTATGACAACTACTTCCGTGCCAATTACGAATTGCCGGTGCACGATAGTCTGTCTTACACTTTCGAAGGCCAGCATCAGAAGCGCAACTATGGTTCAGACGAGCCGCGCGGTTATTCTGAGGTCAATCTGTTTGGCGCCGCTCGTTTCAAAATCGACAAGGATACTCGCGCACAGGCTGACTATCGGTATGTTTACAACGACGAAAACACAAAGATTCGAGCTCACAAGAATCATGAGCTGCATGGAATGTGGCAGAAGAACTATAGCAAAGATTTTAAGGTGCGTATTGATGATACTTACCATTTGCGCACCTCAGTAATTGGTGAAGTCATGGACTTCAGAGAAAACCTTTTCAATGCCAAGTTGAGCTGGCGCCTTAAGAACGATATCAATCTGACCTGGAACAATGAATATCTCAACCGTTTCTATGATCAGATGTTTTATCGCGATTATAAATACATCCTGAGTGGTTTGTATTTTTCATACGCCAAGGTTGGATCATACGATTGGAAAATCGATCAGAGCTGGCGTAAATTTTCGTTCTGCAATGGCAACAGTGTAGCTACAGCTTGGGAATCAGAATCCCAGCCAATTACTCAACTTCAGTACAATTACATTATCAGCAGCGACCTGAAGCTCCGTCTTAGAGCATCATGGGAAAAATCATATTATCGCTCGTTCGATTCCGTCTCTCAGGAATTGCTGTGGGATTTCGCCAGACCAATGACCATGACCGAATTCTATGGTGGTCTCGAATACACTTTCTGAGCCGGCTTTACAGGATAAATAAGAGGGAAATAAGTAATGAAAAAAATGAGAATTTTATCAGTTCTTCTGGTAATGGCAATAGCGCTTATTGTGACCGGATGTGGTGGCGGTGGCGGTTCTTCGGTTCCGGTCGAAAAAGACGTCGTTGGCATAACCAATACGCTTAATGACTTCATGGCGGCTGCTCGCACTAACGATCAGACAAAAATGAAGTCTTTGTTGAGTGGCTCTTCTGAATCTTCTCTGAAAATTATGGATTTTGGTGCCGATCTTCTCGACCCCAGCGACAATGTAGAGCATATTTTTTACGTCCACCCGGAGCACATCACCCAGCCTTCCGAGGATGTTGCGTTTGTAAAGGCTTCTTATCTGCTTTCCAGTGGTGAATATCTCTGGCTGACCTTCTCGATGGTTCGTGACCAGGGCCGATGGATGATCGATGATATTGAAATAACCGATCCGCCAAGCTCTGAAGGTGGCGTAATCGCGCCTTCTGAATTTGTTATTGCGACCTACAACCCGATCCAGACTGGTATTACCAAAATCATGTCCTTAGAGGACTCCGCTGGCAATGCTTCGACAACTCGTGTGATCAGCTGGTATGGACCTGGATCTGTTGACGGCGACATAACGTTTCACGAATTCTTTGAGTATTTCACTGAGCCGGCCGACCCGGATTATGAGGGATTCATCCCTGGTTCAAGCCGAAGAAGCCTGCACAGCGATATCCTGAGAAGTGTTCAAAACAGTATTCGAAGCAGTAGAATTAGCCTGCGCGCGCAGTCTGATCCTCTCTTAGACAGCGGTGGTTCCGTATATTACGGTTTCGATTCGCAGGGCGCCTATTACATGAAAATGTATGATAGCAATGGTGCGGAGATTTTCAACAACGGTTACCCGATAAAGCTTTTTGAGCCTACGCATGCCTATGGCACAAAAAGAACCATCAGCTTCCCGTGGGAAATCGATGGTACTGTTTTCAATGCCACAATCACTATTGATATAGGCTATCCGATTGCAAACTTTGCAACGCCGCTTGGAGCTTATACTGCAGTGCAACTCACCACTATTACTACTATCGATGATAGTTACGGCAGTGGTGGTAAATGGTCTGAATACCTCGTTCCCAACTTCGGCGAAGTAGCTTACGACGACTATGATACCTTTGAGGCCACCACGCCCATCGAAAGAGACCGCCTGTTGACCAGATTCAACGCTGACGGCTCTCTCAACGAACGCAATGACCCGGTTATTACCAACAGTGCGAATCTTGGTTCATACTATTACACGCAGACAATTACTCCTGTGCAGTTCAATCATACTGGCGGTTCTGCCCCATTCCTTTATCGGTCCTATTCATCAGCTTCCTTGATGAGTGGCCTGTCGATGACAGATGCGGGCTACCTGTCAGGGTATATCGGAGAAGACGTGCCACTTGGGCAATATTATTTTTCAATCGAAATCGTTGATAAATACGGTAGAAACAGTAGTAAACAATTCGTCTTCAACATCGTCGACAGTGGCGTAGGCCCCGCGGGGGGATAACGTTCTCGCCGCCGCTGAGTAGCGTTGGCTTTCTTACTGCTCTGGAATCTTACATTATGCTTGAAGGCACATCGGTTCCGAAAGCTAACTATACTTTCGAAGTGCTCGATGTTGAGCCTGCTGAAGTAGCAAGCTACATTACTGTTTATGAGGAGTCAGGAACGGGTATTGCTATGGTTTCTGTTTATGGCTACCAATCAGGAGTAATCATGCACTTCACGCTGAAAGCCACCCACAATACTAGTGGAGCGATACTTATGTCAGGTCCACAGTCAGTGATTGTGAGCTCTGTGCCTGTTAGCAAAAGATAATTATCCGGTTAAGTTGAACACGCCCCGCAGCGGTATCAACCGTCTGCGGGGCGTGTTATTTTTAGCTTATAGTAAACTTAAGTGTTTGTGTCTGCGTGACACTCAATGTCAGTGCAGGTTTTGCGTGTCAATGCCGCCAGGAAACGATGCTTCGGTCAGTAATTCATGAATTATCTGCAGAGCACCTGGGGTGACCTTTTTGCGAGTTGTAGATTCAAAACGGTTGACGAAAGTGTCTAGATTGGAAAGTATGAAATAGGCTTCCTGTTGATTTAGCTTCATGCCCGGCCTCCTGAAAAATGCGTGTTTTTATCGCTATCTCCAATAATTATCGGCAACTTCACGCAGAAGTCTTAGCATTTTTTTATTACTTGCTCTAATGGATGCAAGCATGCTCTACGGCCTCCTATCTCGCAGTGACACCGGGATTGCGGCCGGGTGTTCTCGTAATCGAACTCAAATGTCGATTATGATTACGAGCACGATTACGAGCACGAGCACGAAATACGAAGCTTATCGCAAATTATTGAGATGTTACGAGTAATGTTTGTTTGTGTCGCGGATTTTTATGTATAATGACGGCAGCTTGTTGTTTTTGTTGAGGAAATATGGCAATACAAGAGGAAAAATCAGGCAAAATTGCCTGGCATCGCAGAGTCGGTAACCGCATTGTTCTTACTGCTATTGTTGCTGCTGTTTTACCGTTATTTTTGCTCGGTGGTACGGTAGCCGTCAAAGTTCGGCTTGATCTTGTGCGTCAAACAATTATTGCACAGAAAAGCACCATGATGACGTTGTTGCATGGATTTGACTCGCTGTTTCAGAATTATCGTCGCCAGATTGAGTCGATGGTGGCTATGCCTGATATCCAGTCGATGCGCTATGAGCGCCAGTTTCGGATTATTCACGACTTTCTCGATCAGCAGAAAATTTATTTTGGTTGTAACATCTACGACCGAAATGGCGCAATCATGCTCACCGCTGTTCGTAATAATCGCGAAATTGGTCAGCAGCCGGCTTCTGGTACTATAGATTTTGCCGGAAACCCGGGCTATGGTGAGAGCTTTAAAAGAGTGGTAGCGACTCGCCAGTCCGCGCTTTTCGCCAATGATGCTGCTGAATTCCATGAGAAAATGCTGTTTCTGATGGTGCCAATCAGCGACTTCGTTAACCCTGAAGAGGTGGTTGGTGTTATAAGTTGCGCAATCAGTATTTCTTCGCCAGATATTCATGAGATTGTCTGTGGATTTCCGATTGCTGAAAGCGACATATTGCTGCTGCTCGACCGCCACGGCAATATGCTATCTTCACAAGGGCGTCTCCCCGAGGGATTGCATGGTATCAACGTTGAGCCATCCTCGCGCAGCAAAATCGAAAGCATTTTGCTGGATTTGTCTGGAGTCACCTATCTTGGCACCATCGCACCAGTACCCGGCTCTGAGGGGCTGCTGCTGGTAGCGAGGCCGCGCCATCTTGTGCTTGCATTTCTCAATCAGCTGTTGCTTGATCTTGCTCTGATGCTGGTAGTTGCTTTTGTTATAGCAGTTGCAGCTGGCTTTTTCATGTCACGTTCGCTGGCTGAAGGCATAAGCGTTCTGGTCGATGCCATTCGCAACGTAGCCAGCGGTGTAGTCAGTCATCGAGTCGAAGTCAGAGGCAATGATGAGCTTGCCGAGGCATCACAGGCATTCAACGAAATGCTCAATTCTCTCGAAAAACATCGCCTGATGGATGACATCTGGTGTCGCGAGTGGGAGCAGGTGCAGGGTGATACCACGGATAAGCCTTCGCCTGGAGCCGATTGAGAATGGCTCAGGATACTACCTTTGCGTCGGAGAAAGCTGTTGTCAGTCGAGACAATCTTCCGCATCTTGTTGCCGGTTTTTTCATGCTGCTCAAGGCCTCTAACAATCTTTTGTATCTTTCGGTGCTTTCAACCTTTCTGGAAAATGTCGGTGCCAGCTCTTTGCCATGGGTATATCTCCTGGTAAATGTAGTATTTATTGCATTTCAGTTCCAGTTTATGTCTAGAATAGCAGGCTACGAAGGGCATTGGCTGCTTTCTATGGCGAACTGGCCAGCGGCTGTGTTGTCATTTGCGGCGGCATTTGTTTTTCCGGTCAGCACTTTGCCGTTACTGCTAAGCTTTCTGATTCTGGCGATGTTGATCGATCTGGTTTCAACGCAGGCGTTCTCGGCAATGCTCAACCATTTTTTCTCGGTCGCTGAATCTCGCCGTTATACACCAATCATCTATGCCTCTGGCAGTTTTGGCTACATTCTCAGCGGTTTGATGCTCAAATTTGTACTGGATTTTGTCGGCATAAAAGGCCTTCTGGTCGGAAATGGTCTGGTCATACTAGTTTCTGCGATAATTCTCAGACTGCTTAAGCCGGCTGAACAGGCCCGGTTGGCCGAGCTGGACGAGTCGGATCTGCCCGCCAAGGTCGATTTGTCTGGCGCGCCCAAGAGTGAAACCGTGCAAGTTTCCGAAACCTCGATGCAGCACCCGCTGGCGCGGTTGCTCAACATTTCGTCGTTTTTGGTTCTTTTTAATAAATATCTTGTTGATTTTTTGTTTGCCGCCTCGATTGCTGCCTACTTCAGTTCGGGCAATGATCTTGCTGCTTTTATGGGTGTGTTTGGCGCCTCTGCCGATTTTGCTGTTATCGGCATGCAGACTTTTGTCATGCACCGCGTATTTGCCGCTTTTTCGATCGGCAAGGTTCTCGCGACCATGCCTTTATTACTGACGATTCTATGTGTGGCCGCCTCTTTTAATTTTAAATTTGCGGTTATTGCACTGGTTCAATTTCTGGTGCTGCTGAACAGCAAGAATTTTACGGTGCCGGCAACAACTATCCTGATGGGAGTGATTCCCCAGAAGCAGAGGGTATATTACCGTCGTGACATGTCAATTGTTTGCTCGGTATCATCGACACTGGTCGGGATTTTTCTGCTGCTGGTCAGAAACACTATTCCTTACGAGGTGCTGTTTCTGATCGCGGCATCACTGTATCTGACAATGTCGCTGGTGCATTATCTTATCGATAACGCCTATTTGAAGACACTACGACGGGCAATCGACAATCGGCAACAGGATTTTGGTGAAGATCAGGTGGCTTCGCTGCGATTTCTGCAACTCGGAGAACGACTACAGCAACTAAAGCAGTTGCTTAAAGACGAAGATTCCAGAATTAGAAGTCGTGCTATCGACGAAGCTTCTGTTTTGCCGGTTGATCTGGCTACGCAATTACTGCTGCCGCTTCTCGAAAATGAGACTGATTCACGTTGCCTGACCGCTATAACCCGTAATCTGCTCCAGATTTCGCCGAACGCTTCGGCGCAGCACATTCAGCGGGTTCTCAGAGAAACAGCTGATCAGAGATTGCGTGCCGATATCATCGAAACAATTGGTAAGGTCAGAACTCCAGCGATTGGTGAAGATTACGTTACCACCTTTCTGGATTCTGATCACCACCGGGTGCGAGCCAGCGCAATTATCAGCACGATAAGACTGGGCCGGCAGTCCGAAACGCTATCGCGCGCCATGCATAAACTCGCACAGATGGCCTATGATACCCGGGAACTGATGCGCGCGTCGGCCGCCGCCGTAATGGGCGAACTTGGCCTGCCATTGTTTGTTCCAGCTCTTGCGGTGTTGGCCAGCGCTGAAGAAACAATTGTAGCCGTTAATGCCGCCTCCGCACTCTCGCGAATACAGACTCCGGCGGCTGTAGTTGCTCTCGAAAATATGCTTTTTCACAATAACAGCGAGGTTGCTAAAAAAGCAGAAACTTTGCTTGCAGAATCCACTCGCGAGAGTATCAGCCGAATTAGCCGGTTGCTTCCCGGAATCACTTCTGAGGAGCGCAAGAGTCTCACGGCCAGGTTGCGTTCAGGCCGCCATCAGGATAGCCACGATTTGCTTGCTAACATTCTTTGCCTGGAGAATTTGGAGCAGAGACGTAATTTTATTGCTTTACTCGAAAAGTCAGATAACGAAATGGTCAGATTGATGCAGGCGTGTATTAGAATGAACCCGGCAGGTCAGGTTGAGCTGGGAATTGAGCCGCTGATGCTGCTGACTGAAGAGTATGTCGATCCAGGTTTGCCAGATTGGGCAACTTTGTTGAACTTGCTGACAAGTGGAACGCTTGAAGAACCCGAAAAAAATCGGACGTTTTATGGCTTTGTCAGCCGAATTCTGAATCAGTTGTGGCACGAGCGAGCGCTGCTTGAGCAGCTGAAAATAGAAGGGGATGCCTTTGCAAGATGGCAGGGTCGGGCGTGGTCGCTTATCCGGTTGATCGCATGTTTTTCTTCTGAACCGGCCCTAATGAGCAGAAGCATTAACGAGCTCAAAAACGGCAAAGTCTATGCTCGCGGAATGGCAGCAGAGTATATTGAGGCTCGCGCAGGTCACAATCTGGCTCAACAGGTTTTGCCGCTGATCGACAGCAGCTTTGTTATGCCGCAGGGCCTTGAGCTGTTAACTAAACTGGCGAATGAACGTGGCGTGCCAATAACCGCTGAAGATCTTTATACCGCCCGCAAGCGCCTGGCTAAATTCTCAATTTGTGAGGACATAAAGTAATGAAGATAACTGTATTTATAATATTGTTGCTGGTGTTGCTGATTCCGGCCGGTTGGTTCGCTGCTTCCGGACCTGAATTGATACGACTTACACCTGTTATCGCAGAGGTGTCACCTTTGTATCTGGGCGTAATTCCTTTTATTCAGGCAGATAAATTGCGTGAGCAAACCCAACCAGTCTGTGATTATCTGGCATATCGAATTGGTAGACCGGTAAGGCTGACAACTGTACCTGACTACGAGAGCTTGGCAAGATTGCTGGAACTGGGTAAGATTCAGATTGCCTGGTTTTCGCATGCTTCTTTAGAAAAATTGCGTGGCGGCCGTGACTGGCAGGTTCTTTGCCGGCCAATGCAGTATGATAGTGTTCTTTACTACGGTCAGATAGTTGTAAGAGAAGACAGTGCTTTTAAAACGGTACATGATCTGCGTGGGCACAGCTTTGCTTATGTAGATCGATTTTCGGGCTCGGGATTTTATTTTCCCAATATTTATCTTGCGGCCGAGGGCATTAAACCTCTCGATTTTTTTAGTGAGGTCGCTTTTACTCAAAGCCACCGCTCAAGCATTATGGGAGTTCTCGACGGGCGTTATGACGCAGCAGCTGTTTTTTCATCAGATCTCGTTTATGAGAGCAGTGAGGGTCTGCGGGTAATCGCACGTACTGGGCCGATTCCCAATGATCCACTGGTTGTACGTGCCGACCTTGATTCTGGGCTTAAAACACAGATAGAGCAGGCTATGCTGACCATGCATGAAGATAAAAAAGGTATAGAATATCTCAATACCCTCAAAATACTGCGCGGCACAGCAAAATACGTATCCGAAAACGAAGTTCAAACTTTGCTGCACCCAAAAAACTCCTCACACTGATTTTTACATTCTGCTTATTTTCGCTTATCGAGATTGCAAAAGGAAAACCCAGGGAATCTTACTCGCACTAAGCCGCGAAGGGTGTCATCTCGGCAGGTTGCGCTGATGGACAAACTTTTTGTGACTGGGCAAACTGGGTCTTTTACTTTGCTGCACTGATTTATTGAGGCTTGGATTGAAATGTGGTAGAATACTGCACTATGAAAAACAACGAAATTCCTTTTTTTCTTGGTTATGTAGAACAGGCAATTGGCGGCGGACAGGATCCGTTGAGTCCGCCTATTTCGATAAGCAGAAACGGCACCCTCGCCAAGTGGCGTGGCAAGCTGAATTTTCTCGACCTGCGCGTCAACGACCCGGGACTCAAAAAAAATGCTGCAGCGTTTGAACTGGTTCTGCAGAAAGCCGCCTCGCTCTCGATTACAACCATAATTACACTTCCAGAATATTCACCAGTTTACTTCGATCTGCCACCAGAACCTAAGCCTAAACCCGAAGAGCCTGCCCGTCCGGCGCGGCGCGTGGAGGTAAAGGCCACGCGCCTTACCCACTTCAAACCAGCATATCTGGCTTTGCCTTCGGTTCTCCAGGGACACTCTTCCTATTACAGTCTTTCGGTCGAAGAATGCCTGCCTGTAATAGAACTGGCTGCGAAATACTCGGTAAAAGACATTATAGTGCCAGTTTCCGAACCGGGCGTATTTCTTGATCCTCAGGCTGAAATCAAGTTGAAGAAAGCCCTCAAAGAATTGTCTGCCGTTGCTTCCGAGGCTTCAATAAACCTGCACCTGCGCAACGGTGGGATATCGCTTTCCGTTTATGGTAAACTGGCTCGCGAATTTGGTTGCAAGCTGGCATACGACGTTGGTATCGCCCACCTGGAAGGCGAAAACGTTTTGGATACATATCAGAAATTAAATGACGAAATCTCGATTATTATTCTGCAGCAGGTATTACCCGGTCTCGACAAGTTCAGTGCGCGCCGCGATGCCATGGAAAGAGCTCTCAAGGAATATGTTGTCGCGAGAAACGAATACCGAAAGAGTATTGAAGATAAAGACGACAGTTACAGCGAAAAGTGTCTGAAACGTTTTAATTACGCGTTGAAAGATTATCAGGAAGCCTCTCGAAATACTTATCTCAATCTGGGGCTTTATCAGAGCGGAGATCTTAATATGGTGCCTTTGCTCAAGGAAATCCGAACCAGTATCGAGGCCGGTGCTGAGAAATATGTTTTGCTGGCGATGGTGCCGAACACTCGCAATAACGACTTTGTTTTTCAGAAGCTGGCGCCCGAGAACTTTTCGGGTGCTTTTTGAACCGGTGAATAGATGATAAAATACCTTCTTACAGCTGTTTTATGGGTAAGTTGCCTGCTGCCGACGCACTTGCAGGCCGCTGACACAGATAAGGGCGATGCCGTTACCGCGCCCTACACCTTGAACAGCTGCCTCAGCCGCGCCGAAGAGCTATTTCGCGCTAATAATTACGCTGATGCTCTGATTTTTTATTACGAAGGTATGAGTATGACTGCCAACGAAGAGATCAAGGCGCGCCTGCATTTTCGAATTGGCGAATGCCTTGAAGCAATCCGACGTTTTGATTTTGCGACCTGGCACTACAAGCAGGCTATACGTGGAAAGTTGCCTGAGTTGCTTGTCAGTCGCGCCATAATGAAGCTTGAACATCTGCCTGAGCTGGCACAGACTGAAGAAGCTACCCGTCTGTTTAATCGCGCCATGGATCTTTACCGCCGGCGCAATATTCGTGATGCCATAGATGATTATCTGGCCAGTTTAAGACTGATGCCCACTTTGATGGCACAGGATGAATCAGGACTGATCGAAGATGCGGTTAAATATCTGACTTTTTTGTCAGAATCAAAGGAGCGCGAGCCCGATCGCCTGCTTAAACTCGCAACTTTACTTGAATTGCGTGGCGATGTCGAAAAAGCTACCGAGACTCTGCAGCAGATTGTAATTATTTATCCAGACTCTGATCAGGCGCATCAGGCTGAGGAAAAGCTTGAGCTTTTTACGCAGCGGCGAACAGCCTATGTTGAGCCGGTCAAGCCAGTCAGCGCACTTGATGAGGTTTATGGCAACGAAGAAACTCTGTTGTTCAACGAAACTTTTGATTTTCGTAATGCCGGTACAATTTCGCGACAGCTCGAAAATGCTGCATTTACTTTGCGCGCAGTTAATGAGCGCCCTGGCATACCTCCTGAGCGGTTTGAAGTGTTTTCGATAACGCTGGGGCAGGGCAGCGAACAGCGTGAATTTTTGTTCACGGCAGAAGAAGGTATAGATCAGAAAAATTTAAGTTTTGTTTCTGCTGAAGTTAAATATACGGTTGCTTTTACATCGATCAATCAGACGCGCGGTTTTATTCAAGACCTCTATGGCGATGGGCGTCGTGCTGTAACCCTGTTCTCAAACGTTGGTGTACATCTCAAGATTGAGCGCCGGCTGGATTGACTAAGAGGTAATTAATCATGTTTTTTCAGATTTTTGGCTATGCATTCGGATTGTTTATGGCTGTACACTATTACGTGTTTCTTGTGTTTCTGCCAGCATTGATAGACAGTTTTCTTGATGACAATTAATTTGCGCAAAAATTGAGAAATTCTGCTATCATAACTGCATCGCTTTAGCGGGAATTACTGTCTAGTGACCGGGAGTGTGGTATGAAAACAAAGTTTTCTGGGAAAGATCTTGAAAAATTTAGTCGAGAGAAGCTATTTGAACTGGCACAAAGTCTAGGTGTGGCAGTCCGTAAAAATAGCACCAGAGAAAAACTGATTGAGGCCCTGTTGCCGCTTGCTCAGAACACAGAAAAAAAAGCAGCAGAAGTAAATAAAACAGAAATGCCAGAGCCCCCTGTAAAGAGAGGTCGAGGCCGTCCACCCCGCAACACAGTTGTGAACCAAGAACCAGGCGAAAAGGATGAAAGTGTCAGCAAGGCTCAAGCAAAGGCGATTGCAAAAGAAAAAACTCCGGCACCAAAAATCGGTAAAAAGACAGCCGCATCTGCAGAAAAATTAGAAAATTCTGAAAAGCCCGCAAAAAGCAAAAGAGGCCGACCACCCCGCAGCGCGGTGATAAGCGCTGACCCGGCAGAAAAACCGGCAAAGGTCGTCAGTACCGACAAGTCTGCCGCGAAAGTTGCTGCAAAAAAAGAAAAAGCAGCCAAAGAAGAAAAAAAGCCGATTAAGGCTGTAAAGGCTCCAAAAGCTGCAAAAATTGAGACTGTTGAAAAGGCTGCCAGATCTGACAAAAAAACATCAGCCCCGGAAAAGCCGGTTAAAACAGAAAAAAAGTCGCTTAGCGCAGAAAAAAGACCCGCTAAAATCGACAAAAAGCCAGTTGCAGAAGAATTCTCTGAAAAGCCCATGAAAAGAGGTCGAGGCCGTCCGCCAAAGGCAGTGGCTAAGATTGTTGAGCCGGCCGCCGGAGATGTTGAAGCTCCAGTCAGAAAAGGCCGTGGCCGCCCGCCCAAGGCTGTTGCAAACAGTGATGCTATAGTTGAAAAAGTCAAAGAAAAATCACTGGATGCTTCGGCATGTGCGACTTCAGATGCTGCTGTTAAAAGCCTGTCCCGTGGTTTTGCCAAGAAGTCCGATGATGCACCTTCTGCCAAAAATAAAAAGGGTGCAGAAGTCATGCGTGATGGTGTTGCAATACCCGTGGAGATGGTCGGCGGGAATAGACAAAAGACGTCTTCGAAGGCTGAACAGATCGAAAAAGATCGCTCCAGGCGACACTCTTCTCTTAAGACCACCATGGATATTCCTGTTTTTCAGCCATCTGCCGGGTTAGAGGCTACCTCGCCTATCAGCGAAGACGAACTTACCGGTGATTTGCCGGTTGAATATGGCGAAACCAGAGTTGTATTGCAGATTCGCGACCCGCACTGGGCCTATGCCTACTGGGAAATCCCTCGCGTCGAACTCAAACGACTCGAACTTGAAGTGGGTATTTTCGAATTTGCGCACTCACATTTTGTTTTAAGACTGCATAACGTTTCTCAGGGCTTTTCTCAGGAAATAAAGCTCAGTGAACACGCCCGCAACTGGTATATTTATCTAGAAAGCCCACAGACCGTTTATCAGGTCGAGCTTGGTATGCATAGCCCAGCCGAAGGCTACAGCTTTATAGCTTTATCAAATCTGGTGCAGACTCCTCCTGATCGGGTCTCTGATCGCTGGGCAGCACCAGTGCTTCCCGAGGCTGTTCTTGAATCTGAAGAAAGAGTGGGTGGCCATGAGATTTCAGATTCGAAACCTGTTGAGGCACCTGGCATTGACCGAATTACCGCACCTGAACTTGTCTATTTTTCAAGTCTAAGTGGTGAAGTCATACCTCTTCCCGGCTCGTCAGATCTGCTTGCCGGCCAGAAGCTTCTGCGACCTGAAGTGCCCTCTTCGGTTGATGTTCCATTTGTTCCTGGCGGCATATCATCTTTTGAAATGCCGGGGTCTTTTGCTATGCCAGATTCCTTGGCCATGCAGATGCCAACCTCGCCCGCTCCATCTTCAGCTGACTGGTCTTCTCTTACTGTCAGCAGCTTCGGCAAGAGAGACAAAGACGCTGGTGATAACGACATATTCCTCACCACGGCTGTCGAAGTTATTGTCTATGGCAAAGTTAAAGTTGGCTGTGAATTGACATTTCAGGGCGATCCGCTTCGCGTTCGACCTGATGGCTCGTTCAGTCTGCGACTGGCGTTGCCTTTCGACAGCGGTCATAGCATAGATCTTGTCGCTACCGACATGCGCACCGGCAAGACACGCGTTATAAAAGCTGCTGTAAATCTTAAAAAACACTGATTAATTAACAACTGCGATGAACACTACTGGCTATCTCTCTTTGATATTGCATGCTCATCTACCTTTTGTTCGCCATCCCGAACACGCCGACATGATGGAAGAAAGGTGGCTGTTTGAGGCAATCACCGAAACTTACGTACCACTGCTGGATGTGTTTGGCAAACTTCGCGATGATGGCATCAAATTTCGTATCACCATGTCACTTACCCCGCCTCTTGTAAATATGCTTTCTGACGATCTGTTGATCGCCAGGTATTCGAGACATCTCGCTTTGCTTGAGGAACTCGCCGAAAAGGAAGTCGACCGAACCCGCTGGATGCCGGAATTCCACGGCTCTGCGCTGATGTACCGCGAAAAATTTCATCGAATTCGTAAAATCTTCAATACCTGGCAGGGCAATCTGGTTAATGCCTTTAAAAGCTTTCAGGATGCCGGTGTTCTTGAAATTATCACCTGCTGCGCCACACATGGTTTTTTGCCTCTGATAAACGATTTCAGAGAAGCAGTGCGCGCCCAGATAGATATGGCTGTGCGCGACTATAAGAAGCATTTTAATCGGCAACCACGTGGCATCTGGCTGGCTGAGTGTGCGTATAATCCCGGCGACGATGAGATTCTCAAAGAGTTTGGAATCGAATACTTTTTCACTGACACACATGGCATTCTTTATGCTGATCCCCGCCCAACCTATGGCGTATATGCGCCTGTTTCCTGTCCTTCAGGAGTCGTGGCTTTTGGCCGCGACGTTGAGAGCAGTCGGCAGGTATGGTCGGCTCATGAGGGCTATCCAGGGGATGCGGCCTATCGCGACTTTTACCGCGACGTTGGCTTTGATCTCGAATTTGATTACATCAAACCCTATATCCATGAATCCGGGCATCGCCTCGGCACCGGCATCAAGTATCATCGCATTACTTCGCGCGAAATCGAAGACAAAGAGCCCTATAACTATCAGGAAGCGATGGCGCGTGTTGCTGCTCATGCCGGGCATTTTGTCTGGTGCCGTGAGCGCCAGATCGAATATCTTGCCGAAAACATGGATCGAAAACCGATTGTGGTTTCTCCTTACGATGCGGAGCTTTTTGGGCACTGGTGGTATGAAGGTCCGGACTTTATTCATCACGTGCTTCGCAAAATTGCTCTTGAAAGCACGATTGTGAAACTTGCCTCGCCAGCAGATTATCTTGATGAATATCCGCGTAACCAGCAGTCGTCGCCCTCGCTTTCATCATGGGGGCATAAAGGTTACAACGAAGTCTGGCTCGACGAGAGTAATGCCTGGATTTATCCGCATATACATAAGGCTTCTGAACGCATGATTGAGTTGGCAAACAGCCTCCCTGATGCGGTGGGACTGCTGTTGCGCGCACTAAATCAGGCTGCCCGCGAGTTGATGTTGCTGCAATCTTCGGATTGGGCCTTCATTATGAAAACTGGTACAACAGTGGAATATGCTCATAAACGCACTCGCGATCACGTGTTCAGATTTAACAAGATTTACGAAGATATCAGAAGTGGCTGCATTAATGAGAACTGGCTGCGAGAAGTCGAGCGTCGTGATAACATTTTTCCGGAAATGGATTATCGCATTTATTGCAGCCAATAGAGAGGTTTTATGAGTAAGACGGGAATCATTGCTGCTGTCAAATCTATTTTCGTTGCTTCTGGCTCTTCAAAGTCGAAAGAAACCTTGCGCACCGGCCTGATTTTTGGTTTTGTTGTTTCACTGCTCTCACTTGTAATGATGACGTCCGGGTTGCTTAGAGATTTTGATACGTATATCAATGCCATGATTGTGCAGATGGGATTTCATAAAGAGAAAGATCCAGAGACTAAGAAGTTGGAAGAGAAGCTCGGTTTTACTATCCAAGACGAAGATACTCGCGTTTGGATCGTAAAAAAGGATCAGGCAACATCAGAACTTCTCGAAAGAAATCCTGAACGTGAAGAATTTGCGTCGTTGTTCAGGTTTCTTGGCGGTTCTCAGATCGTTAAAAGCCCTGAAGGTTATGGCGGAAGAGGTTTGCAGTTGCTGAACATAGATATCGGTTTGTTCAGCGCAATAAAAGATTTACCGTTCAAGACTGGCTACCAGGAATGGAGCAGTTTTGCTGACAAATCGGATCTTGCTACTGCAACAATGGTAGAAGCCTTCGATCAGGCTAACTGGCATTCGACCAGTCGCCAGGTTCGCGAATATTTTAAGCAGAATCCTCAGGAGGATGGCTTCAACAGTCTGATAAAAGTTGAAAGCAAGCTCTGGAATCCTTTGCGAAACAATGCTTTTATTGCGTTGGCGGGCGGTGGGCAGTTCCTCATTCTTCCGACTCTCACTACCAACTGGGAAAATCCCGTGTTGAAGCAGTATCTACGAAAACGGCTTGGACAGGGCGAAGCCACGGGAGTCACAATTGACAAAGATGTTCCCAAAGACATCGCAGAAGCCGTCTCTCTTCTTGAACGCTGGCAAAGCCTGTTCTCCAATCTCGGTCGCATAAGTCTTGATCTGCATGTTGGTATGTTTGAGCGCCCTGGCATTTTGATGAACATATCGTTGGATGTTACACTGGCAGCTCCGCCTGCCGAGTTTTTGGTTGGACCTGCCTCAATAATCGGCTTTGACTTTGTTCTTCAGGGAGAAAAGAATCCTGATGTTGATGCTGTGCTCGAAAAAGCCATTGAATCGTCGCAAAGTCAGGTAGTGCTGGCTGGTCACACCATTCGCGAAGAAGAACTTCGAGAATTTTCGCAGAATAATATTGTTGCCGATGATGCTGCCAAGGTGGCAAAGCGAACTGAAACTGTTGTTCGCCAGATCATGCCGCATTCAAGGTTCGTCAAGAAAAATACCGATGTCGCGATGATTGATATGAGCGTAGGCAGCAAAAGTCTCGTCACTATGGCCCCATTGTTTTTGCTAAACGAGCAGACAAAAAAGCTGATGCCGTCTTTTAGTCTTAAAATCGCTATGCTTGAACTAAATCAACAGTTTCCTGACAGAAAACCATCCTATAGCGAAGAGATGGAAAGAGTGTTGGCGGAGAACTATGAAAAAGTTGCATCGGGAAGTTTTCTCGGACCCTTGGTGATACATGATCGGCGTATCCCAGTCGATGAAAAGGGAAGAATGTTGATTGATTTCGTCGGTTCAACTGTCAGTGCAAGTGTTCGCGGTAAATTTTTCCCTGCAGCAATAGGTTCGGTGGCTTTTTATGAGTGTTTTGATCGCAAAACTCTCAAGCGTTTGCACCGCAAAATGCCCGGGAAAAAAGCTCTTCTCCCAGAAAACGCGCACAGTCGAACCCTTGGTCGCGGATTGAACAGTGAGAATAAGTCTGGCAAGATTATGCTGGCGGGTCCTTTTGAAGTCAGCGACTTCGACTATTTTTCCACACCACTGAATTATTATACCCCTTACCGCGTTCAGAAAGAGCTTCTCATGGGTATAGAAATCCACGCTAATGCGATTATCAACATTCTCGATAAGCGCTATATCAGTCATCCAAACACCAGGCATACCGCCGTTGCTCTTTTTCTTTCATGTCTGCTGCTCGGATTTGTTCTCGACATACTGACCCCTGTCGGTGGCGCGTTTTTGACCTTTGCATTTATGGGCAGCGCTTTCTGGCATGCTTATTCGTCTTATCATGTAGCCCGACAGGTATTCGATTGCTCGGCACTGCTGGTAAGTTACCCGGTAATATGGGCTGCAGCCACAGTGACCAACTATGTGCGCCAGCGCGCTCGTGCCCAGACAACTAAGGACATGTTCTCGCGCTTTGTTGCAGCTGACGTCGTGCAGTATATGCTCGACAACCCGGAGTTCGTAAAACCTGGTGGTGAAAAGGTTGAGCTGACCATATTCTTCTCAGACGTGGCAGGCTTTACTTCGATTTCTGAGGCTCTGACCCCAGAAGAACTGGTTGTACTGCTCAATGAGTATCTTGGTGCTATGACCGACCTGCTGTTCGAATATGGGGGCACGCTCGACAAGTTTATCGGTGACGCCGTTATGGCTTTCTGGAACTTTCCGCGTAAGCAGGAAGACCACGCGGTTAGAGGCTGCCTCTGCGCTCTGGCAATGCAGCGTAAGATCACTGAGCTACAGATTGGCTGGGCAGAAAGAGGTCTGCCGCGTGTTTCTGCTCGTGCCGGCCTTAATACTGCCAATGTCGTTGTTGGCTATATGGGTTCTTCAAAGGCCCAGATGAACTTTACCTGTATGGGTGACGGCGTCAATCTTGCATCACGTCTTGAAGGAGCTAACAAGGAATACGGTACCGACATGATGGTCAGTGATGCGACCTATCAGCGGGTCAAACATGCTGTTACCGGCAGATTTCTTGATTTCCTCGCGGTTAAGGGCAAAAAGGAACCGGTAAAAGTTTTTGAGCTTGTTAGCGAAGTAGGCAACGAACCCCCAGGCTGGAATGAACTTTCTGAGATGTATGACCGCGCCATTAAGTTGCATCTCGACCGCCAGTGGGATGAAGCGATTGCAACCTTTGAGCAACTTCTGACGCGCTGGCCAGATGACGGTCCAAGTAAGACATACATCGCCAGATGTAACGAATATAAGCTGAATCCGCCGCCAGAGGGCTGGGATGGCCGATACATTCTCACTCACAAATAGAATTTTAAGAAATTTCAGAGGCATTTTTAAAAAAAAGATGCTCAAAATGGACGAAGTATGATAACTATGTTGGTCGCCACTTTTATCAGAACAGCCATACACAATCAGGGACCAGATGAAACCAGAATTTGATTATCAGCATTTTATTGACAACTCTATAGTTGTAGAAACCGTCGAACAGCTAGAAGATTTTTTGAAACGCGCTGCTGGCAGTGATATTATCGCTGTTGACGTTGAGTCAGCCGGCTTTTATAAGTATTATTCGCGGGTCAACCTTATTCAGGTAGCGACCAGAAGTGAAGCAGTAATTATCGACCCACAAAAGATCAGTGATTTTACCAGCTTTCAAAAATTTGCCAGCACCAGCAAATGTATGTGGGTTTTTCACGGTGGTGACTATGATATCTCGATGCTTGCCCGCAATCTTGGTATTTTTATTCCGCGCATGTTTGACACCCGCAAAGCGGCTGAATTCCTCGGCCAACGTGAACTGGGACTGCGCGCTCTCACCGAAAAATATCTTGGCTTTACACTTGACAAGCGCTTGCAACGCTGTGACTGGTCGCGCCGACCTTTGACTGCCGCGATGAAAGAATATGGACTTCTTGACGCAGTTTGTCTGGTGCCAATCTTTGACTTCATGGTGAGAGAATTGGATGAGCTCGGTAGATTGGACTGGGCAATGCAGGAGTCTGATTACATAGCGCACGAAGCCAGAGAGGCCGTGTCGCCACAAAAGAATCCGTTTGCATTCCGCATAAAGGGGTCTTCGCGACTGTCTCTACGTTCGCTGGCCGTGCTGCGATCTGTGTGGGAGTTGCGCGAAAAGATAGGCGAACGCCACGACCGTGCCACTTTTATGTTGCTCAGCAACCTGGCGCTGCTGGAAATCGCCAGGCAAATGCCGCGAACCGTATCAGGTCTCTCGGTAATCAAGCATATAGGCCGTGAGTTCCTCAATCGTTATGGAACTGAGCTTCAAACTGCGATAAGAGAAGGTCTGGAATCTGATTTGACAGACCTTGAGCCGCCGCCGAAGCCGCGCGAACACCTTGAACTTCTCAACGCCTGGGAAGGCGAGCTTGCCAAGGCTCTGCGCGAGATTCGTGATAGTGTGGCCAACCGTATGCAGATTCCTGCTTCTGTCCTTGCACCTTCTCATGCTTTGTATGAGCTTGCCAGGGTCAGACCGGAAAGTATGGGGCTGCTCCTGCAGAGCGAATTATTGCATGACTGGCAGGCTAGACTCCTGGGTGATGATTTCCTGGCTGTTTTACAACAGGAACCCCCGCAAAAAATGCGAAAAAGCAGGCGCCGTCGACGACGCAAAATCTGACCCGACTGTGTTACAAAAAAAATGCAGCAGTGCTGTGTGCTTTCTGTGGTGATAAATAGCCGCCGCAGTTGTCATGAAAAGTTTCTGCAGTCAGAAGTTACAAAACTCTTTTTTTTTGAGAATCTATTGCGCATCGGTGTACCATTCCGTATAATCAAAATACTAAGCTTTCATCAGTATGAATAAGTATGATAAGTAACTAGGAGGAATGAGCTTGAAACGTATTACCAGTTTGTTTGTTGTTCTTTGTTTGCTCGGCTCTGGCGCCGCTTTTGCCGCTGGAGTGTCTGTAAGCACTTCGCGTGGTTATTCAACCACTCTCACCATCGATTGTCCTAAAGTCGATTTGTCTGAAGCACAGGTTCTTGGTGCCAAAGCCTATTTGGTAACAGCCCCCGAATCTTCTCTTTCATCTGATAAAGATGCTCCAACTCTGCCAAGATACACCGCAATGGTAATGGTAGACCCGGCTAAACGCCCGACATTCCAGGTTAACAGCCTTGAATCTGAAATCATCGAACTTGATGCTCGTGTAATGCCCAGCAAAGGCAACTTTACCCGCAACATCAGTATCGAAGATGTGCCATTTAATTTTGGCCCAGCTTACAGCGTAGACGCATGGTATCCGGCTGACAAAGACCTCGTGAATATGGGCGAACCCTTCATTCTTCGCGATATCCGTGGTGTGAATCTGGTTGTAAATGCTGTTCAGTATAACCCAATCCAGAACAAGCTCAGAATTCACAAGAAACTTCAGATTTCAGTCAGTTCTGACGACAAAGCTTCAAAAAACACTATCAAAAAATCTGGCCCAATCAGCAAAGTTTTTGAACCGATCTACAAAAACACCTTTGTAAACTACAAAGAAGCTGCTCGCAGACTGCCCCGTCTCGACGAAAATGGCCGCCTGCTCATTATCTGCTACGACGATTTCATGAATGCTATGAAACCTTTCGTAGATTGGAAAAAGAAAATCGGCATTTCTGTTAAACTCGTTCCTTTCAGCGAAGTTGGCAAAACCAACACTGATGTAGCTGCTTTCATCAAAGACGAATTTGCCCAGGAAGGCCTCACTCATGTAATGCTGGTTGGCGATGCCGAACAGATCCCGACCAACAAAGGCGTAAAAGAACGCGCTGACTCTGACCCCTGCTATGTTAAAATCGCCGGTGACGACCACGTTCCGGATGCAATCATCAGCCGCCTGTCAGCTACCACTGAAAAAGAAGTAGCTTATCAGGTTGCTAAATTCGTAAACTACGAACGTTTCCCGACTGAAGACAAAGCCTGGTATACCAGAGGTTTCGGTATTGGCTCTAACGAAGGTAACCCCACTGATAAGGCTTATATCGAAGAAATTCGCGTAGCCCTTCTTGGTAAAATGTTCAAAGAAATTGGCACTGCCTATGACCCAGGTGCAACTGCCGCTATGGTAACTGCCGCTGTTAACAAGGGCATCAGCCTGATCAATTATCTTGGCCATGGCTCCGGCACCAGCTGGGGAACTACCAGATTCAGCAACACTGAAGCTGGCAAACTCAGCAATGGCTGGATGATGCCAATCATCTGGGATGTTGCTTGTGTAAACGGTCGTTTCGTTAACTTCGCAGGTTTCGGCGAAGCCTGGATGCGCTCTGGTAACATCGAAGCTCCCGCTGGTGCTGTTTCTTATGCTGGCGCAACCACTAACATGGAATGGGTTCCCCCGATCCACGTTCAGGCTGAATTCAACAAGAACAACATTGCTAACGAGCTTTACAAAACTACCGGTGGTATTTTCTTCAACGGTATCATGAAGGGTCTCGAACTCTATACTGCTGAACCAAATAAATCAGGCGTTATGATGCTTGAGCAGTGGAACCTCTTTGGTGATGGTACTACTCTGGTTCGCTTCAAGACCCCCATCACTGTTAAAGCTGAAAACAGAGCTACCCGCAATGGCGATGCAGTAACTGTAAAAGTTAACGTTGTAGACGAAGCAGGCAAGGCTGTAAGCAATGCTCGCGTAACCGTATACAATGAAGGCGTAGAAATCATTCGCACAGCTACCACCAACGACGAAGGTGAAGCAGTTGTAACCATGCCCGGCGAAATGACTGCCGGTTATGTAACTGTTATTCACTCAGACATCGTTCCGGTTGTAGACGCACCGATCGTTTTCTAATCCGATCCGCGCAATAAAAAATCCGGCCACTTAGGTGGCCGGTTTTTTTTATGTCTGGTAAATCTTTATTTTTTTGGGGCAAATGCTTTTTGCTGTGAGAGGGGAGACTCTCTTTTTTGAGCCGAAGTTGGCTAGATCAGACCGTGGAGCAGAATTATACGCAAGATCAGGTTCGCGACCATGCCGGCAGCCAGATCGTCAGCCACGATACCGGTGCCGCCGCGGAAAGTCTGAAAAAGGTTGATCGGGAACGGCTTTAAAACATCTAGCAGGCGAAATAGAATGAAACCGGCCAGGATGGCGCCGAAACTGGTGTCCCAGATGAAAAGCAGGGTGGCCCACATGCCAACAGCTTCGTCGATAACAATTTCTTCGGGATCTATGCTGCGGTCTATTTTTTCGATGCGCTCAGAAATTCCTATGGCAACTAGTGTAAAGGTGAAAAACAGGCCAATTTGAGGCCAGGCACCAAGATTTCTGGTTGCCAGAAAAAGTGCGATGCCTGGCAGGCTGCCAAGCGTGCCAGGTGCCTTTTTTATATAGCCGAGCCCGCAGCATGAACCAATAAGTTTTATGCTGCCAATACTAGCCGAGCTGCTAGTCCAGGAAGTGCCAATTTGCTTTGAAGTAGTCATAGCCAGAATAAACCGTAGTAATTGCTGCGATAATCATGAGAACCTGAATTGTCACAGCATAAAATTGCATCAGTTGGCCAAGCCATATTTGATGCGAGTAAGAGAGAAAAAATATTCTGATGCTCAAAAAGCATAAAGTCGTAATGATAGCCGTGAGCTGCGTAGCGGTTTTTAATTTTCCGGCTCCGCTGGCTTCAATTACCTGACCACGTTCGGCGCAAATCAGCCTGAGGCCAGTCACTGCAAATTCCCGCGCAATAATAATAATCGCAACCCATGCAGCAGTGTGAGTAATTTCGCGATATTCAACCATTGCTATCAGAGCCGTTGAAACAAGCAGCTTGTCGGCAATAGGATCCATGAACCTGCCAAAAGTAGTTACCTGTTGATAGCGTCTGGCCAGGTAACCGTCGTAATAATCGGTAATAGCTGCAAGAATGAATATTAAAGTAGCTATTGCTTTGCCCCAGTCATTTTCAAGACTGGCGCCTGGTGCCTTGTAAAAGAAGGCAAGCATAAAGAATGGAATCGCCACGACTCGAGTCAGAGTGAGCTTGGTCGCCAGATTCATTTCGTCAGCTCCGCAGTAAAGTCATAAGAGTCGGCTCTGGTAATGCAAACTTTCACCAGATCACCAGGTTTGAGACAGGTTTTTCCCATGATTGTCGTTGTGTTGTCGACTTCATAAGCATCGGCGGCAGTTCGTGCCAGCACTCTGTCTTCCAGGACTTCGTCAACAATTGCTTCAACAGTGCGGCCAACCAGTCGCTGGTTGCGCTCACCGATAATCAGTTGTTGCAGCGTCATTAATTGATCTAATCTGGTCTGTCGGGTTGTCTCTCTGGTCTGCGGGGTGAGCAGCGCTGCCGGTGTGCCTTCTTCATTAGAGTAAGCAAAGGCGCCGACACGATCTAGTGGATATTCTTCGATAAAATTAATAAGTTTTTCGAAATCGCGTTTTTGCTCGCCAGGAAAGCCAACGATAAAAGTTGTGCGAATGCTGCCATCGGGAAATTGACGGCGGATATGCTTGATCAGTTCTATGATGTGATCTGGTTCAGTGTGTCGGTTCATGAGTTGAAGCATGCGTCTTGAGATATGCTGAAATGGTATGTCGAAGTAGGGGAGTACTTTTTTAATGCTATAAAGCTCGTCGAGCAGATTCGTGGTGAGACCTCTAGGGTGCATGTAGTGGAGCCTCAGCCATTTCACCCCGTTGATTTCGGCAAGTTTTCTCACGAGTTCGACTAATGAACACTCGCCAACGGTATCGGTGCCGTATCTGGTTATATCTTGAGCGACAATCGATAATTCTCGAGCGCCGGAGGCAATAAGTTTCTGGGCATCTGCCAGAATTTCCGCCTGCGATCTTGAATGAAAATCTCCTCGGATGCTGGGAATTGCGCAATAGGAGCAGCGATTGCTGCAGCCTTCGGCAATTTTAAGTATGCCAATATGAGGTGGGGTGAAAAATCGCCAACTTTGGTTGTAGTCAGGAGTAAGTTTTTTTGCGTGGTCAAGGCTTATTAGAGAATTGAGTTCGTCATCGCTTAAAAACTCATACAAAAAGTCTATCTCGGGAATCTCGCTCTGTATCTCTTTTCTATATCTTTTTACCAGGCATCCAAACACGCAGACCTTTGTGTCTGGCTTTTTATCTCTGATTGCAAGGTTCTGCATTATCGTGGTCAGCGATTCTTCTTTGGCGTCACTGATAAATCCGCATGTATTAATCATTATCAGGTCGGCAGCATCAGGTGTCTTAGCCCACTTCCAGCCGCCAGCTGCAAGTCGATTGGCTATGCGCTCTGAATCTGCGGTATTTTTAGTGCATCCAAGCGAAATCAGGTGAAATTTCATAGTGATAGAATACCCTCACACAGCACAAAAGGCAAGTATTCTGCATGGTAACATGACAAAAAATATGAAGTTTGAGCAGTCTGGAAATCTTTAACGCTTCACTTTTATTATCATTTATTTGATTGCGTTGCCGCTTTATTGTTCGGCAGTGTTCTGGCGTTGTAATGTCTTTTGAGATGAAAGCAAAAGAAAACCCGGGGTTGTGCCGAAAATGTTTGCGCAGAAGTATAATTTGGGAGGGAGTCGTATATGACAAATTCAATCACCAGTGGAGCTGAAAAAACGAGGGTATGGCTGGTTGTCGGTCTGACGCTTGCTGCTGTTGCGCTGATACCGCATCAATTGTCAGCCTTGGGATTGAGTGAGAATAAGTCTGCATTGCCCTTTTCGGATGATGCTTTGGTGTGTGAAGTCCCGGTGAATGAGGGCGCTGAGATATATGGACTTCGCCAGATGGCTGAAGCTGTGCATGGCTATCGCCGTGGTAAGGCCAGCAACAAAGAAACCGGCAGGCAGATTTCTTTTATTATTGCGGGAGAAGTCGGTAGTCCTGGTGAGTATGAGCTGCGCTCGCCGGTAAATTTGCTTGCAGCTGTTCTCTCTGCCGGAGGCCCATCTGAAGATGGCAGTATGAGGCGAGTAGAAGTTTATCAGGCTGGTTCTCTTCTCGGAGAATTTGATCTATACAGTTTTTTGACCGAAGGCCGAATTGCCGATGATTTCGTTTTTAATGGTGGCGAGCAGATCGTGGTTTTGCCGCATGGTCCACGAATAAGCGTAACGGGCGGTGTTGCCAGGTCGGCGCTATTTGAACTTAAGCCTGAAGAAATGAGGCTTGACAGGGCGTTGGCGTTAGCTGGTATGCCTGAGGACGCTGGGGTTTATCGTGTTGAGGTTGTCAGGGTAGATGGTTCAAAGCGATATACTGTCTATTCCTTTGATTATCAGCGTGGCAGGGCAATTGTGCCGTATCGGCTTGAGTCGGGAGATCAGATTCATGTGCTGAAATGCGAAAAATTGCTTCAAGCTAGGGTTTATGCACAGCTACCGGGGCAGTTGCGGCAGGCGCTCGGCTATAGGTTGGATTTGAGAATTACTGACCTGTTGAGGGAACTGGATCCACTGCCAGGAAATGTTTCGCTAAGCTACGCAGAAATTCTACGAGAAGGCCGGCCGGATAAAAAATACGAAGTTATCAGTATTTCGATAGATGTGTTGCTGCGTCAGATTGCGGCGGGAGATTTCTCCAATGATCTGATTATACGCCCCGGCGATCTTTTAATGTTGTTTGATCGAGAATTTCTAGAGAAAAAACCGGTGGTTGGGCTCGAAATTAAGGGGCAGCCATTGGTGTTTGTTAATTTTAAACCTGGCATGAAGATATGGGACCTGCTTAAGGAGGGGCGTGTTAAGCTGTCTCGTAAGCGAACGAAATCTACTGTTTACCGTCGCCAGTTGAACGGGTCGCAATTAGACGTAGTAAGTCTTGGCGTCGATGTGGGAGCTGCACAGCGTAAAAATGAACGACACAACATAGAGCTGCAGCCGTTCGACACTCTGCAGATTCAACCTTGAATTATTCTGTCAGCGAGCCATGATGTTTTTGAGGGTCTGCTGTATTTTGCTCAGACTTGGAGAAACAGCGGCCATGTCTCCACCCTGGCTTGGTAGAACAATACCAAGTCTTGCGGCTTCAGCCTGACGCTGAGCATGATTCTGTTGCATTTTGCTTAGAGCCTCTGAAAATAACGGGGTCTCAAACTGACTTTGCGAAGAGGCTGCTACAACAGGTTTATTTGCAGCTTCGGGG